>JAODBK010000049.1 GCA_025463925.1 Acidimicrobiales bacterium | reverse complement strand
GACCGCTACAAGCAGGCGGCGCTGAAGAAGTAGTCGTGGCGCGATCCGCTCGGCTCCTGGCCGAGCGGATTGCGCCAGCAGGACCTCAGGGCTCGAACGGGCCCTTGCCCATCTGGTCGCGGACGGTGACGACGGGCGGGTTGGTGAGGAGGCGGCGCTGCCAGTTCGCCCCGTCCACCACGAGGGTGTGGCCGGAGATGAAGCGGGCGTAGGGCGAGGCGAGGAACGTCGCCGCCCACCCGAGCTCCTGGCGCTGCCCGACCCGGAGGGCGGGCTGGCAGACGTCCTTGTCGTTGGTGCGCTGCAGGTTGCCCTGGATGTCGGCCGTCATGTCCTCGTGGGGGAACAGTCCCGGCACCAGGCTATTCACCTGGATGCCGTACGGACCCCACTCGACCGCGAGCGATTCGGTGAGGTTCTTGACGCCGGCCTTGGCCGCGGCCGAGTGGGCGAAGCCGGGACCACCCGTCCACGCGTACGACGCGCCGATGTTGACGATCGACCCCGGCGTGCCGGCGGCCAGGTGGCGGCGGCCGAACTCGCGCGCGCAGAAGAAGGTGCCGTTGAGCGTGATGTCGACGACGGTGCGCCAGGCGTTGGGCGACATGTCCTCGGCCGGCACCGGGAAGTTGGCGGCGGCGTTGTTGATCAGCACGCCCGGGAGGCCGAACGCGCCGGCGGCGGCTTCGAACGCTGCGGCGATGTCCTCGGGCTCGCGGATGTCGCAGGTGACGGTGAGGACCGGCGCGCCGAGCGCCTTCATCGCCGCCTCCCCGGCTTCCAGGTGCTCGTCCTTGCGGCTGGCGATCACGATCGACGCGCCGAGGCGGGCGAACTCCGCCGCGATCGCCTTGCCCAGGCCGGTGCCGGCGCCCGTCACGAAGACCGTCTCGCCGGCGAAGGTGCCGGGCTTCAGCGCGGTCTCCCCCACCGGCGGCGGCGGCGGAAGCCCGATCGCGTCAGTCATCTTCACTCGACTTCCTCGTTCGCGGCACTGGTCAGCTGCCCGTGTAATGCGGCGGGCGATCGTCCGCCCTGGCGGCGCGCATCTCGGCCATGTCGTCGCTCCTGGCGATGAAGGTCTGGTAGATCATCTCGTCGGCCATCGACGTCCGCAGCGCCGGCAGCGCCAGGTGGCGGATGACCTCGCGAGCCAGCTTCACGGTGACCTGCGGCGAGGCCGCGATCTGCTCGGCCATCGACCGCACCGTCTCGTCCAGCTCGGCCTCGGGCACCACCCGGCTGACGACGCCGTGCTGCAGCGCCTCGTCGGCCGACAGCACCCGGCCGGTGAGCACCATGTCGCTCACGACCCCATGGCCAGCCATCTGGTACAGCACGCCCACGCCGCCGGTGTCCGGGATGACGCCGTAGCCGACCTCGGGCAGCCGGAAGCGGGCGCCTTCCGCGGCGACGCGAATGTCGCACAGCAGGGCGCGTTGGAACGAGCCGCCGATCGACCAGCCCTTGCACGCCACGATGACCGCGGCGTCGATGTCCCACAGCTGCTGGATGCCGCGATGCCCGCCCCGCATGAGCTCGTGATGGGAGACCGCGACCTGACCGCCGCCGAGCGCGCCGACGTCGCGGCCCGACGACCACGACTTGCCCTCGGCTCGCCAGATCACCGCGCGCACATCGGGCCGCTGCTTCAGCTCGCCGAGGATCTCCCAGAGGCGCCGGTCCATCTCGTCGTCGAACGCGTTGTGCTTGTCCGGGTTGTTGTTGGTGATCGTGGCGATCGGGCCGTCGTACTCCAGCTGGATCTTCGGTGACATCGGCTCCTCCCGGAAGCGCAGACTCTATCGACGCCGGCGCGTGCAACCACCGGACGACAAGGCCTCGATGGTCGTCGTGTCGCCGAAACATATATTGTCGGCTTCGACCGCGCCGTGCGAGTTGCCGGAAGGACCTTCATGGACCCGATAAAGATCGGCTGGCTGGGATCGGCGCTCGACGGTCCCGGAGGTGGCTACGACAACATCCACCGGATGGCGTTCGACGAAGCCATCGAGGCCGGCGTGCTCAACCGGCCGGTCGAGTTCGTCATCCATCCCGAGAACGGCCTGCCGCACGGCTCGGCCAAGAACGCCATCGACGGCTTCCGCGAGCTGGTCGACGCCGGGTGCATCGGCGTCGCCGGCGCCTACAGCTCCGACAACGCGATGGTGCTCGGCCGCTACGCCAACGAGGCCGAGGTGCCGCTCATCAGCTGGTGTGGCACCGAGCGCTACCACGGCGACTACTGCTTCCGGCTCGGCAACGGCGACTGCGGTGGCGATGCCGCCCTCGTGGTGGGCTGGCTCAAGAAGCAAGGCCACGAGCGCGTCGCGGTCCTCAGCGAGGTCTCGCCCAACGGCGAGGAGTACTTCCGGTACTTCCGCCAGGAGTGCCGCCGTCGCGGGGTGTCGATCGCGGCGGTCGAGACCGTGAGCCAGACACCTGAGAACTTGGCGTCGAACCTCGGCCAGCTGCGCAACGCGAGCGCCGACGCCCTCGTCTACATGGGCTACGGCGTGATCGCGGCGAACGGCACG
This sequence comes from Acidimicrobiales bacterium, assembly GCA_025463925.1. Classification (GTDB taxonomy): domain Bacteria; phylum Actinomycetota; class Acidimicrobiia; order Acidimicrobiales; family AC-14; genus RYN-50. The sequence continues at coordinate 149,082 of JAODBK010000049.1, read as the reverse complement.
CTGCGGCGAGCCCTCGACGAGCTCGGGTGGGACCCGCCGCGCATCATGGGCACGTCGTTCATGTTCTACCTGATGGGGTTCGACAAGTTCGAGGGCTGGGTGGGCATCGACCAGCTCTGCCCGGACAACCCGCTGGTGGACGGGTTCCACTCGCGCTACGTCAAGCGCTACGGGGCCGACCCGCCGATGTGGCCCAACGCGATCCCATTGCTGGCGTACGACACCGCGCGGGTGCTCGTCGAGGGGTTGCACCGGGCACCGGTGCTCACCGGTTGGGGCCTCAAGGCCGGGCTCGAGCAGATCCGCTTCATGCCGAGCACCACCGGTGGTCCCCAGACCCACATCGCCGGCGGCCCGCACGACCACCAGCTCTTCAAGGGCGACTGGCTGCTCTACGGCCGCGTCAGTGACGGCAAGCTCGAGTTCGAAGGCCTGTTCGAACCCTGGCACTAGGGCTTTTCCGGTCAGAGCCCGGTGCGAACCGGGCGCAGGGGCGGCACCATGTCGGACATGACGAGAGCCCTTCATGTCGGACCGCAGGCCCCAGGTGGCTGATATCGAGGCCTTCCCGACGCTGGACGCCGCGGACGTCGCGGTGTTCGACGGGCTCGGGACGCGGCGGTCCATGGCGGTGGGCGAGTTCCTGTACCGGGAGGGGGACACCACCTACGACTTCTACGTGGTCGTCTCCGGGGCGGTCGAGATCGTGGTGTCGGCCGACGGCGAGGAGCAGGTCATCACGCGGCATGAGGCCGGGGGCTTCTCCGGCGAGCTGAACATGCTCACCGGCATGCGGGTGTTCGTGTCAGCGCGCGTGGTGGAGTCCGGCGACGTCATCGTGGTGCCGAGAGCCGCATTGCAACGGGTGATCGCGACGAATCCGCGCCTCGGCGACACGGTGTTGGCGGCCTTCATCGCTCGCCGAGCGAGTCTGATGAGCGGCGCGGCCTCGGCCATCCGGGTCATCGGGTCCCGGTTCTCACCGGAGTCGCTCCGACTCCGCGAGTTCCTGTCCCGGAGCCGCATCCCGCACGAGTGGCTCGATCCCGACCGCGATGCCGCCGTGGAAGCGGTTCTCACCGCGTTCGGCATCACCCCACGCGAGCTGCCGGTGGTCATCGCCACCGGGTCGGTCCTGCGCGGGCCCACCCCTGGCGCGCTCGCCGACTATCTCGGGTTGACCGTCGAGAGCATCCCCGAGCGCTGCTTCGACCTGGTCGTGGTCGGCGGCGGTCCGGCCGGCTTGGCCGCTGCGGTCTACGGCGCGTCGGAGGGACTGCGGACCTTGGGCGTCGAGATGGTCGCGGTCGGCGGCCAGGCCGGGGGCAGCTCGCGGATCGAGAACTATCTCGGGTTCCCGACCGGGATCTCCGGTGGTGACCTCACCCAGCGGGCCGTCGTACAGGCCGAGAAGTTCGGTGCCCTCCTCACCAGCCCGTGCGCCGCGACCGGGCTGCGCGAGGAGGCCGGGCATCTCGTCGTCCGGCTGTCCGATGCGACCGACGTCGCCGGGCGGGCCGTGATCGTCGCGTCCGGTGCGCGCTATCGGCGACTCGACGCCGTCCGCCTCGCCGACTTCGAGGGCAACGGCGTGTACTACGCGGCCACCGAGATGGAGGCGCGCCAGTGCGCCGGCTCGCCGGTCGTGGTCGCCGGCGGCGGCAACTCGGCCGGCCAGGCGGCGCTGTTCCTCGCCGAGGCCGGCAGCCCAACCATCATCGTCATCCGCGGGCCCGACCTGGCGGCGAGCATGTCGCGCTACCTCATCGACCGGATCGAGAACGACCCGCGCATCGCCGTGCGGACGGACACGAGGATCACCGGTCTCGACGGTGACCGCTCCCTCGCGTCGATCCGAGTCACCGGGGCCGATGGCGAGCACGTGATGCCATGCGCGGCCCTGTTCTCCTTCATCGGCGCCGATCCGGCCTCGGAGTGGCTGTCCGGCTGCGCGGCGCTCGATGCCCGTGGCTTCGTGCTCACCGATCGATCCCTCGACGACGAGCGCCTCGATGGTCGTTGGGACGCGTTGGGCCGTCGTCCGCTGCCGTTCGAGACGAGCCTCCCCGGGCTGTTCGCCGTCGGCGACGTCCGATCGGGCTCCACCAAGCGGGTCGCGGCTGCGGTGGGCGAAGGATCCGCCGCGGTGGGCGCCGTCCACGACTACCTCGCCTTCGCCGACTGAGCTCTCCGGCAGTCGCTGGCGGTCCTTGTCGGCAGTGCCCGTCGAGGTGCTGCGGCGGCGCGATCGGATGGAACTGCGACCATGTCGTGTCACCCGACGTGCTCTCGTCAGTGTGACGAGGGTGGTGTGGAGTGCTCGGCGCCGAATTCTCTCGAGGGGGTCACGTGTCAGACCGTCGCGCACAGGATCCGACGTTCGGTGGCTCGGTGCCGGAGTTGTACGACCGGTATCTGGTGCCGCTGATCTTTGATCCCTACGCCGACGATCTCGTCGCTCGCCTTCAAGACCTCGAACTCGGGTCGATACTCGAGGTTGCTGCGGGCACCGGTGTGGTGACTCGAGCAATGGCGGCTGGTCTTCCTGCATCGGTGTCGATCACCGCTACGGATCTGAGTCAGTCCATGATCGATTACGGCCAATCGGTTGGCACGTCGCGTCCTGTGGTGTGGCAGAGCGGGGACGTGCTGGACCTGCCGTTCGGTGACGCAAGCTTCGATGCGGTGGTGTGCCAGTTCGGGGTGATGTTCTTCCCCGATCGGCCGGCCGCGTTCGCTGAAGTGGCTCGGGTCCTGCGGCCTGGTGGCGTGTTCTTGTTCAACGTATGGGACGCGATCGAACACAATGAGTTCGCGGCGGTGGTCGCGGCCGCGGTCGGCGGCTTGTTCGCCGACGATCCGCCGCTCTTTCTGGCCCGCACGCCGTACGGCTATTTCGACGAGGCCGCGATCCAGGCCGATGTCGAAGCGGGCGGCTTCGTCTCACCGGCGGGTGTCACGGTGTTGGAGGCTCGGAGCCGGGCACGGTCGGCCGAGGTCCCGGCGATCGCGTTCTGCCAGGGCACACCATTGCGCAACGAGATCGAGGCCCGGCACCCTTCACGTCTTGCCGAAGCAACCGCGGTGGCGACAGCGGCCATCGAGCAACGCTTCGGGAAGACAGATGTGGACGGCAAGATCCGCGGCCTCGTCATCTCCGCTTCCAAACCCCTCACCGCATGAGCACTATCGGACCGTGACATGCGCGCGCTCCCCGGAGAAGCTCATGCCCGAGGCGATCCAGTTCCGTCTCGAGTTCATGGCGGAGCACGGCGACCCAATCCCACCCCCGACGACAGTCGCAACGGCGATCGCCGAGGTCGCTCTCGGAACATGAAGCCGCGCATCATGTACGTCGAGTGCAAGGCCGAAGGGCTCAGCGGGCCCGCCCGGATCGGCCGTGTCACGTTCTCGAAGACCGGTCGCAGCATCTATTACGGCGGCAAGACCTTCCGCAGCCTCAAGGGCGGATGCAAAGCCAACTACTACGATGTCGAGACCGGCGATGAGTACTGGATCTCGGGCCCGAAGAAGGACGGCACTGATCGCCTGTACGGCGAGCGCGTCGCGGTCGACGTCGACGACGATGTTCGAGTACTGGACTCAGATCCGAAGTCAGCCCGAACGAGTCGACGACGCCGACGCGAGTCGCTAGACCTCGCGATCAAGGGCCTTCGACCAGCCGCAGGCTGTCATGGCGAGAGAAGTCATCGAAGTCCCGACGGTTGAGCGTGAGCAGCGCGGTGTTGGCGATCAGGTGTCGTGCGTACGCGGGCTCGAGCTGGCGAAGGTGCAGAAGTGAGGCCGTGCCGGTGTCGAGGACGACTGCGGGCACAGGGCTCAGGCGAGATCGGCGTGGCGGCTGGCGTGCACGTCTGCCAGAAACGCCTGCAGGTCCTCGTCAGAGTCCCAGACGTCGAGGGCGAAGGCCTCGAGGTCGTTGATGGACTCGACGGGCTTCAGGCCCTTCTGATGGGCGAGCTCCTCGAGAGAGGCACGACGCGCCGACGGGTGCTGCTCACCTACTCGCTGCGGTTCGGTCACGTCACCTCCTCGACGTCAGGTCGTCAAAGTTTGCCAGGTACGGACATGGTGACGCGCGGCGCGCGGCATGGTGTTCAGGCGAGCGGAGCGAGACAAAGCCCAGTGCACCGCACGTGACCAACACAAAGCTTGTAGAGGCGGCGACCGGAATCGAACCGGTGTACAGGGGTTTTGCAGGTTCTTCCTCCGGCGGTCTGAAAGACCGCCCTCGTAAGAACCTCCTGGTCACACGCGCGGACCTCGGCGAACACCCGCGAATCTCAGCGACCGCGGGATGGACGCGGGATGGAACGGGCCTACGGCCCGAGATCGTCAGCGGCTGAGCGCCGAACTTCCTCGAGCCACTCGTCACGATCGACGAGCAACACGACGCGGGCGGGGCCACCCTGCTTCAGCTCGTCGGGGAAGGCGTGCCAGAAGAGGTCAAGCGCGTCGGTAACGCTCTCATCGTGATGCCACGTGGTCATGACGACGCCGCGGTCCTCGATCCCTCGCTTGGTGTCGACCTCGTCGAAGACGTCGTGAACTCGCTCGCAGTCAGCGCCGAACGTTGAGACCCAGAAGACGTCATGATCGAGGCAGTACTGAGCAAAGGTCGCGAGCGCCTCGGCGGTCAGAGACGTGGCGTCACAGGCAAGGAACAGAGCGAAACCCGTCGTGCCGTCCTCGACCACGGCTCGCCACGCATCCCCGCCGCGGAGAGCCGGCCAGGAGTCGAACGAGTCCACCGACTGGACGTAGAGCGTCCTTTCGCCGTCCTCATCAGCGGCCGATCCAAGGTGCTCCACGGGCCCAGCATCGCGCCCGCCGTTAGCGCTTTGCGTCAACGGCAAGTCCGTGTGCGTCTTCGAGGGGTCGCTGATCGCGATCTGAGAAACGCGTAGTGCTATTCGGGTCGCGAGCGTACGTGGATACCGCGATGGGTCATCTCGTGGAGGTCGAGGAGCGCGAACGGTTGCTGCTGACGATCGTGGAGGCGGCGGCGATGCTCGGGGTCGGGCGGACGAAGGCGCACGAACTGACCGCCGGCGACGAGCTCCAGGTGGTGCACATCGGGCGGGCGGCTCGGGTCCCGCTTGTCGCCGTGCACCGGTATGTCGAGGCGTTGCTGTCACCACCCCCGCGTACGATGCGACGAGCGCCTCGCCGCAGAGACGCCTCGCAGCCTCCGCTGCCCTTCATCGATCTCACGAAGGACTGACGGATGGCTTCGATCTCGAAGCGCCTCACAGCGGCCGGAGAGGCTCGCTACGACGTCCGCTACCGCGCCGGTGGGCGTGCGGTCGAAGAGACGTTCAAGCGCCGCCAAGACGCCGAGAACCGCGTTCGCCAGGTCGAGGCCGAGCGTCTCACGGGGCCCATCGCAGATCCGCGACGACGGCGCGAGAAGCTCGCCGCCTTCGCCCAGCGCTGGCTCGACACGCGGCTCGTGAAGGGCAAGCCGCTCGCGCCGATGACGAAGCAGAGTTACCTCGGGCTGCTCGCTCGCAACATCGAATCGACGATCGGCCAGTACGAGCTGGCGCGGCTCACGCCGTCGGTCGTGCGCGACTGGTACTCGAAGGTCTCCGTCAGCGCCGGGCGCGATCAGGCGGCGAAGAGCTACCGACTGCTGCGAGCGATCCTCAACACGGCCGTCGACGACGAGCTGATCGTGCGCAACCCGTGTCGCATTCGCGGTGGCGGCAGCGAGCGCGCTGATGAGCGTCCGATGATCGACTCAGCGCTCGTCTTCAAGCTTGCTGACTCGATCAGCGAGCGACTTCGGGCGCTCGTGATCATCGCCGGCTTCGTCGGTCTACGAACCGGGGAGCTGCTCGGGCTTCGTCGCTGCGACGTCGACATCGAGAACGCGCGCCTCACGGTGCTCGTCCAAGCGCAACAGGTCGTCGGTCAAGGCCGCCTCGTGACCGGACCGAAGTCCGAGGCCGGCCAGCGGACCGTCAGCCTCCCGAAGGTCGTCGTCGAGGCGCTCGAGAAGCATCTCGCCAGTTACGGCCAGCCCGGCGAGTCGGGCGTGCTGTTCACCGGACCACGAGGCGAGCCGATCACCCGGGCCCTGCTCTCGAAGGAGTGGCAAGCGGCCCGGACGGTAGCGGACGCACCGGAGGGCCTCCGCATCCACGACCTCCGCCACCACGCGGCCACGTTGACGGCTCGCATGCCCGGCATCACCACAAAGGAGCTGATGGCCCGCATCGGCCACGCCTCACCCCGGGCCGCGCTCATCTACCAGCACGCCACCGAACAACGCGACCGAGAGATCGCGGCGTACCTCGACGAAGCGATCGGCGGTCAGTGACCCGTGGCGAGCTTCTTCGAAGGCGACGACGAGATGAGGCTGTCGAAGGCGGAGGCGTTCCGGATCGTGGCCGCGCTGCTCGACGCTGTGGACCTGATCGACCGCACCAGCCCGGCGTTCGAGGTGTCCTGGGAGCGCCTCCGGTGGTCGATGGAGCTGCTGATGAACCGGCTCTGGCCCGAGGAATGAGACGGGTACCGTTGTGGACGTGAATGCCACCGAAGAACTGCTGACCCCGCCGCAAGCAGGTCGCGCACTCGGGCTCGACACCTACCAGGTGCTGTTGCTCATGGACACGCGCGATCTGCCCCGCGTGAAGGGCGACGACGGCCTCTTCTACGTGCCGCTGCTGGCCGTGCGGGCGTACGCCGAGAGCCACCGCTGATCCAGCGGACGATCGCCCGGTCTCTTGACAGGGCTGCGATCCTGAAATCTTCGTCGTGTTGACGGCGAGGTACTCGCGGAGGTCGTGCGATGGCTCGCACCTCGTCACGACGCTGGAAGGGCTGCCGCCTGTGCAAGCCGCACAAGCACGCTGGCAATGGTGATGCAGTTCGGAAGTCCGTCGGCGAGCTGCGGCAGCTCGGCAAGACGCGACGCGTTCGCCGTCACGAGCTCGGCGACGCCGCGGAGCGGTAGGCCTGAGCCGCGGGATGGACGCGGGATGGCGTCTTGACGAGCGGAGCGAGCCAAAGCCCTGTGCACCGCACGTGACCAGGGAGAACTCGTTGGAGGCGGCGACCGGAATCGAACCGGTGTACAGGGCTTTGCAGGCCCTTGCCTAAACCACTCGGCCACGCCGCCCTTGCTGCGGGCGATCACTCTACTTGTCGGGCGAGACCACCCGGTCGGCCTGGTCGCGCATCTCGTAGATGAACCGCACCAGCCAGTAGCGGAAGTACCGCCGCAGCGACATCACGACGAACAGGCCGGTGCCACCGATGGTGAGCGCCATGGCGAAGGTGCCCATGGCGTTGTAGCTGGCGAAGTCGAGGGTGCTGGTGGTGCCCTGGGTGAGGATCCACGCGACCAGCGACAGCACGACGCCGGCGGCCATGGCGAGTACGCCGACGATCGCCCACATGCGCTCGGGATTGGCCCGGCCACCGGTGACCTTCAACTGCTCGACCTCGGCCTGGAACTGCTGGAGTCGGGGCGAGATGGTTTCGTCGGGAGGCGAGAGATCGGCCACGGTCATGGTGCTCCTTGTCGCGTGTGGGCCTTGTCAACCGCTCCGCCGAGGTACGCCGCGGTGAGTCCCTCGGCGATCTCTTGCGGCGAACCGGTGTGGGCGATCCGCCCGTGCAGCATGACCGACGCGACGGTCGCCACGCCGAGGACGGCTTGCGCGAACTGCTCGACGATGAGGATCGAGATGCCCTGTTGGGCAAGGGCGGCGACCCGCTCGTACAGCTCCTCGACGATGATCGGCGCCAGGCCCATCGAGAGCTCGTCGAGCAGGAGCAGCGCCGGGCCGGTCGCCAACGCGCGCGAGATCGCGAGCATCTGCTGCTCACCGCCGGACAGGGTCCCGGCGAGCTGGCGCCGCCGCTCCTCGAGCCGCGGGAACTGCGTGAACGCGTGCTCCTGCACGTCGGCGTACGACGCGCCGGCGTGGGTCGACATTCGCAGGTTCTCGGCGACCGTCAGGTTCGGGAAGACGCCGCGGCCCTCGGGGATGAGGCACACGCCGGCGCGCGCAAGGGCGTCGCTGCTGACACCGTTGATCTCCCGTCCGTAGAGGAGCACCTGCCCGGCCGACGGCAGGATCTGGCCGCTGCACACCGCAAGCGTCGTGGTCTTGCCGGCCCCGTTCGGCCCCAGGAGCGCGTACACCTGGCCCGGCTGCAACACCAGGTCGACGCCGTGCAGCACATCGATCGTCCCGTACCCGGCCCGCAGGTTGCGGAGCTCGAGGAGCGGCGTCATCGCGCGCCGGCCTTGGTCGCCCCCGACCCGAGGTACGCGGCCTGCACCGCGTGGCTCCGCTGCACGTCAGCCGGCGTGCCGCTGAAGATGATGCTGCCGAAGTCCAGCACGTCGATCACCTCGCACGTGCCCATGACGAGCGACATGTCGTGCTCGACGAGCAGCACGGCCAGTCCGTCGGCCGCCAGGACGCGCAGGAGGCGCGCCACCTCCAGCGTCTCGTCCTCGTTCAGCCCGGACGACGGCTCGTCGAGCAGGAGCACCTTGGGATCGGTCGCCAAGGCCCGCGCCAGCTCCACCAGCCGCGCCGTCCCCGTCGGCAGAGTCCCGACCATGAAGTTCGCCAAGTGGCTGATGCCGACGCGTTCGAGGAGCTCGTCGGCGACCGCGCCGGGGTTGAAGCCGGACCGGTCCCACGCCTTGCGCTGCTCGGCGGCCACGAGCACGTTGTCGCGCGCCGACAGGCTGCTGAACGCCTCGAGCTTCTGGAAGGTCCGGGCGATCCCCATGCGGGCCCGCTTGTACGGGCTCTTGCCGGTGATGTCGGCGCCGTCGAACACCACCCGCCCGCTCGACGGCTCCTGCAAGCCGGTGATGACGTTGAAGCACGTCGTCTTGCCGGCGCCATTCGGGCCGATCAGGCCGGTGACGCGTCCCGGCTCGACCTCGACGGTGACGTCGGACAGCGCGACCAGGCCACTGAACCGCACGACCACCTGCTCAGCTGACAAGAGTGCCGTCGGGCACCTCCTCGGCCGGCGGGGCCCCGACCCCGGGTCGCTCGAGCAGCTCGTCCGCCACGTTCAGGGCGCGGTCGAGCTGCGCGATCTTCTCGACGGTGAACGGCCGGTCGATGCCGAGATCGTTGATCTCGTCGCGCGTGACGTCCTGCGACCGGAGCTTGGCGACGGCGAGCGCCTTCTCCTCGCGCGCGTCCCTGCGCCATGGCAGCAACGCCGCGAGGTCGCGGCCGGCGTAGAACACCGCGCCTTCCGGGCGGTAGGCCATGGCGATGGCGGCCAGGCCGGGGCCGATGAGCGCGATCGACGTGAGGTAGTTCGGCTGGCCCGCCACCTCGTACAGCGCCGGAAATGCCGCGAGTCCCACGACGCCCATGAACGCGGCCACGGGGTAGCGCACGCCCTGGACGGCGAGCAAAAGCACGAGCGGCAGGCCGGCGAACAGCGGGAACGAATCGCCGCGCAACGATCCCTGCTGGAGACCGAGCATGCATCCGGCGAACCCGGCCATCGCGCCGGACAGCGCGAACACCGCGATCTTCGCCGTGGTGAGGTTGACGCCGATGGTCGCGGACGCCGCCGGGCTGTCGGCCATCGCGATCCACCGGCGGGCCCACCGGCTCCGGCGCAGCGCCTCCAACAGGAGGAACAGCACGACGAACGCCAGCGCCAGGAAGATCACGAACGCCTTCCGGTCGGGCCCGTCGCTGCTGATCCGGAACCCCAACACCCGCAACGGCTCGTACAGCCGCCCGTTCTTCACGGGGTCGATGATCCGCGGATGCCGGAACAGGATCTTGTCGCTGAACTCGGCGAACGCCATCGTGGCCAGCGCGAGGTAGAGCCCCTTGAGGCGGAGGGCCGGAAGCGCGACGAGGGCGCCGAGCGGCGCGCAGATGAGCATCACCCACAGCAGGGCCAGCGGATTGCCGTGCTGCCCGCCGACGTGGGCGTACATCGCGGCGCCGAACCCGGCGATGGCGAAGTTGGCGAAACTCACCTGCCCGGCCCAGCCGATCAACGGCACCAGCGACAGCATGATGAGGCCGATGACGAGGAAGCCGACGCCGCGCCCGAGCCACACTTCGGTCCGCTGGCCGAAGGTGGTGCCGGTGATCCACGGGATCCAGCCGTTGGCCCACGCCGCCACCAGCCCGAAGATCAACGCCGCTGCGCCGAGCGCCTCCCCCGGCGTCGTCAGTCGCTCCGTCCGCTTCGTCAGACGGAGGCTTCCGGTCGCCAACCGCGCCTGCGGCAGGAACAGCACCGCGATGAACAAGATCACTGCCGGGATCGCTTCCGACGCGTATGAGTAGTTGGGACCGAACGCGATGAACACCCGGGTGAAGCCGGTGACCAGACCGATGATCATCCCGCCGGCGAAGGCCCACGGCAGGCTCTTGAGCTGGCCGATGGCGGCCGCCGCGAATGCGACGACGATGACCAGTGTCAGGTTCTCGACGACCAGCCCGGTCTCGGGGGCGATGAGGATGCCGGCCACGGCAGCCGTCATGCATCCGAGCGCCCACGACGCGCCGCTGATGACGGACGGCCGGGCACCGGTGAGGCCGGCGAGGTTGCGGTTGTCCACGACCGCCCGCATGGAGATGCCGATGCGCGTGCGGTAGAGGAGGGTCCGCAGGAGCAGCGCGATCCCGAGCGCGACCGCGACGGTGATGATCCGGTGCCAGGTCGCGATCACGTTCCCGACCTCGACGCCTTTCGAGCTCTCGAAGAAGTGCTGCAGCGCCCGGCCCTGGGTCGGCTTCCACATGGTGAGGGTGATCCCCATGAACGTCAGCATGAGGCCGACCGTCACCATCAGCTGGACGACCAGCGGTGCGTTGCGCAAGCGGCGCATGAGGAACACGTCGAGCCCGATGCCGAGCAGCGGCGCCAGCACGAAGATCACCGCGATCAGCGCGAGCGGCGTCGGCCAGTTCCGGTTGACGCGGAGCTCCCAGTAGACGAACGCCAGGAAGCAGCCGATGGCCCCGTGGGCGAAGTTGAAGATGCCGGTGGTCGAGTAGGTGACGACCAGGCCGCCGGCCGAGATCGCGTAGATGCCGCCGAGCGAGATGCCGACCACCAAGGCGATGGCGATGTTGTGCCCGCTGTAGACCGCCGGACCGCGGTTGCCGTTGATGACGACGAGTGCGAACACCGCGACCGCCACGCCCGCCGCGATCGTGGTCGGCTTCGTCTTGAGCCGCATGGTGTCCGCCTCAGCGCCTCAGTGCGCTATTTCAGCTTGGCGGCCTCGGCCACCGGATCCAGGTTCACCGTGACGATGTTGGCCGGGTTGCAGTCCATCTTTCCGCGCTCCTGCGGGAAGACCCGGACGAACTTGCCGGCCTGGACCTGCATGATGACCTGGCACGTCGAGAAGCCGTGGAGGTCCTTCGGACCGAGCCAGCCGTTGGCCGAGAAGTCCTTGGTGCCCTTGAGGACCTCGAGCATCTTGGCCCGGGTGATCGCGTTGGGGCCGTCGGTCTGCACGATCTGGTCGATCACCTGCTTGAACAACACCGCCGCTTGCCACGCGTTCGCACCGAACGAATCGACCTTGTTGGCACCGACGCTGTCGACGTAGGCCTTGGCCTCGGCGTTGGTGTCGGCCTCCTCGAACGGGAGGAACTGCATCCACACGTAGGTGCCCTCGACGTCGGCACCGCCCTGGGTGAGCATGTTGCGGGTGTAGCACGCCAGCGAGCAGGCCCAGATCTTCACCGAGTCGACGCCCTGCGCCTTGGCCTCCTTGCGGATCTTGATCATCGCCTGGTCGTTGGACCCGTTGTAGACGAAGTTCGAACCGTTGGCCTTCAGCGCCTGGATGCGCGGCGTGTACGCCGACTGCTCGTCGCGACCACCGACGAGGAGCTTGGCGTCCCACTTGATGCCCGCGTCCTCAGCCGCCTTGATGAGGTACGTGGCCGACTGCCGGGTGGTCGGCAGGTCGCCCGGCACGAGGTAGAGGCCATGCAGGCCGGGCACCTTGTTCAGGTAGTACTTCGACGGGCCGACGACGCCTGACAGCGGTCGTGGTTGGCCAGGCGTGATCGGGCAGTGCTCCGACACGCCCTGGATCAGGAAGGTGACGGCCCAGTTGCACTGCTCGTTGATGTCGTTGGCCAACGCCGCGAGGTCGGGGAGCCCAGTGGCCGCGCCGGCCTTGTCGGGGCAGGAGTTGTACAGCGACACGTCCGGGTTGAAGAGCGAATTCCCGCCGACCATCGCCACCGCGTTCTTGCACGCGTCGATGATGCCGTTCTTGGACTCATCGGCCTTGAGCTGTGAGTCCCAGGTCTTGACGACGAGCTTGCGGCAGCCGATGCCGCCGTGGGCGTTGACGTACGTCGCGTACGCGTTGAGGGCGTCGACGTTCCCCTGGAAGAGACCCGGCGCGAGCGGCGAGCCGATGTCGGCCATCACCTCGACGGTGATCTCGGTGGGACTGACGCCGACCTCGGTGGCCTGCAGCGGGGTGGACGTGCATTTGTCGGCGGCAGTCGCGGCCGCGGTCGTCGTGGACCCGGACGTCCCCCCGGTCGCCTTCTTGTCGCTTCGCCCGCACGATGCGGCGACCAGTCCGGCGACGATGACGAGTACGACCAAGGCGCGACGCTTCATCAGTTCCCCCTGAGATGGCGACTGCGCCGAAGTGTATGCAATCGCCCCCGCCCATGCCGGCCACCGGTGTCAGCGTCCCGCGAGACGGCGCTCGCGCGGGATTGATCAAGCCGGATTGATCAGGCCGGAGCCACGATCGGCGCGTCGACCGGGACGTAGACCTGCGTGGGCCGCAGCCGGCCGCGCAGCTCGACCAACCCGGCCTCGCGCCAGTGCCGCGCCTCGGACCGGGCTCGGGCGAGTGTGCTCCCCGCGACCAGCACCCGCCCGGGCTCGAGCTTGGCCCGTTCCGTCAGCCGGGCGGCTTCGTTCACCGGGTCGCCGATGACGGTGTACTCGTACCGCTCCTCGGCGCCCACGTTCCCGGCCGCCACCACGCCCGACGACACCCCGATGCCGGCGTCGAGCCCGGGGTGGGCCGCCGCGAGGTCGTCGAGCGCGGCCCGCAACGCGCGCGCCGCCCGCAGCGCTCGGACCGCATGGTCGGGCTGGTCGCCCGGTGCGCCGAAGACGGCGAGCGCGGCGTCACCCTCGAACTTGTTGACCCAGCCGCCCTCGGCACCGACCACGTCCACCGCCGCCGCGAAGAACGCGTTGAGGACCGCCAACACCTCGGTTGCCGGCCGCTCCTCGGCCAGCGCGGTCGACCCGATCATGTCGACGAACAACAGCGTCACATCGCGCTGCTCGCCGCCCAAGCTCACCCCACCGGCCAGCGCGCGGCGCGCCACCTCGGCGCCGACGTGGCGGCCGAACAGGTCCTGCAGCTCCTGGCGATCGCGCAGACCGGCGGCCATCGCGTTGAAGCCGCTCTGGAGGAGGCCGACCTCGCCGCCGTCATCGACGACGACCGCCGCGGTGAGGTCGCCGCTCTCAACCTCGGCCATGCCGGCGCGGACGCTCTGCAGCGGATCGGCCACCGACTCGGCCGCGACGGCGATCGTCGCCAGGCCGCCGATCAGCCCGATGGCCGCGAGCACGGTCATCAGCAGGACGATGCGGCGGTCGCTCCCGCCCTCGGCCAGCGCCGGGACGAGCGCGACGCCCGCCAGCGGGATGCCCGACCCCAGCACCCACGCCCGGAGCAACCGCCGTCGGATCGTGAACGTCGTGGTGCGGGTGGACGGTGCGCCGACCAGCGCTGCGGCGAACACCGGCCGGAAGGCCCGCTCGACGAGGAGGTTGGCCAGAGCTGCGGTGGTGAGGCCGCCGACGACGATGTCGAGCCCGACGCGGGCGCCGTGGCTCACCGGCCGGCCGTAGAACGCCACACTCCCGATGCCGAAGAGCAACGCCGCGCCCAGCCACGCCAGGAACGCGCCCTTTGCCAGTCGCCACGGCTGACGGAGCAGGCCGTCGCGCTCGGCGTCCGACGGGACGCGGCCCTCGTCGATCCAGGCCACTGACGCCATGTACGAGCGCTCGGCCCACCACCCGATGACCAGGCTCGCGAGGGCGAAGTACATCGCCGCCAGCGGCGCGTCGTGCAACAAGGCGGGCGCGTTGTGGCACGAGACGCAGGCACGCGAGCCGGCGTTGAACGCCAGCTGCCCGTACCCGAATTCCACGACCGCCCCGACGACGTTGGCGAGGAACAGGCAGATGCCCATCGTCCGGCCGACCCGTTCCACCAGTCCGTCGCACGGGTGCGCCTTCCAGCCCACCGCTTCACCGTACCGGTGTCGACCGCCGCGGTCGACGTGACCTCGGCCACGTCGGCGTTGCGGCAATATCGTGAGCCGAATGGCTCAAGGGGACACGGCCCGGACACTCTCGATCGACGTCGGCGGCAGCGGCCTCAAGGCCGCGGTGCTCGACACGCGGGGCGAGATGCTCACCGACCGCGCCCGCGTCGAGACCCGGTACCCGTGCACACCACCGAGCCTCATCGACCAGCTGGTCGACCTCGCCGAGCCGCTCGAGCCGTACGAGCGGGCGTCGGCCGGCTTCCCCGGCATGGTGCGGTCCGGCCGCATCCTGTCGGCGCCACACTTCGAGACCGAGGCCGGTCCCGGAACCAAGATCTCGAAGGACCACCAACGCCTCTGGCGGGGCTTCGACCTCGCGGCCGCGCTCACCGAGGCGCTCGGCGCGCCGGCCAAGGTCGTCAACGACGCCGACATGCAGGGGTTGGCGGTCATCAGCGGCACGGGGCTCGAGATGGTGATCACCCTCGGGACGGGATTCGGCACCGCGCTGTTCCACGACGGGCGCCTCGCCCCGCACCTCGAGATCGCCCACCACCCGTTCCGGAAGGGTGAGACGTACAACGAGCAACTCGGCAACCTGGCGCGCAAGCAGATCGGCGACAAGCACTGGAGCACGCGTGTCGAGATCGCCATCGACACGCTGCAAGGCCTCACCTTCTTCGACCGCCTCTACATCGGCGGCGGCAACGCCAAGAAGATCACCATCGACCTGCCCGACGACGTGGAGATCGTGCCCAACACCGCGGGCATCACCGGCGGGGTCAAGCTCTGGGACGGCCGCGCCGGCCTGTAGATCAGCGCGGGCGGCTCCGCCAGTAGTGGCCACCCAGGATCGCGACGAACATCGCGACGCCGAGCACCGACAGCGCCGCCGGCCACCTCGCCATGTGGCCTTCGCCATTGCTCGTGATGCCGGCGGGAAGCGGCAATGTCGGCGGGTCGGTCGGCGCCGTCGGGAAGGTGATCGGCGGGGCGGAGGTCGTCGCCTTCGGCACGGATGAGGTCGGGCGCGGCAACACCCGGGGCGGCGCGGTGGCGGCCGGCGGGGGTTTCGTCGTCGTGACCGCCTTGGTCGTCGGGACGATCGTCGTGACCACCGGTTTGGTGGTGTCGACGAGCGTCGGTGCCGCGGCCGTCGGATCCGTGCGTGGGGCGCCGGGCGCGGCACCCGCCGTCGCGCCGCCGGTGACAGTGAGCCAGCCGACTCCGGCGACCAGCGCGACGAGGGCGGCCAGCCCCACGGCGCGGCGCATCACCAGCCGCCCCATCCCCACGGCGCCTCGCCCGACCGATAGCACTCGAGCACATGGTGCAGCCACGCGCAGCTGTCGTCGAGGCCTCCGGGCCGGTTTCGGGCCAGCCACAGCCGGCGGTGCTCGTCGATGAGCGGCGCCAGCTCGTCGGCGAGGGCCAGCCGCGTCCACTCCGGGACGGACGCCAGCCAGCCGTCGCCCTCGGTGATCCGCGCCCGCGCGTCGTGGACCGCGAGCCGCACGATCGCGGCGCCGGCCCGCAGCTCGTCGAGGACCAGCGGGCCGTCGGCCCGCGCCGGGCGGGCCCGATCGAGCTCGGCCAGCGCCTCGTCGAGCGCGGTGTCGACCCGGTCGAGCTCGGCCGCCGTCAGCCCCTCGGTGAACGTCCGCCCGACCTGCATCTGCGGGAAGTACAGGTGGGCGACGAGCGTCGACATGTTCGGGAACTGCGGGGTGATGAGGGTGTGCACGTCGGCCAGCCGGTGCAACGCGGCGCCGATCTCACCGGTGGGGTCGCCGAACGCGTGCACCGACAACGCCGCCTCGAGGTCGAGGTCCCGATTGGACTCGAGGCACCACGACACCGCGGCGCCGTACGCGAATCCCGGTTCGCTGACCGGCAGGTACTGAAGGTGGCCCTGGTCGCCCCAGTCGGTGTTGAGGAAACCCCTGCCACCATGCGCGACGGCGGCTTCGGCGGCCACGCGGTTGTCGCCCATCATGTTCGTCCAGCGGCCGAGGATCGTCAGCCAGCTCGACGTCCCCGGCGCGACCCAGAACGGCACCCCCGCGGCGGCATAGGCCGCGCACCGCTCGTCGAACGGATGCCAGTCGTCGTAGCCCCACTCGCAGATCGTGACCCCGTCGGGCACCCGCGCCAGCCGATCGGGCCGGGCCGCCAGGATGTCGCCCCACACGAGCATCTCCCGACCGTCGAGCTCGGGCAGCGACCGCAGCGTCGTGAGCCACGCGAGGTAGTCGTCGATGCGCTCGGCCGGCAGCTCCCACGGCTCGTCGAGGCCGACGTGCATGCGCGGGCTGGTGAAGTTCGGGAGGAGCTGCGCGAGCAGCTCCCGGACGAGGGCCAGCGCGCCCGGGTTCGTCGGGTCGATGGTCGTCGGCGCGCGATGCCGGCCGCGTTGATCCGTGAACCCGCCCGGTGACAATGCCAGCGGCCGGTACTCGTCGAACTTCAACCACCGTTCCCAGTGGCCGAGGCAGTTCTGGTTCGGTGTCAGCTCGACGTGGCGGTCGCGGCAGAACTCGTCGAGTTGGCGGATCTCGAGCGCGCTGAACGGGCTGGCCTCGGCCCACACCTCGGTGTGGCCGGTGTACCGGAAGGTGTGCTCCATGTAGAGCTCGACGTGGTTGACCTTCCACGACGCCAACCGCTCCACGAGTGCCATCACCGTCTCGAGGGTCGGCACCTTGTCGCGAGAGATGTCGAGCATCACGCCTCGCACGGGGAGGTCGGGCCAGTCCTCGATGGCGCCGACCGGAAGGCGGCCACCGTGGATCGTCAGGAGCTGGTCGAGCGTGCACCCGGCGTAGAACGCGCCCGCTTCGTCGCCGGCGTCGATGTCGACGCCGCGGTCCCGGATCCACATGCGGTAGCCCTGCGGCGGGAGCACGTCGTCGATCGTGATGCGCAACTCCCCTGCCGGCACGAGCGTCAGCTCGTCGACGTCGACCCGCCGCGGCAACGGCAGCAGGTTCACGCCAGCTGCTTCCGGTACACGAAGAACACCCGGCCGACCTCGCCACCGGCACGCGCGTACGGGACCAGCGGACCGACCCAGGAGACCTCGACGACGTCAGCCCCGGCGTCGCGGATGCGATGCAGCGCGCCCATGAGCAACGGCACGCCGGTCCCCCGGCCGATGCTGCCCGGCCGCACTGCCACCGGACCGAGCAGGCCGGCGCGGTTGACGTCCCACGCGCAGAAGCCGGAGATGCCGTCGTCGTCGCGCGCGATCAGCAACGTTCCCTTGTCGAGAGCCCGCAGCACCTCCGGCGCCCAGTTGCGCCAGTGCTCCGCCATCCACGCCGCGACCTCGCCGCGCTCGTCCGCTGTCGCGATCGTCGGGCCGGCGCCCGGCGGGAGATCGGCGGGGTCCGCCAGCTTGGTCAGGTCGACCGTGACGTTGAAGTTCGCCTCGTGCCGCTGGTACCGGCAGCGCTCGAGCAGGCAGAGCATCGCGGTCTCGGTCGTCTCGACGCCGGGAAACAGGTAGTACGGCGCGTCGGCGCCGACGGTGACGCGGGTCGCGCCGGCGCCCAGCGAGTCGGCCTCCGCGGCGGCGAGCAGTGCCCGGCCATGGCCCTTGCCTCGGTGCGCCGGATCGACGACGAGCAGCCGCACGTAGCCCTCCCGGGGCGCGTCGCTCACCTGCCCCGTGACGGTGACGACGACGCCGACATCGGGGTCGCCACGCACGACTGCCGGTTGGTCGGGCGCCCACAGCCCGCCCGCCAGCTCGTCGGCGGTCGGCGGGCGCGCCATCGAGCGCGCGCAGAGCCCGGCGATGGCGTCGGTGTGGCCGGCGTCGAGCCGTTCGAGGGTCGTCATCGGGGCAGCATCATGGCCGACCGCTGCGCCTCCATGGACTCGAGCAACGCGAGCTGCGCGCGGGCCCGGAGGAGGTTGTGACCGGGCCGGGTCACCCGGTAGTAGGTGTCGCCGGCCAGATGGTCGGTGAGGAACCGCACCGCCTGCTCCCACGTCACCGCCGGTCCGGCGTCCGGAATGGCTTCCCGCTCGGCGTCGGTCAGCAGATCGCCGGCGACGTGGAGGTAGCCGGACACCACGGCATGCCACTTCTCGGGATCCATCGCCATGCCGTGCGGATCGTCCTCGACCGCCGTCGCCGCGGTGCTGCGCACCATGTCGCCGATGTCCCAGAGCCACGACCCCGGCATCACGGTGTCGAGGTCGACGACCGTCACCGGCGCTCCGGTCTCGACGTCCAGCAGCACGTTGGCCGCCTTCGCGTCGAAGTGGGCGACCCGAACGGGCACGGCTGGCGGCAGCCACGCCGTGGGCACGTGGGCGAGGTGGCGGTGCGCCGCCAGCCGGTCGAGCTCCTCCGTCGCGTCAGCCCGCTCGCTCGCGGCGGCGACCCGCTCGAGCTCGCGCCACCGCGCCGCCGGGTCGTGGAAGCCCGGCAACAGGACCTCGAGCCAGTCGGGGTCGAGGTCGGCCACGGCGCCGTGGAACGCGCCGATGGCGCGCCCGACGGCGCCGGCGTCGATCACCGTCACCACCGGGTCGGGCGCCCGCGTGCCCTCGACAAACGAGATGGCGCGCCACGTCACGCCGGCGCGATCGGTCCAGTTGCGGAAGACCGTGAACGGCGGGCGGACGTGGTCGACGACGGTGAAGACGTTGCGCATCAGCGCGCCCGGGTCGGCGAACACGTCGGTGTTGAGCCGCTGGATCAGCACCCGGCCGTCGGGCGTGACGTCGAGGTACGTGTCGTGGATGTGACCGTCGCCGTACGGCTCCAATCTCAGCGCTCCGAAGCCAGCGCTTCGACCAGCAACGGGATGTCCTCCCGGTACGTGACGCCGAGGCACGATTCGCCGGTGCGCAACACCCGGACCGGCTCGTCGGCCACCATCCGGCCGACCACGCTCGGCAGGAGCACCTCGTCGCCGCTCGCGACCCGCCCGGATGCCATGAACTCGTCGACCGCGATGGCCAGCCGGCCGAGGATCGACGGCGCGAACGCCCAGAGGTTCATCGACACCGGCTCGGTTCCGGCGAGCGTCACCGGCGCGCCACCCGGCGCCGCCCACGTCAGGCGGCCATCTTCGCCGCGCCCGACCGTCCCCTCCTCGATCGCCGACAGGCGGCCGGCGGCGTCGGTGCGGCACAGGCCGCGCGTGACCGGGCGGTCGGTCAGCAGTGTCCGCGCCACGTCGAAGCCCATCACCGCGTGGCCGTCACCATCGCGCAGCTGACCGGCGATGGCCGCGACCGGATTGGCGCGGTAGAGGTCGTCGGCGTTGAAGACCGCGAACGGCCCGTCGAGCCGGTCGGCGGCCGCCAGCACCGCATGGGCCGTGCCCAAGGGCTTGGTGCGGCCGTGCTCGCGCTCGGCCGCGATCGAGGCCGGGTCGCGGTCCTGCTCGACGTACTCGACCGCGATGTCCGCCGGCCAATGCACGCGGACGTCGTCGGCCAGCAGTCCCGCGATGTCCGACCGCACGATCACGACGGCCCGCTCGAAACCGGCGCGCGCCGCGTGCTCCATGCTGCGGGCGATCACCGTCCGCCCGTCCGGGAAGACCTCGGCCAGCTGCTTGACCCCGCCGAACCGGCGGCCGAGACCGGCGGCGAGGACGACGACGGTGAGCGCCAAGCGGCCGGCTCAGTCGGCGTCGTGGGCGCTGATCGCCTCGACCTGGACCTGGCCATTGAGCACCGGCAGCGGCACATGGACCCTGGCGTGCGCCTTGTGGGCCGCCACCACTTGCGCGTGATAGTCCTCGGCCTCCTGCCGGAACGACGACGCGCGGTAGACCGAGCCGTCGACGAGCGGTCCGGGACGGCCCTCGATGATCGCCTCGACGTCGTCGCCGGTCATCGTCTTGTGCGTCTCGAGGGCGTGGGCGACGGCGAGGATCGCGGCCCGGTTCTCGGCGAGCAGTGCCTCGGTGCGAACCATCAACTCGGCCAGCTTGCTCTCGATGCGGCCGCCCAGCGTGCCCTCGAGCAGGTCCTTCTCCTTGTTGCGGGCCTTGCCCTTCTCGCCCGGCGGGGCCCCGCCCCCCACCTTCAGCCGCTCGGTCACCCCGTGCGAGGCGACCGTGCTGCCCATGCCCCAGTAGCCCTCCATGTACGTCGCCAGCGTGGTGGCGGTCTCGAGATCACCGGACACGCCGCGCGAGCTGTCGCCGTCGAAGAACATCCGCTCGCCGGCCAGCGACGCCAGGCTGACGAGGATGTCGGCCTCGAACTCGGTGCGCCAATTGTTGAACTGGTCCTCCGGCTTGATCGACGCCACCATGCCGAGGTACGTGCCACCCTTCTCGATGGTCGCGATGTCGATGGTGAGGTGCTTGCGCACGCGGTAGGCCATGACCGCGTGGCACGACTCGTGGATCGCGATCGCATGACGCTCGCGCTCGATGTACTCGACGTCCTCGGGCGGGCCGAGCTCCTTGAGCTGCTTGGCCTGGATGACGTCCTTCCAGACGATGACGTCACGACCATGCCGGATGGCGTTGATCAGCGACTCGTTGACGAGGTCCTTGATCGTGGCGCCGGTCGCGTAGGGCGTGATCGTCGCCAGCTTGTCGATGTCGTTGCGGGTGAGGTTGTTGGCGACCTTGGCGAAGTACCCCTCGTACGTCCGCATGCGACCGGCCTTCGACGGATAGCCCACCTTGTAGATGCGGTCGATGCGGCCCGGACGGAGCAGCGCCTCGTCGAGTGCTTGGGGCATGTTCGACGCCATCATCACGAGGATGCGGTACTTGGGCGGCGCCTTGGGCTTCATGCCGAGCAACCGGCGCCCGATGCGATTGAGGAAGCCGCGAGGCTTCTTCAATCCCGACAGCTCGGTCAGCAGCGCCTGGAGCGTGCCCATGCCGCCGCCGCCACCGCCCATCATCGGCATCATGCGATCGATGAACCGCCGCGGCGCGTCGTCGCCCGACGACGGCATCGCCTCGCGGAGCAGCCGCGCCGTGGTGTCCGGGGTGACGTAGGACAGCCCGTTGCACGACGGTGCGTGGGCCCAGGGTCCGGACGCGGGCGCCGCGCCGGCGCCACCGCCGAACCCGCCCCCGGGCGCCAGCATGCCGCGGCTGCCGAGTGAATCGGCCTCGTCGAAGAAGACGATCACGCCGCCATACCGCACCGCGAGCTTGCGGAGCTTCCGGAACAGCATCTTGACCTTGATGATGCCGATCCCCATGAACATGTTGATGAAGGCCCCGGGGTCGACGAAGACGTACGGCTTCCCGGTCTCGCCGGCCACCGCTTCGGCCATCAGAGTGTTGTGGGTGACGATGAACCGCTCCGTCACGTAGAGGTGGTCGGGCGCGTCGACCTTGATGCAGCGCGCCTCCTCGCGACCGTCCGGCTCGATCGCCAGCATCCGGCGCTTCGGGAAGTATTTGGTGCGCGGACGGAGCCGCTCGACCTTGCGGGGCACCCAGAACGGCACCACGTCATTCGGCAGTGCCAGGCGGACGATGAAGATCGGGCGGCCCCGGAGCTGCCGACCGTTGTGGCGATAGCGCGTCGACCTCGTCGTCATCCGGGACGTGCCGCCGAACGACTCGACGAGCTGGCGGACGTCCTCGGCCAACCGCTCCGACGTGCTGTGGAACTCGACCACACCCCGTTGGTCGACGTGCCCATCGGTGTCCATGAGGCCCTGAAGGAGGGCCAGCCGGTGCTCGATCGACGACCAGAGGTAGTCGGCGGGGACGTGCTTCTCGTGCGAGAACCGGCCGAAGAGCTCGAGCTCCTTCACGATCGTCCGGGTCGCCCCTCCGATGATCGACCAGTCAGCGGCGCTCTTGCGCACCATGCCGTCGCCGGCCGGCAGCTCGGCCTCGACGCGGGCGAGGATCTCCAGATCGACGTTCGAGAACCCGATCTGATGGCGGAACGTGCCGTCGCCGAGCAACGCTCCCATCACGTAGGGCGACAGCGGGAGCTCGCGTGGCGTGAACTCGACCGGCTTCGTCATCGGGATGTGGAACCGGGGCCGGTCGCCGGCTTCGAAGAGGCGCCCGGCGAGGTCCCGCGTCGGGATCACCTTCGTCGCGCCGTACTCGGAGTGGACCTGCCACAGATGGTCTTCGGTGACCCGGAGCGACGAGCCGTCGCTGAACGACACCCGGTAGAGGTCGCGTTCGCCCAGCAGGTGGACCTCGAGCACCGCGGTCGTTCGGCCATCCGCGCCCATCACCTCGTCGCCCGGCAACAGATCGCCCATATTGCGCGGGCCGCTCGGCGTCATCACGTCGGCCGACACCGGTTGGCCCTTTCCGGTTCCGGGTGGGCCCCACAGGAGGATGCCGGCCGGCACATAGCCGCCGCGCCGCTCGATCGACTCGGGGTCGTCGAGGAACAGCATGTTCTCCTTCACCCGATCGAGCACCGCGTCCTGGCCCCAGACGTCGCTGAACCGCGTCTTGATGTCGTCCGGGAAGTAGGTCTCGACCCCGCCGCGCGACAGCAGGAAGAACAGGGCGCCGAACTCGATCACGATGAACAGCGCGCCGAAGATCAGCTGGAAGAACAGCGGCAGCGCGTGCCACAGCCGCGCCGGGAGGTTGAAGAGCGCGAGCACCGGCGTCTCGTGCCGGATCGCGCCGGCGATGACGGCGATGATCGCGAGGAAGAACAGCAACCGCATCGCGCGGCCGATGCGGTAGCGGTTCCAGTCGCTGATCCGGCCCGTTCGCCGTTCGAAGCCGCCGAAGACACCGCGCGTCCAGAACCCGTGCCAGCGGGGCGACCGCTCGCTGATCGCGTAGTGCAGCTGCCGCACCAGCTCGAGGGCGGCGACGACCGTGATCCACCACTTGTTGCGGAGCATGTCGCGAGCCGCTTCGCGAACCGGGAGGATCGGGTCGTCGGCCAGCTGCTGCCAGAACACGACCAACCACAGGATGCCGATGGCGACGAGGATCTTGATCCGGTCCCAGAACGCGATCCGCTTCCGGGTCTGGTCCGCCATCCCGCCGGGCGGGGTGGGGCCCGTGTCATGGTCGGGCCAGGCCAGGCCGTCGCCTTCGGGCGGCTCGATCAGCTCCACCGGGTCGACCGGCTCGACCGGCTCGATGTCGTCGCTCATCGGCTACTCACTTCTCTCGGATCGTCCACGAATCGGCGACCGCGTCGATGTGGCGGCGGTTCGCGGTGAAGCACTTGCTCTCGCACCCGAGCAGCAGGAACCACACCGTGTTGCTGGACGGGTCGGTCATGCCGATCTGGAGGACACTGAAGGTGCTCCCGTCGGGCGGGCGCACCGTGTACACGAGCTTCTCACCGTGCACGCCATGGGGCAGCTGGATCGCCTTCGGCGACTCGAGCACGTCCACCGACGTACCGGGCGTCTTCGAGAGCTCGTCCACCTTGATCACCACGTTGCGCAGAGCCTGCAACGAGAAGGTGTCGTGCTCGTCGAGCGTCAACCGGCGCACCTGGGCCAGCCCGAACGGCTCGGTCGCGGTCGACAGGTCGTGGCGGATCGAGGGGCTCTTGCTGCCGTCGAAGAACACGAAGAACGGGTACCGGTCCTTGAAGTCCTTCGGCAGCGAGGCGGCACCCTCGGAGTTGATGAAGTCCTCCCGGGAGTACAGCCGCCATCGCACCGGGAGCTTGAAGTAGGTCCGGGTCGACGAGCTCTTGACGTAGGAGTAGCCCGAGCCGGTGCAGGCGGTCAGCGTGGCCGCGCCCGCGGCGGCCGCCACCAACCATCGCCAGAGCCTGCGACGCCCGCCCGCGGCCATGCACCAGTATCGACCGGATCGGCTCGCTTCGGAGCCAGTTCATGAACTGTCAACGTTCGTCCAGGTTGTGCGGATCTGGTCACGACATCATGCAGCCTGGCCCATACCATCGAGACCGTGCCGGGTAGGGGGACAGGCGGATCGCCGGAGGAGTTGGACGTGCTGCCCGCGGCCGATTCGCGGTTCGGCTACACGTTCGACGTCGCCGCGATCGGCATGTGCCTGGTCGGATTGGACGGCGAGATCCTCCGGGCCAACACCGCGCTCGCCGCCCTGGTCGACCGGCCGGCGGCCGAGCTCACCGGCTACCCGTTCGCCCTGCTCACGCACCCCGATGACGCGCCGCCGTTCTCGGATGCCGACACCGTCACGATGTCGGGCCGGTCCGACCCGACGTTCTGGAGCGAGACCCGGTTCGTCCAGCCTTCCGGGGACGCGGTGTGGGGGCTCGTCGCCACGGCGCTGCTGCTCGACGACGGCAGCCACGCGATCTGCCGTTTCGTGCAGGTCGTGGACATCACCGCGGCCAAGGAGTCGGAGGAGGCGCTGCGGAAGCAGGCGGCGATGAACTGGCTCCTCCGTGAGGTCGCGACCGCCGCCAACGAGGCGGCCACCAGCGACGAGGCGCTGGCCACCGCCGTGACGTCGGTGTGCGCCCACGCCGGTTGGCCGGTCGGGCACGTGTGCCGGCGGGTCGGCGACGACCTCGTCTCGACACCGATCTGGCACATCGCCGACGGCATGACCATCGACGCCTTCGTCGCAGAGACCGAGGGGACGGTGTTCCGCGCCGGCATCGGCCTCCCGGGCCGCGTGATGGCGTCGCGCCAGGCGGCCTGGATCGTCGACGTGCGCCACGACGGCAATTTCCCGCGGGCCGGCGCGGCCGCGGCGGCCGGCCTCCAATCAGCCGCCGCCTTCCCGGTGATGGCCGGCGGCGAGGTCCGCGCAGTCCTCGAGTTCTTCTCCGACCGCCCGGGCCAACCCGACGAGGAGCAGCTCGCGATCATGACCAACGTCGGCGCCCAGCTCGGCCGGGCCATCGAGCGGGAGGAGGCGGCGGCGGCGCTCCGGTCGAGTGAGGAGCGGATCCGGCACATCGTCGACACCGCGACCGACGCGTTCATCGGCATGGACGCGTCCGGCACGATCACCGACTGGAACGAATCGTCGGCCGCGGTGTTCGGCTGGACGCGGGCGCAGGCGATCGGTCACACGGTGGCCGGCCTGCTCATCCCGGTCGAGATGCGCGCCGCCCACCGCGAGGGCCTGCAGCGGTTCCTGTCGACCGGCGAGGCGAAAGTGATCGGCCAACGCCTCGAGCTGAACGCCCTCCATCGCGACGGGCACGAGTTCCCGGTCGAGATCACCATCTGGGCGGCGCCGACGGATGTCGACTGGGGCTTCTTCGCGTTCGCCCGGGACATCACGGCCCGCAAGCGCGCCGAGCTGGTGCTGGCCGAGGCCTACGAGCGGGAGCGACTGGCGGCCGACCGCCTGCGCGACGCCAACGGCATGAAGGACGAGTTCCTGGCGACGGTGTCCCACGAGCTCCGCACGCCCCTCACGATCATCTCGGGCTTCGCCGAGACGCTTCGCCACCACCACGACCAACTCGACGGCGATCGGCGCGACGAGTTCGTCGACCGGATCCGCTCGAGTGCCGACGCCATGGGCCGCATGGTCGAGCAACTGCTCGACTTCAGCCGGCTCCAGGCCGGAAACGTGGCGTTCGCACCCGAGAACGTGCCGATCGTCGAGTCGCTGCGCCGAACCGCCGACGGCCTGGGCGCGCTGCTCGCGGCCTACACCGTGGTCGTCGAAGGTCCGCCGGCGCTCGTGGCGTGGACGGATCCCCAGGCCCTCGACCGCATCGTCTCGAACCTGCTGACCAACGCCGCCAAGTTCTCGGCCGCCGGCACCCGGATCGAGGTGTCCGTCAGGCGGGCCGGCGACGAGGTCGAGGTGCGGGTGCGCGATCACGGCATCGGGGTGCCTCCTGGCGAGGAGGAGCGCATCTTCGAACGGTTCGTCCAGCTGGTGACGGTGCCGGGCCACCGCGGCACCGGCGTCGGCCTGGCGGTGGCGCGCCGCTACGCCGAGCTGGCGGGCGGCCGCATCTGGGCCGACCAGCCGCCCGACGGCGGCGGCGCGGTCTTCGCGTTCACCCTCCCGATCGGATCGCGCCGGCAAGTGCGAGCCGGCGCACGCGGAACGGCACGGTGAGGACCAGGCCCAGCAGGATTAGCGCCACTCCCACCGCGGCCGCGAAGGTCACGGCGATCCCGGTCCTCGGCAGCCGGCCGACGGCCGCCTGATCCAGCGCCGGGGCCGGCGCGGGCGCGGGCCGCGACAGCGGCGGTTCGGCCAACACGCGGGTGGCCGACGCGCCGTCCAGCCCGCTCGCGCCCGACTGGAACGCGGCCGCCGACAATCCACTCGAGCCCGAGCCGAGGGTCGCGTCCAGCACGCCGGCGACCGCATGACCGACACCGCCGGACGCGGTGAGGCAGTTCAACATCAGCAGGCCGGGCACGGTGAGCATGCAGCTCCCGTTGGTGTCGCCGCTGGTGAGGATGCCGTTCCCGTTGATGCCGGCGACCTCGCTGAACCCCTTCCCGCTCGACGACGCCTCCGAATGCAGGAGCACGAGGTCGAGGCCGGATGCGTGCACCGTCGCGCCGTCGCTGGAGGATGCTCCGGTGCTGGCGGCGCCGTTGTAGGTGGCATGCGACGACGACTGCACGACGTTCACGGTCAGCGCGCCGTCGCCGAGGATGATGCGGGCCAGCGCGGCCTCCGCATCGGCCCGGTTCGAGTCGCCCGACTGCTCGCCGCTGGCCGACCACGGGGTCACCTGCACCTGGGCCACCGGCGACTTCCCGGTGTCGACGAGGTGGCCGCTCGACTTCCCCGGCCCCTTCTGGCGGCCGCCGAACGCGGACGAGGGTGGCTGGCCACCGAGCTCGACCGGCGCGGCCGCGGCCGACGGTCCGGCCGGCCCGGCGCCGGCGCTCGTCTTGCTGAGCGCGACGATCGTGCCGACCTGTGCGGCCACGGCCTGGGCCGCGCCCGGTGGAGGTGGGGTCGCCGCAAGGGCCACCGCCGGCGTCACGAGGACGACACCACCGATGACGGCCAGCGCCGCCGAGAGTCTGCGATCCCGGATCATGTGTCAGGAACGGCCGCCGAGCGCCGCGATGACGCGCTTCGCGGCGTTTCGTCCGCTTCAGCGGTCGGGCCGGACCCCGCTCACCGCGGCCGCCAGCGCTTGCGCGAGGTGCTGCGCCACCGTGAACAACGACACGTCGGTCGCGTCTCCGGTGGCTGCCGGAAAGCGCACGTTCGGATTGTCGTAGAGGAAGTCGTCGACCCACGCCGCCGCCTCCGCCTCGGCACGCAACGCCACGTCGCGGGGCCACTCGCCGCGGCTCTCGGCGACCGCGATGAACTCGTCGATCGCCTCCACGACACCGACGACGAAGTCGACCAGCGCATCGTTGCCCGGCTCGAACGGGCCCCACCCGAGTCCGAGATCCGTGGCCAACGACCACGCGGCTTCGGCGACCTCGAGTTGGTCGACGGCCGCGTAGCCCGGCAGAGCGAGCACCTCGCGCATCCCTCGCGACAATCCCACCAGACGCATTGGCGCTCCCCCGCCCAGCAGTCGATGCGCGAATCTAATCGAGGTAGTCGGGCGGGCGCCCTTCCCGGCGAGCGAGGATCGCTTCCTCGAAGTTGCCAGTGGTCAGCCGGACGTAGAGCTGCGCGTGACCCTCGTGGTCCATGTGCGACATCAGGCTTCCCGCTTCGAGCCCCGACCACAGCAGCCCCTTGGTGGCTTCGACACCGACGCGGCTGAAGCCGATGATCCGCTCGGCCAGCGAACAACACTCGTCGAGCAGGTCGTCATGGGCCACCGTGCGCGAGACGAGGCCGATCCGCTCGGCCTCGGCACCGCCGACGTCGCGGCCCGACAGCATGATCTCGAAGGCCCGGGATGACCCGATCGCCCGCGGGAGGAGGTAGCTGATGCCGAGCTCGGTCGACGTGAGGCCGTTGTTGATGCCGGCGGCGCGGAAGTAGGCCCGTTCCGACGCGATGCGGATGTCGGTGGCGACGGCCAGGCAGAACCCACCGCCGATGGCCGCGCCGTTGACGGCGGCGATCACCGGTTGGTGCATCCGGCGCATCTGCAGGATCACGTCGTCGAGCAGACCCATGGCCCGGCGGCCGATCGTCGTGCGGGTGAGTCCGGCGATGTGCGGGACGTGGCCCGAGTCCTCGAGGTCGGCGCCCGAGCAGAAGCCGTGACCGGCGCCGGTGATGATCACGACGCGGGTGTCGTTGTCGTGGCGGATCTCCTCGAGCGCGTCGCGGAACGGGATCATCACGTCGAACGCCATGGCGTTCATGCGCTCGGGCCGGTTGAGCGTGACCAGCGTCACGTGGGGGCGCGGCGTGTCGACGAGGACGAAGGACACGCGACCCTCAGCCGCCCAGTTCGGGCGGCAGGTAGCACTTCTCCTCGACCCGCTCCTGGATGCGCCACCCGGCGGGCGTGCGGATGTAGCGGTCGTTGTACCAGAGGGCGCAGTAGACGGCCCGGTTGCCGTCGGGCGTCGAGATGATCATCGGGTTGTGGCAGATCGTGCGGCCGGTGCCGGCGTCACCGTCGATGATGACCTTGCTCGTCGCGACCATGTGCTGGAACCCGGGGAAGCTCGGCATGATCTCGGCGAGGAACTTCTTGGTCTCGGCGCGGTTGCCGGCCGGCCCGCCCATCGCGGTGTAGTCGATCAGCGCGTCCTCGGTGAACACGTCGTCGAGCGCGTCCCAGTCGCTGGAGTCGATGGCGTGGCTGTAGGTCGCCAGCAGGTCCTGGATCTCCAAGCGGTCGGAGATCTCCTGGATGGAGAGTGTCATCGGGTCGCGCCTCCAAGTGCGTTGACTGCCGTGTCCTTGGCCCAGCGGTAGTCCGGCTTGCCGGCCGGCGACCGCACGATCTCGTCCACCATCACGAGCTCACGCGGCACCTTGTAGCCGGCCAGTTGCGTCCGGCAGAACTCCTGCAGGTCGCCGAGCGCCGGCGTCACCGCGCCGCGCGCCTGCGCGACGGCGACGACCCGCTCTCCCCAACGGTCGTCGGGCACGCCGACCACGACCGCGTCCTCGACCTCCGGGTGCGCCTTGAGCACGGACTCGACCTCCTCCGGGTAGACCTTCTCGCCGCCGGTGTTGATCGACACCGAGCCCCGACCGAGCACCACGACGGTGCCGTCGGCCTCGACGGTGGCCATGTCACCGGGGAGCACCCAGCGCACTCCGTCGATGGTGAGGAAGGTGGACGCGGTCTTGGCCTCGTCGTTGTAGTAGCCGATCGGGACGCGGCCGCGCTTGGCCATCCGGCCGACCGCACCGGAGCCCGGCGCGATTGGCCGACCGTCGTCGTCGAGCACCGCGGTCGAATCGTTCACGGCAAAGCGGGGCCCTTCGGTCCCACCGGCCTTGGCCCCCACCACGCCGGTCTCCGACGAGCCGTACCCGTCGACCACGATCACGTTCGGGAGCTGCGACGCGATCTGCTGCTTGGTCGCGGGCGACAGGATGGCGCCGCCGGAGCCGAGCACGAACATCGCCGAGGTGTCGTAGGGCGTCCCGGCCGCGGCCGCGGCGGCGTGCGCGTCCAGCAGCGGTCGGGCCATCGCGTCGCCGACGATCGTGATGATGTTGACCTTCTCGTCGCCGACCAGCCGCCAGATGACGTCCGGTTCGAAGCGACCTTCCGGCGGGATGACCACGGTGCCGCCGCTGTAGAGCTGGCTGAACACCCCCCATTGCGCGCTGACGTGGATCAGCGGCGGCGTCATCAGCGACACCGCGCCGACCTCCGGCAGCCGCTCGGCCAGCTCCTCGGGCGAGGTGATGAAGTTGCCCATCTGCAGCGGGTCGCCACCACCCATCGCCGCGAAGAAGATGTCCTCGTGGCGCCACACCACACCCTTGGGCATCCCGGTGGTGCCACCGGTGTAGGCGATGTAGTGGTCGTCCGAGCTCCGCGCCGCCGCTGGGCGCTCGGCCGACGCCGCCGCCAGCGCGTCCTCGTACCCGACCGATCCCTCGACCGGTGCCTCACCACTGCCGTCCTCGACCACGACGAAGTGGCGCAGTTGGTCCAAGCCCGACGCCGCCACCGCGACGCGCTGGCCGAACTGGCGGTGGTACACCAGCGCCACCAGGTCGGCGTCGTCGAAGAGGTACCGCAGCTCGTTCTCGACGTAGCGGTAGTTGACGTTCACCGGCACCGCGCCGAGCTTGAACGCGGCCAGCATCCCCTCGAGGTACTCGGGCCCGTTGAGGAGCTGGAGGCCGACGTGGTCGCCCCGTCCGATGCCGGCGTCGACGAGGGCGTTGGCGAACCGGTTGGCCCGCGCGTCGAGATCGGCGTAGGTCATCCGGACGTCGCCGACGACCAGCGCGGTGCGGTCGGGCAACGCGTCGGCCACCAGCTCGAACAGGTGCGAGAGGTTGAACGTCGGCGAGCCCGCTGTCACGAACCCACCGCGCTCTTGGCGGCCGTCTTCAACTCGTCGACGGCGAGGTGGACGCCCTCGGCCATGGCCCACGGATCGGGGATCATCTCGCGGTCGACGGTGAAGCCGAAGTCCACCGAGTCGAGGTAGCTCATGACGGTGACGTTCAGGCCCTGCGAGAGCACGACCGGCGGCACCGGGTGCAGCGCGAGGATGCGGGCGCCGCACGTGTACAGCGGGATCGGCGGGCCCGGCACGTTCGACACGATGAGGTTCGACGGGTTGGGCACCCGCGCTTCGAGGTTGGCCGCCTGGTAGGCGCGCCACCCGAGGTTGGCGAGCCCCGGGACCACGGTCTCGCTGAGCCGGCGGATCTCCTGCGCTCTGAGCGCGTTCCCGATCTCTTTGGCAGCCTGCATCTTGGCCGCGATGGACCGCAGCCGCTCGACCGGGTCGTCGATGTGCGTTTCCAGCGACGTGAACAGTGTCGTGAGCTTGTTGCCGAGCTCGACGTCGCCTTCCGAGCGGATCGACATCGGCACCGATGCGATGATCGCCTGCTCGGGGAGGGCGTCCTGCGCGACGAGCCAGCGCCGCAGCACGCCCGACGCGATCGCCAGCACGACGTCGTTCACCTTGACGTCGAACGCCCTGCGGATCTCCTTGATGTCGTCGAGCGCGACGGACTCGAACGCGAACCGGCGGAGCGGCCCGAGCGTCCCGACCCAGGGCACCGGCGGCGCCTGGTCGAGGAACGTGCGGCCACCGCGCGGGCGGGCGACGCGCAGCGTCTTGACGAGGCGGCGGGTCGCGCCGGTCGCCCACTGCCCAACTCTGACCGGGCTCGTGATCGCCGAGATCGCGCCGCGCGCGGTGAGCTCGAGGTCGCTCGGGATCCTGTCCGGCGGCAGCCCCAGCTCGGCCGGCACGTCGTCGGGCGACGGCGGGTTCGGCTCGAGGTCGCACAGGATCTCGGCGATGCCCGCGCCCGACACGCCGTCGACGACCGAGTGGTGCATCTTGGTGAAGAGGGCGACCTTTCCGCCCTCCAGGCCCTCGATCAGCCACATCTCCCACAGCGGCCGCCGCCGGTCGAGCTGCGGCTCCATGAGGTCGCCGACCAGGTCGCCGAGCTCGTGGCGGCCGCCCGGGGCGGGCACCGCGATGCGGTGCAGGTGGGAGTCGAGGTGGAAGTCGGGGTCGTTGACGAGCATCGGGAGGTCGAGCCCGAACGGCACCTCCTTCACCTTCATCATGAACTCCGGCAGCTTCGGCAGCCCTTGCGCGATCCGCTTGCGAAGCTTCTCCATGCCGAAGTCGGGCACGCCGGACGGGTCGAGCACGACGAGCGCGCCGGTGTGCATCGGCCAGGTCGGCCGCTCGCTGTACAGGAAGAAGGCGTCCGCTCCCGAGAGTCGCTTCACCGGTACCTCCCCCGTCTGCTCCCCGAGCGCTGGGAGCATAGAACTAACGTCTCGCGGGGGATGAGCGAGCCATCGGCGAGCGAACGATGACCACCGGATGAGGCAGCTGGCCGGCACCGACGCGTACCACGTGCTCGAGGAGCGCCCGGCCCAGCACATGCACACCATGAAGGTGGTGATCGTCGACGCCGCGTCCGCATCGACGGCGGTCACGGTCGAGTCGACGCGGCGTTGGGCGGCCGAGCGGGCCGCGCTGGTGCCGGCGCTGCGGTGGCGCCTGGCCGCCGTCCCGTTCCGCCTCGGCCGGCCCTTCTGGCTCGACAGCGCCGCGGTCGACGCCGACTACCACGTCGTCGGCCGCACCATCCCGGCGCCCGGTGGTCCCGAGCAGCTCGACGACGCCATCGGCGACGTCGCCAGCATCCCGCTGGCGCGCGACCGTCCCCTGTGGCAGCTGTGGGTGCTCGACGGGCTGGCCGGCGGGCAGGTCGCACTGGCGTTCAAGATGCACCACGCCATCGCCGACGGTGGCGCCAGCGTGCGCATCCTCGAGGAGCTGTTCGGCGCGCTGGAACCGCCCGGCCCCGGGCGCGAGGAACCGGTCCCGGACAGGTGGGCACTGGCGATCACCGCACTCGCGGGTCAGGCCCGGCTCTGGGCCGGGTTCCCGCGGATGGCAGGCCGGCAGCTCGCGTCGATGCGCGCCGCGAACTCGATGCGACGCGACACCGACGTCCCGGCGGTCACGCCACCGCTCTCCGGTCCGAAAACGCGGTTCAATCAGCCGATCACGCCCAACCGCGTCTACGTCGACGTCACCGTGCCGATGCAGTCGTTGAAGGACGCCAAGGACGCGATGGGCGGCACGCTCAACGACATGTACCTGACGCTGTGCGGCGGCGCGGTGCGGCGATACCTCGAGGCCCGCGGCGAGCTGCCGGGCCCGTCGTTGACCGCGACGTCGCCGGTGTCCCTGCGCACGGACGAGGAGTCGGGCGCCTACGGCAACCGGATCTCCTACTGGTACGTCACCTTGGGCACCGACGAGGCCGACCCCGTGGCGCGGCTGGCGGCGGTGAGCCGGAGCACGCAAGCGGCGCGCCGGTGGGCGAGCAGCGATCGCAGCCTCTTCAGCGACTGGCAGGACTACTACCTGTTGTTCCGCCTCCTGACGCGGCGCCTGCTGACCGTGACCGAGAAGCTCATGCGCCGGCCGGCGTTCAACGCCATCGTGTCGAACGTCCGGGGACCGTCGCCGTTGCAGTTCCAGGGCGCGCCAGTCGTCGCGGTCCGCTCGATGGGGCCGATCGTTCCGTCCCAGTGCCTCAACTTCACCGCGTGGAGCTACGGCGACGATCTCTCGATCGGCATCCACGCGTGCCGCGAGCACGCGCCCGACATCCGCTCGATGGTCGAGCACGTGCGCGACGAGCTCGAGCTGCTGGAGAAGGCGACCGCCGAGGGCTACAGCCGGGCCCAGTAGCTGCCGGCCATCATCGTCTCGAGGGTCTCGCGGTGGACGACGAGCTCGTCGGGATCGTCCGGCATCGCCGCCTGGCCGAACCGGATCGCCCGCCGCTGGATCCTGGCCATGATGATGCCGTGGCGCAGCGCGCCGTAGAACATGAAGACCTCGATGGCGCGCGGCGTGTGCCCGGTGAGCCGCTCGTAGGTCGCGGCCGCGTCGTCGCGCCGCATGAACGCCGGCATGCCCGCGAGCCCGTAGCTCTCGGCCAGGTCCTGGAAGAAGCGGTGCATCCAGATCATCCAACCGAGGTCCGCTTCGCGCGGGCCGAGCATCGCCATCTCCCAGTCGAGCACCGCGACCGGCGCGAAGTCGCGGAACAGGATGTTGCCGATGCGGCTGTCGCCCCACGACAACACCGTCGGCCCTTCGTCGACCGGCAGGTGCTCGTCGAGCCACGCGAACGACCGTTCCAGCACCGGCACGCGCAGGCCGTCCATCGCCCACCGGTAGTAGTCGCCCTGGTCGCCGACATGACGGCGCAGCGGAGTGAGCTCCGGCCGGTCGAGGTCGAGGAAGCCGAAGTCCTGCTTGGCCTCCTCGCCGTCGACGCGGTGCAGCGCGGCCAGCACGGCGACGCTCTCGTCGCGCAGCCGGGCCTGCTGCTCCGGTGTGGCGTCGAACAGCCAGCTGTCGCCGAAGCAGTACGGCAGGACGTCGGGCGGCACCACGCCGTCGACGCGCGCCATCACGAAGAACGGGCTGCCGAGCGGCGTGGCGTCGGGCTCGCACCACAGCACCGCGGGGACGGGTACTGACGTGCGCTGGCCGACCATGCCCATCAGCCGGTACTGCTTCGCCAGGTCGTAGGTCGGGAAGACCGGCACGTCGGCCGGGTCGGGCGCGAGCCGCGCGACCAGCGAGGCCGAACGCCGCGCACCGCCGTCCGGCGGCGTCCACGTGGCGTCGAAGAGCATCGACTCGCTCGACATCCCCGTGCGCGACGGCACCGACAGGCCGGTGACCGAAGCGTCGGGGCCGGTCCGGTCCTTCAGCCAACGCTCCAGCCGGACGCGCACGTCGTCGATGTCGCGGCTCGATCGCGTGTTGGCGATCTCGATGTCGCTCACCACTCCCCCTGTTGCACCGGGTCGGTCCCGTCCCTGCGGCCCCGCAGCATGCCCGCGGGCACCGGCCAATGATCCTCGAGCCGGTCGGGCCGGGCCCACTCCGTGACGGCGACCCGCCGGGCGATGCGCCATTCGGGCGCCGCCGCGGGCCCGGCCGCTCGCCGGGTGAAGGTGTCGACGAAACGGAACCCGGTGGTGAGGTTGCCGTCGGCGTGGCCGTCGCCGGTGCGGTGATAGGCGATGCCGTACGACTCGCACCGGGCGCGATCACCGTACTCGGCGTCGACCTCGACGAGCATGTTGGCGACGACGTGCATCGTCATGGAGTAGCGCCCGAGCACGCGCCACACCCAGTCGACGAAGGCGTCGACACCACCTTCGAACGTGCCGTGGGAGTCGACCGCGTCGGCGTGGTAGCAGGACCGCACGAGGTCCTGGTCCATCCGGTCCACGCCGCGGCAGTACCGCAGCACGACGTTGCGGATCTCACGCTCGGCCAGCAGGAGGTCCACCCCGTCCATCGCGGGGAAGTCTGCCCTAGCTTCCCCGCATGGAGTTCGTCGAGCCGGCCCGAGCCGGGCGGATCGCGCCGTGACCGAGGC
Organism: Acidimicrobiales bacterium; assembly: GCA_025463925.1. Taxonomy (GTDB): domain Bacteria; phylum Actinomycetota; class Acidimicrobiia; order Acidimicrobiales; family AC-14; genus RYN-50. The sequence continues at coordinate 113,843 of JAODBK010000049.1, read as the reverse complement.
GCTGCCGTTCGGTGTGTTCTCGGCCGGTGACGGCCGCCGGCGGGTCGGCGCCCGCGCCGGCGACCAGGTGCTCGACGTCGGGCGGGTCCTGCGAGATCCGATGTTCGACCAACCGACACTGAACGCCTTCCTCGCCGCCGGTCGCGGCGCGTGGGCGGCCACCTTCGAGCGCCTCGACCGCCTCATCGAGCGCGGCGCGGCGCCGCTGATCCCGTTGCGCTCGGTGGCCCTGCACCTGCCGGTCGCGATCGGCGACTACGTCGACTTCTACTCGTCGATCGACCACGCGACCAACGTCGGCCGCATCTTCCGGCCGGACGGTGAGCCGTTGCTTCCGAACTGGCGTCATCTGCCGATCGGCTACCACGGCCGTGCCGGCACCGTGGTCGTGTCGGGGACCCCGATCGTCCGCCCGCGCGGCCAATCGGGCCCGGCCGCGTTCGGCCCGACCACGAAGCTCGACATCGAGGCCGAGGTCGGGTTCGTCGTCGGGCCGGGCTCCGACCTCGGGCGGCCGGTGGGCGTGGACGACCTGGCCGCGCACGTCTTCGGCGTGGTCCTGCTCAACGACTGGAGCGCCCGCGACTTCCAGGCCTGGGAATCCCGGCCGCTCGGGCCGTTCCTCGGCAAGTCGTTCGCCACGTCGATCTCGCCGTGGGTCGTGCCGCTCGATGCCCTCGACGGCGCGCGGGTCGCGCCGCCGCCTCAGGTCCCGGCGCCGCTCCCCTACCTCACGGCGCGGGAGCCGTGGGGCCTCGACATCGCGCTCGAGGTGCGGGTCAACGGGTCGGTCATCTCGCGGCCACCGTTCGCCGGCATGTACTGGACGCCGGCGCAGCAGCTGGCCCACCTCACGGTCAACGGGGCCCGGCTGCGGCCCGGCGACCTGTTCGCGTCGGGCACCGTCTCCGGTCCGTCGCCCGGCGAGCGGGGCTCGCTGATCGAGCTCACATGGGACGGCCGCGACCCGATCACGCTGGCCGACGGCTCGGCCCGCACCTGGCTCGAGGACGGCGACACCGTGACGATCACCGGCACCGCGGCGGGCGTCGACCTCGGCGAGGTCACCGGCACCATCACCCCCTGACCGGCCAACCCCCGGTTCTGGACATCGTTGCTGTCGCCTGGCGACAGCAACTGCGGAGAAAACGGTCGTGAGGTCGGGGTGGTGGGGTCAGGCCACCACGCCGTCGGCGCGGAGTGACGCGATGTCGTCGGCGGTGAGGGCGAGCTCGGTGCGCAGGACCTCGTCGGTGTGCTCACCGAGCCAGGGGACGCGGGTCTCGGGGCCCTCGGCCACGCCGCTGAGCTTCACCGGGTTGCCGGGCACGAGCACCGGTTGCGCGACGCCATCGGCGCGGGGCACCTCGACCAGCATGTTGCGAGCGGCGACATGGGGGTCGACCGCGACCTCGGCGTCGACGAAGCACGGACCGGCCGCGATCCCCGCGGCACCCAGCAGGTCGCACACCTCCAAGCGGGTGCGCGAGCCGGCCCACGACTCGATCGCCGGCCGCAGCACCGTCTCGAGGTGGTCGAGCCAACCCTCACGCGTCGCGAACCGCTCGTCGTCGACCCACTCGGGATGGCCGATCAGGTCGACCAGGCGCGCGAACTGGTGCTCGCGCCCGACCTGGATGACGAACCAGCCGTCGCCGGCCCGGAAACCGTGCATGATCAGCGGCGCCACCGTGCCGCTCGGAAGACCCATCGACCAGAAGTTGGTGACGATGTCGGTCATCGCGACGACGGCGTCGAGCATTGCGACGTCGAGATACTGGCCCTGGCCGGTGCGATCGCGCTGGCGGAGCGCGGCGAGGATGCCGACGGTGGCGAACAGCGCGGCGCTGATGTCGCCCAGCGCGCCGACCGGCGCGACCAGCGGCGGCTGGTCCCCGACGCGTTTCAGCTCGTAAATGCCCGACATGGCCTCGACCACCGGGGCGAACGCCGGCCACGCCCGGTACGGCGTCTCGACGGTGTTGCCGAAGCCCGACACCGAGACATAGATGACGCCGGGATGGACCGCGGCGATGTCCTCGTAGCCGAGGCCGAGGCGGGCCATCGTCCCCGCCTTGGAGTTCTCGGCGACCACGTCGAACCGGGCTGCGAGATCGAGCACCAGCTGCTTGCCGCGCGGGTGCTTGAGGTCGACGCAGATGCTCCGCTTGTTCAGGTTGTTGCGCAGGAAGGTGGCGCCGACCTTGCGACCCTCGGGATCGGTCATCGCCGGTGTCGACCCCCGACCCTGGTCGCCGGCGCCGGGCGGCTCGACCTTCACGACATCGGCACCGAGCCGGGCGAGGAGCTGGGTCGCGTAGGGCAGCGCCTGCATCGACTCGAGGGCGAGGATGCGCACACCGTCGAGTGGCCGGCCGTTCGGGAGGGCGGCTTCGTTCGCCGTCTGGCCAAGCAGCACGGGCGGCAGCGTAGGCTGCTCTGCCGTGCGAGGGATCTTGGGATGGGGAGTGCATGTCCCGTACCGCCGCCTGGACCGCACCGGCATCGCGCCGGTCGCGGGCCTCGGGGGCGGCAAGGGGACGCGGTCGGTGGCGTGCTTCGACGAGGACACGACGTCGATGGCGGTCGAGGCCGCCCGGGCCGCGGTGCGGTCGGCGCCGGACGTCGAGCCGGCGAGCGTGTGGTTCGCGACAGTGGCGCCGCCGTACCTCGACAAGACCAACGCCACTGCCATCCACGCCGCCCTCCGCCTGCCCCGCAGCGCGCCGGCGTACGACGCCATCGGCTCGATGCGGTCGACCCTCGGCGCGCTGCGGGCCGCGCTGGGCGGGCGGGGCGCCGCACTGGTCGCGGCCGCCGACCTCCGGAGCGGCTTGCCCGGCAGCGGTGACGAGGCCACCGGTGGCGACGGCGCCGCCGCGGTCCTCGTGGGCGACGACGGCGACGGGCCGGTGCTGGCCGAGGTGGTCGCGTGGAGCACCGCGACCGAGGAGTTCCTCGACCGGTGGCGCACGCCCGGCGAGTCCCGGTCGAAGCTCTGGGAGGAGAAGTTCGGCGAGCTCCACTACACCGAGCTCGGCGTCGAGGCCTTCAACGCCGCGCTGAAGGACGCCGGCCTCACCGCCGAGGAAGTCGACCACCTCGTCGTCGTCGGCACCCACGACCGCGCGGTCCGCGGCATCACCAAGAAGCTCGGCGTCCCGCCCGACCGCCTCGCCGACGACTTCAGCGCGACCGTCGGCAACACCGGCGCCGCCCACCCGCTCCTGCTGCTGGCGGCGACGCTGGAGAAGGCCCGGCCCGGCCAGACCCTCGCATTGCTGACGCTGAGCGACGGCGCCGACGCGATCATCTTCAAGACGACGGGCGCGCTGGCCGATCACCGGGTGGCCCGCACCGTGGCCGCGCAAGTGGGCGCCGGCGGTCCGATCGCGTACGGCAAGTTCTTGTCGTGGCGTGGCCTGTTGAACGTCGAGCCGCCGCGCCGGCCCGAGCCGTCGCGCACGTCGTCATCGGCCGCGGGCCGCAACCTCGACTGGAAGTTCGCCTTCGTCGGGTCCGAAGCCGAGGACGGCACCATCCGCCTGCCACCGTCGCCGAACGACCCGACCCGCCACGCCATGGCCGAGGCGATCGGCACGATCGTCACCTACACGGTGGACCGGTTGGCGTACTCGCCCAGCCCGCCGATCGTGTTCGCGGTGGTCGACTTCGACGGCGGCGGCCGGCTCCCGATCGAGCTCACCGACGTCGACGATTCCGAGGTCAGCATCGGCATGAAGGTCGAGATGACGTTCCGCCGCCTGTTCACCGCCGACGGCATCCACAATTACTTCTGGAAGGCGCGCCCGGTGCGCGGGGAAGGAGGCTGACGATGGGCTCACACGGCATCCGCGATCGCATCGCCATCATCGGCATGGGGTGCACCCGGTTCACGGAGCACTGGGACAAGGGCGCGCCCGAGCTCATGATCGAGGCGTCCAACGAGGCCTTCGCGTCGGCCGGGCTCACCAAGAACGACATCGACGCGTACTGGCTCGGCACCGCGTCGTCGGGCTTCAGCGGTCTCACCCTGTCGAAGCCGCTCGAGCTCGAGGGCAAGCCGGTCACGCGGGTCGAGAACTTCTGCGCGACCGGGTCCGACGCGCTGCGGCAGTCCGCCTACGCCGTCGCCAGCGGCGCGTACGACGTGGCGATGACCGTCGGCGTCGAGAAGGTGAAGGACAGCGGGTACCAAGGCCTCACCGCGACGCAGCTGCCCAACGACGGCACCGTGCGGACGCTCACCGCGGCCGCCATGTACTCGATGATCGTGCCGGCGTACGCCAAGAAGTACGGGGTCGACAAGGACGAGATCAAGACGGTGCTGGCCCGCATCGCGTCGAAGAACCACTACAACGGCGCCCGCAACCCGCGGGCCCAGTTCCAGCGCGAGATGTCGGTCGAGCAGCTCGTCGCCATGCCCAAGGTGGCCGGCGACCTCTCGGTGTTCGACTGCTCCGGCGTCGGGGACGGCTCGGCGGCGGCGATCGTCTGCCGGGCCGAGGACGCGCACCGTTACACCGACAAGCCGCTTTACATCAAGGCACTGTCATTCGTCGCCGGCAACGGCAAGGGCCTCACCGACCCGGCGTACGACTACACCACGTTCCCCGAGATCGTGGCCTGCGCCGAGGACGCATACCACCAGGCCGGGGTCGACGACCCGCGCACCGAGCTGGCGATGGCCGAGGTGCACGACTGCTTCACGCCCACCGAGATGGTGCTGATGGAGGACCTCGGGTTCTGCGAGCGGGGCACCGCGTGGAAGGAGATCCTCGCCGGGGCGTTCGACCTCGACGGCGACCTCCCCGTCAACCCCGACGGCGGTCTCAAGAGCTTCGGCCATCCGGTCGGCGCGTCCGGGCTGCGGATGATGTTCGAGGCCTGGCTGCAGCTGCGCGGCGAGGCGCCGGAGCAGCGTCGCATCTCGACCTACGGCTCGCGCGACCTGGCCCTGACGCACAACCTCGGCGGCTACCCGGGCGAGATGGTCAGCTTCATCTCGATCCTCGGCACCAACCCCGGCTGACCCCCGCCGGGATCTCCCTCCCTGCGAGCGCGGAATGCGCGCTCGGTGGGAGGCAAAACCGTGTTGGCGGCGACGCTCACTCGTACACGCCGTCCGGGTTGTTGGACGACCAGGCGTACCACTTCTCGATGGCGCCGGGCACCGGCGTCAGCGTGCGACCGAGCAGCGGACCACCGGTCGCGGTCCCGGTGAACGACCACGACGAACCGGTCTCCTCGTCGACGTAGGTCGTCCAGGACGGGCCGGGACCGAACGTCAGCAGCCGGTCGTCCACTCGCCGCTCGAACGCCGCGACCAGCCAGCTCTCGCCGCCGTTGTCGCCGCGGAACACGACGATGTCGACGCCGCCCACGACGTCGTGCCGCGCCCCACCGGTCGCGAGCTTGCGCACCAGGTACGCCTTCGTTGCCCCACCGACCTCCACGCCGTACATCAGCTCGACGTCGTCGAGGCGACCGTCGACGCGCAGCCGCGTGCGGTCGACGAAGCGAGGCTTGTCCCGCACCCATGGCGTCGGGAAGTCGCTGCCATGGCCGAGGCGCCCGCCGGGCTCGCCGTGGACGACCCTGGTGTCGGGATGCAGTGCGCGCCACTCCGACCATGTGCTCTGGAGCAGCGTCACCCGCGGCAGCCGCTCGCCGGCGTCCCGCCCGTGGACCGCGACGCCGTTCAACGGCGTCCACAGCGAGCCGGTCTCGACGTCGCGCAGCACGTGGTTGGCGTTGAACTTCCCCTCCACCTCGAAATGCCGGCGCTGGCCGCGGACCATCGGCGTGTACGCGCTGCCCCCGGCGCAGGCCTCGCACAGCACGACGAAGACCGGTTCGCCCCCGAGGTCGAGCTCGGCGGTGTGGAAGTTCTTCATGACCCACCACGGGATCGCCCACGCGGCGCCGCCGGCCAGGAGGCCCATGACGCTGTCCTCGTCGCGCATGTGGTCGGCCGTCGCGGCGTCGACCCAGGTCGGTGCCGCCAGCACCTGATGGATGTCCACGACCGACCCGTCGGGCTTGCGCTGCACGAACATCTTCTCGAGCGGACCCCGCTGGCGCCGCGCCTCCTGCCAGCGCCGGTACTTCCGACGGGTGCGCCGCGCCACGCCCCGGACGTCGATCATCGGCCGGCAGTCTGCCAGTCCCGCTTGTGCACCGAAACTGAAACGTGTATCACTCTCGCCGTGCCCGGCATCCAAGACGTGTCGATGACCTTGGAGTTCCCGTACCAGCGCACCACCGGCCCCGTCATCGGCCCGTTCCTCACCGGGCTCCGAGACGGGAAGATCCTCGGCAGCCGCTGCGGCGATCGGGTGCTCTGCCCCCCGCTCGAGTACGACCCGGACACCAGCGCGCCGTTGGACACCGACCTGGTCGAGGTCGGGCCCGGCGGCACCGTCCGGTCGTGGACCTGGGTGGTCGAGCCGACGCGCAAGCACCCGTTCGACCACCCGTTCGCGTTCGCGATGATCCTGTTGGACGGCGCCGACACGCCCCTGCTCCATGCCGTCGACGCCGGCGCATCCGATGCCGTGTCCACCGGGATGCGCGTCGCGGCGCAGTTCCGCGAGGAGCGCACCGGCGCGATCACCGACGTCTACTTCGTGCCCGAAGGCCAGGCCAAGGCGCAGGACATCACGCCGGGCGAGGAGCCGGTGACGATCTCCGAGCACCTCATCGGGCTGCACATCAGCGAGCCGCTCTACCCGCACCGCGTGCGATTCGCGCAAGGCCTGCTCGACGGCCGGATCCTCGGCCAGCGGTCGCCGGCCAGCGGCAAGGTGTACGTGCCGAGCAACGGCTACGACAACATGGAGCGCACCGAGATGACGGAGGCCGACGACGTCGAGGTCGCCGATCGCGGCGCGGTGAGCTCGTTCACCATCATCACGCCGGTGCAGTACTACGGCCAGAAGGAGACCGAGCCGTACATCCGGGCGTCGATCCTGCTCGACGGAGCCGACCAGCCGATCATCGGGGTCGACGTCCGCGACATCCCGGTCGACGAGTTCCGCGTCGGCATGCGCGTGCAGGCGGTGTGGAAGCAGCCGGACGACCGCGACGTCGCCGAGCTGGGCAACCGTTTCGGCGGCGCATGGGAAGGCGTCATCGACCGGTGGGAGCCGACCGGCGAGCCCGACATGGACCCGCGTCCGCTCCAGGAGTTCGCGTTCTGATGGCCCGTGACGTCGCCGTCGTGGCGGTGTCGCAGACACCGTCGTACCGCCTCTTCAACGACTCCGAGGCGAAACTCATCATGCGGTGCGTCAACGACTTGCTGACGAGCACCGGCCTCGAGCGCATCGACATCGAGTTCACCATCGCGGGGAGCTGCGACTACCTCTCGGGCATGCCGTTCGCGTTCGTGCAGAACATCGACGGTGTCGGCGCCTGGCCGCCGGTCTACGAGAGCCACCTCGAGATGGACGCCGCGTGGGCGCTGAGCGAGGCCTGGCTGCGACTGCAACTCGGCGACATCGACGTCGCGCTGGTGATCGGCTCCGGCAAGTCGTCGCCGGGCCAACCGCGCGAGGTCTTCCCGCTCCAGACCGACCCGTACGTGATGGCGCCGCTCGGCGCCGACCCGGTGTCGCTCGCCGGCATCCAGGCGCAGGCGCTGATCGACGCCGGGAAGGCCACCGAGCGCGACTTCGCCGAGGTCGTCGCGCGCAGCCGGCGTGACGCGATGGGCAACCCCAACGCGCAGGTCGCCAAGGACGTGAAGGTCGACGACCTGCTGCAGGCGCCGTACTTCTCGACCCCGCTCCGCAAGCACGACCTCTGCCCGATCTCCGACGGCGCGGCCGCGATCATCGTCGCCGCGGGCGACCGGGCGCGCCAGCTCACCGACACGCCGGTCTGGATCCGCGGCATCGACCATCGCATCGACTCGCACCACCCCGGGTTGCGCGACCTCACCGACTCGCCGTCGACTCACATCGCCGCCGACGCGGTCGGCCTGCACGACGGCCCGATCGACGTGGCCGAGTTGATGGTGAGCTACAGCTCGGAGGAGATCGTGCTCCGCAACGCCCTCGGCCTCGACGGCGGCACGCGCGTCAACCCGTCCGGCGGCCCACTGGCGGGTCACCCGGTGATGGCGACCGGGCTCGTCCGCGTCATCGAGGTGGCCCAACGGATCAAGGCCGGCGAGGCGTCGCGTGGCGTGGCCCACGCGTCGAGCGGCCCACTGTTGCAACAGAACCTGCTCTGCGTGCTCGAAGGAGGCAAGTGATGGCGCGGCCCAGCGCGGTCGTCGGCATCGGCCAGACCGACTACCGGAAGCGACTCGACGTCACCCTCGACGGGCTCGTCCGCATGGCCGCCATCGAAGCGCTCGACGACGCCGGCATGACGTTCGCCGACATCGACGCCATCGTGATCGGCAAGGCGCCCGACGCCCTCGAAGGCGTGATGATGCCGGAGCTGTCGCTGGCCGACGCGCTCGGCGCGGTCGGCAAGCCGATCCACCGCGTGCACACCGCGGGCTCGGTCGGCGCGTCCACCGCGATCACCGGAGCGACGATGGTCGAGTCGGGCCGCTACGACCGGGTGCTGGTCGTCTGTTACGAGAAACAGTCCGAGGGCAACGCGACCTGGGCGCTGTCCGGCGGCCGCTCGGGCGGCCAGGGCGCGGGCGGCACCTTCGCGCCGTGGATCCGGAGCTACATCCAGCGGTCCGGTGCGCCGGACCACATCGGGTGGCAGGTCGCGGTGAAGGACCGGCAGAACGCGATGAAGAACCCGCACGCCCACCTGCACATCGAGAACATCGACATCGACACGGTGAAGAACTCCCCCATGTTGTGGGACCCGCTGCACTTCCTCGAGTCGTGCCCATCGTCCGACGGCGCCGCCGCCGTCGTCATCGGCAGCGAGGACGTGGCCCGCAACGGGCCGAACCGCCCGGCATGGATCATCGCCCACGCCAAGCGCACCGAGTTCTCGTCGTTCCCGGGTCGCGACACAGTGAAGCCGCAGGCCGGGGTCGACTGTGCCGAGGCGCTCTACAAGAAGGCGGGCATCACCGATCCGCTCCACCAGATCGACTGCGCCGAGCTGTACGTGCCGTTCTCCTGGTACGAGCCGATGTGGCTCGAAGGCCACCTCATCACGCCGGAGACCGAGGGCTGGAAGCTCACCGACTCCGGGGCGACCGCGCTCGACGGCTCGTTCCCGGTCAACCCGTCGGGCGGCGTGCTGTCGTCCAACCCCATCGGCGCGTCCGGCCTCATCCGTTGCCTCGAAGCCGCCAACCAGGTGCGCGGCACCGCCGGCGACTACCAGGTCGACAACGCACGCGTCGCCCTGGGCCACGCCTACGGTGGCGCCGCGCAGTACTTCGCCATGTGGATCGTGGCGTCCGAGCTCAGCCCGCAGTTCAACTAGCGCGAGGGGGACGGGTGTTCGCCATCTCGGCCGACTCCCACATCACCGAGCCGGGCGACTGCTACGTCGACCGGATCGATCCCCGCTTCCGCGACCGCGCGCCGGTGGCGACGACCCACGACACCATGGGCGCGGTGATGGTGGTCGACAACGGCGCGTCGGTGGTGCCCTACGGCATGGTCGCGGCCGCCGGTCGCCCGTGGGAGCGCATCGGGCCGTTCGAGCACGTCGGATGGGACGAGCTGCACGCCGGTGGTTGGGACCCGGTCGCCCGGCTCGCCGATCAGGACCGCGACGGCGTCGCCGCCGAGGTGCTGTACCCGTCGGTCGGCATGATCCTCTGCAACCATCCCGACGGCGACTACAAGCACGCCTGCTTCGACGCCTACAACCGCTGGATCGCCGAGTTCCAAGCCGCCGATCCCCACCGCCTGATCGGCATGGGCCAGACCGCGCTCCGCAGCGTCGCCGAAGGCATCGACGACCTCGAACGCATGGCCGGTCTCGGCCTGCGCGGGGTGATGCTCCCGGGTCATCCGGCGTGCGAGGACGATGCCGGCGACTACGACGATCCGAGCTGGGATCCCTTCTGGCGGGCCCTGCTCGACCTGCGCCTCCCGCCCTCCTTCCACATCCTCACCACGGGCGACGACCAGATCGGCTCGCGGCGCTTCCGCGGTCCCAAGATGAACAGCTTCCTCGGCATCATCCGCGGTTGCCAGGACGTGATCGGCACCCTCATCTTCGGCGGCGTGTTCGACCGGCACCCGGACCTCCCGGTCGTGTGCGTGGAAGCCGACGCCGGCTGGGCACCGCATTGGATGTACCGGGCCGATCATGCCGTCGAGCGGCACCGCAACTGGCTCGGCAGCGGGACGCTCCAGCGCCGGCCGAGCGAGTACTTCCGCGAGAACGTCCACGTCACGTTCCAGGACGACTGGGTCGCGTTCCAGACCGCGCACCTCGTCAACCACGAGCGACTGATGTGGGCCAGCGACTTCCCCCACTCCGACTCCACGTTCCCGGATTCGCAGAAGATGCTCGCCCAGCACACCGCGCACCTCACCGACGACGTGCGTGACGACATCGTCTGGCGCAACTGCGCGCGCCTCTACCAGCTCGAAAGCGAGGCTTGGAGCCAGTGACCGAATCGCAGAAGGTCGAACAGCTGTGGGAGACACCACCGCCCGACGAGATCGTCGCCATCAGCCGGGTGCATGTCGAGGCGATGGAGCAGACCGACTCCGACGAGGTCTGGCGCGGCGCCGGCATGCACCACGTGGTGCTGCACACGATCGGCCGGAAGTCCGGCAAGGAGCACAAGGTGGCCCTGCCGTTCTGGCGAGACCCGGAGGGCCACCGGATCGTGGCCGGTTCGTTCGCCGGCGCCGAGCACCATCCGGCGTGGTTCATCAACGTGCGGGACCGGAAGGAACCGGAGGTGCGATGCCGGGTGCAGGGCGGCCAGTACTGGTCGGTGCCCGAGATCCTCGACGGCGACGAGTACGACCGCATCTGGCCGCTCTTCACCGCCGACCGCGCTTGGTACAACGACTACCAGGCCAAGACCGAGCGCCGGATCCCGCTCATCCGCCTGCCGGAGACCCGGCCCGCTCCTTGAGCGACCTGAAGGTCGACCTCTCGCTGATCGCACCGCTGGCCGAGTCGGGGCGGCGGGCGCGGGAACTGGCCGATCTCGGCGCCGACGGCGTGTTCACCTTCGAAGGCGCGCACGACGTGTTCTTCCCGCTGGTGCTGGCGGCGCGCGAGGTCGACATCGATCTCATGACGAACGTGACGATCTCGTTCCCGCGCAGCCCGATGCACATGGCCACCGCCGCGTACGACCTCCAGTCGCTGAGCGGCGGGCGCTTCCGGCTCGGCCTCGGGTCGCAGGTCCGGGCCCACATCGAGAAGCGGTTCGGCGCCGAGTGGTCGCGGCCCGCGGCCCGCATGCGGGAGCAGGTCATGGCCATCAAGGCGATCTTCGCCGGGTGGCAACGCGAGGCCAAGCTGGACTTCCGGGGCGAGTTCACCACGCACACCCTGATGACCCCGGCCTTCGATCCCGGCCCCAACCCGTTCGGCTCGCCGCCGGTGCTGGTGGGCGCGCTGGGGCCGCGCATGACGGAGATCGCGGCCGAGGTCGCCGACGGCATCCTCGTCATGCCGTTCAACAGCAAGCGCCACTTCCACGAGCGGACGCTGCCAGCGATCGAGAAGGGGCTGGCCGCCGGTCACCGCGATGCCGAGGACTTCGAGATCACTGCCGAGGTCATCGTCGGCGTGGGTGGCGACGAGACGGAGCTGGCGGCGGCGGCGCGCGGTGTGCGCGGCCTCCTGTCGTTCTACGGATCGACGCCGTCGTACCGCCCCGTGCTCGAGGTCGAGGGATGGGCCGACGCGCAGCCGGTGCTGAACGAGATGTCCAAGCGCGGCGAGTGGAAGGCCATGGCCGACGCCATCGACGACGAGATGGTGCGCACCCTCGCGGTGCACGGCACGCCGGAGGAGTGCGCGGCGGAGATCGTCGACCGCTTCGGGGGCCACGCGGCGCGGGTCTGCTGCTACTTCCCCGGCTACCCCGTCACCGACGAGCGGGTCGGCGAGCTGGTTGCGGCCATCCGGAAGGCCTAGTGGGAGGCTTCCGCGACCTCACGTTCGACGTCACCGGCGGCGTCGCCGTCATCACCCTCGACCGCCCCGAGCGGCGCAACGCGTTCACCGGCGTGATGGGCCGAGAGCTCGGCGACGCCTACCGGGAGTGCGACACCGACGACGAGATCCGCGCCGTCGTCGTCACCGGCACGCCACCGGCGTTCTGCGCCGGCGCTGACATGAGCGGTGGCGACGCCACCTTCGAGCACCGACCGGAAGCGACGTTCACCGCGTCGCCGGTGTCGCCGCCCGCGTGGGAGGTGCGCAAGCCGGTGATCGCGGCGGTGAACGGCCACGCCATCGGGATCGGCCTCACCCTCGCATTGCAATGCGACATCCGGATCATCGCCGAGGAGGGCAAGTACGGCGTCGTGCAGGTCCGCCGGGGTGTGATGCCCGACGCCATGTCGCACTGGACGCTCCCCCGCATCACCAACCTGGCGGTGGCGGCCGACGTGCTGCTCACCGGCCGCCTGTTCGACGGGCGCGAGGCCAAGGAGCTCGGCATCGCGAGCCGCTGCCTGCCGGCGGCCGACGTGCTGCCGGCGGCGATGGCGACCGCGCAGGACATCACGCGCAACACCGCGCCGCTGTCCGTCGCGATCACCAAGCGATTGCTGTGGGAGTCACCGCACCGCACGCCCGCGCAGATCGAGCGGCTCGAGTCGCTCCTGCACCAGCACCTGATGGGCCGCCCGGACTCGCGGGAGGGCGTCATGGCATTCGTCGAGCAGCGCGAGCCGCAATGGGTCGGCCGCGTCAACGACGAGTGGCCGGAGTGGCCCGACGTCTGAGGAACGCGATCAGCGAGAGCACCACCAGCAGGCAGGCGCCCGCGAGGAACAGCCATCCGGCGCGCGACCGGCCGTGGTGGGCGGCGGTCAGCGGCGGGCTCACCGACCCGGTGCTTCCGGACGGCGCCACGCTCCCCGGCGCCGGCGAGACGGGCGCGCCCAGCACGAACCGGCCGGGCGCGGCGACCACCGTGGCCGGCCGGGCCGAGGCCACCCCGACGTAGCCCGCGGGAACCGCGGTGCTGCGGAAGTGGTAGGTCCCGGCGCCGACGGCCAGCATCGCCAGGTCGCCCTTGATGCCGTCGAAGCGCACTCCCGCGGCGCGTGACAGCGGCGCGCCGCCCTCGGTGATCCCCGACTTCGCGGTGGCGGGGATCTCGACGGTTGCGACGGTGTTGGCCGGCACCGTGACCGAGATCTCGAACGCCCCGCTCGACGTGGCCGGACGCGACCACGACGCCGTGATCGGCCCGGCGGGCGCCGGCACCCGGCCCTCGGCTCGGGTCGCGCCACCTGTCGGCGGCCGCACGTCGAACGACGCGAACCCGGGAGCGGTCGGCGTCACGCCGAGCACCGACTCCTGCAACGCCACCAGCACGGTCGAGCCCCAGCCGTGCGACATGCTGTCGCCGTTGGCGTCGGACGGCTGCCATGTCTCCCACGTGAACGTCCCACCGCGGGCGATGACGTTGGCCCAGCCGTCGTGGGCGGCGTCGGTCACCACGCGGACGAGATCGGCGTCGCGCCCGCTGTCGTGCAGCGCCTCGAGCAGCAGCTGCGCGGTCTGCGGGCCCATGCTCATGCCGAGGCCGGCGACGTACCCACTCACCACGTCGGGCCGGTCGGGCGCGATGCCATACGCCAGCGCGTACGCGTTGGCGTGCTGCGACGCGTGGGCGCTCGGCGTGCCGTCGGCGCGGAGGCCGTCGATGTAGACGCCGTCGGCTCGCCGGAGCTTGGTGTTGATGGCCTGCCCGAGCGCGTCGCGGCGCTGCTGCTGCTTCTCCTGCTCGGCCGCCGGCCGGCCGATCGACGCCGCCAACCGTGCCACCCGGTCGAACACGTCGACGCCGAGCATGTTGACGGTCGTGCGCGCCGTGGTCGCCATGTCGTAGCCGTACCGCATGCTCTTGGGCCAGTCGACGATGCCGTACTGGTAGTCCCCGTCGCCGCCGGGCAGGTTGGTGACGAGGCCGGTCTTCGGGTCGATGGCGCGCGCGACGTAGTCGGCGATCGCGGACAGCACCGGATAGACCTCGACGACGAGATCGCGGTCGCCCGTCGCCAACTCGTACTGCCAGACCCACTCCGGGTAGATCTCGGTGAAGTCGGGGATGTCCCGTTTGCCCTCGCCGCTCGGGTAGATCGCGTTCATGTGGCCGTCGGGCCAGTAGCGCGTCTGCGACTCGGCGAACTCCACCAGCGCCCGGCGCGAGAGGTTCTGCTCGCCGAAGGCCCGAAGGTCGACCTCGGAGATGTTGTAGCTGTCGCGGAGGAACGGCCCCTTCTCCCGCGTGGGTGTGTCGATGAACTGCTCCTGGGACCCGAACAGTGCCGAGTGACGGGCCAGCTCGAACACGGCATCGACAGCCGGGTTGGACGTCGTCAAGGTCGCGGCGTGCGCGTCGGGCACCGCGGCGTGGCGCGCCATCGCCACGATCTGGCCGGCACCGATCGCCTCACCGGGCGCGTCGATCTGGAGGTAGCGGAAGCCGAGGTACTCGAAGGACGCGAACGTCTGGGCGCCGAGCCGCTCCACGTAGGAGTACGACATGTCGGTGTGTTGGTTGCCCCGCGACGACGACACCTGGCCGGTCATCGGCGCCGCGTCCTCGAGCAGGAAGCCGGCGCGCATGTTCACCACCCGGCCGGGCACGCCGGTCCGGAACGTCACCGTCGGTCGGGCCGCGATCACGCGGCCGAAGTCGGCGACGATCGAGCCGTTGCTGAGCGTCGTCACCCGCGCCGGCACGATCGGTTCCTCGACGATGCGGGTCCGTTCGGACACGAGGTGGGTCCAGGGCGCGGTGGGATGGCGCCCGACCGCGGTCGCCGCCGACCAGAGCCGGTCGTCGAAGCCGGGATCGGCCCATCCGATCGGCTGGCGAGTGCCGTCGATGCGCTCGACGTTGCCGACCGGATCGCCCTCCTGGTTGCGACCCGTCGACGGGAGCCACGGCGCTTGCTGCACCTTCCAGGTCGCGTCCGTCACCAGCAGCTCACGGGTCCCGTCGGCGTGCTCGACCACGAGCCGCACGATCAGTCCGGGCGCGCCCGCCGGCCGGCCCTTCCAGACGCCGGACCAGTGGTACAGCACGCCGACCGCGTTGCTCGCGCCCGGCCGGAGCAGGCCGCGCACGTCGACGGCCTGGTAGTACTGGCCGTCGGGATAGCCGAAGGCCTCGCCGGCGCCGGCGCCGGTCCCGTTCACGACCAGCTGGAACTGCTGGTCGGCCGAGAGGTACGCGACTGCCCGCACGATCGGCGACGCCGACACCCGCAGCTCGCGGCGCGCGTAGGTGTAGTCGTCGGCCGCGTCCACCGGTCCGGTGGGCGCGCGGCGAACCCACTGCGCCTGCCAGTCGGCGTCGCGGAGCCCGGTGTCGAACGACTGCGCGTCCGACGGCGGCGACTTGGTGTCGTCGGCGGCCCACGTCTCGACGGTCCACGAGTAGCGGGTGTCCGGCGCCAGCGACGGGCCGCGGTACGCCACGAAGGCCTGATCAGCCGACCGCACCCGACCGCTGTCCCACACCTGACCGGCGACGCCGCGTACGACGATCCGGTAGGCCGATTGCACCGCACCCCGGCGTTCGTCGTGCACCCGCCACGCGAACGCCGGCGTGTCGTCGATGCCGATCGGCGCGGTGAGGCCGTCGACGGTGAGCTGGTCCGGAGCACCCGGGCCGGCCGCGGCCCCCACCAGTTGCCCGAGGCCGAGCAGCGAGAGCACGACGAGCACGGCGACGACACCGCCGACCCGCCTGTCGCTCACGCGGCCACATTAGGATCGGCGGCCTTGAACAAGGACGCATTGTCGCGATTGTTTGACCTCGACGGCCGGGTCGCCATCGTCACCGGAGGCACGCGTGGCATCGGGCGCGCCATCGCCGAAGGCCTGACGGCGGCGGGTGCCCACGTCACGGTGGCGAGCCGCAAGGCCGACGCCTGCGCCGAGACCGAAGCCCACCTGAAGGAGCTGGGCGGCGAGGCGCTCGGGATCCCGACGCACATGGGGAACGTCGACGCCGTCAACGATCTCGTCGACCGGACGGTCGAGCACTTCGGTCGACTCGACATCGTCGTCAACAACGCCGCCACCGCGCTCACGATGCCGATCGGCGGGCTCACCCTGGACGCGTGGGAGAAGTCGATCGGCGTGAACCTGCGCGGGCCGGTGTTCCTCGTCGAGCGGGCGCTCCCCCACCTCACCGAGAGCCCACACGGCGTGATCCTCAACGTGATCTCGGCCGGCGCGTTCCTGTTCTCGGCTCGCACCGCGATGTACTCGGCCGCGAAGGCCGGCCTCATGGCCATGACCCGCTCGCAAGCCGCCGACCTCGCCGACCGTGGCATCCGCTCGAACGCGCTGGCGCCCGGGACGGTGGACACCGACATGGTCCGGGCGAACACCCCGGAGGTCGCGGCGTCGATGGCGGCGGCGAGCTTCATGAAACGGGCCGCCCGCCCCGACGAGATGGTGGGCCCGGCGCTGTTCCTCGTGTCCGACGCGTCGAGCTTCATGACGGGCCAGGTCGTGATCGTCGACGGCGGGCTCACGCCGCACTGAGCGGCCGCGAGTCAGGCGGGGTCAGGAGTCCGGCGGGGCCTCGATGTGGCCGTCGATCGCGGCGTGCGCCAGCCCGGCGGTCGGCATGCGACGGGAGAACCAGCCGCAGACGCAGACGGCGACGAAGCCGCCGGACGGCTCCGGGCGCAGTTCGCCCAACCGGTGCTCGCCTTCGGCTGCGGCCACCATTCCTCCCCAGGGTTGCCGGGTGACCGGATGTGAATGCGGCAGGCTAACGCCGCCGGAGGCGTCAGGCCTCGCGCAGCACCTCGACGCTGGGCCGCCGAGCAGCGCGCACCGCCACGCCGGCCGCGATCGCGGTCGTGTCACGGGCCCGCCCGCTGCCAGTGTCATGCTCGCAATGCCGCCGGTGGGGGCATGATGTTCGGATGACCGCCGAAGTCGTCGTCCGGCGCGGCCCCTCGGCCAGCCAGCGGACGTCGGCCATAAGCGTGGCCGCGGCCGCGCTGGCGGTGGCGACGACCTTCGGCATCCGCGCCCTCGGATGGTCGGGCACGGACCTCGCCGCGCAGGTGTACCGCGTCGGGCTGTTCAAGGCCCACGGCTGGATCCCGTACGACCTCGGCTGGTACGGCGGGCATTCGGTCCTTTCGTACTCGACGCTCTTCCCGCCAGTCGCCCGCACCATCGGCATCTACGGCGCCGCCTCGGTCAGCGCCGCGCTGGCGACCCTGTGCTTCGCCCGATTGGCGCGCGGCCGCTTCGGCGACGCCGGTCGCGCCGGCGTCGTCCTCTTCGCGTTGGGCACGATCGTCCAGGTCTCGGTCGGGCAGCTGCCGTTCCTGCTGGCCGAGGCGCTGGCCATGCTCGCGCTGGTCGTCGCCGGGCGGCACAGCCGGGTACTCGCGGTGATGTTGGCTATCGCGTGCGGGCTGACGAACGCGGTCGCGGCGGCGTTCCTCGCGCTGGCCGCCGTCGCGTGGGCGGTCGCCGACCCGACGCGACGCGCCGTCCGGTTGACGGTCGCGGCCGCCGCCCTGGTGCCGTCGGTCGTGCTGGCATTGGCGTTCTCGGCGCCCGGCCGCTTCCCGTTCCCGTGGACGCAACTGCTCGACATCCTCATCGTGAGCGGGGTCGGCCTCATCGCGGTGCCCCGCCGCGAGCGGGCGTTGCGCTGGGGTCTCGCCGCGTACGCCGCGGCTGCGGTGGCGGTGTTCGTCGTCCCGAACCCGATGGGCGGCAACATGGGCCGGCTCGCGACCACCCTCGGGCCCGCGGTCGCGTTCATGGCGGCGTGGCAGTTCCGGCAACTGCTGTTGGCCGGCCTCGGCATCTTCCTCGTGATCTGGCAGTGGGCGCCGGTGAGCGCGATCGCGCAACGGGGTGATGTCGCGTCGAGTCGCCTCACGTACTACGCGCCGCTGCTCGATCGCCTCGCGCAAGAGACGGTGAGCGGGCGGGTCGAGATACCGCCCACCCACGGCCACTGGGAAGCGGCATACGTCGCGCCCGCCATCCCGTTGGCCCGAGGCTGGGAGCGCCAGCTCGACATCGCCAACAACCCGCTGTTCTATCTGGACGGGACCCTCAACGCGGCGACGTATCAGCGGTGGCTGCTCGACAACGGCGTGACGTGGGTCGCGGTCCCCGATGCGCCGCTCGACCAGTCGGCGCAGGAAGAAGCGGTGCTCGTCCGCGGCGGTCTCCCCTACTTGCACCCCGTCTGGCAGGACGGGCACTGGGCGCTGTTCCGCGTCGACGGGTCGACCGGCATCGTCTCGGGCCCGGCCCGCTTGGTGTCGATGGGGCCCGACAGCATCGCCCTCGAAGCCATCCAGGCCGGGCCGATCGTCCTCCGCGTCCGGTACACCGCGAGGTGGGCGGTCAAGCACGGCAACGCGTGCGTCGGCCCGACCCCCGACGGCTGGACCCACCTCGTCGCGCGCGGCCCCGGCGCCATCGACCTCGGCGTCACCCTGCTCCCGTCGAGCACGCCCCGCTGCTGACGTCTGGTCAGACGTCGGCGGGGTCAGAGGATGGCGCCGCTGATCTTGTGGTCGATGATGGCCTCGTCGGCGAGGCCGAGGAGCTCGCGGAGCACCTCGTCGGTGTGCTCGCCGTGTTGGGGCGCCGAGCGCAGGTCGGGCGGGCGCTCGTCGAACTGCACCGGCGCGGCGACCAGCTCGAACTCGTTGCCGCGGCTGTCGGTGACCGGGCGAAGGTAGCCGTTGGCCCGCACCTGCTGGTCGTCGTAGAGCTCGGGCGCGCGCTGGATCGGCGCCCACACGCCGTCGGAGTCGGCGAGCAGCTCCTTCCACTCGGCCAAGGTCTTCGACCCGAAGATGTCATCGAACACCTTCATGAAGGCGATGCTGTTCTGCGCTCGCGCCGCGGCGCCGCTGAAGCGCTCGTCGTCGATCAGCTCGGCATGGCCCATGCGGCGGACCAGGTCCGGGAAGAACCGGTCGGACTGCATCATGTTGAGGAAGATGTACCGGTCGTCCTTGGTCCGGTACGTGCCGACCAGCGGGTTGCCGGAACCCTTTGACCGGTCACCGAACCGGATCACGTCGTCCATGCCCAGCACCTTGCTGATGACGATGTCGGGCTGGATCTGCCACATCGCGGTGCCGAGCAACGAGACGTCGACCACGGGCGCCTCGCCGGTCTTCTCCCGCGCGTACAGCGCGGCCGAGATGCCGCCGGCGATGTTGAGGCCGCCCATGACGTCGCCGAACGCCGGGCGCAGCCCGAGCGGCCACTCCGACCCCGGCGGCGTGAGCGTGTCGCCGACGCCGCCACGCGACCAGTACGACGCGCCGTCGTACCCGCCGCGGCCGGACTCCGGTCCGCGGTGGCCCTGGCCGTGACCGCGCACGTAGATGATGCGCGGGTTGCGGGCCCGGATGTCGTCGACGTCGATGCGCAGGTTCTTCCGGGTGTGCGGCAGGAAGTTGGTGAGGAACACGTCGGAGACCTCGGCCAGCCGGTAGAGAAGCTCGCGGCCGTCCTCGTTGGCGATGTCGATGGCGACGCTGCGCTTGCCACGGTTCGGGAACTCCATCATGAAGTCCACGCCGGCGCTGCGGCCCGGCATGATCCCCATCGTCATCAGGCCGCGCTGCGGATCGCCCGATTCCGGGTGCTCGATCTTCAGGACGTCGGCGCCCCAGTCGGCGAGCACCGCGCCCGCCGCCGGCACGAACGTCCAGGACGCCACCTCGAGGACCCGGGTCCCCCTCATCACATCGTGCATCGATCCCCTGACCCTCTCGACGGTTCGATCCTGCGGAACACGCTGCTCAGACGCGCCGATCATCCGACGCGCCGCGGCCCCGCCGCCAATCGCGGCCCCCTCGCGCGCGAACGCCCTAATGTCCGCGACATGAACGTCGACGTCCGTCACAGCCCCTCCTTCGCCGCCGCTCGCGTCACGCTCGCCAGCGGTGAGGAGCTGAAGGCCGAGTCGGGCGCCATGATGGCGACCTCGTCCGGGATCGACGTCAAGGCCAGCACCCAGGGCGGGGTCATGAAGGGCCTGAAGCGCTCCTTCCTCGGCGGGGAGAGCCTCTTCATCACGACCTTCACGGCGCCGCCGTCCGGTGGGTGGGTCGACGTCGCCCATCACCTGGCCGGCGACATCATCGTCAAGACGGTCACTCCGGACAGCCCCATCTCGGTGACCAGGGGTTGCTGGCTCGCGTCGGCATCCGGCATCGATCTCGACACCAAGTGGGGAGGCTTCAAGAACCTCTTCGGCGGCGAGGGCGGGTTCCTGATCCGCACCAGCGGCACCGGGACGATCCTGCTCGCGTGCTACGGCGCCATCGACACCATCGAGCTGCGAGCCGGCGAGTCGATCACCGTCGACACCGGGCACGTCGTGGCCTTCCAGCCGGACATCGGGATGCAGCTGCGAAAGGTGGCCGGCGGCATGATGCAGACGCTGAAGTCCGGCGAGGGCCTCGTCTTCGACTTCACCGGACCGGGATGGGTGATGACGCAGACGCGCAACCCGTCGGCCCTCGAGGCCTGGATCAAGCAGATCATGCCCGGCGAGACCGGCGGCGCCAGCGGCGTGCTCGGCGGCATCCTCGGCAACCGCTAAGGCAGCAGTGCGGTGCCGATGATGTTGGCCATGCCTTGGATGAAGTGGGCATCGCCGGGTGCGAACCGGTTCGGCGCGGCGCTCTGGGCGAGCAGCACGCCACTGATGCCGTCGAGCCCGAAGATCGGGGCCCCGATGGCCGACGCGATCTCGGCGCCGGGCTTCTTCGGGCAGGGATCGAATCGACGGTCGTGCTCGGTGTCGTCGACGACGACGACCTTCCGGGCGAGGGTGATGTAGCCCGCGAACGATCGGCTGCCCGTCGGAACCGTGATGCCGTCATCGGCCTCAGGGGCGGCGGCCCGCACGCGGAGCTCGTTGGCGCCGGCGACCACTTCCAGGACGACGGCGTCGTCGGCATCGAGGAGTCGCCGGGTCGCTTCCACTGCCTCGGTGAGGACCAGCGCCGCGCCCCGACTCGGGTCTGTTCGTTGGCGGATCGCTTGCGCGCCCAGCAGTGCCAGCGTCTCGGCCTGCCGCTCACGGGCCCGCAAGTCGCGTCCGAGCTGGTCGACCTCGGACTGGTCGCTGATGATGCCGACGAACCCGGAAACCTCTCCGGCGGCATCGATGACCGGCGCGGACGTGAGGTGCGCGACGAACTGGCTGCCGTCGTGCCGCGCCATCTTGTACCGACCCGAATACCGCTTGCCCTTCGTGAGCAGCGAGACGATCCGGGCCCCGAGCTTCGCTTCCTCCGGCGCGGGAAAGACGACGCGACTCTCCTTGCCGATGACGTCAGCGGCCCGCCAACCGAACAGCCGCTCGGCCGCGGCATTCACGTACACGACCCGCCCGTCTGCAGTCGACGCGGTGACGGCTTCTCCGACCGAGTCGAGGAGGGTGGCGCGAAGGCGGGCCTGCGTCTCGGCCTCCTCGCGCGCGGTGACGTCGCTCACCAGCGCGACCGCGCCGTCGTAGTGCCCGGCTTGGTCGAAGAGCGGGGTCGAGTTCACTTCGGCGAGGAACGTCGAACCGTCGGCCCGTCGGATCTCCTGGGTGAAATGGAGCCGGTGGCCCGCCCGGACCAGCGCGGTTCGTTCCCGGATGACGGGCAGCATCTCCGGCGCAAAGATGTCGAGGACCGGTACCGCGAACAACTCCTCGACCGACGAACCCATGATCTCGGCCATGCGACGGTTGGCGTACCGGGTCCGCCCGTCGCAGATGACCCAGATGCCCTGGCCGGCGGCTTGCAGGATCTGGCCGTAGAGCATGGCCTCGGCTTCGCCGGCGGGAAGGGCCGCCGTTCCCACACTCGCCACCCGAGCGATGGCGGCCGCCAGCGTGAGGCCCTCGGCCACGAGACGATGCACCGCGTTGACGCGTTCGACATCGGCTTCGTCGTACACGCGGTGGCCGGCCGGCGATCGTTGAGGCTCCAGGAAGCGGAATCGGCTCTCCCACGCTCGGAGGGTGCTCACGCCGACGCCGGTCCGCCGGGCCAGCTCTCCCACCCGCATGCCCATGGCCTGACCGTAGGAGACCTCTACAGGAAGTACAAGAGTTCGTACCGAAAGCTCGGAGGTATTGCTTGATGCTCTGCCAGGCCCCACCGACAGTAGGGATTGTGGCCCAATTTTGGGCGCCAAATCGGGGGAGCGGTGAGATCACGACGTCCGGCAGCTGCCGGACTTGCCGACGGCCCAGTGCCGACGCGCCGCGGCCGATGGTCGGTGGGCGCGCACCTCGTCGGGATCGTCGTGGCGGTCGTCGTGGTGTTCGGCGTCGTCGGCGCCTTCTCAGGCGCCGGCACGATCCGTGACGCCCGAAGGCGCGCCCGCGGCGACGCCGCCTTCCAGGCCGACCTGGCGAGCCGGGCCGTCACCGACCTCCTGGCAACGACACTGGGCCAGATCGCGTCGGCCGCGGCGAGCCCGGGATTCGTCGCCGTCCTGGCCAACCCGACGAACTGCACGCTGACGTACAGCGATCTCGAGTTCTTCCCGGGCGGGCACCTCGACATCGCGCACGTCGACGGCCGCGTGGCCTGCTCGTCGGTCGTGGCGAAGGGCGCGCCAGCCGGCGCGACCTACGCCGGTGCTCCGTGGATCGGCGACCTGACAACCGCGACACACGCCTTCGTTTCCGGACCCTTCGTCGACAACCTCACGCACCGGACGTCGATCGTCGTCGTCGCGCCGATCGTCGACGCGGCGCGGGGACCGGTCGGCGCAGCCGTGCTCGCCCTGCCCCTGGACGGCATGGCCGACGCGCTGGCCAAGGTGCTCGGCGGGCCACAGCACTACCGGTTCGCGGTCACCGACGGGCGCAGCGGTCAGGTGCTGTCGCGTCCGAAGGCGAGTGGGACGTCCGGCGCGAACCCTGTCACCCGGTCGGGCAGCCTGTTCGGACGCAGTCAGGTGCCGAACCGCGGCTGGCAAGTGTTCGCCGGGGTCCGCGAGAGCACGGCGTTGCACCAGACGTACGCACTCCTCCGCCGCCAAGCCTTGCTCGCGATGGGCGCGCTGGTCGTGACGCTCATGGCGCTGAGCTTGGTGCAACGGCGCATCGTCCGGCCGCTGCAACGGCTGACGCACGCGGTGGGCGACGCCCGCGCCCATGGCGCCGACGTCGTCCCGGTGATCGACGGGCCGAGCGAGATCGTCCGGCTCGCGGATCAGATCAACGAGACGATCGCCGCCCGCGACGCATTCGAGACCGCGCTGTCGCACCAAGCGCTGCACGACCCGCTCACCGGGCTCCCGAATCGCGCACTGCTCACCGACCGGCTGGCCCACGCGCTCGCGGTGTCGGCGCCCGGAGACGTCGGCGTGCTGCTGGTCGACCTGGACCACTTCAAGCTGATCAACGACAGCCTCGGGCACAGTGCCGGCGACAGCGTGCTCATGACGATCGCGTCGCGGCTGCAGGCCAGCATCGCGCCGGGCGCGACGGTCGCCCGCTTCGGCGGCGACGAGTTCGTGGTCGTGTGTGAGGGGCTCACCGATGCCGGTGGCGTGCTCGAGGTCGCCCGCCACCTGGGCGACCTGATCGCGCAGCGGGTCGAGGTGTCCGAGCGGATCGTGACGGTGACGGCATCGATCGGTGTCGCGATGAGCCGACCCGGCAGCCGGGCCGAGGACCTCATCCGCGAGGCCGACACCGCCATGTCGGTCGCCAAGGAGCTCGGCCGCGCTCGCCATCACCAGTTCAGCGAGAGTCTTCGGCACCAGGTGACCCGACGGCTCACCGCCGAGAACGAGCTGCGGGCCGCCCTCGGCCGCGGCGAGCTGCGACTCGTCTACCAGCCGATCATGGATCTCGCCGCCGGCGAGGCGATCGGCACCGAGGCGCTGCTCCGCTGGAACCATCCGGCACTCGGATCGGTGTCGCCCCTGATGTTCATCCCGATCGCCGAAGAGACCGGCCTCATCATGCCGATCGGCGAGTTCGTGCTCGAGCAGGCGTGCCGCCAGGCCGCGGCGTGGCGGGATCAGGGGCTGGACGCCCGGGTCGCGGTGAACGTGTCCGGCCAGCAGATCAGCGACAGCCACTTCGCCGACCTCGTCCGCCGCGTGCTCGCCGAGACGTCGGTGCCGCCCGAGCTGCTGTGCCTGGAACTCACCGAGAGCGTGCTCATGTCCGACGCGACGCGAACCAGCAGCTCGCTGTCCGAGCTCAAGGCGCTCGGCGTGACCCTCAGCATCGACGACTTCGGCACCGGGTACTCGTCGCTGGCCTACCTCCAGCAGTTTCCGGTCGACGAGCTCAAGATCGACCGCGCGTTCATCAACGACCTCACGATCCGGCCCGACCAACGGACGCTCGTCGCCGCGATGGTCGCCATGGGCAAGGCCCTCGGGCTCCAGATCGTCGCCGAAGGCGTGGAGACCAAGGCGCAGCTCGATGTGCTCCGCGACCTCGGGTGCGACTTCGCCCAGGGATACCTGTTCGCCGCGCCCCAGCCACCGCTCGACGTCGCCCCGCTGCTTCGCCGATCCAAGCTGCCCACGACGTCGCCGTGACGCGGAGTCAGGTGGGGAGCTCCTGCATCATGTGGTGGCTGAGGTCGCCCATGAGGTCGATGATGATGTGTCGCGCCGAGAACCGCCACGCGCCGTCCACCCGTTCGAAGCCGTCGCGGTAGCGACCGGCCACGATCGGTTGGAGCGCGAGTGCACCCGGAACCGCCTGCAGCACCGTGAAGTAGGAGCGGCCGGTTGCCGTCCCGGCCTCCTCGTCGACCTGGACGATGAGGTTCGTCGTCACGTGCTTGGTCTTCGGCGTGCCGTCCTCGTACCGGCGGGTGAAGCGCTCGTAGATCGCGAGCACCTGCTCGGTTCCGTGGTGGCTCACCGGGTCGCCTTCGGACGTGAACTCCGCGTGCGCGAACAACTCGGCCAGCCGTTGGAAGTCGCCGGCATCGATCAGTTCGGCATAGGTGAACACCAAGTTGCTGATCGCGGCGTGCGTCTCCATGCGATGGACGATAGCGGCTGGCACTCTCGCGTCGATGCCGATGTCGGCCGTATCATCGGCCTTCATGACGCGTCCCGCGGTTCAACCTGACGTGGCTCGCGCGTACCGCGCCGCCGGCTGGTGGGGCGACGTGTCGCTGGCCCAGCGGATACGCGACCTGTCGGAATCGCGCGGCGAGGACGTGGCCTTCGTCGCCGGTGACCGCCGCTTCAGTTGGCGCGAGTACGACGAGTCGTCGAGCGCGTGGGCCGGCCAACTCGCGAGCCTTGGCCTGTCACCCGGTCAGCGAGTGGCGGTGCTGCTCCCGGACGGCCCTGCGGTGCACGTCGCACTGGTCGCACTCGAGAAGGCTGGTCTGGTGGCGGTCGGCATCGGCGCCCGGGCCGGCGACCGGGAGATCCGCCACCTCCTGGATCTCACCGGCGCGCGCGCGCTCCTCACCTCGGCCGGCCGCGGTGTCGAGATCGACGGGATCGTGCCCGTGGTCGCCCCATCGCTTCCGGCCGACGACCGCCGGCTCCTCGACGCGGCCGGCACGCCGCTCCCCAGCGCCGGCGACGGCGGCGGCGACCGCCCATGGCTCGGTCCGGACGACCTGTTCATGTTGAACTCGACGTCGGGCACGACGGGGCTGCCCAAATGCGTCATGCACACCCAGAACCGCTGGTTCTACTTCCACCAGCTCGCGGCCGAGGCCGGCCAGCTCGACGATCACGACGTGTTCATGTCGCTGGTGCCGACGCCGTTCGGCTTCGGCCTGTGGACGTCGCACTTCTCGCCGGCCATCCTCGGTTGCCCCACCGTCGTCATGGACCGGTTCGACGCCCGCACCGCGCTCGACCTGATCGAACGGGAGCGGGCCACGGTGCTCTGCTGCGTGAGCACGCAGTTCATCATGCTCCTCAACGCGTTGGCCGATCACCGCGCCGACCTCTCGTCACTGCGGGCCATGTTCACTGGGGGCGAGGCGGTCCCGTACGAGCGGGCGGTGGAGTTCGAGGAGGTCACCGGCGCCGCGGTGCTGCAGTTCTACGGCTCCAACGAGACCGGGGCGCTCAGCCGGACACGCCTCATCGACACGCGAGATCGCCGCTTGCGGACCGCCGGCGCCGTCATCGAGGACATGTCGGTGCGAGTGTTCGACCCGGACACGGGCGCGGAAGTGACGGCGACGACCCGCGCCGGCCAGCCGGCCGGCCGCGGCCCGGCGACGTGCATCGGCTACTGGGGCGACGAAGCGGCCAACGCGACCTTGTTCACCACCGACGGCTGGATGCTCATGGGTGACATCGTCGAGATCGACGAGGACGGCTACCTGCGGGTCATCGGCCGCCTGTCCGACTTCATCATCCGCGGCGGCAAGAACATCAGCGCCGGAGCGGTCGAGGACGAGATCGGCACCCATCCCGGGGTGGCCATGGTCGCGGCCGTCGCCGCTCCGGACCCGGTCTTCGGCGAGCGGGTGTGCGCCTACATCGAGCCGCGCGCCGGCGTGACGATCACGCTCGACGACGTGGTCGCGCACCTCGCCGAGCGCGGGGTGTCGAAGGAGTGGTTCCCCGAGCACCTCGTCGTGATGGCCGCGCTCCCCCGCTCGTCGGGCGGCAAGGTCGCCAAAGGTGAGCTGCAACAGGACGCCCGCCGCCGGTTCGGCGGGACCGCCGCCGGCTGAGGCACGGGTTCCACTGGGTGGAATCGGCGCCGCCGGATGTCCGGCACGCCATGCCATCGTTCACCCCGAAGGATGGAGCCGACGTCGGGGAGGCGAGGCCGTTGACGGAACGGGCGGACACCAGGTCGATCGACAGCGCAGAGGAGCGCATCAAGCTCATCCAGCGCCTCTACGACTCGACGATCGAGCAGGACCTCTTCGCCGATGCGTACGCCGAGCACTTCACGTGGCACGCGCCGAAGGGCCGCGGCACGCTCATGGGCGACCACCAGGGACGGGCCTACATCGAAGAAGCCTTCGCCCACGTGGTGTCGATCTCGAGCGAGTTCAACTCGGTGATCGGCGAGATCCTCGCGGATGACGAATGCGTGATCAGCTTCAACCGCGACTACGGCGTGCGCGCCTCCGACGGCGCGAAGTTCGACTTCGACGTCGCCATCCGGTGGCACGTCGCCGACGGCCAGATCCAGGAGATGTGGGAGTACATCCAGGACGAGGAGCACAAGGGGGAGTTCTTTTGATCACCACTGCCGAGGATCGGATCGCCCTCGTGCACGACGTCTACGACGCGATCAACAAGCACGACGTGGCCCTGATCGAGCAGTTGCTCTCCGAAGACTGCGTCCGCCACTTCCCCCGCGGGGCCAGCCCCATCGCCGGCGACCACGTCGGGCGCGACCGGGTCCTGGCGACGTACGACTACGTCATCCAGTTGACGGGCGGCGACCATCGGCTCGACGTCGGGGGTGTCCTGGCCAGTGACCAGGTCGTGGCGAGCTATCACCACGAGTCCGCCGGCCGCGGGCCGGACTCCGCCCGCCTGGACACCGAGATGCTCGTGCGTTGGCGGATCGAAGGCGACCGCGTCGCGGAGATCTGGGACTACGCCAACGACATTCCGCAGCTCAACAGCTTCTTGAGCTGAACGCGAACGTCATCCCCGAGCTATGACAGCTCGGGGATGACGTACTGCGTCGCGACGACCGTCTCGACCTTGTCGGCGGCCAGGGCGTCGAACGTCTGGTGCGGCTCGTTGGCGACATAGGTCCGCCACGAGTCCTCGTCCTCGAAGTCGAGGAGCACCGAGTAGTGGGCGTGCGGCACGCCGTACTCCTCGAACAGTCGCAGTCCCTTGCCGACATGCCCTGACTTGATGAGCGGCTCGCGCCCGATCATCTCCCTGGCGGCGGCCATCACCGAGTCCACATCGTTGTCGTCCTTGAGTCGGACCAACGCGATCATCCGGAACATCAGATCCTCCTCAGAGCCCGCGGCCGGCCAGGTGGCCGTCGTAGATGGCTCGGTCGCAGTAGCGCACGGCGACGGCATCGCCGACCCGTACCACCTCGGGCAGGCGCTGCTCCAAGGCGAAGAACAGGTCGGCCTCCGCATACCCGTGCGTCCGGATGACGACGGTGTCGACGGCCTCGACGATCTCGACCGCGTTCGACAGCACGTCGAGCAGCGTCGCGGTGTGGTCGCCGATCTCCATCAGCACCGTGTTCGGCCGCCATTGCATGCCGGCCTGCACCGCGCGCGGCAGGGCAACCGCCGCGGTCTCGAAGTCGAGCGCTATGGGGGACGGCAACGAGGTGACGCCGATGACCTCGCGGCCTTGCGACGCCAGCAGCTCACCGAGGCCGATCGCCTCGATGTGGCCCACCGCGTCGAGGATGAGGACCCGGCGGCCCAGGTCGCCACCACCGTCGAGGGCCTGCCGGAGCGCGGCCTCGTGGTCGAGCACCCAGGTCTGGTCCGAGCCCGGGACCGGGGTCGGGTGGTAGTAGCTCGGCCCGGCCACGCTGGCGCGACCGCCGGTCGCGACGACCACCGCGTCCGGTTCGAGCGCCACGACACTGTCGACATCGGCCGCCACGCCGAGACGGATCTCGACGCCCCGACGTTCGCACTCGTCGATCCGCCAGTCGGCGAAATGACGCAGCTCGTCGCGACCGGGCAGCGCCTGCGCCAGCCGGATCTTGCCGCCCAGGTGATCCGACCGCTCGAGCAGTGTCACCGAGTGGCCGCGGGCGGCCGCGACCCACGCCGCCTCGAGCCCGGCGGGCCCGCCGCCGATGACGACCACCCGCTTCGGCGTGGCCGCCGGCTCCATGGTGCCGAGGCCCAGCTCGTTCTCCCGCCCGACCGCCGGGTTCTGCACGCAGTTCACCGGCCAGCCCGCCATCATGTTGCCGAGGCAGCTCTGGTTGGAGCCGGTGCAGCGGCGGATCGACGCCGCCTTCCCGTCCCGAGCCTTGTTCACCCACTCGGGATCGGCGATGAGGGCCCGCACCAGCGTGACGGCGTCGGCCTCGCCGCGGGCGAGGATGCCCTCGGCTTCGTCGGGCGTGATGATGCGGTGCACCGCGAACACCGGCGTGCTCTCGACGGCCTTGCGGACCGCGGCCGCGGCGTAGACCGCGGCCTCGTGCGGGGCGTAGTTGGTGCGGACCATGCCGGCACCCGAGATGCCGATGCTGACGTTGAGGAAGTCGACCAGGCCGCGCTCCTCCAGGGCACGGGCGACCTCGCCGGCGTCATCCGTGGTGACACCCCCCGGCATCTGCACGTCTTCGTCGCCGACGAGCCGCAGACCCACCGCGACGCCCTGGTCGCTGACGGCCTCCCGGACCGCCTCGCTCACCTCGGCAACGAAGCGCATCCGGTTCGCCAACGTGCCGCCGTACTCGTCGGTGCGGTGGTTGTACCGGTCGGAGAGGAACTGGTGCAGCAAGTATCCGTGGGCGGCCTGGATCTCGATGCCGTCGAACCCGCCGCGCACCGCGTTGCGCGCGCACAAGGCCCAATAGTCGACCAGCTCACGGATCTCGTCCTTCTCCATCGGCTTGGCGGTCTCGAAGAAGGCGGTGACCGCCGACGGGGCCCACACCGGGAGCTTGCTCGAAGGCGCGTGGTTGACCGCGCCGTTGTGGGTGAGTTGGATGAACGCCTTGGCACCGTGCTCGTGCACGAGCGACGTCAAACGCTCGAAGTGCGGGATCGCCTCCTCGGTCCACGCCTGGGCGTTGTTCGGCATCTGGTACGCGGTCGTCGGGTGGATCGAGGTCTGCCCGACGATGACCGCGCCCACGCCACCCTTGGCCCGATCGGCGAGGTACTGCCCCATCCGCTCGCCGTAGTAGCCGGGCTCGCCGAACCGGACGTTGGCCTCGGCGAACATCGTGAAGTGCGCGCCCATGAGGACGCGACAGCGCAGCTCGACCGGTCCGACCTGCAGCGGGCTCAAAAGGTTGGGGTAATCCATGGTCACTCTCCTAAACCGATTCGTACATGTCTGCGACGTGCGGAAGGTGCGCGGTGACGCCACCGTCGACGAAGAGGACGTGACCGGTGATGTAGCCGGCCTCGTCGGACGACAGGAAGGCCACCGCCTCGGCGATGTCCTGCGGCGTGCCGACGCGAGTCGTCAGGTGATGCCGCATCACCATGTCGATGACGTCGGCGCTCAGTCGTTGCTGGGCGGTCGGCGTGAGGATCATGCCGGGTGCGATCGCATTGCAGCGGACGTTGGCCTTGCCGTAGCGCGTGGCGATGGCCTTGGTGAGGTTCACCAGGCCCGCCTTGGCCGCGCCGTAGGCCATGAACTGCATGTCGCCGGCGTGGGCCGCGACGGACGCGGTGTTGACGATCGATCCGCCGCCCTGCTCCACCATGATCGGGATGGCGTGCTTGCAGGCCAGCATCGGGCCCCGCAGGTCGACCGCCATCGTCGTGTCCCACACCTCCACCGCCATGGTGGTCAGGTCGCCGTCACGACCCAGCACGTCGTCTCCCATCGCGGCGGCGTTGTTGTGGACGATGTCGAGCCGGCCGAAGGCGTCGACCGCCGCCGCGATCATCGCCACGACCGACGCTTCGTCGGCGACGTCGACCTCGACCGGGATCGCCCGGCCGCCGTTCTTGACGATGTCGGCGGCGACCGCGTCGGCGGCGTCGCCGACCATGTCGGCCACGACGACCGCCGCCCCGCGCGCGGCGAGGGTGCCGACGACCGCGGCACCGATGCCGCCGGCGCCGCCGGTGACGATGGCGACCTTGCCGGCCACGCCGGCCATCAAGGCGTCCCCACGGCCACGGTCAGAACTGCCATTGGTTCACGAGGAACTGCTCGACGTCGTCCTTGTACAAGTCGTAGAACGCGTTGTGCTCGTCGGTCGCGATGTAGGCCTCCCAGCCGGCCTGATTCTCGAACTCGGCGATCCACGCGAAGGTGGAGTTGTGTCCGTACTCCTTGGTCAGCCCGAGGTCGGGCGTCGCCACCGAGCTCTTGATCGACGGGACGGTCTTCGGCATCTCGTGGAGCGCGTCGATGAACGGCTTGGGGTCGACGCCTTCCTTGAGCTGCATGAGGATGATGAGGCGGAACACAGGCTCTCCTTTGGTCACGGTTGGAGGATCTCGTAGGACGGGTCGTTGCGGTCGCGCCGCCCCACCACCAGGGTCGGATCGTCGAGCTGGGCCGGTACCGGCGTGAGCGTCGTCCAGTCGTAGACCATGGTGCGGCGCACGATGAGCCACCGGTCGTCGCGGCGCGCGAAGCGGTCGACGTAGCGGGCACCGACGATCAGGTCCTGCGACCCGTCGCCGGCAGCCGGCATCCGGTGGTAGGCCGTCACGTACGTCTCGCCGACGCCGGTGGCGCCGTCGATGCGGAGCCACGACTGGCCCTGCGTGTGGAGCAGCGCCGTCATCGCGGCCAGGCCCGACCGGGCGAACGCGATGAACTCGTCGGGCGAACCCTTGACCTGCCCGTAGTCGAGCTCGGCATCGTCGGAGAAGCACGAGCGCAACAGGTCCCAGTCGGCACGATCGACGCCGCGCGAGTAGCGGGCCAGCAGCTCGCGCACCTCCAGCTCGTCGGCCACCCGACGGAGCAGCGCGTCCGCGGTCATCGAGTCAACGCCGGGAGATAGCCGTCTCGGCGCAGGACGTCGGCCACGCCGCCGGCGTCGACGATCGCTTCGACGAAGGGCGGCAGCGGAGCAAAGGTCAGCGACTCGCCGGTCTGCTCACAGGTGGCGCGACCGGCGCGCGTGTCGATGGTGACGGCTGCGCCTTCGGCGCACAGCGTCGAGATGCCCGCCGCCGACGCCGCGTAGAGACCGTCGTTCACGCAGTTGCGCTGGAACAGCGAGGACAGGCCGTCGGCCAGCACGGCGCTGATGCCGAGGCACCGCAACAGGCTGGCCACCGGCCGGGCCGATCCGATCCCGAAGCTGCGGCCGCCGATGACCACGTCGCCGGGCCGGACGAGCTCGCTCCACCCCGGCCGTACGCTGGCGAAGAGGTGGGTCACGGCCTCGAAGGTCGGCAGCCGCAGGGCGAACCCGGGGAACATCACGTCGGTGTCCACCAGGTCGCCGAACGTCCAGGCTCGACCGGTGATGATCACGGGTGCACCTCGACGGACCGCGGGTCGACGATCTCTCCGGCGATCGCCGATGCCGCGACCGTCGCCGGCGACGCCATGTAGATGCGGCCGCGGGCGCTGCCCATCCGACCGCGGAAGTTTCGGGTGCTCGCGGTGAGGCACACCTCGTCGTCGGCGACCAGGCCGAGGTCGTAACCGAAGCACGCGCCGCACGCCGAGTGGGTGACGACCGCGCCGGCTTCGACGAGCGTGGCCACGATCCCGGCCTTGACCGCGGCGAGGTACACCGCTTGGGACGCCGGCGTCACGATCAGCCGGGTGCCCGACGCCACCTTCCGTCCGCGCAGGATGTCGGCTGCGACCTGCAGGTCCTCGAGCTGCCCGTTGGCGCACGAGCCGATGAAGCACTGCTGGACCGCGATCCGGCCGACGTCGGCCACGGGACCGGCGTTGTCGATCACGCCGTCGGGCAGGGCCACTTGCGGGCCGAGCGCGCCGACGTCGACAGTCGCCTCGAACGCGAAGCCGGCACCCGGTTCCGACCAGAGCGGCTCGAGGTCGTCCGCCGAGCCGGCCGCGGCCAGCGCGGTGCGAGTGACGTCGTCGCACGGCAACAGGGTGAAGTCGGCCAGCAGCTCGGCGCCCTGCGTGGCCAGGGTGCGGCGCTCGTGCATGGGCAACGCGCCCACCCCGTCCCCGTCGAACTCGATGGCGCGATTCTCCGCCGCGGTCGGGTACGTGGCCGCCAGGTGGAGGAAGACGTCCTTGGCGCCGACGCGGTCGGGCAGCGATCCGCGCAGCTCGTAGCGAACGGTCTCGGGGACGGTGAACCACGTTCGGCCGGTGCAGAGCACCTGGAGCACCTCGAGCGGCCCGAGGCCGCGCGCCGCGCAGCCGAACGCGCCGGCCGCGCAGGTGTGGGAGTCGGCGCAGACGAGCATCTCGCCCGGCCGGGCCCAACCCCGCTCGGCCACGATCTGGTGGCAGATGCCGTGCTGGCCGACGTCGACGACATCGGTGATGCCGAACGCCGCGGCGAATGCCCGCGCTTCGACGCCGGCATTGGCGTCGTCGATCGTCGGCGCCGGCACCGCATGGTCGAACACGATGGCGACCCGGGCGGGATCGTCGATCTTCAGCGGTCGCACCCACCCGTTGAACGCCCGGAACTGCAGGTCGATGAGCACGACGCGGTCGATGGTGCAGACCGCGACCTCGCCGGGTCGCAACGACGGCGCGCCCGACGCCCGGGCCATGACACGTTCGATCGCGGTGGCCGGCACCTACGACCTCACCCGAAGGAGTTGGCCGCGGCGCGCGTCGGTGAGGCGGTCGTCTTCGACGGTGACCTCGCCGTTCACGATGACCGCCGCGAAACCGGTGGCGTCGCAGTGCAACCGGCGGGCCCCGCCCGGGAGGTCGTCGACGAGCGTCGGGGTGCCGAGCGCGAGCCGGTCGACGTCGAGGACGCACACGTCGGCCGCGGCACCGGCCCGCAGGACGCCACGATCGGTCAGGCCGAAGGCCGCGGCCGGATGCGAGGTCAGGCGCCGCACCGCCTCTTCGAGCGGGAACCAGCCCCGGTCGCGACTCAATTCGGCGACGACATACGTGGGATACGTGTAGTTGGTGATGCTCTTGACGTGGGCACCGGCATCGCCGAGGCCGAGCAGCGTGGCCGGCTCCGTCACCAGGACCCGCACCGAGTCGGCGTCGATGTTCGACAGCTGCGCCTCGATGATCGTGGCGAGATCGTCGGCGACCGCGAGATCAAGCAACGCGTCGACCGGGTGCACGCCCAGCATGCCGGCGTACTGCTCGACGGTGTGCCCGACGGCCTCGGGCGCCGAAGGCGAGAACCGCACCCACCATCGGCGGAAGCACGCCCCGGTGACGCGCGTACAGTTCTCCGGTGTCGCCTTCAGCGCGGCGCGGAAGCCGGGATCGGCGAGGCGGTCGCGCCGCTCGCCCGTGGTGAGCGCGCCGTAGCCGACGAACGCGCCGGCCCAGCCGTCCACCATCGCGGCGTAGGAAGGTCCGTCGAAGGTGATCGAACTGTGGATCGGCTGCGGGGACACCTGGCCGAGGAGATGCTCGGCCTGCACCACCGACGCGGCCAGCAGCACGGGCCACGCATCGAGGTCGCCCGGTGCGACGACCAGCGGCGTCCACGTGCCGAGCGCGCCGGCCCGCTCGGACCAACCGGCGTACTTCTGCAACTCGTCGACCGCCCGCGCGATCCCGTCGGCACTCGAGTCGCCCTTCGCCGCGATGTTCACCTGCCACACCCGGCCACGGCACTCGTCGACCAGCGCGATCAGCTCGGCGTCGTCGGCAAGCCGGCTCGCCATGGGCCGGCCGTTGGCGTCGGTGTGGTTGGTGCCGCGAGACGTCGACACCCCCACCGCTCCGCTGGCCAACGCGTCCCGCAACTCCGCGGCCAGCCGGGCCCGTTGGCCGGCGTCGGCCGGCCCGACGAGCGCGTCGTCACCCAGCACCGCGAGACGCAGCGCCGAATGCGGCACGAACCCGGCCACGTTGACGCCGAGCGGGAGCGCGCCCAGCTGCTCGAAGTACTCCGGCCACGTCGACCACGACATCGGCAGGCCGCGGCGCGTCGCCTCGAACGGGATCTCCTCGACCGACTCGAGACTCCGGAGCACGTAGTCGGCGTCGCCGGCGCGCAGCGGCGCCACGCCGAACCCGCACGATCCGATGACCACCGACGTCACGCCGTGGAGCACCGACGGCGCGCCGCTCGGCGCCCACCAGAGCTGCGCGTCCATGTGGGTGTGGGGGTCCACGAACCCCGGCGTGACCACCTTGCCGGTCGCGTCGATGATGCGGGCGGCGTCGACCGCGGCGCCGTGCGGTTGGACTGCCGCGATTCGCCCGTCCTCGACGAAGACGTCGGCGGCCCGCGCCGGCGCGCCGGTGCCATCGACAACCGTTCCGTTGACGATGGCGAGGTCGAGCACGCGAGCTCCCTACGCCCCGACCGCGGCGGCGACATCGGTCGGGCGCGGGAAGGCCATCACCGCGACACGGCAGCCGCCGGCACCGGCGGTCAAGCGGAGCGGCGCCTCGTCGGGCCCGACGTGCACGCACGACCAACGGGCGAGATCGCGGCCGTCGAGCGACGCCGACCCGTCGAGCAGGAGCAGGTACTGCCCACCGGTGCCGGCCGGCGACGGTGTCACCAGCGTCTCGCCGGGCGCGACCACGATCACGTCGGCGCCGACCCCGTCGGCGTCATGGTCGATGAGGGTGCCGACGCCATCGGCGCTCACGTTGCGGCCCGGCCGCCCGACCAGCTCGTCGCGGGACCCCGGCATGTAGTGGCCACCGCCGTCGAACTGCTGGCGCAGCACGAAGAACGTCAGCCCCTGGGGACCGGCGACGATCGGCCCGTACACGGAGTACGGGTCGGTGAAGTGGACCACGCCGGGACCGATCTCGTGACGCTGGAACGTGCCACCACCGTCGACGAACACCTGGTACTGCGGGACCTCGTGGAAGTGCGTTCCGACCGTCGCCCGGTCGGAATGGCTGCGGACGAGGTAGGCCTGGAGCCCGTCGGCCTCGTCGGGACGGAAGACGTGCGTGACGCGGAACTCGCCGTCGGGCGTGGTGCCCTTCTCGGCAAGCTCCGGTCGAAGCCAGTCGGTGCTCGGCGCGACGTGCACGGCGTTACGCCGCGCCGTCGAGCAGGAAGGATGTCGCCACGCGCTCGAACTCCGCCTTGGCCTCGACCTGCGCCCAGTGCCCACAGTTCGGGATCACGTACAGCCGGGCGTTCTTGACGAGTTGGAGCGCGAGGAACGCGCCGTCGAGCGGCTGGACGCGATCTTCGCGGCCCCACGTGATGAGCACGTCGTGCTGGAGCCGGCTGGCGATCTTCCACAGGTTGCCGTCGTCGGCGAAGGTCGGGTTGTTGTAGCCCGCCTGCATCGCCTTCATGCCCTCGGAGCCGTCGGGCGCGGTCGCCGCCGCGAAGCGCTCGCTGACGAGCGCCGGCGACACGAGCGACTGGTCGACGACGAGCGTGCGCAGGAACGCCTCCATCTTCTCGGGCGTCGGACCGGGCGACGCCGAGAACTCGTGGAGCCGGTTGATGCCCTCACTGGGCCGCGGGGCGAAGAGGCCGACACTCAGCGCGCTTCCGGTACCCATGAGGACGAGCTTGTCGGCCCGGTCCGGATGGTCGAGCGCCAACCGCACCGCCACGCCGGCGCCGAGCGAGTTGCCGAGCAGGTGCGCCTTCTCGATGCCCAACTCGTCGAGCAGGCCGCAGAGGATGTCGGCCGCGAAGGTGAGGTAATGACGATCGAACGTCGCCGGATACTCCGACCCACCGAAACCCGGCTGGTTCACCAGCAACGTCCGGAAGGACGCGCCGAACGTGGGCAAGTTGTGCTTGTAGTTGCTCCATCCCGACGCGCCCGGGCCACCGCCGTGCAGCATGACGAGCGCGGGGCCGTCGCCGGCCTCGTGGAAGCGAACGGCGTACTCCCCCACGGTCGCCAAGCGGTTGGTCTTCTCGAACGTCAGCTCCTCGGACATGTGTCTCCTCGCATTTCCGGTCAATTCCCGACCGGCTCGTAACCCCAGAGCCGGAACTCGCGCAGCTCCCGCGCCGTCCACGTGCGGGCGTCGATCTCGAAGCCGCCGGTGGCGAACTCGATCTCGAAGCCGCCGGGGGCGTACAGGTAGAACGACACCATGCCGTCGTTGGAGTGCTGGCCGATGGTGGTCTTCAGCACGTCGGCTTCACGGCAGCGGTCGTAGGCCCGCCCCACGTCCTGGATGGTCGCGGTGTGCAACATGAGGTGGCGCAGGCCGGTCGTTGACGCAGCTTCGGTGAGCGCGACGCTGTGGTGGCGGGCGTTGCAGTAGAGGAAACGCATCCGGTAGGGCGTCACGCCGGGCGGCGAGACGAGCATCGAGTCGCGGTGCCCGAAGCCGAGCACGGACGTGTAGAACTCGAACGACGCCGCGAGCGGTGCGCCCGGCAGGACGACGTGACCCATGCCCTGCTCGCCGGTGACGAACCGACTGACGCCGCCGAGGACGAGATCGTCGTGCACGATCACCGGGCTGTGGTAGAGCTCGAGCACGTTCCCGCCGGGGTCGGCGCAGCTGGCGAACGCCTCGACGCCGCGCTCGGCCGCTTCCTCGTCGGAGCCCCACTTGCACGCGACGCCGGCGTCGGCCAGGAAGGCGACCGCGTCGTCGAGGGCCCGGCGTGACGCCAGCTCCCAACCGGTGGCGTCCACCCGATCGACCGGGCCCGGCACGACGACGAGCCGGGCGGCGTGCTCGTCGATCCGAAAGTGCACGCCGTCGGGGGCCGGACCGTCGACGGCCATCAGCCCGAGCAGCCGCGTGCCGAAGTCCGGCCAGCGATCGACCATCGTCGACTGCAGTCGCACGTAGCCGAGCGACCTGATGTCCACCCCGGGCATCAGAACGGCACCGCCTGGTCGACGATGCCGAACTCCAGCGCGCCGTACCCGGCGAGCACCGGCTCGGGCACGTTGCTGTTGTGCATCCGGGCGGCGTGGATGTCACGCCAGAACTGCTGCATCGGGCTGTCCTCCTTGATCGCGGAGGCGCCCGAGTTGTCGAACAGCAGGTCGACGGCCCGGATCGACATCAGCACCGCGCGGGCCTGATCGCGGCGCACCCGGGCGCGCAGTTCCATCGGCACGTCACCCGCCGTGGCCGCGGCCATCAGATCGTCCATGCTCCGCACGAGGCTCGCCCGCGCGGTGTCGATCTCGCCCGACGCGTCGGCCACCCGCATGCGGCTGAACGCCTCCTCGGCCACGACCGTGCCCGAGCTGACTCGCGTGCGGGCGCGGGACCAGCGCACGTGCTCGTCGTACGCGCCGGTCGCCATGCCGATCATCGGCGCGGTGATCGACCACGAGAACACCGACACGAACGGCAGGTCGAACAGCGGGTTGTCGCTCACCGGGCTGCCGGACTCGAGATCGTGGCGGCGGTGCTCGGGTACGAAGGCGTCGTCCACGACGAGGTCGTTGCTGCCGGTCCCCTTGAGACCCATCACGTGCCACACGTCCTCGACGCGGTAGTCGCCGCGGGGGACGAGGAAGGTCGACAGCCGCGACGCGCCGTCCCCACCGGTGGTCTTCGCGCCGACGATGGCCCACTCGGAGAAGTCGGAGCCGGACGAGAACTGCCACCGCCCGCTCAACCGGTAGCCGCCCTCGACCACCTCGACCTTCCCTCGGGGCGCGTAGGACGACGCCAAGAGCACGTTGGTGTCGTCGCCCCACACATCCTGCTGCGCTTGGAGGTCCATGAGCGCCAACTGCCAGTTGTGCACGCACAGCACGCCGTACGTCCAGCCGGTGGCCGGGCACGCGCTGGCCAGCAGCATGACGACCTCGTAGAACACCTGGGGCTCGAGCTCGTACCCGCCCCAGTGCGCGGGCTGCAGGACGCGGAACAGCCCGGCTTCGCGCAGTTCCTTGACGGTGACCTCGGGCAGCCGCCGGAGCTCCTCTGCTTCGCGGCGGCGCTCGCGAAGCCCCGGAAGCAGCGCTTCGGTGTTCGCAATGATCGTGGCGCGGTCCATCGCGTTCGTCACTCCCCTCGGGCCGCCAACTCGATGGCGACGTCGATCAACTGGTCCTCTTGGCCGCCGACCAGCTTCCGCTCTCCGGCGACGACCAGGATCTCAGCACCAGGCACGCCGTACTGCTCCTGCAGCCGGTAGGCGTGCTTCAGAAAGCTCGAGTACACCCCCGCGAACCCCATGATCAGCGAGAGCCGGTCGAGCACGCACTCCTCGTCCATGCGCGGGCGCACGACCTCTTCCGCGGCGTCGATCACCGCGAACACGTCGATACCGGTGCGAATGCCCGTGCGTTCGCACACCGCCACCAACGCCTCGGTCGGCGGGTTGCCGGACCCGGCCCCGAAGGCGCGGGTCGAGCCATCGACCTGGCGGGCGCCCGCCCGGATGGCGAGCACGGTGTTGGCCACGCCGAGGCTGAGGTTCTGGTGGCCGTGGAACCCGACCTCGGTGTCCGACCCGAGCTCCTCGACCAGGGCGGCGACGCGCTCGGTCACCTCGTCGAGCACCAGCGCGCCGGCCGAGTCGACGACGTACACGCATTGGCATCCGGCTTCGGCCATGACTCGCGCCTGGCGCGCCAGCTCGTACGGCGTGACGGAGTGGGCCAT
The DNA here is from genome assembly GCA_025463925.1 of Acidimicrobiales bacterium. Taxonomy (GTDB): domain Bacteria; phylum Actinomycetota; class Acidimicrobiia; order Acidimicrobiales; family AC-14; genus RYN-50. The sequence continues at coordinate 74,417 of JAODBK010000049.1, read as the reverse complement.
CATCAGGAAGCCGACCGTCTCGAAACCCATCTCGCGGGCCAGGTGGAAGTGTTGGATCGAGATGTCCGCTTCGGTGCAATGGGTGGCGATGCGGATCACCGACGCGCCCAGGTCGTGGGCGGCGCGGATGTCGTCCTTGACCCCGACACCCGGGAGCATGAGGCACGCGATCTTCGCCCGGTCGGCCGCGGCCACCGCGGCGGCGATCAGGACGCGCTCGTCGACCGTGCTGAAGCCGTAGTTGAACGACGAGCCGCCGAGCCCGTCGCCGTGGGAGACCTCGATCACCGGCACGCCGGCGCGGTCGAGCGCCGAGACGATGGCGGTCACGTCCTCGACCGAGAAGCGGTGGCGCTTCGCGTGCGATCCGTCCCGGAGGCAGGAATCGGTGATGCGGACATCCAGCTCGGCCGAGTACGGCGTCACGCGACCACCTCGACGGCCGGTCGGGCGAGCAGCTCGCCGACGCGCGTCGCCGCCGCCGTCATGATGTCGAGGTTGCCGGCGTATTCACGCAAGTAGTCGCCCGCCCCCTCGACCTCGAGGAAGACCGACACCCGCCGCCGGCCGGTCTCCGGCTCGTCGAACTGCGGCTCGGCTCGGAGGCGGTAACCCGGGACGTAGGTCTGGACGTCGGCGACCATGTCCGAGATCGAGTGCACGATCGCGTCTTGGTCGACCTCGGCCGGCAGCGCGCAGAACACGGTGTTCCGCATGATGATCGGCGGGTCGGCCGGGTTGAGCACCATGATCGCCTTGCCGGTCCGGGCGCCGCCCAGCTCCTCGAGACCACGGGCGGTCGTGCGGGTGAACTCGTCGATGTTCGCCCGGGTCCCGGGGCCGGCCGAGACCGACGCGACCGTCGACACGATCTCGGCGTAGTCCACGTCCACGACGCGGGCCACGGCGTGCACGATCGGAATCGTGGCCTGGCCACCGCACGTGATGAGGTTCACGTTCCTGGCATCGCGGTGGGCGTTCAGGTTCACCGGCGGCACCACGTAGGGCCCGATGGCGGCCGGCGTGAGATCGACGACCGGGATGCCCGCCTCTTCGTACAGCGGCGCGTTGGTCCGGTGCACCGAAGCGGACGTGGCTTCGAACACGACGTCGGGAAGCTCGGATTGCCGCAGCAGCCACGGCACGCCTTCGGGGCTGGTGATCATGCCGAGGTCGCCGGCCAACCGGAGCCCGTCACTGGCGGGATCGATCCCGATCATCCAACGCGGTTCGAGGACGGCCGAGCGAAGCAGCTTGTAGAGCAGGTCGGTACCGATGTTCCCTGTTCCGACAATTGCCGCGCTGCTCTTGGCCATGCTGCCTCCGAAACGAGTTGACGCGCGAGTGCCTGGTCGGCCTGGAACATCGTCGTCGGCGAGTGGCGTCGCATCCAGGCTGGCGTTCCACTCACCGGGATCGCGCGTCAGTGCGCCATGTCGGTTGGCGCCACGCGCAACGCGGCCCGCAATGCGGTCGCGACTTCGGCCTGTGCCTGCCCCGACGCGTCCAGGACGCCCACGCCGTAGAAGCCGTGGAACATGCCCGCGTACCGCGACACCGTCACCGATCCGCCGGCATCGGACAGTCGCTGCCCGTACGCCTCACCCTCGTCGCGGAGCGGATCGTGCTCGGCGACCACCACGAGCGCCGGCGGCAGGCCGGCGAGGTCGGGCGAGAGCAGCGGCGACGCGTACCCGTTGGCGCGGTCTTCTGGCGCGGCGTACTGATCCCAGTACCAGCGCAGCTCGGCCGCGGTGACGAAGAAGCCGTCGCCGTTCTCCTCGAAGGACCGGCTGGCGCAGCGATGGTCGGTCACCGGGTAGACGAGGACCTGCATCACGATCGCCGGACCGCCGCGGTCGCGAGCCATGAGGCAGACCGCGGCGGCGAGGTTGCCACCCGCGCTGTCACCGGCGACGGCGATGCGCGACGGGTCGAGCCCGAGCATCGCACCCTCGCCGGCGAGCCAGTTGAGGGCCGCGAAGCAGTCCACCAGCGCGGCCGGGAACCGGTGCTCGGGAGCCCGCCGGTAGTCGACCGACAGCACGGCACAGCCGATGTCGCGGACCAGCGACCGGCAGATGGCGTCGTGCGTGTTCAAGTCGCACGTCACCCACCCGCCGCCGTGGAAGAACGCGACGACTGGGACCGCCGGCCCGGCGGCGGGGCGGTACAGCCGGGTGCCGACCAGCCCGCCCGGACCGGGAACGCTGATGTCGACGACCGTTGCGACCTCGATCGGAACCGTGTCCGCGACCGATCCGAGCGTGCGCCGGCGGAGCTCCTCGACCGGCACCGTGCCGGCCCGCGGGAGGATGCCCTCGATGGCGCGGATGACCTCGGCCGCGACGGGGTCCAGCGTCACGGGGCGACGCGCTCGTCGGCGGCCCAATCGAGGATGAAGTGGTCGCCCGCGGTGTAGCCGCCGTCGATCGCGTACTCGCCGCCGGTGCAGAACGCGCTCTCGCTCGAGACGAGGTACGCCACCATGCCGGCCACCTCGTCGGGCGCGGCCATGCGGCCGATCGGGACGTTGCGAGCCACCACCGCCTCGATCTCACCCGGCGGCGACTCGCCGCGGGTCATCGCGGTGTCGACCGCGCCCGGGTGCACGGAGTTCACGCGGATGCCGGCTCGCGCCAGCTCGATGGCCGCGGTCTTGGTGAGGCCGCGGATGCCCCACTTGCTCGCGGTGTACGCCGCGAGGAAGGGCGAGCCGTGCAGTCCACACGTCGACGACAGGTTCACGATCGCGCCGCGGCCGGCGCGCCGCATCGCCGGAACCGCGGCGCGCAGCCCGAGGAAGGTGCCGACGAGGTTGACGTCGAGCACCATGCGGAAGTCGTCGGGCGACATGTCCTCGAGCGGGCCGTAGCGGATGATCCCGGCGTTGTTCACGAGAATGGTCAGCGGCCCATCCGATTCGGCGTCGGCCACCACGGCCGCCCACTCGTCGGCGGCGCGGACGTCGAGATGCCGGAAGCGACCACCGATCACGTCAGCCACGGCGCGGCCGTCGTCGTCCAGCACATCGGCCACGACCACGTCGGCACCCTCGGACGCCAAGCGCCGGGCCACCGCGGCGCCGATGCCGCGGGCCGCGCCGGTGACGATGGCGCGCTCACCGTCGAGCCGCCCGCTCATGCCCGGAACCGGGGAATGACGTCGCGACCCCATCGCTCGATCGTCTCCATGCACACCGAGTGGGGGACGCCGCCCATCTGCACCAGGCACATCACCTCGTCGGCGCCAGCTGCGGCCACCTGCTCGACGAAGTCGATGGCCGCGCCGGCGTCGCCGTAGGCCTGCTCGGCGATCGAGTACTGCTGTGCCACGAGCGCGACGGCCGACGCCGGCGCGCCGGCCGCCGTCAAGACCTCGACGACCTGATCGCGGGACCGTTCGATCTCGGCGACATTGTCGTCGTCGCCGGTGTCCTGGGCCGGCTCGGGCCCACCGACGTAGTGCGCCACCGACTCGGCGAAGAACCGCTGCCCGCGGGCGCCGATGCGCACCGCCTCGGCCGGGTCGGCCATCACGATGGTCGGGCACAACGCCGAGACGTGATCGTTGACGACGGTCGCGACTCGCTTGTCGCCGCTGCGAGAGAGCGCGGCATCGCGATACCGCTTCACCAGATCGCCGATGTCCGTCGGGCCGCCGAAGCCCAGCACCAGCGCGCCGACGCCGTACTCGGCCGCCCGGACGACGGTGTCGGCGTGGGAGCACGCGAGGAACAGCGGTGGGTGCGGCTGCTGGACCGGGCGCGGGATCACCTTGTGCGGCTCGATCTTCAGCAGACCGTCCCACGCGAACGTCGGCTCGACCCACATGTGGCCGATCATCCGCAGCGCCTCTTCGACCTCGGCCGCGGTGCGGTCCGGGTCGACTCCCATCAGCGACATCTCGTGGGGCGTGGCGCCACGGCCGGCGCCCAGGTCCAGCCGGCCGCCGGACAAGATGTCCAACGTCGCGGCCCGCTCGGCCACCCGCACCGGGTGGTTGTACGCGAACGGCATGCACACCACGCCGTGGCCGATGCGGATGCGGGTCGTGCGGGCCGCCACCCAGCTGAGGAACACCTCGGGCGCGGAGAGGTGGGCGTACCACTCGAGGCCGTGATGCTCCACCGCCCAGATCCGGTCGAAGCCCATCGCTTCGGCGAACACCGCCTGCTCCACGCACTCGAGGAGCACCGGCCCTTCGGTCTCCGTCGTCGGCGCCGTGGCCTGCGCCTCGAAGATCAGCGAGAACTGCATCAGCCCTCCCGGCGGGTCGAATCGATGACCTCGATCAGGCGGTCGGTCTGCGTCGCCTGCTCGAACGTCAGGCGCGCCATCCAGAACCGCATGAACGACGCCAGCGAGTAGCGCACGAACACCGCGGCGCCGATGACGGACAACGTCACCGCGAACAGGCCCAGGACGATCGCATCGCGCTGGTTCAACGCGTCGTTGGTGCTGCTCGACATGATGATCGCCACCACACCGATGACCGCGGCGACCACCATGGCCAGGACCGACGCCCGTTTGAGAAGGCGGTCGGGTCCGGCTGCTGGGTCGCGCAGGTGCATGGCCGCGACGTCGTCCCGGAACGCCTGCGCACGCGTCGGTGACGCCGGCGCCGGCGCGCCGGCTCGGTGGCCGGTCAGCAGTTCGTCGTGGTCAGGAGTGGTGCCGGCGCTCATAGGGCTCCCAGGTACGCAGCTTCGAGGACACCTTCGACTTCATCGGGCCGTCCCGCCCCGACGATCTTCCCGTTGCTCATCACCGCGGCGCGGTCCGCGAGGCCCAGCACGGTGCGGGCGAACTGCTCGACGAGCACGACGGTGACGCCCGCCGACGCGATCTCGCGGATGAACCCGTAGAGCTCGGCGATGATCACCGGCGCCAGACCCATCGACAGCTCGTCGACCAGCAGCACCGCCGGGTTGACGGCCACCGCGCGCGCCAACGCGAGCATCTGCTGCTCGCCACCCGACAGGGTGCCGGCCAGTTGCGCGCGCCGGGTGCCGAGCACCGGGAAGCGGCCATACGCGCGGCTCTCGATCTCGTCGAGGGCCACCCCGGCATGCGTCGCCAGCCAGAGGTTCTCGTGCACCGAGAGGTTCGGGAACACCGAACGCCCTTCCGGCACGAGGCACACCCCGAGGTGGCAGAGATCCTGCGGCCGAGCACCGTTCACGACCCGGCCGCCGAGGAGGACGTCGCCGGCGGTCGGCGCGTGCAGGCAGGCCGCGACCGCCACGGTCGTCGACTTGCCGGCGCCGTTCGGGCCCACGAGCGCGTAGATCTCGCCCGGCAGCACCGACAGGTCGACGCCCGACACCACCTCGATGCCGTGGTAGCCGGCGTGGATGCCGCGCAGCTCGAGGATCGGGCCGAGCGCGGTCTCGACCGGCGCCGCGAGCGTGCTCACGCGCTGACCACCGGTGCACCGAGGTACGCGTCCTGCACGCGCCGGTCCGCTTGGACCTCGGCGGGCGTCGCGATCGTGAGGATGCGGCCGCCGTGCAGCACCGCGACGCGGTGGCTCACCGACATCACCAGGTTGGCGTTGTGGTCGACCAGCACGACCGACAGCCCGTCGGCGGCCAGCTCGATGAGGAGGCCGCGCAGGTTCGCGGTCTCGTGCTCGGTGAGCCCCGACGCCGGCTCGTCGAGCAGGAGCACCGAGGGGCTCGTCGCCAGGGCGCGCGCGACCTCCAGGAGCCGGGCTGGCCCGGTGGCCAACGCGTCGGCCCGCTCGGATGCCAGCGATGCCAGCCCGACCCGCTCGACCAGCTCGTCGGCCACCGCGCTCGGGCTGGTGCGCCGGCCCGACCAGCGGCGGCTGATCTCGGCCGCGACGAGCACGTTCTCGCGCACCGTCAACACGCCGAACGTCTCCAGGTTCTGGAACGTGCGGGCCAGGCCTCGGCGGGCGCGGCTGTCGGGCCCGGCCTTGGTGACGTCGACGCCGCCGAGCCGCACCGTGCCGGCGTGCGGCGGCAGCAGTCCGTTGATGACGTTGAAGAGCGTCGACTTGCCGGCGCCATTGGGCCCGAGCAAACCGATCACCTCGCCGCGATCGACCGCGATGTCGATGCCGGCCAGCACGACCAGACCGCCGAAGCGCACCTCGATCTTCTCGACCTCGAGGGTGGCCGCGGCCGCGGTCATCGGGCGCTGCTCATCCCGAGCGCGGCGTCGAGCGCGGCGACATCCGCCGGCGTGATCGCCCGATCGATCCCGATCCATTCGACCGGCACCTCGGCCGACTCCGCGGGTCGCCGGCGCGGCCGGCCGGCGCGCAGCCCGGCGACCGCCATGTGCAGGTCCGACGCCAGGCCGCCCGGGTTGCGGGCCAGGCCGACGCCGGCTAGGCCGGGCAGGACGTTGATCACGTTGTTGGTCGACGGGAAGATGCGGGCCACCGCTTGGAACAGTCCGAGCAGCACCGCGCCGAGGAACGCGCCGTTCACCGTGCCGATGCCGCCGACGACGGCCAGCAGCAGCACCGGCAGCGTCTGGAAGAAGGAGAAGGTGTCCGCCGCGACCGCGGTGTGGACACCACCCAGCAGCGCCCCGCCGACCCCGGCCATGCCCGCCGACAGCGCGAACACACTGAGCTTGGTCACCGTCAGCCGCAGGCCGAGGGTCGCGCACGCCGCCGGGCTCTCGCGCATGGCGAGGAGCATCCGCCCGTACGCCGAGCGTCGGATGGCGACGACGAGCAGCGCGAACAGTGCGAACACCATCGCGAGGAGCACGAGCTGCGCCCGGTTGCTGCCGAACGACACTCCGCCGATGCGCGGCCGGGCGACATTCACCGAGTAGATGCCGAACAGCGGGATCTTCCGCCCGAACAGGCGGATGGCGTCCTGGATGAACACCCACCGGTCGAGCGCGACCGCGAACGCCGCGGTCGCGAGCGCCAGGTAGATGCCTCGCAGGCGCAGCGCCGGCAACGCGACGATCGCGCCGGCCACCGCGGCCACGACGAACGCGGCCACCAAGCCGAGCGGGCTCCCGCCCGGCGCGGTGTTGGCCATGGCGAGCGCACCGATGCCCGCGAAGCTCATCTGGCAGAGCGCCACTTGGCCGGCGTACCCGACCAGTGGCACCAGCGAGAGCGCGACGATCCCGAGCGCGAGCGCCCGGTTGGCGGTGAACAGGTTGGCCGGGCCGAGGTGCGGGCCGAGCACCAGCGCGGCGACGACCAGCGCGCCCGCGGACGCGACGGCCCGCGACATCGACGGCGACGGGAACCAGTCGAGGCTGCGACGCGAGAGCTGGCCCCGCAACCGGGCGTGCGGCAGCGCCAGCAGCGCCACGAAGAGGATGAGGACGGGGATCGCCGGCCGGATCCCGCCGAAGAAGCCGCCCCGCGACGACAGGTAGCCCACGCCGTAGGCCTCGGCCAGGCCGATGATGAGCGCGCCGACAAACGTCGCCGGGAGCCGCGAGAGGCGGCCGATGATCGCGGCCGCGTACGCATTGACGACCAGCAGGGTGAGCGGCAGGACCGACAGTTGCAGGGCGGGCGCGATGAGGATGCCGGCCAGCGCGGCCAACGACGCGCCGATGGCCCAGCTCAGCGCGGCGACGCGGTCCGGACGACCGCCGAACACCACGAGCAACGCCCGGTTGTCGACGACGGCTCGCATGTCGGCACCGGCTCTCGTGCGCCGCAGGATGAGGGCGAGTCCGATCGCGACCGCGATCGCGCACCCCATGCTGATGAGCTGATGGGCCGTGACCGCGGCGCCGGCGATGTGGATCTTGCTGCCCGGGTAGAACCCGGAGAACGGCCGCGCCGTGTTGGGCGGCCAGATCCACAACGCCAACCCGACCAGGCCCGACAGCACCGCGACCGCGACGACGACGCGCACCGCCTCGGACGCCTTCTCCAGGCCCCGCATGATGCCGACTTCCAAGATGGCGCCGAACAGCGGCGCCAGTACGAAGAGCACGACCACGAGGGCCACCGGCGTCGGCCACCCCCACTGGAAGCGAAGCTGCCAGTAGACGAAGGCGGCGAACATGCCGATGGCCCCGTGGGCGAAGTTGAAGATTCCCGACGTGGTGTAGGTCAGGACCAGACCGCTGGCTGCCACCGCGTAGATCGCCGCGGTGGACAGCCCGAAGACGGTGTAGGTCAGGAAGGTATCCACGTCGTCGTGCGATCAGCCCTTCTTCTTGGCGCCCAGACCCAGGCCGGGGATGTCGGCGACCGACGTGGCATCGCAGGCGAAGCCGGAGTCAGGAGCGAAGCGCTTCCAACCGGTGGACGTCATCTCGAGCAACATGGTGCACGGCGACACCCGGTTGTGGGCCACGTCGGCCGGCGTCTGCAGCCCGCCGGCGTCCCACTGCGTCACCGTCGCGGCCTTTTCGGAGAGGCAGGCCCGGGTCAAGGTGGATCCGCAGGCCTTGGCGTTGGTGGCGAACAGCAGCCACGCGTCGAACCCGGTGACGGCCAGCCCAGTGTGCGGTGCGTTCGGCGAGAACTTGCTCATGATCGACAGGTACTTGGCGATCAGCGGGTTCGTGCCGGCTTCCTCGAACGGGACGCTCTGCGAGTAGGTGTAGATCTTTCCCTGGCCGGCCAACGAGCCGGCGAGCTTCACGAACGACTCGGTGTAGTGGTTCGGGCTCGTCAGGAATCCCGCGGGGAACGCGCTCTGGTCCGACATCGCCTTGAGGATCGCGGTGGCGGTGTGCTCGTCACCGATCCAGAAGAGCTCCTTCACGCCGGCCGCCTTGGACGCCTGCACGAACGGCGCGTAGCTGGCTTCGCCGGCCGCACTGAGCACGCCCTGGTACACGCACTTCCCGCCGAGCTTGGCGACGCCCTGGCAGTTGCGCTCCTGGTTCGTCTTGGCGACGTCGAAGATCATCCCGCCCTGGTTGGTCCAGCTGTCGGGGATCTTGGACGACAGCAGCTTGAGGGGCGGGCCGGGGTTCAGCTGGTCGGTCGGGTTCGGCTGCGTCTGCCACGCGATCTGCGCGTCGGCGGCCGGCGGTGAGGCGGTGAAGGCCGGGAACTCGACGAGACCGCAATCGACCCGGGCCTGCGCGCCGGCGAAGTCGCCGACGGAGCCGTCACCGGCGAGCGCCAGCGTCTTCGGGCAGGCCTCGTCGATGCGGGCCTTGTACTCGGTGACCTTGGCGTCGAGCTTGTCGAGCACCAACTTCCGCCCGTTGATCCCACCGAGCGAGTTGCACCAACCGACGAAGCCGTCGGCAACGTCGAACAGCTCCTTGTTCAGGCCGGGGTTGGCGGTGAACCCGGGGTCGGAGATCGTGGCGACATGGATTTCCGTGTCGGTCACGCCGACGTCGGTGGCGCCCTTGGCGCTGCCGGCGCCGCAGACGTCCTTCAGTGTTCCGAAGTCGCCCGAGGCGATGTCGTTGGCACCGCCGGTCGTCACCGTCGGCGCCTGTGTGCCCGATGAGCTCGTACTGCTCTTGCTGCTGTGGCCACAGGCCCCGGCGACGAGCACCATGGCCAGCGCGACCTGAAACATGCGGAACTTTCGCAAGGGTCCCCCTCTTGCCTAGTAGAGCGGGCGCGGGACCCGCATCGACAGCGGTTCACCATCGACAACAACCGCAAGTGCCCGCAAGAGCCCGTTCCCGCTGAACGGAACTGGCCCATGGAAGCGTGGTACGAATTCATCGACGATTCGCGGCAGATCGCGAGAAGGGGGCTCCCGGATGCCGGGCTTCGTCAGTGAATTCGATGTCGTGGTCGTCGGCTCGGGTGCCGCCGCCATGGCTGCGGCATCAGCCGCCGTCGCCGGCGGCAGCCGCGTCGTGGTGTTGGAGAAGGCGGCCGACCCCGGCGGAACCACGGCGAAGTCGTCGGGCGCGTATTGGGTGCCCAACAACTCGTTCCTCCGCCAGCGCGGCATCGACGACCCGCGCGACGACGCCGTCAAGCTGATGGCGCGCATCTCGTACCCATTCATGTACGACCCCGAGGCCCCGCGGCTCGGTCTGCCCGAGCGGGCCTTCCGCCTGCTCGAGGCCTTCTACGACACCGCGTCGGTCGCCATCGACGACCTGGCCGCGATCGGCGCGCTCCGATCGATGCCGCAGCCGCTCTTCGGCGAGCAGGTGGGCGACGTGGACTGGGCGATCCCCGAGTACCACGCCGACCTCGCGGAGAACAAGGCGCCGTACGGCCGGTCACTCCTGCCCGACATGGACCTCATGAGCGGCGTTCTCCCAGGAGCGGAGATCGTGCGCCAGCTGCGCGCGTTCGTCGAGAGCAAGGGCGTGGAGATTCGTACGGGCCATCGAGTCACCGGGCTGGTGACCAGTGACGGCCGCGTCACGGGCGTCGAAGTCGAACACGACGGCGGCCCGTCCGCCATCGGTGGCCGCGCCGTGGTGTTCGGCAGCGGCGGTTTCACCCATGACCGGGCAAAAGCGACGTCCTATCTCCGCGGGCCGATCTTCGGCGGCTGCGCGGTGCCGACGAACACCGGCGACTTCATCGACATCGCGGCCGGCGTCGGTGCCGAGATGGGGAACCTGGCGAACGCGTTCTGGTCGCAGAGCGCGCTCGAGCCGACCCTGCGCGAAGGATTCGTCGAGTGGGACGAGGACATCTTCTGCCCCTTCGGCGATAGCATGGTGATCGTCAACAAACACGGTCGGCGGGTCGCTTGCGAGAAGGCCATGTACCAAGAGCGCACGCGGTCCCATTTCACTCTCGACGCCGCGACGGACGACTATCCGAACCTCGTGCAGTTCATGGTTTGGGACCAGGCCGTCGCCGACTACGACCAGTTCCACATCTACCGCTACCCGGTCCCGATGCCGGGCGATTCGTCCCCGTATGTGCTGCAAGGGGCGACTTGGGCCGAGCTCGCGCAGCGCATCGACGGGCGGCTGCAGGAGATCGCGCACCGGGCGAGCGGCGGGGCGGTCGTCGGTCCCAGCGTGCGCCTCGCTGACGACTTCGCGCCCAACCTGCAGGCCACCATCAACCGGTTCAACGGTTTCGCCGAGCGGGGCGTCGACGACGACTTCGGGCGGGGATCGACGCCGATCCAGGTCGCATGGGGCTCGGTGCCCAGGCCGGGCGAGCGCACGCCGAACGCGACGATGCGCCCGTTCTCGGCCAGCGGTCCCTATTACTGCATCCTCCTCGCACCCGGGACGCTCGACACCTGCGGCGGCCCGGTGGTGGACGAGCGGGCCCGGGTCCTGCGCCCGGGCGGCGCGGCGATTCCCGGGCTGTACGGCGCCGGCAACTGCGTGGCATCGCTCACCGGCGAGGGCTACTGGTCCGCCGGCAGCACGCTCGGCCCGGCGCTCGCTTTCGGCTGGACCGCCGGTCGTGAGGCGCGTGGATGATCGGCGCTGACGGGGCGGCCGCCCATCTTGCCGACGACGCCTTCGACATCTTCGGGCGTCATGGCCAACAGGTCGATCTCGAGTCCGTCACCGATCCGACCGCGCAGTCGGTCGACTCGAAGTCCGTGCTCGGCAAAGCGGCGCTGATCCTCGACGCGTTCGCGGCGGACTCCCCCGCATTGAGCTTCAGCGACTTCTGCGAGCGCACCGGCCTGCCGCGATCGACGGTGCACCGGATGCTGGAGCAGCTCGTCGCCTACCGGTGGCTCGAGCGGATCGGGAACCAGTACCAGCTCGGCACCCGGATGTTCGAGTTCGGCTTCCTGGTGCGGCGCTGCTACTACCTCCGCGAGGTCGCGCTTCCCTTCATGGAAGACCTCTATGAGGCGACCCACGAGACCGTGCACCTGGGCGCGCTCGTCGGGCGCGACGTGCTGTACCTCGACAAGATCGGCGGCCACGACGCGCATCAGGTGCCGTCACGGATCGGCGGGAAGGCGCCGGCCCATTGCACGGGTCTCGGCAAGGCCATGCTGGCCTTCGCCGGCGAGGAGGTCATCGCGGACGTCGTCAACCGCGGGCTGATCCAGATGACGCCGAGCACGATCGTCGACCCGATCGTCTTCAGCGACGAGATGCGCACGATCCGCGAGTTGGGCGTCGCGTTCGACCGGGAGGAGGCGGTTCCCGGGATCACGTGCGTCGCGGTGCCGATCCGCGGCTCTGGTCGGGCGGTGGCCGCGCTCTCGATCACCGGGCCGTCGCCGCGGATCAACGTCGACCGCCTCAGCCCGGCGATCCGGACGGCGGCTCGTGGCATCTGGCGGGTCATGTTCCCGTCCCGCGGCTGATCCCGCCGGTGCTCACGACCAAGGCCGCGTTGCTGCCGAGCGCCCGCATCGACGCCGCCGCGGCGCGTCTCGTCGGTGCCCACACCACCGGCTCGCCGTGCGCTCCGGTGCGCGATCTCCTCGACGGGGGCAGCATCGACGACGCGTACCTGGTGCAACAACACGTGCTGGCCGCGACCTCGGCCGAGGGGCGGCGCCGGGCGGGCCGCAAGATCGGGCTCACGTCGCACGCGGTGCAGAGCCAGTTCGGCGTCGACCAGCCCGACTTCGGTGTGCTCTTCGCCGACATGGAGTTCGGCGACGAGCAGCCCCTGCCCACCGGCCGACTCCTGCAGCCCCGCGTCGAGGCCGAGGTCGCGTTCGTGCTGGGCCGCGACCTGCCCGACCGGCCGGTGACGACGGCGGATGTGCTGCGCGCCACCGACTTCGTCGTCGCCGCCATCGAGGTCGTCGACAGCCGCATCGAGGCGTGGGACATCACGATCCTCGACACCGTGGCCGACAACGCGTCGTCGGGCCTCTACGTCCTCGGCGGCCGGCCGCGGCGGATCACCGACGTCGACCTCCACGAGGTCCGCATGTCGATGACGCGTCGCGGCGAAGAGGTGTCGACGGGAACCGGCGCCGCGTGCCTCGGCCATCCGGTGAACGCGGTGGTGTGGTTGGCCAACGCCGTCGTCGAACGCGGGGCGCCGCTGACCGCCGGTGAGGTCGTGCTCTCCGGGTCGCTCGGCCCGCTCGTCGCCGCCGCGCCCGGCGACGTGTTCGAGGCCGCGCTCGATCCCTTGGGCACCGTCCGGGCCGTGTTCCGCGACGGCTGAGCGCGGGTACGTTGCCGTCGACATGACTCGGGGCGGCTGGCCGACGCGCGTGCGGCCGCGCCAATGAAGGTCGACGCGGTGGAGGTGCGGCGCCTGCGCATGCCGCTCGTCTCGCCGTTCCGCACGTCCTTGGGCACGGAGACGGAGCGCGAGCTCCTGCTGGTGGCAGCGCTCACCCCGGACGCGATCGGTTGGGGCGAGTGCGTCGCGATGGCGGAGCCGCGCTACTCCTCCGAGTACGTCGACGAGGCCGAGGCCGTGATCCGCGATCACCTGGTCCCCCGGCTGTTCGCGATGGGCGACGTGACCGCCGACGCGATGGCCCCGTCGCTCACGACAGTCAAGGGCCACCCGATGGCCAAGGCGGCGTTGGAGACCGCGATCCTCGACGCCCAGTTGCGGGTGGCGGGGGTGAGCCTGGCCGACCATCTGGGCGCGGTGCGCGCCGCGGTCGATGCCGGCGTGAGCGTCGGCATCACCGACTCGATCCCGGCCCTTCTCGAGGTCGTGGCCGGCCACCTGGACGAGGGGTACCGGCGCATCAAGCTGAAGATCGAGCCGGGATGGGACGTCGAGCCGGTGCGGGCGGTGCGCGAGCGCTTCGGCGACGACCTGCTCCTGCAAGTCGACGCCAATGCCGGGTATCGACTGGCCGACGCGCACCATCTCGCTCGCCTCGACCCGTTCGAGCTCTTGCTCATCGAACAGCCGCTCGCCGACGACGACCTCCTCGGCCATGCCGAGCTCGCCGGCATCATCGCCACGCCCATCTGCCTCGACGAATCCATCACGTCGGCCCACTCGGCCGCGGTGGCCATCGAGCTGGGGGCCTGCACGATCGTCAACGTCAAGCCGGGCCGGGTGGGTGGCTACCTCGAGGCCCGTCGCATCCACGACCTCTGCGCGGCCCGCGGTGTGCCCGTCTGGTGCGGCGGCATGCTCGAGACCGGCATCGGACGCGCCGCCAACGTCGCTCTGGCGGCGCTGCCCAACTTCACGCTGCCCGGCGACATCTCGGCGTCGGACCGCTACTACGTCGCCGACATCACCGACCCGTTCGTCCTGCACGACGGCCGCCTGCGGGTGCCGACGGGACCCGGCATCGGAGTCGACCCGATCCCCGATGTGCTCCGCTCGGTGACCGTCTCGGTCGAGCGCTGGCCGCGCCCGTAGTCCGGCCGGACGAGCGCGCCTTCCCCGGTCCCCCCGGGGGAATGTGGAGGCCGGGGAAGGCACCTGGCGTCAGGGTCGCAGGCGGATGTGACGGCTCGGTTGCACCAGTGTTGCCATTGGCGAAACCGCTCGACGTCACGAGATCCGAAAGCGATCGAAGCCGTCGGTGAGCAGCACCGTGCCGTCACCGGTGATGGCCATGCCCTCAGCGCCCGCGAGCCCGTCGAGCCACACCATGCCGGGTCTCCCGAGCACGAGCGCTGCCGTCGCATAGCCGTCGGCGAGCGCCAGGTCGTCGCCGATGACGGTGACGGAGACCAGGCCGACCGCCGGTCGTCCGGTCCGAGGATCGATGATGTGATCGCCGCGCTCGTAACGACCCGAGGTTGCGACCGCGAGGTCGGTGCCGCCGACGACGGCCGCGAGCTGATCCCGCGACGACGGATGCTGGATGCCCACGCGCCACATCTCGCCGGGAGCCGGGCGGCCGTGGGTCACGACGTCGCCACCGGCGTTGATGGTGAAGTTCGAGACGCCTTCGGAGACGAGGAGGCCGGCGGCGCGATCGAGGGCCCAGCCCTTGACCAGGCCCGACGGATCGATCGGGCCGCGTCCCGGCTGCGGGGTGACCCGGGGATCCGAGCCGAAGGTGACGTCGAACGCGCCGCCGCTCTGCAGCTCGACGAACCGGCACAGGTCCAGGACGGTGCGCACCTCAGGGCTCGCCTGCTCGACGGTGAGCTCGCCGCGCCCGAGCCGGCTGATCTCGGTGTCGGCGCGCCAGGTGGAGAACAGATCGTCCACGCGGGCGAACCAGGAGAACACCGCGTCGAGCGCGCCTTCGCGCACGGGGCCGCGAACGTCGACACCGATGGCCGTTCCCCACAGGTGCTCGACCCGGAACGTGCGGTCGGCCGCGCCGGTCGTCAACGCCTCCGTCAGCGCCTTCGTCAACGCCGCGCCGCGTCGAGCGCGCCCTGCAAGGACTGCGCATAGCCGTCGCTCGTGTAGCTGGCACCGGACACCAGGTCGATCTGCGCACTCTGCGCCCGGAGCGTCTCCTCGCGGAGAAGCGGTCCAGCTTCGTCGCTGATGCGCACGGAGCGGGCGCGGTCGTTCGGGAGCTTGAGCGCCTGCACGTCCACGATCTGGCTGCCCACGAGGACGACACGGACCTGCACGTCCCCGTACCGCGTCGGCACCACCGGCCCGTCGAGCGTGCGCCGGCTTCCGGCGGTGGTCGGCGGCCCGCTTCCGGCAGGTGTCGAGCCGGTCGGAGCCGGAGGGGCCGAGGACTCGGTCGAGGGAACGGTCGCCGGCGCTCCGGCGCGCGCGATCGACACACCACTCGGGCTCGAGTGGAAGTTGGCCAGCAGCGCGAGCCCACCGGCCGTTGCCGCGATCACAGGGATGGCGCGATGCATGCGGGATCCGTTCAGTAGTCGAACCGCTCGAAGTGGACGTGGCGACGGGAGACACCGAGCACCCGCAGCCGGCGACGGAGCGCGTCGAGCATCGCCGGCGGGCCGCAGACGTAGACATCGCGCCGAGCGATGTCGGGGATGAGCGCACGGAGCGCCGGGACCCCGAGTCGGTCGGTGCGGTCGTCGCCGATCTCCGGGCCGACGAGCTCGTGCACCTGGAGGCCCCGCCGGGCGAGCCTGGCCAGCTCGTCGCGGAAGGCGAGGTCGTGATCGCTCACGACGCGATAGAGGAGCGTCACGTCACCGGCGTCGGCATCGAGCGACTCGACCAATGCCCGCAACGGTGTGATGCCGATACCGCCGGCGATGAGCGCGACATCGCGCCGAGTCCGTCGCTCGGCGGTGAACGTGCCGTACGGGCCCTCGGCGAACACCCGCGTTCCAGGCCGCAGTCGTTGCATCCGCCCGGTGTCGTCGCCGAGCTCCTTGATCGTGATCCTGAGGAATCGTGAGTTCGGTGCGGCTGACAACGAGAACGGATGCGCCCTCGCCCATCCGGTCCCGGTGAGGAACCGCCAGAGGAAGAACTGCCCGGCCCGCGCGCCGATCCGGTCGAGGTCGCGGCCACCGATGTACACCGAGACGACTCCGACGGACTCCGGCCGAACCTCCAGCACTCGCAGCCGGTGGCGCGCGTTGAACCGCATCGGGCGTCCGACCCGCCACGCGAGGATCGCGCCGAACACCGCGAGGTACAGCGCGATCCACCAGACCCGTGCCAGCCGGTCGGTGCTGAAGTCGGTCCCCACCGAGAGCTGATGCGCGAATGCCAGCGCGACCGCGAGATAGGCGTAGAGGTGGAGCGCGTACCACGCTTCGCGCGTCAGACGGCGTCGAGCGGCGCGCACCGAGGTCACCGCGATCGCAACGAACAGGGCGAGCCCGACGATCGACATCAGGACATCCGGGTAGTGCCGGATGAAGTCGCCGAGCTGGGCCGGGATCGACTGGCGACCCTCGGTCGCATAGCCGAGCGTGATGAACACGGCGTGACTGGCGAGCAGCGACACCGCCGCGAAACCATTCCAGCGATGCCACACCGCCAAACGGTCGAACCCGACATGGCGTTCGAGCCACCCGATTCGCGACATCAGGAGCAGCTGCACCAGCACCGCATAGGTGCCGATGAGCCCGGTCAGCTGGCCGGCCGCGATCAGCGCGCCGCCGGGCTTGTCGAGCGTGTGCACTCCCCCGTGGCGCACCCACAGCCCGAGGACGACCGCGGCGTTTGCGACGACGACGACCATCACGTCCCACGCGTGGTCCGCACCACGCGAGGGTGCGACCGCAAGGGCGGCGTTGCGCGAATGCGAGGCGGTCGCGACGGTGGACATGGGCCACGACGACCCTACGGGCGCCACTTCCAGCGCCGAGAAAGCATTTGGTAAAGGAATGGCCAAATCGCCGGTCCCGACGACGAAGGTCGACAATGCTGGTCAGGTGCATCTGCTGGTGGTCGAGGACGACGACGCGATCGCCGTGCCGCTGGTCGAAGGCCTCGAGCGAGCCGGCTTCACCGCGACTCGCGCCGCCACGGGCGCGGAAGCCCTGGCCAATCGTGCTCGCGCCGATCTGGTGCTGCTCGACCTCGGCCTCCCGGACATGGATGGCACCGAGCTGTGCCGACGCGTCCGCGCCGATTCCGACGTGCCGATCATCATCGTCAGCGCGCGGGGCGACGAGACCGAGCGGGTGCTGGGCCTCGAGCTCGGCGCCGACGACTACATCGTCAAGCCGTTCGGCACTCGCGAGCTCATCGCTCGCGTCAGGGCCGTCGTCCGGCGAACCACTCCGGCTCCCGAGGGAGAACGTCCCCAGCGGTTGGGCAGCTTGGAGATCGACCGGCGGACCCGTCGGGTGAGCGTGGGCGGGGCCGAGGTCGCGTTGGCACCGAAGGAGTTCGACCTCCTCGCGTTGCTGGCCGAGGACGCGGGCGCGGTCGTCGGCCGCCAGCAGATCATGGACGAGGTCTGGGACCCGCACTGGTACGGCCCCACCAAGACCCTCGACGTGCACATCGCGTCGTTGCGGAAGAAGCTCGCCAGCCCCGGGCTCATCGAGACCGTGCACAGCGTGGGATTCCGCATCCGCGTCGAACCATGAAACGGCGGCTCCTCAGCAGCAACGTCATCCTCGTCACGACGGTGCTGCTGTTCCTCATGGTGCCGCTCGCGATCGTCTACAGCCGCCACGAGCACGACGCGCTCATGGGCTCGCTGCAGCGCGATGCCGGCTCGCTCGGCTCGCTCTCCGAAGAGGTCGTCGAACATCCGGGCGGCCACGACGTCCCGGCGTTGGCCAGCCGCTTCTCGACCGGGGTCGGTGGCGACGTGGTGATCCTGGATCGCAACGGTGTCCAACTCGCGGCGGTCGGGTCGGCCAGCACCGATCAACGGTTCCGGGCGGCGCTCCTGTCGGCTCGGACCGGGCGCGCCGTCACTGGTGAGCTGGGCGGCAAGGCGTACGTGGCCCTGCCGGTGGGCTCGGGCGGCGACAGTCACGGGGCGATCCTCATCGCGCGTTCCGACGCCGGCGTGGACCGCCAGGTCCATCGCTTCTGGCTCGTGCTCGTGGGGATCGGAGTGGGTGTACTCGGTGTCTCGGTCCTGGTGAGCCGGTGGTTGGCGATCTGGGCCATCGATCCCCTCCGGCGGCTCGAGGCCAACGCCGCCGAGCTCGGTCGCGGCCAGCTCGACGTGCGGGCCGACACCGGCACGGGACCGCCCGAAGTCGTCGCGCTCGCCACGACGTTCAACGAGATGGCCGACCGCCTCGACGAGCTCGTCGCGTCCCAACGTCGTTTCGTCGCCGACGCCAGCCATCAGCTCCGGACTCCGCTCACGGCGCTCCGGCTGCGGCTCGAGAACCTCGTCATCGACGATGGCACGGATGCCGCGTCGACGACGCGGGAGGCGGCCCTCCTCGAAACTGCGCGACTCACGCGCCTCGTCGACGGGCTGCTCGCCCTGGCCCAAGCCGACGGCCGTCGGCCCGAGCGTCAGGACGTCGAGGTTGCGGGCGTCGTTGCCCAACGCTTCGACGCGTGGGCGCCCCTCGCCGCCGAGCACGACGTCGATCTGCGATTCGATTCGGACGCGCAGGCGAACGTGATGCTGGTGCCCGGCGATCTCGATCAGATTCTCGACAACCTCATCGACAACGCGCTCGACGCGACCCCACGCGGTCGGGCCGTCGAGCTGCGCACCACGGCAACGAGCGCGGCAGTCGAGATCCACGTCGTCGACGAGGGTCGGGGCATGACGGTCGACGAGCGACGGCGGGCCTTCGATCCGTTCTGGCAAGGACCGCGTCCCCACGCCAACGGTGGCACCGGGCTCGGCCTGGCGATCGTCGACCAGCTCGTGCGAGTCAACGGGGGCACCATCGTCCTGGCCCGCTCGGAACACGGCGGCATCGACGCCGTGCTCCACTTCCCCCGTTCGGTTCTGCCTCCCCCCGAGCGCGGATGACGCGCTCGGCGGGAGGCAAAAACGTAAGGTGCGGGATGGACAAGGACCACGTCAAGAACCGCCTGCACGATGCCATGCACCGCGGCAAGCACAAGGCAACCGAGGAAGAGCTGGCTGAGGTCACCGTGGTCGTGCTGGCCATCGTCGGCGAGCTCGCCGTGGAGATGGCGGCCGTCATCTCCGAGCTGAACGAGCGAGTGGAGGCTCTCGAAGCGCGGTGACGATCTCGGACGAGTTGGCCGCGAGACCCGTCTCCGCGAAACGCTCGGCCGAGCACGACAGCCTGACGCCCGCGTCAGGGAACTAGCGTGACGGCGTGCGCCGTCCTGGGGGAACAACGCTCCGTCTCGCCGCGGTCGTCCTGCTGCTCGCGGCACCCGTGCTGTTTCCGCGTGACCAACCGGCGGGCGCGCAGACGAGCCGTTCGGCGATCACGATCTACCGCGACCACTACGGCGTCGGGCACATCGAGGCCGCCAACCTGCAAGGGCTGTCGTGGGCGACCGGGTATCTCACCGCGAAGGACCGCCTGTTCGAGATGGACGCTATCCGGAAGCTCGGCCAGGGTCGGCTGTCCGAGCTCATCGGCCCGTCGATGCTGCCGGCCGATCGGTTCACCCGTCGGGAGTTCGTGCTGCCCAACGACATCGAGGGTCAGTACCAACGACTCAGCCCGCAGCTGAAGTCGCTCTACGCGGCCTACGCGGCGGGCGTCAACCAAGGCGCCATCGAGACGTTGGCCAACCCGGCGACGGCCTCGATCCTGTTCCCCGCACTCGGCGATCCCTGGGAACCGTGGAAGCCCGAGGACTCCGTCACCGTCGACATGGTGTTCACGATGGTCAACTTCGGCGGCGAGGGCGCCGCGGGAGAGATGGACAACGCCAAGTTGTTGAGCGCCCTCACCGCCCATCTCGGCCCGGTGAGCGGCCTGAAGGCCTTCAACGACATGGACCCGCCGACCACTGCGGACGCGCCCAGCGCGGTGGCGCCCGGCGAGGGCCCGCCCGTGCCCCGCGACGCCGGCTACGACGTGCGCGCGCCCACCGCCGGCCAGCAGTCGGTGATGGGCCTGCCGGGTCTGTACTCCGCCGCCGCCGCGCAGACCAGCGACGCCGCGACCGCCAGAGCGGTGCTCGACGCGTTCCACATCCCGCTCCCGAGGATCGGCTCGTACGCCGCAGGGTTGTCGGGCGCGCGGACGGCGAACGGCGGTGGCCTTCTGCTCGGCTCGCCGCAGTCGGGACTCGAGGCGCCACCGATCTTCTACGAAGTGGGCTGGCACATCGCCGGGCACCTCGACTGTGAGGGCTTCACCGTGCCCGGTCTCGGTCCGGGTCTCGGCGTCGGCTGGTGCAACCAGCACGCGTGGAGCCTGGTCGCCGGCAACATGGGTGACCAGGCCGATCTCTACGTGGAGCGGCTCGACCCGCAGAACCCTCACCGCTACTTCTTCGACGGCCAATGGCGCGACACCGTGCGGCGCTCGACGACCTATGTCGTCAAGTCGCCCGTGGGTTGCAAGGTCGCCGGGCTTCCGGCCGGGCCGTGTCCCCCGCAAGTCATCACCGAGACCTACGACTACACGGTGCACGGCCCGATCAGCCAGGTCGACTCGGCCGACCACCTTGGCTTGGCGTACAGGCGCGCCCAGACCGGCGTGTTCCTCGGCAGCCTCACGGGGACACTCGGTTGGAACCTCAGCACATCGATGGCCGGTTTCGACGCCGCGTCCGACGCGCTGACCGCCACGTTCAACATCACCTACGTCGACACCGAAGGCCACCTGGCATACCGCCTCGCCGGACTGCAGCCGGTCAGGCCGGGAACCGATCGCCGATTCCCGATGCCGGGCACCGGCGACGCCGAGTGGAAGGGATTTCTCAGCGCCTGCCAGATGCCCCACGTCGTCGATCCGCCGAGTGGCTACGTCGCCACCAACCAGGGAACGGAGACCAAGCCGATCTCGTGGTGGCCCAACCCGTCACAGGTGGGTGCCGGCGTGGCCTCGCGCATCGGCCATGACCAGCAGCTGCTCGACGCGCAGCACGGAGCGACCGTCGCGACGCTCGAAGCCGTGAACCGCCACTTCCTCGAAGGCGACGACCCGTATGCATCGACGTTCTTCCCGCTCTTCGAGCACGCCCTGCGCGGATCGAACGACCCGGCCATCGTGCAGGCGCTGGCGCTCCTCGAGTCGTGGAAGGGCGGCGGCTTCGCGCGCACCGACGCCGACGGCGACGGCAAGGAGGACCACGCCGGGCTCACCATCTTCGAGTTGGACAACATGAACTACGCGCCGCCGACCGCCGGCTTCCCGGTGCCGCTCGGCACCGAGCTGGTGAAGGCGGTGTTCGGTGACGTCGCCGGCGGCCTGTTGCCGAACGGCGGGTACCTCAACCAGATCTCGGCGGCCTACGACGCCCTCGCCGGCCGCACCGCGTACCGCTTCGTGTCCGACCCCGACGCCGTGATCCGCAACGCGGTGTCCGCGGTGCTCGCGCAGCTGACCAAGGAGTTCAAGACGTCGGACACGAACCGCTGGCATCGGCCGTTCCCGACCGAGCCGTTCACCGCGATCGGCGTGCTGGCGCCACCACCGGTGAAGGGGATGGACCACGGCTCCTACTCCCAGATCGTCGATCCTCGCGCCGGTGTCGGCGAGAACATCGAGCCCCCGGGCAACTGGGCCGCCGACTCGGCCGCGGCGTCGGCACAGCTCGGCCTCGGTGGACCGCCGCCGCCGCATTTCGAGGATCAGCGCGCGCTGTACGAGGCGTACCGGTTCAAGCCGATGCGGATGACCGCGCCGGCCTACCAAGCCGACGCCGAGGCGGTGCTGCATCTCGACGACGGCGGCTCCTTCGGATCGGACCTCACCGTGCCGTTCACCGCGGCACGCGACGCGTGTCGTGGCGTCGCCGCGGGTGCGGCCGCGGGCTCGACGACGCACGCCGTCCTCCCGGCGACCGGTGAATCGATCCCGCGAGGCGTCGCCGTCCTCCTGCTCGTCCTCGGAGTCGCCGCTCGTCGGTACCGAGGACATCTAGACATTTGTCCTAGACGCGCCGAGACCGTAAGAAGTCCGGTATGACGTACCCTGGGCATCAGATTCACCCGGCGGAAGGAAAGGCGTCCGATGGACGCGACAAGCCACTCGATGCCGCGGTTGCCCTCGCCCTCTTCAGGGGACTTGCTCGACGCTGACTCCGACGCGGGCGTCGTCACTTCGGAGCGCCAGAAGACCGAGGCCAGGTTCCCAGGCCTTCTCGAAGCGGCGCAGGACGCAATCATCGCGGTCGACGCCGACGGCGTGATCCACCTGGCGAACCCGCAAGCGGAGTCGCTCTTCGGCTACTCCAGCGAGGAACTGCTCGGGCTCCCGCTCGACACACTCATCCCGCACCGGGCCCGAGCGGTGCATCCGGGTCATCGCAAGTCGTACTTCGCCAATCCGACGCCGCGCCCGATGGGTGCCGGACTCGAACCGATGGCGCGGCGCAAGGACGGCACGGAATTTCCCGTCGACATCTCCTTGTCGTCGTTGAACACGAGAGAAGGCGTGCTCGTGTCGGCGGCGGTGCGGGACATCACCGACCGGAAGCGCATCGAAGACGAGCGGAGCCTGCTCGAGGCGACTGTCATCGGCGCAGAGCGCGACGAGGAACGGTCGATGCTGGAGGCGCAGCTCCACCAAGCGCAGCGATTGGAGAGCATCGGGCACCTGGCCGGCGGCGTCGCGCACGACTTCAACAACCTGCTCGCCGGGATCATGAACTACGCCAGCCTCGTGTCCGCGAGCCTCCAAGAAGAGATGGAACACCGCGGCTTGACCGAGGACGCGGCGTTCGTGACCCTCGCCGAGGACGTCGAAGAGATCACGATGGTGGCCAAACGGGCCGCGGCCTTGACGCACCAGCTCCTCATCTTCAGCCGCCGGACAGCCGTCCAGCCCGAAGTGCTCGACCTGAACGCGGTGGTCGGAGAGATGGAGAAGCTGCTGCGCCGGACGATCGGTCAGAACGTCGACACCTTGCAAACGGTGTTGGCGCCGGAGCTGCCGTTGATCAAGGCTGATCGCGGCCAGATCGACCAAGTGTTGATGAACCTGGCGGTGAACGCCCGGGATGCGATGCCGACCGGCGGCGAGCTCACCCTCGAGACGGCGACGTTCGACGTCGAGCCTCAGTACGCCCGCCTGCGATCCATCGAGCCCGGCCGGTACGTCCGGCTGACCGTGTCGGACACGGGAACCGGCATGTCCCGCGAGGTCTCCGCCCGAGCGTTCGAGCCGTTCTTCACGACCAAGCGCACGGGCGAGGGCACCGGCCTCGGTCTGGCGACGGTCTACGGCATCGTTCGACAAGCCGGCGGCGACGTCGCCATCTATTCCGAGATGGGCTTGGGCACCAGCATCCGCGTGCTCCTGCCGGCGACGACCGACACCGGGTCAGTGCCCCGCCGCGCGAAACCCGACGTGCCGCTGTCGAAGGGCGAGACGATCCTGCTCGTCGAGGACGAAGCGATCGTGCGCGAGCCGGCACGTCGGATGCTCGTGAGTCGCGGTTACACGGTGCTGGCCGCGGGCGAGGCCGAGGAGGCACTGGTGATCGTGCAGAGTCATCCGGGCGACATCGACCTCCTGCTCACCGATGTCGTGATGCCCGGCCTTTCGGGCAAGGAGCTCTCGGTCGAGGTGACCAGGCTGCGCCCGGCAACCAAGGTGCTCTTCATGAGCGGCTACAGCCAGGACGTCATCGTGCACCAAGGGGTGCTGGAAGCCGGCGTCTTCCTCATCGAGAAGCCATTCTCGGCCGACGATCTGCTGCGCAAGGTGCGCGTGGTCCTGGACGGTGGTTCGTAGTTGCCAAGGGACGACGGCGAACGAACGGCAATCAAGGTGCTGCTCGTCGATGACGACGAGACCTTTCGTCGTAGCACGGCACGGATGCTGGCCGGACATGGCTATACCTGCCTCGAGGCCGCGACCACGGTGCAGGCCCGGCTGGTGCTCGACGCCGAGGACGACGTCGCGGCGGTGCTCTGCGACATCAGGATGCCCGGCACGTCCGGCATGGAGTTGCTCAAGGACCTGACCGCAGACTTCCCGGACCTTGCGGTCGTGATGACCACCGTGGTCGACGACCCGGGCACCGCCGAGGCGGCCTTCGACCTCGGCGCATTCGGCTATGTGATCAAGCCCTTCGACACCAACGAGTTGCTCGTGAACCTGGCCAGCGCGCTGCGACGTCGCGACCTCGAGCTGGCCCAGCGACGCCACGTGCGGTCCCTGGAGGACACGATCGGGCGCGGACGGGTGCTCGGTGGCGTGCTGGAAGGCCTCGAAGCCGATGGGCGCGGCGACGACAGTGGTGACCTGATCGAGCGGCTGAGCCGCGCGGTGTCGCTGCGCGACGAGGAGACCGGACGCCACATCGACCGGATGAGCCGCTACGCAGTGGTGCTCGCCGAAGCGGTCGGCTTCCGCGCGCGACCGCTCGAGGACCTTCGCCTGGCCACCGCGCTGCATGACGTCGGGAAGATCGGCGTGCCCGACGGGATCTTGTTGAAGCCGGGCGCGCTCTCGGCGGCGGAGTACACCGCCATGCAGCACCACGCCCGCATCGGCTACCAGCTCCTCGCCGGATCGACCTCCGCGCTGTTGAGCTTGGCCGCCGACATCGCGCTGACGCATCACGAGTGGTGGGACGGCACCGGCTACCCCCGGGGCCTGGCCGGCACCGAGATCCCAGAAGAGGCCCGGATCGCGGCCGTCACCGACGTGTTCGACGCGCTCACGTCCAACCGCGTCTACCGACGCGCCATGACCTTCGAGGAGGCCATGGAGATGATGGGCGAGTTGCGGGGCCGGCAGTTCGAGCCCCGGCTGCTGGATGCGTTCTTCGCGTCGATCGAATCGCTGCGCGCGATCCGTGCCGCGTACCCCGACGTTGCCGAAGCGCTCGGCCGCATCCGCATCCTCGTGGTCGACGACCACGAGATCTTCGCCCACAGCCTGGTCCGCCTCCTCGGCAGCCGGCCCGAGCTCAAGGTGGTCGGGACCGCGGGCGGCGTCGCCGACGCGGTGGCCGCAACGCTGGCCCATGCGCCCGACGTCGTCTTGATGGACTTCGAGCTGCCCGATGGCGACGGGCCTCAGGCCACCGAGCAGATCAAGGCGCTGATCCCTGCGGTCAAGGTCATCATGCTGACTGCCCGCACCGACGATCAGGCGCTCGTGCGGGCCATCGCCGCCGGGTGTTCCGGCTTCGTGAAAAAGGAGGAGGCGGTCGACGTGCTGTTCGAGGCCATCGTCTCGGTCCACGAGGGCGAAACGATCACCGCACCCACCGAGCTGGTGCCGCTCTTGCGCCAGCTGCGACCGACCCGCCGCGGGCTGGGCGCCGACCTCACGCCACGCGAGCTCGAGATCCTCGAGCTCATGGTCGCGGGCCTCGTGAACAAGCAGATCGCCCAAAGCCTCGGGCTGCGGCTCAACACCGTGCGCAACCACGTGCAGAGCATCCTCTCCAAGCTGCAGGCCCACTCCAAGCTCGAGGCAGTGGCGACCGCGGTGCGCGAGGGCGTGATCGACTACCCCAGTGACGCCGCGGCGCGGTAGGCGGTCACGCCGAACCAGCGAGCGCGAGCGACTCGGCAGCCGGGCGTCCATGCGCCCAGACCGCCAGTGCCTCCGGCTCGAGCGGCCGGCTGAGAAGAAAGCCCTGGATGTGATCTGCGCCCATGGCCTGCAGGGCGCTCAGCTCGAGGCCCGTCTCGACACCTTCGGCGACGATGTTGATGTCGATGGCGTGGCCGAGGTCGGTGACGATGCGGACCAGCGAGCTGCCCCGCCGGACGTTCAGCTGGCTGATGAACGAACGGTCGATCTTGATCGTGTCGATCGGCAGGTGCTGGAGGTGAGCCAGGGACGTGTAGCCGGTGCCGAAGTCGTCGATGGCGACTCTGACCCCGAGCGCACGAATGACGTCGAGCTCCGCGGCGGCGATGACGAGATCGGTGAGCAGCACCGTCTCGGTGATCTCGATGCTGAGAAAGCGGGGGTCGATGCCACTCGCGTCGAGGGCCGCTTCGACGTGGCTCGGCAGCTGGCGGCTGAGCAAGTGGCGACCGGAAATGTTGACGGCCACCGGGACCCCGGCGAGATCGTCGTCCGACGACCATGCGACGACTTGGCGCGTCGCTTCCGCGAGCACCCAGCAGTCGAGATCGATGATGAGCGACGTCGCCTCGGCGATCGGGATGAACGAGTCGGGAGCGAGCAAGCCGTGGCCCGGCCGATCCCAACGGATGAGCGCTTCCACACCCACCATTGCGCCCGACGTGGCGTCGAGCACCGGCTGGTAGTGCAATTGGAGCCCGCCACCTGATGGGTCGGCCAGTGCCGCGGTGAGGGCGGATTCGACGTCCTCGCGCTCGATCATCTGCCGCTGCAAGTCGGCATCGAAGATCTCGATCGCCGACTCTTCGTGGAGCTTGGCCCGATACATGGCGGCGTCAGCTCGGGCGAGGAGGTGCAACGGCGCTTCCGGTCCGTCGTGGGTCAACGCGACTCCGACCGCGGCGCCGATGCTGATCTGCAGCGCGCCGACGTCGATGGTCTCACTGACGACGTCGATGACGCGCCGTGCCAGATAGGTGGCATCGGCAACGTCGGCGATGTCCTCGGCGACGACGACGAACTCGTCGCCTCCAAGGCGGGCGACGACGTCCCCGCTGCGGAGGTCGCTCGCGATGCGAGTGGCGACCTGGCGGAGGACCTCGTCGCCGACTTCGTGACCATGGCTGTCGTTGACAGCCTTGAAGTCGTTGAGGTCGACGAACAGCAGCGCAGTGAT
This sequence comes from Acidimicrobiales bacterium, assembly GCA_025463925.1. GTDB lineage: Bacteria > Actinomycetota > Acidimicrobiia > Acidimicrobiales > AC-14 > RYN-50. The sequence continues at coordinate 47,408 of JAODBK010000049.1, read as the reverse complement.
CGCGCCCGTTCGGCCGGCGCGCTGCATCGCCGCCTCGATCGCGGCGATGGCTGCCGGCCGGTTGGCGATGCCCGTCAAGGAGTCGTGCGTCGCCTGATGGGCGAGATGCGTTTGAAGTTGGTCACGCTCGACGATCGAACCGGAGAGCACCGCGACCGAGCTCTCCAGGGAGCGGCCGAGCCGGCCGGGCAGCGGCTCGCTCAGGACGGGATCATCGAAGTTGCACTCGGCAAGGGCATTGGCCTTGGCATCGAGCAGCTGCAAGTTCGCCACGAGGTCGGTGAACACCGCGAACGCCATCCGCGTCTCGCGAGGTCCGCGGCCGCGGCTTCGGGAGGGCTCGGCGTCGAGCTGGCCCTCGTTCACGGCGTGGGCGTATCCGGCCAGGTCGCGCAACGGCTTGGAGATGGAGCGGGCCAGCAACAGCGCGACGCTGATCGACGCGAGGGCCAGGCCGGCGGCGCCGAGGAGCCAGATCATGAAGCTGGTGTGTTCCGTGGCGGCCAGGCGTTGCGCTTGGTCGCGAACCGCTGCGGTCGAAGTCGTCACCAGCCCATCGAGCAAGGTCGCTCGGTCGAAGTAGCCGCGGAATGCCGCGGCGACCATGACGCTGTCGATCGGGACATTGCCGGCGCTGACTGATGTGCCCAGCCGGGTGGCAGCCACCGCGCCGTCGAACGCCTTGGCGCCCGGGCTCGCCTCGACGCGTGCCAGCGCGCCGACGACACTCTTCACACCCAGGTCGCGAAGTTCGGCGGACGCGTCGGCGTAATTGGCGCTGTCGGCGCCGAAGCTGACCAACGACGCTGCGGTCGCCTGCGGGGTCGCGCCGAACGCCGGGAACCAGACGGCACTCAAGTCGACCACCTGAGGAGTGGCGGCATCCACCATCCGGCTCACGACCCGCAGGCTCTCGAGCGCGGCAACGAGCCGCGGTTCGCGCGTCGACGCCTCGAGCTGGTCGAGCTCGCGAGCGAGGGCGGCGCTACTCGAGTCCACATAGCTCGTGACCCGCTTGACCGCCGAGAGCCGACCGGATGCGGTCGCGTCGCTCTCGGCGTAGAGCGCCCGGAGGGCGCTCGCACTGACGGGGGTCCGCACGCCGAGTCGTGCGACCGCCCGGTCGGCCTGCGCCCGGGCCGGCGCAATCGCGGCCGACCAGTCGACGCCCAGGAATGCCGTGGCGGTGGCGCGGGTGACGCCGACCTGGCCGAAACGGACGTCGAAAGCGGCGATCGTCTGGAGATCCTGCAGCGCGTCTCGCAGGACGACGAAGTCGGCCAGCTCGCTCATGCCGACGTCGACCGCCTCGGCCTGCGCGGCCGACGTTCGGCGGGTCAATACGACCGAACCGGCCAACACGCACATCACCGTGACGGGGAGCATGACCAGTGCGACCAGCCGCGCCGTCACTCCCACTCCAGGCCGGCCGCGGGGCCCATTGGCCGGGCGCGGTCCCGTTGACGTCTGATTCGACTCCATTGCTCTGACATCGACCTGTTCCGGTCCGCGCTCCATGGCGCGTACGCGTGCCCGAAGCCGTGAAAGCATCGACGGATGGCACTGACAGAGGGCCCGACCCCCGACCTGGCCGCGCGTCACCCCGCATCTGCGGCGGCCGTCCTCGTCCTGGTGGCGGCCGTCTCGATCTCGGGCTGCAGCCGCATCACCCGCCACTTCTCGGGATCCTCGACGACCCGGAAGGGCACGCTCGTCATCTCACCGGCGACCGGCCCGCCGGGAACGCACTTCGTCTTGGAGGCCCACGGGCTCAGAGCGGGTGAGCCGATGACCTTCGCGGTCGATCTGCCCAATCACACCCACTTCGTCGGTCCACCACACACCGCAGACCCGACCGGAGCGGCGAGTGGGACATACACCCCGCAGTCGGGCAATCCGGCGGGGTCATATCGGGTGCACGTGGTCGGATCGCAGGGGACGCGCGCCGACGGTCAGCTGAGAGTCACGGCCGCGCCGTCGACCACGACCCCAGGTTGACCTGCCACTCCGACCCCTCGACTGCCCCAGGGTCGAGGGCGTGCGCGTGGTGAGCGTCAATCCTTGGTCTCGTCGCACCCTTGCGGATTTAGAGAGCCCTGCTTAGACTCCGCAACCTCGCACCCATGGTGCTTGCGCAGGCGTCGCCGCCAGGGGGCAGGCGAATTGAGGGGGAGAGCCATGTCGGGGGACAAGCTGACCGTGAGCTCGCGGCCAAGGTTCGGCAGTCGGGCGACACCAGGAATCGAAGCGCTCCCCCGCCGGGCACGTCGCGCCGGCCCGACACGAGGCCGGTGGATCACCATGCTCGTCGGCCTCGGTCTCATCGCCTCGGCATGCGGCGGCAGCCACACCGCCGGCACGAAGGGCCCGTCCACCTCGGCTCCGGCCGGCGCAACCACCACGTCCGCGAGCGCGGCGGCGGCGTTCGGAACGCTCCCGTCACCCTGCGGTGGCGGCACGGCGTCGGGTGCGACCGCCAATGGCGTCACCGACTCGTCCATCACCATCGGCTTCGGTGACGACGCCGGGTACGCGGCGGCCCCCGGGTTGGACAAAGAGATGACCGACGCGATGAAGGCCATGATCACGTGGTGCAACGACCAGGGCGGAATCAACGGCCGGAAGGTCGTCGGCAACTACTACGACGCCAAGGTGCTCCAGGTCACGCAGGTGATGACGCAGGCGTGCAACGACAAGGTGTTCATGCTCGTCGGCCAAGGCTGGGTCCTCGACGCGGGACAGGAGAAGATCCGCATCGACTGCAAGTTGTCGAGCATCCCGACGTACGCGGTCGCAACCGCCTTCGCCCACGGGCCGGGCGTCATCGAGCCCGTGCCCGGACCGGGCGACGAGGTGCCGGCTTCGGCGGCATTCCAACTGGCCAAGCTGTTCCCCGACGCGGTGCAGAAGTCGGCGTTCGTGTTCGCCGAGTTCCCGGCGACCCGGGAGACACGCGACAAGTACGCCGCCGCCTTCCCGCAGGCGGGCTGGAAGTTCCTGAAGTGCGACCAGATCTACAACATCGCCGGTGAATCGGACTGGAAGCCCTTTGCCAGCAACCTCAAGGCGTGCGGCATCCAGTCGGTGGTCTGGGTCGGCTCACCCAATCCCAACCTCGAGAACTTCCTCGCGGCGTCGAAGCAGGTCGGGTTCGCGCCGCAGGCCTGGCTGACCGACTCCAACCACTACGAAACCGAGTTCGCGACCTGGAACGGCCAGAACGCCAGCGCGGGCGACAACGTCTACGTCCGCCTCGCCACGGTCCCGTTCGAGCTGGCGAGCCAAGCGCCCGCGGTGCAGAAGTACATCGACCTGATGAACAAGTCGGGCGGCAAGGTCGCGCTCCTGGGTGAGCAAGCAACGTCGGCATTCCTTCTGTGGGCCACTGGCGTCAAGGCCTGCGGGTCCACGGTCACGGCGAAGTGCGTGCTCGATTCGGCGGCGCAGCAGACGAGCTGGACCGCTGGCGGCCTGCACACCGCGACCAGTCCCGGCAGCAACGACGCGCCGAGTTGCGGGATCCTCCTGCGACTGCAAGGGGCCAGCTTCGTGAAGGTCGCCCCCACCACTGGGCTCTTCGACTGTGACCCTCGCTACCTCGTCAAGGGCATCTCGACCACCGCGCTCACCGCGGCCAAGCTCGACGCCAACCGGATCGCCACGGAGTTCGGCACCTTCACGCCGAGCTAGCCCGACCACGGCGCTCCCGGCAGACCCGTGAACCTCCTCATCAACGGCCTGGTCACCGGTGCCGTCTTCGCGATTGCCGCGGCCGGTCTGGTCGTCACCTACTCGACGTCCGGCATCTTCAACTTCGCCCACGGCGCGCTGGGCATGTTCTGCGCGTACATCTACTGGGACTTGCGGGTCAACGACCATCACCGATGGCCGCTGCTGCCGAAAGGGCACTGGCCGGCGCCGTTGGCACTCGGGTTCGTCCTGCTGGTCGTCGCGCCGCTGATCGGGGCGGTGATCTACCTCGTCGTCATTCGCGGGCTGGAGGGAACGTCGGAGACGGTGAAGCTCGTGGTGCCGATCTCGGTCCTGTTGGGCCTGATCAGCCTCGCCAACTGGATCTGGAACGCCAACGTCCCGCACACCATCCAGCCGTTCTTCGGTTCCGATCACAAGGTCACGGTGTTCGGGGCGGTGCTGCTGTGGCACGACCTCACCGTCCTCGTCGTCGCCGCCACCCTCGCCGTCGGGCTGCGGGTGCTGCTCTACCGGACGCGCATCGGCGTCTCGATGCGCGCCGTCGTCGACGATCGCTCGCTGCTCGAGCTGAACGGCGGTCGGCCCCACCGCGTGTCGTTGGTGAGCTGGATGATCGGCGTGTCGTTGTCGGCCCTGGCCGGCATCCTCATCACGCCGTCGTTGGGCGGCACCCTCAGCTCGACGCTCTTGACGCTGTTGGTGATCAACGCGTTCGCGGCGGCGATGTTCGGTCGGCTGCGAAACCTGCCGATGACCTTCGTCGGAGCGATCGTGCTCGGCCTCGCGACCCGCATGGCGTTCGAGCGGCCGACGGGCCTGCTGCCGAAGTCGTTCGATTGGCGCGGGAACCTCCGGCTCGCCGTCCCGATGATCCTGCTGTTCGCGGTGCTCGTGGCCCTGCCGCAGGACCGCCTTCGGGGGACGGTGAGCAGGGCCCGTGAGCGATTCACGTTGCCCTCCTTGGGTGACGCCGGCGCCGGTGCGGTCGCGCTCATGGTCGGCATGTTCCTGCTGTCGAGGATCATGGCTCCCTCGGCGCTGCTCGTCGTGAGTGACGCCGTGGCCGCGGCCGTGATCATGTTGTCGTTGGTGCTGCTCGTCGGCTTCGCCGGCGAGGTGAGCCTGGCGACGATGGCGTTGGCCGGCATCGGCGGCACGGTCTTCTTCCACCACGTCGGCCACAACGCCATCGACCGCGCAGGTTGGCTGGCCTACGCGCCCGCGATCATCGTCACCGCGCTGATCGGGGCGGCAATGGCGCTGCCGGCCTTGCGCTTGCGGGGCGTCTATCTCGCGCTGGCGACCGCGGCGTTCTCGTTGGGCGTGGAGCAGATGGTGTTCAAGGAGTTCGCGGCCCAACGGCGCATCTACCCGGTCACCCTCATCCTCCTCGCGGTCGCCGGCCTCGTCGCGGTGTGGTTCGTCTTCCGCGCCCGGGGCGCCATCGGTGCGCTCGTGGCGTCCGTCGCGGCTGGCGTGGTCTTCACCGTCGCGGCGAGCGACCCGTGGCTGCAGCGAGCGCGGTGGAGCCCCATCTTCCCCAATGGCAACCTGCAGGTGCCGCGGCCTCGGCTCCTCGGCATCGACTTCAAGCCGCAGGCAAACTTCCTTCTCCTGTTGACGGTCGTGTTCGCGGTGCTCGGCTTCATGCTGATCGGGTTGCGGCGCAGCGCCTACGGCCGGCGCCTGACCGCCATGAGGAACAGCCCGGCTGCCTGCGCCACGCTCGGCATGAACATCGTTCAGACGAAGCTGTCGGTGTTCTTCCTTTCATCGGCGATCGCCGGGTTGGGCGGCTGCCTGTTCGCGCAAGAGATCGGCGCGGTCACAGCCGGGCGGTTCAGCCTGTTCGAGTCGATGACGATGCTGATGCTCCTCGTCGTCGCCGGCGCCGGGTACGTCTCCGGTGGTTTCGCGGCCGGTGTGCTCTACGGCGCCGTGTTCGTGACCCTCCAGAGCATCTTCGCCAAGCTCGCCCACGACTATTCGGCCTTCCACGGCCCGTTGTTGTGGCTGGCCCAGTTCACCACTGTGCTGCCGGCGCTCATCGGCGTCGGCCTGGGTCGTCAGCCGAGCGGCTTCCTCGACGATGCCTTCCGGTCCTGGAAGCGACTGATCCGTGGCCGGACCCCGGTGTTCGTCGCCGGCGTGGCGGTCGAGCTGTCGGCCTGGCTCTTGGCGTTCGAGCACGTGATCGGCAACTGGGACTTCGTCCTCATCACCGCCGCGCTCGTCGCGGTCCTCCCCCGCATCGGCGCAACCGCGGCCCGGTCACCATCGGCCGCACCTGGACGAGCCCGATCCGCTCGCGAGGACACCGTGCCGCTCGAGCTCGTCGGACTCGACCGACCGTTCACCACCGAGGATCTGCGGGAGATCGATCTCGGTCTCGGTCTCACCAGCGGGCGCACGTGACGGCCGACGCGATCGGCGTACCGATGAGTCCGACGATGGACCGGACCGACCTCGCGCTGGAACTGGGTGGCGTCACCGCGGCGTACGGGTCCATCGACGTGCTGCACGGCGTGGACCTCGCCGTCCCACGAGGCACCGTCGTCGCATTGCTCGGACCCAACGGCGGTGGGAAATCCACCACCCTGCGGGTCGTCGCCGGCCAGCTCCCGACGACCGGAGGGGACCTGTTCATAGCCGGACGACGGGTGAACGGGGCCGCGCCCGACGAGCTCGCTCGTCGCGGGGTGTGCGTCATCCCCGAGGGACGAGGCATCTTCCCGAACCTCACGGTGCGCGAGAACCTCTGGATGGCCACCCACGCGGGCGTCGCGCGGAAGGCCGTCGAAGAGGTCGCCTACGAGCGCTTCCCGCGCATCGGTGAACGTCGCCGACAGTTGGCGGGAACCTTGTCCGGTGGAGAGCAGCAGATGCTCGCGATGGCGCGAGCGCTGGCAACCGATCCCTCATTGCTGCTGCTGGACGAGCTCTCGATGGGGCTCGCGCCGATCGTGGTCGAGCAGCTCTATGAGATCGTCGCCCAAGTCGCGACGACGGGCGTCGCAGTCCTGATCGTCGAGCAGTTCGCCCGGGCCGTCCTCGGCATTGCCGACTGGGCTGGGATCATGCTCCACGGGCGCGTCACGGCGTTCGGCACGCCGGCGGAGATCGAGACGGATCTGTCGACCGCTTACCTGGGCGCTTGAGGGGCGCACGACGATGACTCAACCCACGAGCCGCAGCGAGCGGTTCAACTCGCAGATCGACGAGATGAAGCTCAAGGCCGGCCGGCCCAATTGGGAGGCCGCGCTGCGGATGTTCAGCGTGTTCCTCATGGTCGCGGGGGTGGTGATCGCGTTCGGGGCCTACGCGGCGTCGCTCAACGTGAAGGCGACCCCGGGCTCCAGCGTCGACGTCCTCCGGTCCAACGCGTATCTGCCGCTGGCCGTGTGGGGCATGACGATCAGCGTCGTCGGCGGCGTGGTGTTCCTGCGCTACTCGTTCGCCCAGTTCTTGCGCTTCTGGCTGCTGCGCCAGTCGTACGAGCAGCAGCTGGCCATCTCCGAGGCGGCGAAGGCGACTGGCGATTAGCTCGCGTCGGTCAACCGACCGAGTTGTGGTGGAGCGGCGCCGACAGTGCGGCCGCGACCATCGCCACGAGGTTGCCGACAAAGGCCTCGTGGTCCAACTGCGGCCGGCCGGTGCGCCGGCGACGGCCAGCGGCCCGCGCCCGTTCGGCGACCGCCCGAAGGATGAATCCCGTGGCAAGCGCGAATCGCTCGGCCCGCACCTCCGGGCTGAACTGGCCCATGCGCTGCTCCAGCAGCGCATACACCGCGTAGCCGCCCGTCCGGGCGAGCACGGCACTCACGTCGCCGCCGAGGCTCGCGGGGTCCTCGTCGACCAGCTCGGCGAGGATCACGAGGAACGACCGTCCCCGCCAACCGCTGTCCGCCAACTCGGCCGCGGGTCGCACGATGGCCTCCACGACCGACGCCAGGTCGTCGTCGGGTGCGGACAAGGCGACCGTCAACAGCTCCCCTTCGCGATTCGCGAGGAACTCCACGTGCTGCTCGAGCACGGCGCTCAGCACGCCCGCGCGAGACCCGAAGTGGTAATGGAGCGCGCCACGGTTCCGCTGCCCGGCCAGACGGGTGATGTCGATCAGCGATGCCCCGAACACTCCGTGCTCTGCGAACGACCGGGCCGCGGCATCGATCAACTTCTTGCGCGTCTGCGATGCATCGGCCGGCACCCGGCGATCCTACGGCCGCGGTCACGCCGATCCCGAGATGTCGCGCGGCACCTTTCCTCCCACAATGGCCCTTGTCCCGCACCAACCCGCGGCCTGCCGGCACACGCGTGACCGGCGCGGGGTTACCGTTTGCTGGAGTTGCGGTGGCAACCACCCACGCGATCGCTCGAGGTCACGGCGCGGTCGGCGTGGTCGGCGCTGAGGATGGAGCACACCGATGGGGGAAGAGAGCGGAGTGTCATTGCGCGACGCGTTGACGGCGGCCGGTGACGGCCAGCGGGCCGAAAACGCGCTGGTCGGGCTCGTCCGAGCGGCGCGTGAACATCTCGGGATGGACGTCTCGTTCATCTCGGAGTTCACCGGCGGCGACCGGGTCTTCCGCGTGGTCGACTCGGCTCGTCCTGGTCCAGTGGCCGTCGGTGGCTCTGATCCGCTGGAGGACAGCTATTGCCAACGGGTGGTCGACGGCCGGCTGCCCGAGCTCATCCGCGACGCCATGGCGGTGCCGGCTGCGGCCGAGCTCGCCGTGACCGCGGCGCTTCCGGTCGGCGCGCACATGAGCGTGCCGTTGCGGATGTCCGACGGCCGGACCTACGGGACGTTCTGCTGCTTTCGCTACGACGCCGACGACTCCCTCACCGACCGCGACCTCGCCGTCCTTCGCGTCTTCGCCGACGTCGCCGGCTCCTATCTCGAGGCGGACATCACCGCCGCTGATCGCAGGGAGCGCACCAGGGAGCGAATCCTGCGCGCCATCGACGACGACGACGTGCTGGCGACGGTGTTCCAGCCGGTTGTCGCCCTCGATGACCGACGGGTGCTCGGTGTCGAGGCGCTGTCGCGCTTCCCATCCGAGGGTGGGCTGACCCCGGACGTGTGGTTTGCCGACGCCGAGGCGGTCGGGCTCGGCGTCGAGCTCGAGATCGCCGCGGTGCGCTCAGCACTCCGGGCGCTCCCAGAGCTCCCCGTTGACATGCGCCTCGGCATCAACGTCTCGCCAGTCGCCGCCGAATCTCATGAGCTGCATGCGGCATTGGCCGACGTCGACGTGTCGCGTCTCGTACTCGAGATGACCGAGCACGCGCCGGTGGCCGACTACGGCACCCTCAGCACCAAACTCCAGCCCCTGCGCGACCGGGGCCTTCTTGTCGCGGTCGATGATGCCGGCGCCGGTTACGCCAGCCTCCGCCACATCCTCTGGTTGAAGCCCGACTTCATCAAGCTCGACATCAGCATCACGCGTGACATCGACACCGACGTGGCGAAGGCCGCGCTGGCGGCGGCGTTCATCGAGTTCGCGTCGAAGATCGGTAGTGGAATCCTCGCCGAGGGAGTCGAGACCGCTTCCGAGCTCGATGCCCTCCGGTCGCTGGGTGCCGAGTCCGCCCAGGGCTACTACCTCGGTCGGCCAGGCTCACTGGCCGACGTCATCGCGGTGCAGCCACGCTCGTTGGTGTAGCCCAATTCATGTGACCACGGAGGTGCTTCTTCGCGTGGACAGCGACACCGAGTCCTATCTGGCTATCACCCGCTTGCAGGCCAGCTACGCCGACGTCGTCACGCGACGGGCGTGGGCTGAGCTGGAGCCGCTCTTCGCCCCCGCGGCACCGATCCGAGTCGACACGGTGAGTCGGCCGGTGATCGAACTGGTCGGCGCCTCGGCCTTGGGTGAATTCATCGAGCAGGCGATCGCGCAGTTCGAGTTCTTCGAGTTCGTGATCCTCAACACCGTGATACAGGTCGCCGACGAGACGAGCGCGCGAGGCCGCCTGTACATGGTCGAGCTTCGCCAGGAGGCGAGCACTGGGGTGTGGAGCAACGCCTTCGGCCTCTACGACGACAGCTACGCGTACGTGGACGGGCGTTGGCGGTTCGCGGAGCGCCGCTATCAGAGTCTCGCCCGCAAGATCGGCCACGAGCGCGCCGACGTCTTCCCGTTCCCGATCTCGTTCACGTGAACTGAGTCGGCCGCTCGCCGGCGCTAATACTGGACAACGTATGGTATAACCGCGAGAGCATCAGGAGCGGCAATGCGACGACCGACGATTCTCCGGCGGCGACCACCCGCGTGACTCGGACGCGCCCGACCGAACCGCAACGACGGCGCGGGCGCCCGGCGCTCGGGCGGAACACGCCACTCGAGCGCGAGGAGATCCTCGAGCGGGCCTTGCGGATCGTGCGGAAGGACGGCCGAGACGCGCTGAGCATGCGCCGCCTCGCGGCCGAGCTCGGCGTGACTCCGATGGCCCTGTATCACCACGTCGCCGACAAGCCCGCACTCATGGACGCGTTGATCGAGCAGGTCTGGCTGGAAGTCATCGAGCGGGCCGCGGGCCAGGTTGGCGATCCCATCGAGACCATCCTGGCGATCTGCATCTGCACCCGCGACGTGTGGTTGGAGAACTCCGACCTGGCCAACCTCGCAGTCGCGGTCGCCGAGCCCGACGACGTCCTTTTCGCCAGCACCCGCATCCACACCGCGCTCTTCGAAGCTGCTGGCTTCCCCGACGTCCCCCTCGCGTTCAGCGCGGTGCAGAACTTCACCATGGGCGCGATTCAGATCGCCGCCAACCGTCGCGCCGCGAGCGCCTATTTCGGCCGAAACCCGCGCGCCCTGCTGGCGAAAGGCCGCCGGCTGTTCACCAAACGGGGCGCGACCGCCAACCACCGCGGCGTGCTGGAGGCCCGGTTCGACGAGGGCGATGAGCGGCATTTCGAGCCGGCGTTGCGGGCCCTCCTCGCCGGCCTGCTCGCTCACTGACTCGGACCATTGGTGCGACGCACCTGACGTTCAGCCCAACAGTGCGCTTCCGATCCCGACAATGCGCCTCGATCACCACCAAATGCGGCAAACACGAGTTGCGAGCACCCACAGTGATGTCGTAGATACTCTATGGCGTATGGTAACGGCTCCTGCGGGGAGGGCCACCAGCGCATCGAACCGAACGGGAGCCGGCGATGGAGCACTTGGGGGCAGCACGCACCTTCGACCGCGGTCGCGGCCGGCTCGGCCGCCGCTCGATGGCGATCGTCGTCGCGGTGGCGGTGACGACGGCGACCGCGCTGGCGCTGTCGCCGGCGTTCGCCACCGCCGTTCCCTTCACCGTCGACGTCGGCTGCACTGGCACCGCCGCGCTGAACGAACAGGCCCTCGTGAACGCGTTCTCAGCCGCGGCCACCCACGGCGGACCCGCCGTCATCGAGTTGGGTTCGGGCTGCACCTTCGAGGTGACGTCGGCCCATTACGGCGGCTCAGGCGTCGGTTGGGGCGGCCCGGGCACCCTCACCGTCAACGGCAACGGGTCGACCATCACCCGCACCGGGTCAGCGTTCATCGGGATCGTCGGGAACAACGGAGACCTCACCCTCAACGGCCTGACGCTCAGCAACGGCGTCAATACCGGGATCGGCAACTTCGCCGGCGCAACGTTGCACGTCAACGACAGCACGATCTCCGGGAACACCGCCAACGGCGGGATCTACAACACCGGAGTTGCGAGCGTGAATCGCAGCACCATCTCCGGGAACAGCGCGATCTACGGCGGCGGGATCCTGAACGACAACACGCTGACGGTGAGCAACAGCACCCTTTCGGGCAACACCGCAGCCGGCCCGTTCGGGTACGGCGCGGCCATCTTCACCGGAGTCACGCCGAACTCGCCGACCACCACGATCGTGAACAGCACGATCGCGGGCAACAGCGCGCTCCTCGGCGGCGGCGGCACGTACACCCTCTACGGCGCGACCAGCGCCGAGAACACCATCTTCGCCGGCAACATCGCCGGGACGGGCCCGGGGGCATTCACCCACACCTCGAACTGCGGTGGTGGCGTGACCGACAACCACCGCAACATCAGCTATCCGAGCGACCCGAGCTGCTCCGGCTTCTCTTCCAGCGATCCCCATCTCGGCCTGTTGGCCGACAACGGAGGTCCGACCAAGACGATGGCGCTGGGCGCTGGGAGCGCGGCGCTCGACACCGTGCCCGCTTCGGGCGCCGACTGCGCGGCAACCGACCAGCGTGGCGCGGTCCGGCCGCAGGGCAGCGCGTGCGACATCGGCGCCTACGAGCTCGACACCAGCTCCCCGGCCGTCCCGTCCATCACCGCCCACCCGGCGGCCAGCACGATCGCCACATCCGCCTCGTTCTCGTTCAGCGACACCGACGCCGGCGTGACCTTCCGCTGCGCACTCGACGCCGCCGCGTTCTCGGCGTGCACCTCGCCCGCTGCCTACGCGGGGCCGATCGCAGCCGGCGCGCACGCCTTCCACGTGAAGGCGGTGGAATCGGCGACCAACAACATCAGCGCGGCCGCGAGCTTCGACTGGACGATCGACACCACCGCGCCCACCGTCAGCCTCGACGCGGTGACGAGCGCCACCAATGACACGACCCCGACCTTCTCCGGCATCGCCGGCAACGCCAGCGGCGATTCCGCGACCGTCACGGTCGACGTGTACGCCGGTGCCGCCCCGGACTACGTCGCGGACACGCCGACCGAACACCTCACCACCAGCCGCGACGGTCTCACCGGGGCGTACTCGGTGGACGCCTCTCCGGTACTCGCCGAAGGCACCTACACGGCGCGCGCCGAACAGTCCGACGGCGTCGGCAACATCGGCCACAGCACCGAGTCCACCTTCACCGTCGACACGGCCGCGCCGCCGACACCGTCGTTCACCAGCACCCCCGACCTCATCACCAGCGCCACATCGGCGTCGTTCGACTACACCGACGCAGAAGGTGGAGTTGCCTTCAGCTGCCGGCTCGACAGCGCGGCGTTCGCGTCGTGCTCGTCCTCGGCCATCTATGCCGGACCAATCGCCGAGGGATCCCACACGTTCGACGTCAAGGCCACCGACGGCGCGGGGAACACGAGCACCGCGGCCACCTTCACGTGGACGATCGACGCCACGGCCCCGTCGGTCACGATCACCGCGCCGTCCGGCGCGACCGGGGCCACGCCGGTGTTCTCCGGCGCGGCGGGCAACGCTTCCGGTGACGGCACGACGGTGGCGATCGACGTGTCCGACTCGACTCCGAGCGTGGTCCGCACCGCCACGGTCGATCGCACCGGCGCGTCCTGGACCTACGACTCGTCGGCCGACGCGTCGTTCGCGGCCCTGAGTGACGGCACGTACACGGCCACCGCCACCCAGTGCGACGACGGGTCGAACTGCACCACGTCGGTGGCGACGACCTTCTCCGTCGACACCAGCGCCCCGCCGGCGCCGTCGATCACCGACAGCCCGGCGACGCTCACCCATGTCACGAGCGCCTCGTTCTCCTTCTCCGACACCGAGGCCGGTGTGACCTTCCAGTGCGAGTTCGACGGCGACACCCTGTCGGCGTGTCTCTCGCCGACGTCGTACGGCGCCAACGGCGGGACCGTGCCCGAAGGCCTTCACACGTTCGAGGTCGTCGCCGTCGACGGTGCCGGCAACGTCAGCCAGGCCGCCAGCTTCTCGTGGACCGTCGACGGCACCGCGCCCACCGTGAGCCTCGATCTCCTGGCCAACCCCACCAACGACACGACCGCGGTCTTCTCCGGCGTCGGCGGCACGACGATCGGTGACTCGGCCATCGTCGTCATCGACATCTACAGCGGCACGACGCCGGATTTCACCACCGACGTCCCCGTCGAGCAGGTCAACGCGCCTAGAGACGGCGCCACCGGTGCGTACTCGGTGCACGCGACCCCCGCGCTGGCCGAGGGTGACTACACCGCCCGAGCGACCCAGTCCGACGACGCCGGCAACAACGGCTACAGCCATGCCTGGCCGATCACCGTGGACACGACGGCTCCACCCGCGCCCACCTACACCGCCACCCCGGAGCTCACCACCAAGGTGACGTCGGCGTCGTTCACGGTCAGCGACACCGAAGGCGGGGTGACGTTCTCCTGCGAGCTCGACGGTGGCGGCTTCTCGATCTGCGCGCCGACGACCTACACCGATCCGCTCTCAGCCGGGCCACACACCTACCAGGTGGTCGCGACGGACGCCGCAGGCAACACCAGCTCGGCCGCCAGCTACTCGTGGACGATCGACACCACCACCAGCGTTGCCATCACCCTCGTGACCGACCCGGTGACCACGGCAAACGACACCTCGGCGGCGGCCTCCGGAACGGCCGAGCCCGGTGACAGCGTTGACCTCACGGTGGCCGACGGCACCCCGGCGCACAACGTCACCGACTCCACGACCGCAGACAGCACGACCGGCGCTTGGTCGTTCACGTCGCTGAACCTCTCGGCACTCTCGGGACCTATCACCTACTCGGTGGTCGCCACCGACGGGGCCGGCAACACCGCGTCCGACTCGGCCTCGGCGGCGAAGTCGTTCCTCGTCGCATGCAGCGGCACCGCGTCCGACAACGAGCAAGCTCTCGCCGATGCCTTCACGGCCGCGAACAGCCATGCCGGGGCGGACACCATCGAGCTCGGGTCGGCGTGCACCTTCACGCTGACCACGGTGCACGACCTGTCGACGGCGAACAGCGGGCTGGGCAACGACGGCCCGCTCACCGTCAACGGCAACGGGTCGACGATCACCCGGGACGGGTCCACGTCAGCATTCCGGCTGATCCGCAACAGCAGCGACCTGACACTGAACGAGGTGAACCTGACGAACGGCCACCTCGCCGATGACAACGGCGCCGGCATCCGCAACGGCATCGGCAGCCTGACCATCGTCAACAGCACGCTGTCGGGCAACTCCACCGACGACGGGTACCAGGGCGGTGCAATCTACAACGGCGCCGGCACGGTGGCGCTCACCGACAGCACGCTGTCCGGCAACCGGAGTTACGGCGGAGGGATCTCCAGCTACTCCGGCACCGTCACGGTGACGAACAGCACGATCTCCGGCAACAGCGGCTGGTTCCTCGGCGGCGGGCTCGTCAACCAGGGCACGACGACCGTCACCAACAGCACGATCGCCGGCAACACCACCGACTACTACGGCGCGGGCATCTACAACGGCACCTCCGGCACGCTCACCGTCCGCGACAGCACGATCGCGGGCAACAGCACGACCTATATCGCGGCCGGCCTGTTCAACGACGGCAGCGCGACCGTCGAGAACAGCATCCTCGCCAACAATGTCGCCGCCCCGGTTGGCGGGAGCATCGTGGTCGGCAACTGCGGCGGCACCGGGTCGACCACCGATCTCCTGCGCAACGTCACCTACCCTGCGGATGCCCAGTGCCCGAGCGGGTTCTTCTCGGGTGACCCCAAGCTCGCCGCCCTCGCCGACAACGGCGGACCGACGAAGACGATGGCGCTGGGCGCGGGCAGCGCCGCGGTCGACCGAGTCCCGGTGTCGGGAGCCGATTGCCCGGCCACCGACCAGCGGGGCGTGGCCCGCCCGCTCGGCACCGCGTGCGACAGCGGGGCATACGAGTCGACCGGGTTCCCCACGACCGTCACCGCGATCACGTCGGACCTGTCGGCACCGACCGCCGTCGGTCAGGCATACGCCGTCGCCGGCACCGTCATCTCCAGCGGGACGGCCGCCACCGGCACGGTGGCGGTGAGCGACGGAGCGGCGTCGTGCACGGCGACCATCGCGAGTCACACGTTCAGCTGCGACTTGACGTCCACCACCACCGGCACCAAGACGATCACCGCGACCTACGCGGGCGACGGCGTCGTCCTCGGTTCCTTCGCGACCGCGAGCCATGACGTCAAGCTCGCGGCGGTCCTCACCTACACCGGAGTCGTGTCGTCCACGCCGGGCGCCAAGATCACGCTGTCCGCGACCCTCAAGACGAGCGGCGGGGCCGCGCTGGCGGGGCGCGTCGTGAGGTTCACGCTCAACGGCACCATCTTCACCACGACGACCAGTGCGAAGGGGGTGGCCTCGGCGGCCACCACGGCGCCAGCCATCGCCGGCACGTACCCGATGACCGTGGCGTTCGCCGGCGACGCGACCTATGCGCCCGCCACCAGGACGTTGACTCTCGCCGCCCGGGTGTCCACCGCGCTCACCTATACGGGGGCGACGTCCGGCATCGTCGGGGCGACTGTCAACCTCACCGCGACGCTCAAGACGAGCAGTGGCGCGTTGCTCGCGGGACGGACCGTGGCCTTCACGCTGAACGGGTCGACCTACAGCGTGACGACCGGCACGTCCGGACCGACCATCGGAGTGGCCACCGTCGCGGTGACCGCTCCGGCCAACGCCGGCTCGTACGCCATCGGGATCAACTTCGCCGGCGACGCCGCCGACGGCCCGTCGAACGCGTCGGCCACATTGTCGGTAACGGTCCCGACCGTGGTCACCTACACCGGCCCGACCACGGCGGCGCGCAATGCGACCATCACGTTGTCGGCCACCCTCGTGACGAGCGGCGGAGCGCCCATCGCGGGCAAGACCCTGAAGTTCACGTTCAACGGTCGCAGTCACAGCGTCACGACCAACGCCCTCGGCGTCGCCACCGTGTCGGTGACGGCACCCAAGTCGCCTGGCAGCTACCCGATCACGGTCGGCTTCGTGGGCGACACCACGTACGCCCTCAGCAGCAAGACGGTCAACCTGACCGTCACCTGAGCGCGTCCGAGTCGACGGGCTGACCACGGCGATCGGCGTCGTCGCGCCGCCAACGGATTGGCGAGCGGCTTCTGCGCCGCAACAACATCTCTCCTCGGGCCCGCGTCTGGTATTGAGGACGGCGGATCGTGCGTGCGCGAGGGTT
Source organism: Acidimicrobiales bacterium (assembly GCA_025463925.1). GTDB lineage: Bacteria > Actinomycetota > Acidimicrobiia > Acidimicrobiales > AC-14 > RYN-50. The sequence goes on along the minus strand of JAODBK010000049.1, from coordinate 30,789 downwards.
GCATCGACGACCGACGCCGACCAGGAGGACCCGTTGCCAACCGATCGCCCGCGCGCCTCGGCGCGGTGCCGCGGTCTCCGATGACGCGGCCGATGGAGACGACCCGCCTGGAGGCCTTCAGCGACGGTGTGTTCGCCGTCGCCATCACGGTGTTGGTGCTCAACCTTCGCGATCCTGGCAGCGGCCGGGGCCTGACCAGCCGCCTACTTGGGCTGTGGCCCAACTACGTGGCGTACGGCGTCAGCTTCCTGGTCATCGCCCTGCTCTTCCTGAACCTGCTGCTCCTGATGACCGTGGCCCTGATCCCGTTCCCGACGGCGGTGCTCGCCGCGCATCTGCGGGCCAACCACGAATCACACGCCGCGGCCGTCGCGTACGGGTTGGTCCTCACGCTCGTCGGGTTGGCGTTCACCACCTTGTGGGTTCACGTCGCCCGCAATCCCGGCCTGCTCGAGCCACCGCACGACTCCGCCTACGCGTGGTCTCGAGCTCGACGATCGGCAGCTGGCCTGTGCGCGTTCGGTGCTGCCGCCTTGACGGGCCTCCTCAACGTCGCGATCAGCTTGGGGTTGATCGGGGTCGTCGCGGTGTATCTCGCCCTGGATCGAGAGTTCCCGAAGATCAGTCGTCGCACCCGATGAGCCCGCCGGTCAGAGGTAGTCGTTGCGGAGGAGGTGGCGGGTCGCGAACCAACCGGGCAGCGCCGGAAGGTAGCTGATGACCACCTGATCGGTGAGCGCGGCCGCCACCGCCACGGGGCGGACGACGCCCATTGCCACCAGCGCCCCCGAGAGCCCGACCGCCGACAACGCCGTCCCGCCGCCGGAAACGGGCACCAGGGCCGAGATCGTCTGCACCGCGATACTGACGGCGAGGATCGATCCGAACGGAGCACTCCCCCCGAAGGCTGCGAGCGAAGCCGCAAGACAACCGCCGAGCATGAGGGCGACCACGATGTTGCCACCGACCAACAGCGCCAACAGGCGCGGCCGGCGAAGCGATTGCCACATCGTCGACGCCGCCTGGCGAACCGGCGGGAAGACGGCACCGCGGATGCGCGGGATGCCGGCGATGATCGCCGCCGCCAAACCGGCGACACCGATGGCGCCGAGGGCGGTCACGGCCAGTCCAGTCGTCGGGACGAGGGAGACGCTGAACGTCGTCGGTTGTGCGGCCAAGGCCGCGCCCACCACCCCGGCCGACACGGCCACATTCGCAACCGAGCTGAGCAGACCTCCGGCGGCGACCGCCGACACGAGATCGACTCCCTGGCGCTGCAGATAGCGCACCTGCATGGCGATGCCGCCGAGGGCCGGTACGGCAAGGTTCGAGAACGACATCGCAACCTGCAGCTCGGTCGTCGGCACCAGGGGAAGGCGCTGCTGCACCGTGCCCTGGAGCGCAACGGCGTATCCGATGTTGGTCGCCAACGAGAGTGCGAGGGCGAAGGTGAGCCATTGCCATTCGGCATTCGTCAGCGCCGCCCAGACCTTGCTGGGTGATCCGACCCCGGCGAGAAGTCCGCCGGCAGCAACGAGCGAGCCGGCAGCCATGACGACGCTCGACGGCTTGACTCGGTGCAGTTGGGTGACGGCGGGTGGGTCGACGCCGAGGACCCCGGCCGCGACCTCCCGAAGCCGGTCGGTGCGCCTGCGGGCATGGCGCGCGCCACCGAGGAGCACGCGTGTCTGATGCGTGAGCGCCGCGGGCTGCAGAAGGGGCAGCGCGGGCAGGACGACTTCGGGCGTCAAGGCCCGGGTGGCCGCGGCCAGCGCCCGTTCGGGTCCGGCAATCGCGCTCGTCGCGGCCAGGAGCTCGGCGACGTCCTGCGTCGACCCTCGCGCCTGGTGGCTCGTTCGGCCGGTCGTGAACCCGACGAGGGCCGGCCCGTCGGCCGTGAGGAACACGTGATCTCCGTCCAGGCGTCCATGCACGATGCCCGCGGCGTGCAGCGCCTTGACCTGATGCCACACCTCGTCGAGCACGGCGTCGTCCACCGTGTCTCGATCGGCATCGCGCAGGCGGACACCCCCGATCTCGCGCTGGACGAGCACCGCCGCGCCTCCGCCGGCGTCCCCAGCGACCACGACGTCCGGGACCCGAATGCCATGGCTGCGCGCCAGGAGCATCACGTAGGCCTCGTGCTCCACCTGTTCCCGTCTGGTGAGGAACAGGCCGGCGCCGCTGTCCTTGAACAGCAGGACTCGTCTGATCTTGGCCAGCAGTTGCGCGTCAGCTTCATCACGCCCGAACACGTTGATGCGCAACGGTCCGGTGGCGTCGAAGCCGCGCATGACCGTCATTCCCGGCGACAGCTGCTCTTCGGGCAGCTCGACGTCACGAGCCATGACGCCGAGATTCCGGAGGGTGTTGGCAACCGCCAGCGGCCCCGGCCGGCCGCCCGGCGATCCGAAGATGAGGTGCAGGCCGGCGGCGATGCCCCAACCGATCAGGAGCGCGGCAGCCGCACCGTCGGGGTCGGCATGGCCCGACCCCATGGCCGCCAGCGCGACTCCGAAGGCGAGGACCTTGCCCACGATGCGGGTCGGACGGGTGACGAATGGCGCGGCCGTTGCGGCCACCGCGACGACGATCGCGACGCGAATCGACGGGAATCCCGTCGTGGTGCCGGTCGCATGCAACAGCCCGTGCGCCGACGTGCCCACGACGTTGCGCAGGGCCTGCCCCAAGGCTCGGGCCAGGACGCCGGCGAGCAAGAGCTCGAGCGCGAGTTGCCGACGTCGAGCAACCACCGCCGCGGACACCACCAGGCAGACGGCCCACAGGGCGCCGCCGCCGTAGAGCGCGCGCCAGACGGGATCAACGGCCGAAGGGAACGACCGGATCAGGTCGTAGAGGGCGCGCTCGCTCGCGGTCGGCGCGCCGGCGTGGCGGGTGACGGCGACGACGGCGACCGCGGCAATGACCAGCCGGAGCCAATCGGTGGTCCGGCGGCGCAGCGGCCATTCCGACGCCCGTGGGAACGCGCCTTCGCGCCACCCCGCAAAGCGCCCCGTCTCCGTTCCTTCCCTCGACCCGCCCAGGCCCCCATCGTCGCATCTCGATGCCGGGAGCCGCGATGCTGTTGCGGCGACCTATGTCTGGACGCAGCCGGTGGCCGAGTTGCTCCATTCCTGCTGGAGTTGCCAACCCCTGCCGCCGAGCGACACCGTGCCCGAGAACTGCCACGCGCACTTGTCGCCGATCTCTTGACCCGAGGGGTCGTACCAGGCGGTGAGGGTGGGATCGGTGATCGCTTCCATGAACTCGTGCGCGGTCACGTTGGCCAGCGACCGCGTCCCCTCCGTGTAGTGGGTGGTGTCGTAGACCGCGCCGGGATCGCAGCCGGCGATGCCCGCGGTGTTGGGCATGTACGCGACTTGGACGGTCGTACCGCCCACCGTTCCGTAGGAGTGCCAGGCGCAGTAGTTGACGTGGCTCGGAAACGTGCTCGTGTAGACGAAGTACATCGCCGTCGGATCGGGACTCCACCCGTTGGCGGCGTTGGCGGCGATCACGCGCCCGACCTCGTCGACGATCGTGGCGGTCGCCGGCGATCGTGACGGCGGCGCCGACGTGTCGGTTGCCGCGGCGACGTACGACGAGGTCGCCCTCGAGCTCGGCATGTACTGGCTGGCGATCCCCGTGTACGTCGGGCCGGCCAAACCCGAGAGCAGCGCGGGAATCTCGGTGTGCGCGTCAGTCGGGAAGGCGCTCGGGCTGCCCCACCAGATCGCATAGGTGTGCGACGCGGGCAGGACGCCGCCCCCGTGATCGACGAGGTTCGCGGTGGCTCGCCGGTGGGTCCCCTTCTGGGGGATCACATGTTGCGGGTGGTCGGACGGTGCCGCGTTCGCCAGACCGGCGCCTTGCACCGCCACCACGAGCGCCAGCGCGGCAGCACCCACCGCGGTCGCCCGCACGCCAGCCCCCTTGCAGGTACGCATCCCCACTCCCCTTCAACCGCGAGACACCCACGGTACCGGTGCGCCGCGCTCGCCGGGCGGCGGCTCCGCATGTTTCCGGCTGATGAATCGCCTCCGCGGCGTACCCAATGCCCGGTTTCGGACGATTGCCTCATTGGCACACTCCGGGGACGGGCTGGGAGGACTGCGAGTGGACGATGAGCGTCCCGCGACGGCGCGTGGCTGGTATCTCGATGCGACCGACCCGGGGGTCGCCCGTTACTGGGACGGCGAGCGCTGGACGGGCCATCTGACGCGGGACCGACGCTTCGAGCGGTTGGCCCGCGGCGTGGCGACGCCGGATGCCCCGGCGGTCGGGGCCGGCGCCGAGCCGGCCGGGCACTCGGCGGGCGTGGCCAGCTGAGTCAGTGACCCGAGTCGGGCACTACGACCGAATGTCCTTCCGCCGGAACCAGATGACCGCGGCAGTTCCGAACACTGCGAGATAGACGAGCTGCACGGCGACGCCGACGACCATGTCGCTGGGGTACTGGTTCTTGGTCAACATCGCCTCCCACGCGCTCAGGTAGTGCGTCGGCAGCCCGTAGCGGATGCGGCCGAGCTGGCTGATGCCGTCCAGGATCTCCGACACGATGTAGACGCCGACGGTGGCGCCGATCGCGCTGGTCGCGGCGTCGGTGAGCGTGCTGAACAGCATTCCGAGCCCGAGCAGCGCGGTGTAGCCGAACGCCACATACGCGGTACCCAACGCCACCCGCGCCACGAGGGTGCCCACCGGAATCGTGAAGCCACCGCTCGAGCCCACGAACGCCGGAACCGTGACGGCGTGCGAGCCGAACAGGATGACGCCGGCGATGAGCGCGGCGATGCTGACGAGGAACGTGCATGCCCACACCAGCACGTCGGCAACGATCGCCTTGGCAACGAGGAGCCGCCCGCGCGTCACCGGGCGCATCAACACGTAGCGAAGGTTGCCCCACGCCGCCTCACCCGCCACCGAGTCACCGACGAAGGTCCCGGTGATGACGATGAGCAGGAAGCCGCTCATGACACCGAGCACCGCGGCCGGCACCATGATCCCGCTCTGCTGTGCCAGACGGAAGAGTCCTTCGCCGTTGTCGCGACCAGGGCGGTCGCCCCGGGAATGGATGGCGACTGCGATCAACGTCGGGAGTCCGATCAGCAACGCCGCGATGATGAGCGTGCGGGTTCGCCGCGCCGCCTTCACGAATTCGGTGCGCACCAACGCGATCACACCGAGACCTCCTGCCCTTCGAGCAGGTGCAAGAACGCGTCCTCGAGACCTTGGCTCGGCATGATCGTCTCGAGGCGAAGCCCCGCGCCGACGAGGGCGGCGGCGACATCGGATCGTCGTGTCTCGGTCAGCTCGACGATGAGCCCGTCACCCTGGATGGCGACGTTGCCGACCCCGGGGGTCGCGGCCAGCACCGCCCGCGCGCGTTCTCGGTCGTCGACTTCGACGTAGACGGATCCGCTCGAGCTGATCAACTCGGTGACGGTGCCGCTGGCAACCAGACGGCCGTGGTTCATCACGACGACATGGCTGCACGTCTGTTCGACTTCGCTCAGGTGGTGGCTCGACAACAGCACGGTGGAGCCTTCGTTCGTCAAGCGGCCGATCAGCTCGCGGATCTCGCGGATCTCACCGGGGTCCAAGCCGTTGGTCGGCTCGTCCAACACCAGGAGCTCGGGCCGCGCCAACAAGAGACGAGCGAACCCGAGCCGCTGCTTCATGCCCTGGGAGTAGGTCTTGACCTTGCGGTCGATGGCATCCCCGAGCCCGGCCACCGCCAGTGCGCCATCGAGGTCGGCGTCGGCGAGACGTCCGCCGCCCGCCTCCCACCACAGTCGGAGATTGGTCATCCCTGAAAGTTGGGGCACGAACGCCGCCTGCTCCACCATCGCGCCCACCCTCCTGAGCTCGCGTGACCCTGGGACGACGACGGTGCCGAACAACCTCGCCACGCCGGCGCTCGGGCGTTCGAGGCCCATGAGGACCCGGAGGGTCGTGGTCTTGCCGGCGCCGTTGGGGCCGAGGAGGCCGGCCACTTGCCCTCGCTCGACCTGAAGCGAGAAGTCGTCGACGGCACTCACGGCACCGAACCGCTTCGACAGCCCCTCGATCGCGACGATCGGCTCGGTCATGGCCGTGAGCTTCGCCTCACGACCTGGGAGGTTGCTGTGTCGCTCCCGCGCAACCTGGCCGGCTCAATTGACCGGGAGCGCAGTGTGGAATCCGCCCCAGCCGTCGAGCGTCAACACGGTGCCGTCCGCCACCACCCCGGCGCCGCGGACGAGTGCCGCGGCCCAGTAGCGGCCCTGAACCGCCGGCGGTGCCCGGCCGGTCCCAATCGAGAACGGGTGCAAGCCACCGCGCGCGTCGACGATGTAACCGCCGCTGCCGTCGGCGAGGATCGTGATCCCGCGGGCGATGTCCCAGCCCGGCCAGTAGGGCGCGCCGTGCACGTTCGGCGGCATCGACGCGCCAGCGGTGGCGAACGGATGCAGGCCGCCCCAACCGTCGAGCACGTATCCCGACCGGCCGTCGGGCATGAGCGCGACGCCCCGGGCCACGTCCCATCCCGGCCAGTAGACGGACGTCGCGACCGGCGGAGGCATCGTCGTCCCCGCTTGCGCGAACGGATGCAAGCCACCCCAGCCGTCCACCACGTACCCGCCGCCGGTCGGGACGAGTGCGAGACCGCGGGCGATGTCCCATCCCTTCCAGTACGGCGCGCTCGTCACATTGGCCGGTCGGGCGCCACCGGTCGAGAAGGGATGCAAGCCACCGTACCCGTCGACCTCGACGCCGCCGCCGCCGGCCGCGAACGCGACGCCCCGCGCGATGTCCCAACCCCTCCAGTAGGGCGCGCCCGAAATCGCGAGCGTCATCGGCGGGTCGACGCTCGGCCCCACATGGAACATCGAGCCGAGCCCCGCCTCGCCCGCCGGGCACAAGACATCGACATCGAGGGGTGATGGCGGGAGCTGGACGATCCAGGGCTGTCCTCCGGCGAACGCGTGCGCGCTCGAGCAATAGGACTGAACGCCGGCGTAGCCGGGGGTGCCGGCGACCCAGATGGGCCCTCCGGGCCGGTCGGCGCCGGCGATGACGGCCCACTGGTAGGCCGTCGAGTAGATCCCGGCGCCCAAGCCGCGGGCGTGCAGCCGATCGATGGCGCCGTGCACGACCGCGGCGTTCGCGGCCTGATCCGCGCTCCAGAACTTCCCGGTCTCGACGTCCAACCAGATCAGTGGGGCGGTGATCGATGTCGACGCCATCGTCGCCAACGCGTGATCGATCGCTCCGGCCCCGTAGGCGTACGCCGCATCGGTTCCGCCGAACGGCCCGGAGTTCAGGACGAGGTACAGACCCGCCGGTGTTCCCGTCGACGAAGCCCACCGCCATTCCGTCGCGAGGCACGGGTTGTCGGTGTAGGCGAGGCCGTTGGTCAAGCCGACGACGGAGAAGCCGCCGGCGGCCCCCACGGCCAAGCCCGGGCACTGCGGCCAGGAGATGTCGAGGCCCGGTGACGTCGCCCCGGCCGGGGGCGCCGCTGCGACCGCAGCCAGCAGGAAGGACGCGGCGACCACCGCGATCCACCGCCGTATGTTCTCCACATCCACCCCCGCACGCCGCCGAGGCGGTGCGTCCTGGCTTCATCGTCGCAGACCGGTTGTCGTCCGTCGACATCGGCCCGCGTCAGGGCGCGCTTGAGCTTCCGGTGGCGCGCGACCTAATGGTCGATGCTCGGCCCGTCGACCAGCTGGTGGAGCACCGCCCGGGCGGACTCGATCTCGGCGCGCGTCCCGGCCAGCAGCTCGACCAGCTCGTCGCGGACCTCGCGAGCCTTCGCCTCGGCATCCGCGACGATGGCGTCGGCCGAGCGCTGGCTCCGCTCGGCCTCGGCTTCGGCGGCCGCCAGCAGCTCGCTGCAGGCGTGCTCGGTGTCGGACCAACGGCGGGCCTGATCGACCTCGGCGGACTTCCGGGCCGCCGCGACCAACCGTTCGGCCTCGGCGCGAGCCTCAACCAGCGTCTCCTCCGCCTTCCGCCGCAGCTCGGCCAACCGCTCGGCTTCGGTGCGAGTCGCGGCCAGCACCTCGTTGGCCAGCCCGGACGCCTCGGAGGCGATCGTCTGCATCAGGTCCTCGGGGGATGTCATCCGTGGAGGATTCGCTGCACCACGGGCGCCTCCTGCCTGCGCCCCCATTCCTGGGCCGACGACGTCGGATCATCGTCGCTAGCGTGGCTCGCGTGTCCACGACATGGCCGCCGCTTTCCTACGAAGTGTGGAGTGCCACGTGCGACACCCTGCACGCGCACAGCCAGGTGCTCGGCAAGCTCGCGGTGGCGCTCGCCCCGCCCGAGCCGCAACTCCAGCATGCCGCCCTGCGCCTCAGCGGGCGGGGCTGGGAGACCTTGCCGCTGCCGGCGCCCGACGGCTCGGGCGCGCTGGTCGTCGCGCTCGACCTGCACACCCACCACGCGGTGGCCGAGCACACCGACGGTCGCGTTCGGCGCGTCCCGCTCGCTCGTGACCGGCCGGTCGCCGACGTCACGCGCGAGGTGTTGGCGGCCGTCGGCGACCTCGTCGGCCCGGTCCAGATCAACCCCACGCCGCAAGAGACCCCATGGACGACGCCGCTCGACGAGGACGTCGAGCACGCCACCTACGACCCGAACCAGGCGACCGCCTACTTCGCGGCGGCAACCCAGGCCGCCCTGGTGCTCGCGGCGCTGCGTGCCCCGTACCGGGGTCGAGCCACGCCGGTCAACGCGTGGTGGGGCAGCTTCGACCTCGCGGTGAGCCTGTTCTCCGGTCGACGGGTCGACCCGCCGTCGAACGACTTCATCATGCGCAACTCGGGCGATGCCCAGCAGATCGAGGTCGGCTGGTGGCCGGGAGACGCCCGCTATCCACACGCGGCGTTCTTCGCATACGCCTTTCCTGCCCCGGACGGGTTCGAGAACGCGACGCTGTCACCCGCGGCGGCGCGTTGGGATGCCGGACTGGGCGAGTACGTCCTCGATTGGGACGACGTGCGCGTCGCACCGGACCCACACCGCGCCGCGCTCGACTTCGGCCGTTCGGCGATTCGGCACGCATGCATGGTCTGCAGCTGGGACCCGGAGCTCGCGGCCAGCGCCGAGGGCGTCCCCCCGCCGATCAACTGACCTCGCGCCGGATCACCGGTGCCCCACGCCGTCAGCCGGAAGGGCGACCAACGTCGCGCGTCCCTCGACGACCGCGCGAGCTGCGCTTGACCCACGTCGCCGCGCAGGTAGAATACTGAGTATTCACCTCGGCATGCAGGGAGCACCATGAGCGTCCGCCATTCGCTGTTGGCGTTGTTGAGCGAAGGGCCGAAGTACGGCCTCCAACTCCGACAGGAGTTCGAGGCCCGCACCGGCGAGGTGTGGCCGCTCAACGTCGGGCAGGTGTACACGACGTTGCAGCGGCTGGAGCGCGACGGGCTGGTCGCGTCCGACGGCGACGGCGACGACGGCCCGCAGCGCAACTTCCGCATCACGACCGACGGCGAGGACGAGCTCGCGGCGTGGTTGCGGACGCCACCTGATCTGTCCTCACCCCCGCGCGACGAGCTGGTCATCAAGGTCCTCATCGCCGCCCGTCTCCCCGGCGTGGACGTGCGTGAGGTGGTGCAGGTCCATCGCCGTCATCTCGTCGAGTTGATGCAGCAATGGACACGGATCAAGGACCTGGCGGCCAACGATGACGTGGCGCTGGCGTTGGTGGTCGACGCCGAGCTGTTCCGGCTCGACGGGGTGATCCGCTGGCTCGACACCGCCGACGGCCGGCTCAAGCGGGCGAAGGCCGACGCGGGAGTGTCGACCGCGGCCCCGCTGCCGAAGATGCCGAAGCTGCCGAGGCGTGTGGGGGTGCGGCGATGACCGTCTTGGATCTTCAGCAGGTGTCGAAGCGCTACGGCGATGGCCCGGGTGAGGTGCACGCGCTGCGCGACGTCAGCCTCAGTGTCGATGCCGGCGAGCTGGTGGCGGTGATGGGCCCGAGCGGTTCGGGCAAGAGCACGCTGTTGACGATCGCCGGCAGTCTCGAAGAGCCGACGTCGGGCGAGGTGCTCGTCGACGGCCGGCTGCTGTCGGCCCTGTCCGCCAACGACCGGGCCCGGCTTCGGCGCCGCTCGGTCGGTTTCGTCTTCCAGGACTTCAACCTCCTCGCGGGCCTGACCGCGGAGGAGAACGTCTCGCTGCCTCTCGAGCTCGACGGCCGCCCGCTCAAGTCGGCCCGGCAGCTGGCCCGCGACGTCCTCGAGCAGCTGGGACTGGCCGACCAGGCCACGAGATTTCCCGACGAGTTGTCCGGCGGCGAACGGCAGCGGGTCGCCATTGCCCGGGCGGTGGTCGGGGATCGCCATCTCCTTCTCGCCGACGAGCCATCCGGGGCCTTGGACTCGGTCAACGCCGAGGCGGTCATGCGGCTCGTGCGCGCCGCCTGTCACGGCGGCGTGGCCGGCGTCGTCGTCACCCACGACGCGCAGCTCGCGTCGTGGGCCGACCGGGTGGTGTTCCTGCGCGACGGCCGCGTGGTCGACCAGACCGCACCACCTCCGCCGCCGGAGTCCTTGCTGATCTCCGATCAGGCCCGATGACGACCGCGGTCGTCGATCCGCTCGCGCGCCGCGAGCGTGCGAGCGGCGGCGCGCCGGCGCGGCGGGCCATCGTCCGGTGGTCAGCGCGACTGTTCCGCCGTGAGTGGCGCCAGCAGACATTGCTTCTCGCCCTGGTCACCGTCGCGGTGGCGGCCACCACCGGCGGGCTGGCGTTGGCCACCAACGCGGGCCCCACCGCCAGCACCACCGTCAGTCTCCCCGGCAACGATCCCCGCCTCAACGACGACCTCGCGGCCATCACCGCGGCGTTCGGCTCCGGCCAAGTCATCCACCATCGCCGATTGACCATCGCCGGCTCGATCGCCACCGTCGATCTCCGCGCTCACGACACGGGCGCTGCCGATCCGACGACCCGGCTCATCGGCGGGCGGCTCCCCGCCACCATCGGCGAAGTGGCGATGACGCATCGCCTGGCTGCCACTCTCGGTCTCCACGTCGGCGCCACCTGGGCGACCGGGGACCGAACCTTCCGGGTGGTCGGGTTGGTCGAGAACCCGCAAGACCTCCACGACACATTCGCGCTGACGGCATCAGGAGGAGCCGACCCGGCCACGAATGTCGCCGTCATCATCCATGGCGCACCAGGCCAGCTCCCACGCGTGCACTTGCCGAGCGGCGCACCGCTGCAGATCGAAGGCGTTTCGGCCGTCTCCAAGGCGGCTTCGACGCTGGCGGTCTTGGCGCTCGCCACCATGGGCTTGCTCTTCGTCGGCCTCGTGGCGGTGGCCGGCTTCACCGTCGTCGCCCAACGTCATTTGCGCGCCCTCGGGATGCTGACCTCCCTCGGGGCCACCCGACGTCAGGTCCGCCTCGTCATGGTGGCCAACGGCGCCGCCGTCGGCCTGGCCGGCGCACTGGCTGGCGCGCTCGCCGGCCTCGGCGGGTGGCTCGCCCTGGCACCCGCGATGGAATCCGTCGTCGGCCACCGCATCGATCGCTTCGCCATCCCGTGGTGGGGAGTCGGCGCGGCGGTCGGCCTGGCGATCGTCACCGCGGTCGCCGCCGCGTGGTGGCCGGCGCGATCGCTGTCGCGCATGTCGGTGATGGCCGCGCTGTCCGGCCGACCCCCACGACCACAGCCGGCCCGCCGGTTCGCAACGGTGGGATGTGTCCTGCTGGCAGCTGGGCTCGTCATGTTGGTCGGGGCCAACCAGATCCCGGGCTCCGCGTCACACCGGGGTCGCATCCTCCTCGTGCTCGGCATCGTGACCGCAACCGTCGGGCTGCTCCCGCTGGCGCCGCTCGGGATCGGCGCGCTGGCGTCACGCGTCGGCGGCGCGCCGGTCGCAGTCCGTCTGGCGCTCCGCGACCTGTCCCGCTATCGAGCCCGATCCGGCGCGGCCCTCGGTGCCGTCACGCTCGCGGTCGTCATCGCCGCCACCATCTCCGTGACATCCGCGTACCAGTCAGCAACCAACGGCCCCACCGTGGCCAACCTTCCCGCCAACCAGCTGGTCGTCTACCGCTCGAACCCACGCGAACCCCTCCCCGACATCAACGCCGAGGAGCTCCACACCGCCGAACAAGGCATCGCCACCATCGCGAGCGGCCTCGGGGCCCAGAAGGCCCTCGAGCTCGACACCGCTCGGGACCCCGCCGGAGAGCTCCTGCAGGGCGCAGCGGTGCCGGGCCGCGAGCGCGCCGCGCTGCTCGCCATGACGGCGGAGCCCGGCGGCGGCTCTCGGATCGAGATGCTGCTGCCGCTCTACCTCGCCACCCCGGCAATCCTGGACCACGACGGCATCAGCCCGAGCCAGATCGACCCGGCGGCCGACGTCATCATCGCCAAGCCCCTCCTGGCCCTGGTCCAGGTCACGCGCCGCGCCTTGGGCAGCCATCTCGTCCTCGGCACCGGCCCCCGGCACACCATCGACCCCAAGATCCAGACCCTGGACATGCCGGCGTACGCTGCGGCGCCGGTCGCGCTCCTCACCGCCCACGGCCTGGAGACCACCGGCCTGCAGCCCATCGTGGCCGGGTGGCTCATCGAGGCCCGGCGCCCGATCACCGCCGCCCAGATACGCGGCGCGACCAAGACCGCGGCCGCGGTCGGCCTCACGGTGGAGGCCGCCGACCGCCACAACACCTCCCAGCTCGGGACCGACGCGTCCGTGGCCGGCATCGTGCTCGCGCTCGGCGTGCTCGCCATGACCGTCGGTCTCATCCGCGCCGAGTCGGCCAACGAGTTGCGCACGCTCACCGCGACCGGGGCCACCGCGAAGACGCGGCGCACCCTCACCGCGGCCACGGCCGGCAGCCTCGCCGTGTTGGGCGTGCTCCTCGGGTTGGGAGGCGCCTACGTCGAGGCGGTGGCCTGGTACCACCACCGCCTCGGCCCGCTCGGGCATCCGCCCTACGCCAACCTGCTCACCATCGCGGTCGGGCTGCCGGTGGCGGCCGCGGTCGGCGGCTGGGCGCTGGCGGGCCGTCAACCGCCCGCGATCGCCCGACGCCCGCTCGAATAGCGACTCACCTCGCACGTCGAACTCGACCGATCCGTCCTAGCCTCGCCCGCATGCCGGCGATGTCGCGGGTCGAGAAGGCCGTCTGCCGCAGTGCCCCGTGGCGCGTGTTCACGCGCCGTCTCGTGCTGCCCTGGGCCCTTCAGGGCATCGCGCTCAGTGGCGAGGTGCTGGAGATCGGCGGAGGAAGCGGCGCCATGGCCGAGCAGTTGCTCGCAACGACGCCCGCCATCACCATGTGCGTCACCGACTTCGACCAGACCATGGTCTCGAGCGCGGTCGAGAAGCTCACCCGGTTCGGCACCAGAGTCACGGCTCGCCAGGCCGACGCCACCGCGCTGCCCTTCGCCGACTCGAGCTTCGACACCGTCGTCAGTTGGATCATGCTCCACCACACCGTGGCCTGGGAGAAGGCGCTGAGCGAGGCGGTGCGCGTGCTCCGTCCGGGCGGTCTGCTGGTCGCGTACGACCTCGTCGACGCGGGCCCGATGCGATGGCTCCACCGCGCCGAGCCCGCCGATCACCGGATGATCGGGATCGACGAACTGCGAGCCGAGCTGGCCCGTCTCCCCGTCGTCGACGTCTCGGTGCGCCCGGGGCTCGGGCATGTCGTCATGCGTTTCAACGCGCGGCGGGCTCCGACGCCGAGCAGCTGAGCGGCTCGGGTGGCCGGCGCGGGTGCTCGGCCTGCCACCGAGTGGGAATACCAACCCGTCCGTTGGCACTTGCAACGCGGAGCAAGGAGGCCACATGACGACAGCATCGACCGTCGGCAACTCGTCGACGCGATCCGGGTGGGCGGGCACGGTCTTCTCGTTCCCGAATCCGGTGAACGAGGTGTCGGCCCGCTTGGTGGCCGGCGGCGTGGTGCTCATGGCGCTGGTCACGATCGTCTTCGACCAGCCGTGGTTGACGGTGCCGCTGGCCTATGGCTTCGTCGCACGCGTCCTGACCGGGCCGACGTTGAGTCCTCTCGGCCAGATCGCGACGCGGCTGATCACCCCGCGGCTCGGCGTCGCGCCGAAGTACGTGGCCGGCCCACCGAAGCGCTTTGCCCAGGGATTCGGCGCGGTCTTCTCGGTGACCGCCGCGGTCCTGGCCCTCGGGTTCGGATTGCGCGAGGCGGCGTACGTGCTGCTCGGCCTGCTGGTCGTCGCCGCGACCCTCGAGTCGGTCTTCGCCTACTGCCTCGGGTGCAAGATGTTTGCCCTGCTCATGAAGGCCGGCTGGATCCCGGACGACGTCTGCGAGCGTTGCAACAACATCGCACTCGGCCCGCCCACTCGCGCCGCGGGCGGATCTTCTGCCACGCGCCATCGCTGATTCAGGCGGTCACGTCGCGCGTCGCGACGAGGGCGAGGGTGGCGGTCGCGGCCACGCCGACGTAGACGAGTCCCATGACGAGGGCTCGGCCCAGGGCGAGCTCGTTGGTGCCACCGGCGATCAGGGACTGCAGCACGAGGCCGGGGAACCATTGGTTGCCCGTCGTCCAGGCGTTGGCGACGAGATGCTCGAACGGGCCGGCCCACACGAAGCCGATGCCGAGGGCGAGCGGGGCCGAGCGGAAGATGACGGCAAGAGTGGTACCGAGCACCGCCCACCCGCCGACCCCGGCCAGCACGGTGGCGTAGTTCTTGATGGCGTCGCCGGCGCCGCCGCTCGACAGCCAGGCCGACGTCGGCACGCCCCGCGATGCGGCCATGAGGAACGAGAGCGCGAACGTCAGCAGCTCGGCGACCGCGGCGATGCCGGCGATGACGATGAGGATGCCGACCACCTGGCCGACGAGGACCCGGAGCCGTCGGGGGTCGCGCAGCAGCAATGCCCGGAACGTGCCGCCCGAGAACTCCGAGGCCATGAGCGCGATGAAGGTCACGAAGATGAAGAAGCCGATGAAGGACGCCGCGGTGGCGAACGCCAAGGTGCCGCCGCCCTTGCCGGCCAGGGTCTCCAAGGTGACCGCGCGACCGCCGAGGCCGGCCCCGCCGTGCTTGGCGCTGCTGAACACGGTCGTTGCGGCCATGACGGCAAAGGCGGTGGCGCCGACGGCCGCGAGCACCATGGTCTTGCGACGCAGCAGACGGATCAGTTGGGCGCGGATCACGTGGGTCATCGGGTGCTCCCGTCGACGAGGCTGAGATAGCGGTCCTGGAGGGTGGTGTGCTTGGGGCTCAGCTCGGTGAGCACGATCCCGGCGTCGAAGGCGGCGCGGTTGAGGTCGGCCGCCACGGCGTCGAGGTCGCCGGGGTGCATGCGGGCCACGAGGCGATCGTCACCGAGCTCCACGAGATGCCCGGCGTCGGCGAACACCTGACGCAGCTTCGGCAAGTCGGCCGGCCGGGTGGTGGCGATGGTGAGCGCGGCATCCGAGTCGGCGGCGAAGTCGGCGACGGCGCCCGCGAAGAGCACGGCGCCGCTGTCGATCATGATCAGCCAGTCGCACACCTGCTCCAGCTCGCTCAGCACGTGGGAGGAGACGAGGACGGTTCGCCCGTCGGCGGCCACCTTGGCGATCAGCTCGCGCATCTCGCGCATGCCCTGCGGGTCGAGGCCGTTCGACGGCTCGTCGAGGATGAGGAGTCGCGGGTCGCCCAACAGCGCGGCGGCGATGCCGAGCCGCTGTTTCATCCCGAGGGAGTAGCTGCGGAACGGGTCGTTGCCGCGATCGGCGAGCCCGACCAGTTCGAGGAGGGCGGGGATGCGGTCGACGTCGTGGTCGCCGACAGTGGCGAGCATCCGGAGGTTCTTGATGCCACTCAGCGCGGGATAGAACGCCGGGCTCTCGATGAGCGCCCCGACATCGGGGAGGAACCGGGCCGGGTGGTCGAGTGGGTGGCCGAGCACGGTGCCGGCGCCGGACGTCGGGCGGACCAGTCCGAGGAGCATCGCCATCGTCGTCGTCTTGCCGGCACCGTTGGGCCCCACGAAACCGGCGACCACGCCGGCCGGGACCTCGAGGGTCAGGTGGTCGACGACGACGCGCGAGCCGTAGCGCTTGGTGAGCCCGCGAACTGAGAGCGCAGTTGTTGTCATGGCGACCATCGTCGGCCTCGGCGGCCGCCGCGTCGTCAGGCGGCGAGCGACTCTTCAGCTACGCCCGCCGGCGTAGGTCAGCGGCGTCGGTCAGCGGCGTCGGTCAGCCCAGCCAGCCGGGACGGACGAGCCCCGCCTCGTAGGCGAAGACCACGAGCTGGGCCCGATCGCGTGCGCCGAGTTTCACCATGGCCCGGCTGACGTGGGTGCGGGCAGTGGCCGTGCTCACGATGAGCCGCTCGGCGATCTCGTCGTTGGTGAGGCCGTGTCCCACCAAGGCCATGACCTCGCGCTCGCGGTCGGTGAGCGCGTCGAGGCCGGGCATCCGGCCCGGGTCCTTCGCACGGATGGCGAACTCGGCGATGAGGCGCCGCGTCACCGACGGCGAGAGCAGGGCATCGCCGGCCACCACCGCCCGCACCGCTCGGAGCAGCTCGGCCGGCTCGGTGTCCTTCACCAGGAACCCGCTGGCGCCGAGGCGGATGGCCTCGAAGACGTGCTCGTCGAGATCGAACGTCGTGAGGATCACGACCCGGACGCCGCCGAGCCGGGTGTCGTCGACGATCGCGCCGGTGGCGACGAGGCCGTCCATCACCGGCATGCGGATGTCCATGAGGACCACGTCGGGCCGGTGCTCGACCGCGAGGCGCACCGCTTCGGCGCCGTTGGCCGCCTCCCCGAGCACCTCGATGTCGTCCTGGGCATCGAGCAGGGCCCGGAAGCCGGCCCGCACCAAGGCCTGGTCGTCGGCGAGCACCACGCCGATCATGACGGCACCGGCAGCACGGCGACCACCGCGAATCCGCCGTCCGGAGCGGGCCCGGCGTCGAGGGTGCCCCCGAGGGCGACGGCCCGCTCCCGCATGCCGACGATGCCGTTGCCGGCGGTCGCCGTCCCGCCCCGACCGTCGTCGAGCACCTCGATCATCATCGCATCGCCGTAGCGGATGCGGACGACCGCGGCGCGGGCCTGCGCGTGACGGGTCACGTTGGTGAGCGCCTCCTGCACGATCCGGTAGGCGGCCAGGTCGATCGACGCCGGCAGCGCAACCGGCTCGCCCGCCGTCTCGGTCCGCACGTCCAGACCGCCGGCCCGCACCCGGTCGACGAGGCGGTCCAGCTCGGCGAGCCCCGGCGCCGGCGCGCGCACCGCCCGGTCGTCGCCGTAGCGGAGCACTTCCAGCGCCGAGCGGAGCTCGTGCAGCGCCTCCCGGCTGGCGTCCTTGATGTTGGCCAATGCAGTACGCGCCTGCTCCGGCCGCTCGTCGAAGAGATGCAGCGCCACACCCGCTTGCACGTTGATCATCGAGATGTTGTGCGCCAGCACGTCGTGCACATCGCGGGCGATGCCGAGACGTTCTTCACTCATGCGGCGCCGGAACCGCTCGGCTGTCTCCAACCGGCGAGATCGCACGAGGTCCGCGACGGCCAGCACCACCGAGATCCAGCCCGCGACCAGCAAGAGGTGCAGCAACGGCGGAAGCTCCGAGCCGCGACCGACCAGCCACACCGCCAGCGGATAGCCCACCAACCCAAGCCCCGACAACAGCCAGGCCCGAGTGCGCTCGCCCGCCAGCACCGCCGTCACCAGCCCGACGATCACACTGAGGAAGATCGGCCCATACGGGTACCCGCGCCCGAGGTAGACGTCAGCGGCCAGCAAGGGCACGCCGGCCCCCACCAGCGGCCACCGACCCCGGACCGCCAACGCCGCCGGGCCGAGCAACAGCAAGCCGATCGCCACGCCGTCGATCGCCAGGCGATCCGGCTGATCATGCGCGGCTCCGAACGACCCGCCGACCTGGATCACCCCGACGACGAGCGCGCTCGCCCACAGAGCCAACGGCGGCATTCGACGCACACTCAGCACCGTAAGCCCCAACCCGAGCGGCGTCGTCCCACCCGTGACGTAGCACCGCCTACGCCGAACGACGTACCGCTCCGGTTTCCCGACTTCGTGACGCTCGCTTCCGCTCGGCCGTCCGCGATGAGCACGTCATCGGCAAGACGATCGGAGAGGCCCTCTCCGGTGGCTACGTGAACGCGGTGGCGTCGCCGTCGAACAGGCGCCTGGCCCGACGCTCCAGCTCGCTGACCATCCAGTTGTGGACGCCGCCACCCAACGAGATGCGGGCGGCTCCGGCCTCGGCCAGGGCCGCGAGGGGTTCCGACGGGTTGGCGTTGACCGGGCGGTCGAGCTCCTTGACGACCTGGGCCACCAGCGCCGGGTCTCGCAGGCGTATCGGGTAGACGCAGTCGGCGCCGGCGTCGAGGTAGAGGCGCGCCCGGCGAAGCACCTCGTCCATGGCGGCGGCCGGGTCGCGCTGCGGGTGTCGGATGATGGCGTCGATCCGGGCGTTGAGCACGATGCCGACGCCGCGCCGGTCGGCAGCCGCGCGGATGGCGGCCAGGTAGACGGCACGCGCCTCCGCGTCGAGGAGACTGTCGCCGGTCGCGTGGTCGGTGTCTTCGATGTTGCACCCGACGGCGCCGGCGTCGAGCAGGGCGTCGACCAGGTCGTCCGAGGCGAGGTCGTAGCCGCCCTCGAGGTCGGCCGTCACCGGCACGTCGACCGCGGCGGTGATCTGTCGCAGCTGGGCGAAGGCGGCCTCCCGATCGCGGTTGCCGTCGGATCCGCCGCGTGCGGCCGCCATGGCCACGCTCGACGTGGCGACGGCCGCGCTTCCGGCCGCGACGATCGCCCGGGCGCCGGCGGCGTCCCACACGTTGACGAGCAGCAGCGGCCGGCCGATCTGGTGGAGCTCGCGCAGCCGCCGGGCGGCCGCGTCGAGGCGTGCGATGTCGGGCATGCGTGTCAGACGCTATCCACGGACCGACTCATCGCCCGACCCCGTCATTGATCCGTGAAGACCACCTTCGTCGGGTCCCATGGGCTCGTGCCCTGTCCCCGCTCGATGATCGTGACATGGTCGGCGACGACGTGAATGTAGGCGTAGCCGACGTTGTCGTCGTAACGGACCGAGAGCGCGTTGTGCTTGGGGTTGATGGTCACCTGCAGCAGGTAGTACCCGTCGCCGTCGCCGCTGAAGTCGACGTACTGGCCAGGGCGCTGCCAGCGGTACACGTCGCCCCATCCGACGCTCAGACCGAGCGACGCTTCGCCAGTGGTGATGCCGCAGTTGTAGGTGAACGCCCCACCTTGTTGCTGGTTGAAGGTGTGCCAGTCGGCGAAGAGCTCGTTGGCCGGGCAGAGGCCGAGCTTCTTGCCGCTGCCGGCCGGCGCGAGGGCGTGGTCAGGGGCGACCTTGTAGAGCTGGAACTTGAGAAAGTCCAGGTAGTGATAGTGGCCGTGGACGGCGTGGAACTGGAACTGGCCCGCCGGACGGAGGAACGAGGTGCCGTCGCTGTAGTAGATCCGCTGGAACGCCGGGCCCGGTGTCTGGACGCCCAGCTTCCCGCCGACGGGGTTGTAGTCGATCTCGAGTGGGCCAGGCCCCGCGTCCCGCGGCCCGGTGGTGAACCGCAGGCAACGCGTGACGTGATCCTGGACCATCTCGTCGGGGGTGCAGGACAGCGGCGCGGTCGCGCCCGCCTGCAACGGCGGGTTGATCGAATCGGTGGCGAACGCGTTGAGCGGGTTGGCCGGGGCGACGAACGTGAACTCATAGGGCGGCGTGACTTGCAGATCGGGCAGCAGCATCGTCTTGTGCGCGTACACGACCGGGCCGCGCTCCAGCTTGGCCCGCATCCGGAACGTTGCGTCATGTGCTTCTTGAGGGATCACGCGCGCGATCCATTTGCCGGCCACCGGATGCAGCGCCAGGACTTCCAGATCGAACTCCGACTGGGCCGGATTCGACGCGGTTGCTTGAACGGTGCCGGATGGATCGATGAGGTCGAGCTCGAACTCCGTGCTGCGATCCGGCGTGTCGAGCGCGACGCGAATCCGCCAACCGCCGGCGGCGACGTCGAGTGGGTAGTCGAAGCAATGAATGACCGTGCAGGCGGCCGCGCCGGTGAGGTGCGTGTGCGCATCGGTCACGTAACTGCCAGCCCAGAACGCTGGTTTGTCGACTGCGAGTTCGACCGGCTTGGTGGCGGACGCGGCGCGTGCGGCGACCGCAGTGCCGCCGGCGAGAATCGCGCCGACGAGCAGCGCGGCGCGAAGTCTGTGGCCCATGGTCGTTGCCTCCCAGCAAGGTCGACGTGGTTCGCAAGGAGCATCGCGGCGCCGTGTATCGGCGCGATGTCCGCGCCGTTACGATCGAGTCAACAACCGGGGGAACCGGAACGCGCGCGCGGTCCTCGACGCGAGCGCCGCGATCTATCGCCTCGGCGTCTGAGCCGCTCGGCCATGGGAGTCTCGGACTCGCTCACTGGAATCGTTGTGTTCGAGGTTGGCGAGGACGCGGTCGAACACGGTCGTGAGCTGGTCCACCTCTCTCTTCGACAGGAGATCGAAGAAGTGGCGGCGGGTGGCGGCGACGTGTCCGGGCGCGGCGTGTTGGATTGCGGCGCGGCCGGCGTCGGTCATGCGGACCATGGCGCCCCGAGCATCCTCCGCGCACTCCTCGCGGACCACGAGGCCCCGCTTCTCCATCCGCCCCAGTTGATGGGAGAGACGACTGCGATCCCACAAGATCTCGCGGCCGAGCTCGCGGGCCCGCAGCATGCCGTCGGGCGCCGCGGACAAGGGCACGAGGACGGCATAGTCCGCCCCGGACAGACCACCCTCGCGACTGATCTGCTCCTCGAGAATGCTCAGCAGCTCCTGGTTGAGGCGCAGCCAGCTCCGCCAGAGGTGGGCTTCGCGTTCGTCGAGCCATCGCGGTTTCGCCATCACGAACAGCTTACCGACTTTTTGTTGACGTGACAGCCATCTATTGGATATTGTGGATATGTCAGCAAACTGGAAGGAGTTGATCCCATGTCGGATCGAACAGTCAGCGTGACGACACCTGGGAACTGGTGGGCGATCTGACGGTGCGCGGCACGACCAAGCCCATCACGTTGCAAGTCGACTTCGATGGTGGCGGCATCTCTCCGGTGGGCGACGAGCGCATCGGCTTCAGCGCGGCCACCGACATCAACCGGGAGGACTTCGGGCTCACCTGGAACGTGGCGCTAGAAACCGGTGGGCTCCTCGTCGGAAAGACGGCCCGCATCGAATTGGCCGTCCAGGCCGTCGCGGCCACCAAGGCCGCGGTCGCCTGACCGAGGGCACGTCTCGAGTGACCGCACCATCGAAGCTGGGCGTCGGGATCATCGGCGTCAGCCCCACCCGCGGTTGGGCCGCGGCCGCCCACATCCCGGCGCTGCGGGCACTGCCGAACTACGACATCCGCGCGCTGAGCGCGCGCCGCGCGGAAGCCGCTCGCGCCGCAGGCGAAGTGTTCGGGGTCAGCATGGTGTTCTCGGACCACGAGCAGCTGGTGACCCAGCCAGACATCGACGTGGTTGCGGTGACGGTCAAGGTCCCGCACCACCGAGAGCTCGTCTCCGCCGCGCTTGCCGCTGGCAAAGCCGTCTACTGCGAGTGGCCCCTCGGACGCGATGTCGACGATGCCCGGGCGATGGCCGCGCTGGCAGCCGAGCAGCGCGTGCATTCCGTCGTCGGATTGCAGGGCCGGCAGGCCCCGGCCATCGAGTTTGTCCAAGAGCTGTTGCGCGATGGCTATGTCGGCGAGGTGCTGTCGACGACCATGGTCGGGCTGTCGATCCCGGGCGACGCGGTGGTCGAGGCGAACACCTACATGCTCGACGAGAAGAGTGGGGCCAACCTGCTCACGATCGCGGTGGGCCACAGCCTCGACACCCTCAACCACGTGCTGGGCGAGTTCGCCGAACTGTCGGCGCTGTCGGATCTCCGCAGGCCGATCATCAAGATCGAAGAGACCGGCGAGGAGGTCGTGAAAACGGCCGCCGACCAAATCGCGGTGATCGGCACCCTCACTTCTGGGGCGACCGCCAGCGTTCATGTCCGCGAGGCCGTGGCCGGCGGTATCGGTTTCCTGTGGGAGATCAATGGAACCGACGGAACGCTGCGGATCACGGCCGACGGCCCGCTCCCCGGGATCTTTCCCGTGACAATCGTGGGGGCGCAGGGCCGAAAGGAGCTTGCCCCGCTCGCGGTACCGGAGCGGCTGATACAGAAGTGGCCCGCCCTCACGAGCCTGCAAGGAGCGCCCGCCTTCAACGTCGGGCGCGTCTATGCCGCCTTCGCGGCAGACATCGACAACGGGAAACACACCGTGCCGGACTTCGCGGACGCCGTCCGGCGCCACGAGGTCATCGCCGCCATCGAGAGGTGCGCCGCGTCAGGGGAACGAGTGAAGGTGTAAGGCGGACGCTGACGACTAGTCAGCCCGGTCGAACTCCAACACCGCGACCCACAAGAAGACCATGCCGGTCGCGGCGACGACCGCCAGTTGGACCAGGGTCGGCACCGGCCAGCCCCACCAGGTCAAGGGAGGGTTGAGCCGGGCCACCGCGGTGGCGCTGGCGTGGATGTGCGCGAACACGACCAGCCGCAGCGGGTGCACGGCGTACGTGATCGGGTTGATGTGCACCAAGACGTTGAGCCATCTCGGCAGCCCGGCGAGCGGGTACAAGACGCCGGAGAGGAACATCAACGGCATCAAGATCATTTGCATCAGGCCCATCATCGCTTGCATCTGCTTGATGCGAGCCGCAATGACCAGGCCGAAAGCCGTGACGGTGAAGCCCAGCAACAACATTTCGACCGCCAGCGTGGCCAGCATGATCGGCGAGTACGGGACGCTCACCAAGCCGGCGAGCGCGAGCACGATGAGGCCCTGGATCGCGGCAACCGTCGCGCCGCCAAGGCACTTCCCGAGGATGATGGCGCTTCGCCGCACCGGGGCGACGAGCATCTCGCGCAGGAAGCCGAACTCGCGGTCCCACACGATCGACACCGCCGAGAACATCGCGGTGAACAGGACCGACAGCGCCAAGACGCCGGGGAACATGAACGTGCGGAGGCTGACGTCGCCGGTGGCGCCCTTGGTGAGTGACGACAACCCGGTACCGAGCACGAACACGTAGAGGATCGGCTGGACCAGCGCGGTGACGATCCGGATCCGGTCTTGGGAGAACCGGATCATCTCGCGCTGCCACACGACCTTGACCGCTCGCAGGTCCTGGGCGGCGCCGCCTTCCGGCAACCGGATCTTGGCCACCATCGGGCGGGAGGGATCGGTGGCCGAGGCCGGCGTCGTGGTGGTCATCTCGTCACCTCCGGGCCGCGGCCGCGAACGGGCTGGCCCGGAACCGGTCCGAGCTCGAGGCCTCGGCGTCGCGGATGGTGCGGCCGGTGTAGGTCAGGAACACGTCGTCGAGCGAGGGCCGCGACACGTTCACCGACTCGATGGGTACCCCCAGCTCGGCGAACAGACGCGGGATGAATTGCTCGCCGCCGGCGACCGCGAAGGTCACCGCGCCTTCGTGGACCGAGGCTTCGATGTCGAAACGGTCGCGGAGCTCGGCGATGGCCTGCGGATCGTTCGCAGTGCGGATCTGGACACGGTCCTTCCCGACGCTCGCCTTGAGAGCCTCGGGCGAATCGAGCACGACGATCGCGCCCTGGTCGATGATGGCAATGCGATCGCAGTGCTCGGCCTCGTCCATGTAGTGCGTCGTGAGGAAGATGGTGATGTCCTCCTGCTGGCGCAGCTCGTGGATGTAGGCCCAGATCGATGCCCTCGTCTGCGGGTCGAGCCCGACGGTCGGCTCGTCGAGGAACAGCACCCGGGGTGAGTGCAACAGGCCTCGGGCGATCTCGAGGCGCCGCTTCATCCCGCCCGAGAAGGTGTTGACCCGGCTGGACCGGCGCTCCCAGAGACCCACCATGTCGAGCACCTGGTGCATCCGATCACCGAGGAGATCGCGCGGGACTCCGTACAGCTCGGCGTGGAAGCGCATGTTCTGCTCGGCGGTGAGATAGAGGTCGAGGGTGGTGTCCTGGAACACCAGCCCGATGTTGCGCCGGACGTCGCCCCGCGCCCTCACGACATCGTGGCCGGCCACCAGTGCCATGCCGCCGGTCGGCTCGACCAGGGTGCACAGCATCCCGATGGTCGTCGACTTTCCGGCGCCATTCGGCCCGAGGAATCCGAAGGTCTCGCCCGGTGCCACCTCGAAGTCGACGCCGCGAACCGCCACGAGATCGCCGTAGCGCTTCTGGAGCCCTCGCACGGACACCGCGGCTTGCCCATCACGCTGCAGTTCGGTCATGCGCCCTCCTCTCCCGAGTGCTGGGAACTCCCCATCATAGGAGGTAGCAATTCTTGGCGCTACCACCCTAGACTGCGGGTGTGGGAGCTGCCCGTCACACTGCCAGTCCCCCACGCAAGTCCGAACGCCTCCCGGTGTCGGTCGCCGGGCTGGCCGCCATCTCGCGTCGACTCTTCAAGGAACGGCTCGCGCGAGAGCCGTGGGTGGCAGAGGCCGGATTGCGCCCGCCGTCCTACGGGGTGATGAGCTGCGTCGCTCGCCTCGAGCCGGCTTCTCAAAAGCAGATCAGCGACCTCATGGGTGTCGACCCGAGCGACATGGTCAGCGCCATCGACATCCTCGAGCGGGCCGGTTTCGTCATCCGCGAGCGCGATGTCGATGACCGGCGCCGTTATTCGCTGAGCCTCACGACCAGCGGGCGGAGCGCACTTCGTCGGCTCGACAAGATCGCGGCCGAAGTCAATGCGCATCTCCTCGCCCCACTCTCGGCCGAGGACCGCGCCGCGTTCGTGTCGCTGGTGGAGCAGCTCATGAGCCACCACAACGGCACCTGACGGTGACCGCGTCGATGTCCACCGTGTCGCGGGGGCCCGGGACTTGACGTTGACGTAAACATTGGCCATTGTTCACGCCAACGTCAACTTCGTTCGGAGCAGCTGTGTCCCCCACCGCGCCAACCGCCGACCGCTACAAGTGGACCGCCTTGTCGAACACCACCCTCGGGGTGTTCATGGCGGCGCTCGACTCGTCCATCGTGTTGATCTCGCTGCCGGCGATCTTTCGCGGGATCCGCCTCGACCCGCTCCAACCGGCGAACATCGGCTACCTGCTCTGGATGCTGATGGGGTACCTCGTGGTGACCGCGGTCCTCGTCGTGACGTTCGGGCGGCTCGGCGACATCTTCGGCCGCGTCCGGATGTACAACGCGGGGTTCGCGGTGTTCAGCGCGGCGTCACTCGCGCTGTCTCTATGTCCCTGGTACGGGGGGCGGGGCGCGATGTGGCTGATCGTGTGGCGCGTCGTGCAGGGCATCGGCGGCGCGTTGCTCACCGCGAACTCGATGGCGATCCTCACCGACGCCTTCCCCGTCGAGGAGCGGGGACTCGCCATCGGCATCAGCGTCATCGCGGGCATCGCCGGATCGTTCATCGGGCTGATCGCCGGCGGGGTGCTGGCCGACATCGACTGGCGGGCAGTGTTCTGGATCAACGTGCCGATCGGCGTCTTCGGGACGGTGTGGGCCTATCTCAAGTTGCGCGAAGTCGGCACGAAGACCCGGGCGCGCATCGACTGGTGGGGCAATGTGACCTTCGGGGTCGGGCTGGTGATGATCCTCGTCGGCCTCACCTATGGCCTCATGCCCCACGGCGGCCACTCGATGGGCTGGACCGGCCCCTGGGTGCTGTGCGAGCTCATCGGCGGCGCGGCCATCCTCGTCGTGTTCGCGTTCGTCGAACGGCGAGCCGAGGATCCAATGTTCCATCTCGAGCTGTTCGGGATCCGGGCCTTCACCATGGGGAACGTCGCCAGCCTGCTGTCGTCGATCGGACGCGGCGGGCTCCAGTTCATGCTGATCATCTGGCTGCAGGGCATCTGGTTGCCGCTGCACGGCTACAGCTTCGAGCGCACGCCGCTGTGGGCGGGGATCTACATGCTCCCGCTCACCGGCGGCTTCCTGCTCGCCGGCCCGGTGTCAGGGTGGCTGTCCGACCGCTACGGCGCTCGGCCGTTCGCCACCGGTGGCATGGTGGTGGCGGCAACCACCTTCGGCCTCCTCATGCTCCTGCCGGCGAACTTCGGCTTCCCGGTCTTCGGGCTGCTGCTGCTGGCGAACGGGATCGGCATGGGCCTGTTCGCGGCGCCCAACATGACGGGGATCATGAATGCCGCGCCGCCCGACCGCCGCGGCGCGGCATCCGGCATGCGGGCGACGTTCCAGAACACCGGCATGGTCTTGTCGGTCGGCGTGTTCTTCTCGCTGATGATCGTCGGACTGTCCTCGACACTCCCGCACACGATGGACGCATCGCTGCGGGCCAACGGTGTTCCGGCGGCGACGGCGACGCAGATCTCCCAGGCGCCGCCGGTCGGCAGCCTCTTCGCGGCCTTCCTCGGTTACAACCCGATGCAGAAGCTGCTCGGGAGCCCGGCCCGGGCGGGCGTCACCCAGGCCCAGTGGCGCACGATCACCGGCAAGACGTACTTCCCCCACCTCATCAGCCAGCCGTTCATGACGGGTCTGCGCATCGCCTTCTCGGCGTCCCTGGTGATGTGCCTCATTGCGGCGGCTGCTTCCTGGGCGCGGGGTGCCAAGTACGTCCATGGCGACACCGCCGAGCGCGATCGCCACCCGGTCGGCCCGTTCGGCGCGCCGACCGATCCCGATGCTGCGCCGGGTGATGCCCCGGACCTGGAAGAGTGGGTGCCAGCATGAGCGCCGGAGAAGCGCCCTACCGCATCGGCGACGTCGCCCAGCGCGCCGGCGTGACGACCCGGACGCTTCGGTACTACCAGGAGCTGGGGCTCCTCGCGCCGGCCGGCGCGTCACCCGGCGGCAGCCGCCGGTACTCCGAAGCCGATGTCGTCCGTTTGCTGCGGATCCTCGAGCTCAGAAACGTGATGGGCTTCGACCTCGACAAGATCGGCGTGATCCTCAACGCCGAGGACCGGTTGACGGCACTGCGCCACGAGGCGGCGCGGGGCATCTCGACGAAGCGCCGCCGGGAGATGCTCGACGAGGCGGTGGCGCTCAACCATCAGATGCAGGCGCAAGTCCAGGAGCGCCTCGCCGTCCTCGAGGCCTTCCTCGGCGACCTCGAGGAGAAGGAGGCGGTCTATCGCGAGCGGGTGGCCGAGCTCGGGGCCGTGAAAGCGGTCGGGCGCTGAAGATCGGCAACAGAGTGTCCATGAATGGATCGGGCTCGAGGCCGGACGACATTGCGACCGCCGTGACCGAGATCGACCGAGGGCATCAAGTTTCATGTCGAGCGCCGACGACGCTTGGGAGAAATGAGCACCAAGTGAGCCTCGACGTTCACGAAGGCGCAGCCGTCCTCGCCGAAGAGGCGGCGCAGCCGCCGGAGATCCCAGTGGCGCCGAGGAGCCGCAAACTAGTCGAGCCACTGGGATCGATGAAGCCGAGCGGGCGCGGATCGAGAGGGCAATCGCCCCCCGTGAAGCCTCGGCGGAACGTCTACGAACGGTGCTTGGCAAGCTGCCTTGCGCGAGAGCGACCGCAGGCGACGCTTGGGCCGACTCACCTGGTTGGCGACTAGCGCGACACTTTGACCGTGACTGCACGACTCATTCGTGTCCGTTACTCCGGGACCTGCGCGATGTGCCGTGCGGCGATCCAGGCACGATCCGACGCGTGGTGGGAGACCGACACCAAGACGCTTCGGTGCCCGCAGTGCGGCGATCCCGAAGCCGAAGCCGCGATCACTGGCGGCGGTGAAGGAACAATCGTGCGGTCGTCCAACCCGCCGGCCGACGCCAGTCCGGCGGTCGAATCTGATCTGTCGTTACACGCGGGCGCGGGAAGCTCGGCAGACCGAGAGGGTCGGCGTCGGCTGGCCAAGAGAGAGGCCGCAATCCGCTCGCGACATCCTCGGGTCGGCGGTTTGATCCTTGCGCTGAGCGATGATCCCCAATCAACGAAAGCGTGGCTTCAAGGAGCCGAAGGTGAGCGCCGGGTCGGTGCCGCGCTGGACGCGATCGGCCATGCAGGCGTCGTCGCGCTCCACGATCGGCGTGTTCCGGGATCACGGGCCAACATTGACCACATTGCGATTGCCCCCTCCGGCGTCTGGGTGATCGATGCGAAGCGTTACTCGGGGCAGGTGGCCAAGAAGGACGTAGGCGGGTGGTTCACGGCCGACGAGCGCCTCTACGTCGGACGACGGGACTGCACCAAGCTTGTTGTCGCAATGGCCAAGCAGGTCGAGGTCGTGCGCCAGGCCCTTGGTGATGACTTGCCTGGCGTGCCGGTGCATCCACTGCTCTGCTTCGTCGGGGCCGAATGGGGCTGGTTCGCCAAACCTTTCGTCCTCCAAGGCGTCACGGTGGCGTGGCCGTCGGCGGCCGCAGGACTGGTCTCGTCGAGCGGTCCTTATCTGCCGGACGCCGTGGAGCTCATGGCTTTGCGGCTAGGCAACACGCTCGTCCAAGCCTGAGCGCGTCTCGATCCACGAGCTCATGCGGTCGTCTGACTCGGCCGCTGCGAAGTCGGATCGTCCGAGACACGTTTCGATAATGGCTCAGCCAACCCGGCGCCGGCGGCGTACCAGGCTGTTCGTAGCCGACCCGGTCCGGGCCCTATTCGAGGCGTCGCCGTCGAGATCACATCAGCCTGGCGTGCCGGGCACTCGGCGAAGAGAGTGAGTCCTCGTGCTGCGGCGAAGTACACGAGGCCGTGACGAGCGCTGCGACGGCGATCGCGAATCGGCCGACTCACCGCGCGGTAATCGTGGCTGTCCATGGACATGGCGTGGATGACGCGCCGCGCCGCGACCGCGGTGCGACACTGATTCGGTCATCAGCGGTCGGGAGGGCAGATGACATCCGAGCAGCCTGGCGAGTCAGCCCGGGAGATCGATTTCGAGCGGTTCTTCGAGCTGGCGGTCGACGTGATGGTCGTCACCGGCCCAGAAGGTCGATTCGAACGCGTCAACTCGGCGCTCGCTCGCCTGCTCGGTGTGTCGAAAGACGTCATCCTCGCGAATCCGTGGAGCGAGTTCGTCCATCCCGACGACCGCGACGCGTCGACAGAGGAGAACACGCGCGAGTTCGACGACGTCGGCCATCGAACCATCACCTTCGAGAACCGCTACGTCGACATCGGCGGCGGTGTCCACTGGATGGACTGGAACGCTGATCTCGATCCCGAAACGGGCCTGGTTTATGGCACCGCTCGCGACGTCACCGAGCAGCGCGCGGCACGACATGCATTGGAGGAAGCCCACCACGAAGCCGAGGCCGCGCGGGCCAGCGCCGAGGAAGCCCGCGCCGCTGCCGAAGCCGCCAACATGGCGAAGAGCGAGTTTCTCTCGCAGATGAGCCACGAGCTTCGCACACCGTTGAACGCGATCCTCGGCTTCGGCCAACTGCTCGAGCTCGACCAATTGGAAGGCGACCAAAGTGACTCGGTGCGACAGATCCTCCTGTCCGGCCGGCACCTGCTCGGGCTGATCGACGAAGTGCTGGACATCGCCCGCATCGAGAGTGGCGCGGTGTCGATGTCGGTCGAACCGGTGCGCGTCGGCGACGCGGTCGCCGACGCGCTCAGCCTTCTGGGACCGTTGGCGACCGCGCAGGGTGTCACGCTGCGCGCGACCTCCGTCCGCGATGCCGACGACTACGTCATGGCCGATCGGCGCCGACTGCACCAAGTGCTCGTGAACTACCTCGCCAACGCCATCAAGTACACGCCGCCTGGAAGCGTGGCAACGGTGGAGTCCACGGCGATCCGGGATGGTTGGCTGCGAATCGCCGTCGTCGACAACGGCCGAGGCATTCCGGCAGAACTGCTCGACCGGCTGTTCAAACCCTTCGATCGCATCGGCGCCGAGCAGACCAGCGTGGAGGGCACAGGCCTTGGCCTCGCTCACTCCAAGGCCCTGGCCGAGCACATGGGCGGGAGCGTGGGGGCCGACAGCACCCTCGGGCGCGGCAGCACATTCTGGGTGGAGCTGCCGCTGGGTGAGGCGCCCGCCCGTCGGGCCGACGTTTCGGGTCGTCGACACGACGCCATCGACGCCAACGTCTCGGGCACCGTGCTCTACATCGAGGACAATTCCGCGAACACCTTGCTGTTGGAGCGACTGCTGACCCGCCGACCGGGGCTGCGCCTCCGGTCGGCGATGCTCGGACGCCTCGGCCTGGACTTGGCGCGAGAGCTGCGCCCCGACCTCATCGCCCTCGACCTGCATCTCCCGGACATCTCCGGCGAGACCATCCTCACGATATTGCGGAGCGACCCACGCACGGAAGACATCCCCGTCGTGATCCTCAGCGCCGACGCCACGCTTCGTCAGATCGATCACCTGCTGGCCATGGGTGCCGCCGCGTACCTCACGAAACCGATCGACGTGATGCAGTTGCTCACGATCATCGACCAGTACGTCGGTGGCAGCGACCGGCCTTGACGGAGACAAAGCGAACTTCTCCCAGTCACGGCAGGAACTCTCGGGTCGATGGTCGGTCAGGAAGCCGGGCGGGGTGACGGGGACGCACCACCGCCCTCGGCGCACGGACCGGGCGATGACGGCGATCCCGACACGGCGGCATCGTTGAGCCCCCGCTCGGCGCCGCCACTCGCCACCGCCGTCCCCTCGGCGCTGGCCGAGGCCATGGTGCTGATCGTCGACGATGAGGAGACGAACGTGACGCTGCTCGAGCGCACACTGCGCTCGTCGGGCGTTGCTCGGGTGCACGGCATCACCGATCCGCGCCAGGTGGTCCCGCGTTGCCTGGACGAAG
>JAODBK010000046.1 GCA_025463925.1 Acidimicrobiales bacterium | reverse complement strand
CGGCGAGTTGGACGCGCCGCCACCATGGTCGTCGTCCTTCTTGTCTTTGCCGCTGCCCGTCCCGGCGTCCGTGCCGGTGGCGGTGGCGCTGCCGGCGCCGATGCCGGTGTCCGCCCCCGCCGCCGTCCCGGTGCGGGCGGCCGATGCCTGACCCTGGCGCGCCGCGGCCAGCTTCTGGTCGCTGACGCGCATGCCGCAGCCCCCAACAAGGAACGCCATCAACACCAGTGCGGCCCGGACTCGCATGAGAGGTCCTTCCCCCGAGGCGCGGGTCACGGGTCCGTCGGGCGTCCGCCCGTCCCGACGCTCCCCAGCACCGGCCCTTGCCTACGTTGAATTTGGTCCACGACCGCCCAACGGTCGCCGATCTCACACTTCGTCAGATCGGGCAGAATCTCCTGCCGAGGATGACTGGGGTCGCCATCGACGAGGCCGTCCCGCCGGGGCCGCTGGCCGCCTGGCTCGCCGCCCACGTCCCAGGCGCCGCCGGGCCCGTCCAGGTGGACCAGCTGTCCGGGGGGTCGTCGAACCTCACCTTCCGGGTCCGCGACGACGCCAACGACTGGGTGCTCCGCCGGCCGCCGATGGGCCAGGTCCTCGCGACCGCCCACGACGTCGGCCGGGAGTTCCGGGTGCAGGACCGCCTGTCCGGCTCCGCGGTGCCGGTGCCGGCGATGGTGGCCGCGTGCTCGGACCCCTCGGTGATCGGCGCGCCCTTCTACCTGATGGAGACGCTCGACGGCGTCGTGTACGCCGACACCGAGAGCGTGTCGCATTTGTCCGACGCCGACGCCGCCTCGGCCAGCAACCGGCTCGTGGACGTCCTGGCGCGGCTGCACGCGGTCGACGCCGGTGCCGCCGGGCTCGGCGATCTCGGACGGCCCGACGGGTTCCTCGAGCGCCAGGTCGGGCGATGGTGCACGCAGTGGGAGACGGCGAAACAGCGCGACCTGCCGGCGATCGACGCCGTCGCGGTGCGGTTGCGCGCCGCGCTGCCGGCGACGTCGGCCTCCGGCATCGTGCACGGCGACTACAGCTTCAACAACACGATGTGGTCGCGCGAGCAGCCGGGCGAGATGCTCGCCGTCCTCGACTGGGAGATGGCGACGCTCGGCGACCCGCTCACCGACCTCGGCATGCTCGTCACGTACTGGGGCCCGGTCGGTGAGCTGCTCTGGCGGAACCGCGACCCGCAGGCCCACCGGGCCAAGGCCGGCTTCCCCGGGCCGGACGCGCTCATCGATCGCTACGCGCGTGCCAGCGGCCGCGCCCTCGACGACATCGACTTCTACCGCGTGCTGGCCACGTTCAAGCTGGCCGTCATCGCCGAGGGCGCCCATGCCCGCATGGCCGCGAGCGGCGCGTCACCGCGACGCATGGCGACGACCGCGGCAACCGTCGCCGAGCTGGCCGAGGCCGCGCTGGCGCAGTCCGCCGGGTTGTGACCCGACCGTCAGGTCGCGTCCAGGTCGGGGGCCCACGCGGCGCCGTTGATGTGGCCGCCGCCGTCGACGAACAGCGTGTTGCCGGTGACGTAGCGCACGTCCTCGCTGGCGAGGAACACCGCGACGGGCGCGATGTCGTCCTCCGGGTCGCCGAGGCGACCCATCGGGTTGGACGCGTCGGCCGATGCCTCGAGCTCGGGATGCTCGGCGAACACCCGGCGCGACGCCGCCGTCTTGGCCGCCGGG
Source organism: Acidimicrobiales bacterium (assembly GCA_025463925.1). Taxonomy (GTDB): domain Bacteria; phylum Actinomycetota; class Acidimicrobiia; order Acidimicrobiales; family AC-14; genus RYN-50. The sequence continues at coordinate 97,043 of JAODBK010000046.1, read as the reverse complement.
CAGATGACGTTGGCGACGATGCCGTGCGGCGCCCACTCGCGCGCGGCAGTGCGGGTCGCGCTCCGCAGCGCCTCCTTGGCGGTGTTGTACTCGGCGGTCCCCATGTGCGCGTTCACGCCGTTGAGGGAGCAGAGGTTGATGATGCGGCCGTAATGGTTGGCCTTCATCGTCGGGAACGCCGCCTGCATCGCCCAGAACGGGCCGAGGAAGCCGACGCGCAGGCCGTGATCCATGTCCGCCTCGGTCTTGGCCTCGACCCGCGACAGCCGGCCGCCACCCCATGCGTTGTTGACGAGGACGTCGATGGTGCCCCACTGGCCCACTGCGGCCGCCACCATCGCCACGTTGTCCGCCCTCGACGACACGTCGGTGCGCAGCGCCCGGGCTTCCGCGCCGAACTCGCGCTCGAGCTCGTCGGCGACGCGCTGTCCGGCCTCCTCGTCGAGCTCGGCGATCAGCACCTTCGCGCCCTCGGCCGCGAAACGCCGGCTGATGCCGCGGCCGATGCCGTCGCCGCCGCCGGTGACGACCGCGACGCGGTCACGCAGACGATCCATGGTTTCCTCCCGTTCGATCCCAGAACTGTCGCCAGGTGGCGAAGATCCCCGGCACCGTGCCGGTGCCGTCGTGGTGCTCGGGCCAGTTGGCCGGCGCCAGGCCGAGCGGGTTGACCCCCACCTCGGCGCCGTACCAGAGCTCGTGCCGCCGGCCGACGAAGTACCACCGATCGTCGCGGCGCTCGTAGACGTCGCGGTAGAGGATCGCCTGATGGATCCAGCGCTCGCCGTCCTGGACCTCGGCCTTGCAGTACACGTGGCCGGTCGCATGGTCGGCGTCGACGACGTCGATCACGTGGGTGCCTACGTTCAGGATCGTGACGCCGGTTGCCCGCAACGACGCCTCGAAGGACGACCGGAGCGCGTCGCGACCGCGCTGGTCGCGGCCGACGCGCACGTCGTCGACGAACAGGCCGACCAGTGTGTCGAGGTCGCGCGAGTCGATCGCCAGCGCGTACCTCGCGGCCAGCTGCCGGATCTCCTCGTGCGCGACGAGACGCGCGACCGTGTCCATCTCGGCCATTGTGGTATGTCCGTGCGAGTGAGGAGACGGTGATGGCCTACGAGCCGCTGCAGCCCGGCGGGGTGGACGACTATCCGGTGAAGGTTGGCAGCATGCTGCTCACGATGGTCGACCCGCACAAAGGGTTCGAGAAGGCCTACAACCGCTGGTACGAGCGCGACCACTACTACGGCGGTTGTCTCGTCGGCCCACATCTCTTCGCCGGCAGCCGGTGGGTCGCGCCGCGCGAGCTGAAGGATCTGCGATGGCCACACGGCGACGCCGTCGCGCAGCCGTGGGACGCCGGCTCCTATGTCGCCATCTACTGGGTGGAGGACGGCCACCACGACGACCACTTCGCCGCGTGGGCCCGCCCGCAGGTGTTCTCCCTGTACGGCAGCGGTCGCGGCTTCTCCGAGCGGCGCCACATCCACACCGTGCTGTTCGATCGTGTCGGCGCCGTCTACCGCGACGACGATCCGGTGCCGGTCGAGCTGGCGCTCGACCACGCCTATGACGGCATCGTCGCCCTGTGGCTCGACGGCCGGGACGGCACCCCGGCCGCGGCGCTGCACGACCGGCTCGCCGCCGAGCTCCTGCCCAAGGCGCTGGCCGGCTCACCGATCGAGATCGCCAGCTCGTGGACGCCGTCGGCCGGCGAGAACGAGCCCCGCAACAGCCCGATGGACCTCGGCAGCGCGGCCGGCGGCCCCGAGCGGCTCGCGCAGCTCTTCTTCATCGGGGGCGACGTGCGCGACGCGGTCGCGCCGTTGCGCGCCTACAGCGACGCCATCGAGGCCGAGGGCCTGGCCGACACCCGCCTGGGGGCGCCGTTCTTCCGGACCGTCGTGGGCACCGACCGGTACGTCGACCGCCTCTGGTAGCGACCGCGCCCGGGTCTACGCCGGCGCGGTGGTCGTGGTGGTCGGGTGCTCCTGGGCCTCACGGGCCGGGCTCTCGGTGCCCTCGTGCGTCGGGTCCTCGTTCGAGCCGTGCCCGCCGTGCCCGTAGGTCGCGGTGCCGTTCTTCTCGGCCGCCTCGCGCTCGGGCGTCTCGTTGGCCTCGTGGGTGGCGTCCTCATTGCCCTGGTTCGTGACCCCGGCACCCGGCGCCCCGGGTGTGGCCGGCGCGGCGTTGCTCCCCGTCGAGGGCGGCGCCGTCGTGGTGGGCGAGGTGTCGGCGCCGGCCAGGACAGGAGTGAACAGCGCCACCCCGGCCCCACCGCCAACCAACATCGATCCGGCGATTGCTGCTGCTGCGAGGGATTTCTTCATACCGCCGACCGTAGAGGGAGCACCTTTGGCCACCCTGTGAGAACCGCGGTGAATGCTCACAGGTTCCCGCGGCCGCTCACGGCAGCAGCGGCGACCACAGGATCGAGGCCGAAGCTGCGAGCATCAGGACGATCAGGCCGATCCCGATGAACCAGGCGGCGACCTCGCGGTGCACGAGCCGGAACGAGACCGCGCCCCGGATGGCGTTGTAGGCCTCCCGGAGCTGGCCGGCCGATGCCGCTTGGAAGAAGCGGCCGCCGGTCTGGTCGGCGATCCGCTTCAGCGCGTCCTTGTCGGCCGGCACGTTGATGACGCGGAAGCCGTTGGTGATCTGCCCGCTGTCGGTGCCGTAGGCGATCGTCGTCACGGGCACGTGGGCCGACGCGGCCGCCTCGGCGGCGCTGTCGTTGGACCGACCGGCGTTGGTCGAGCCGTCGGACATCAACACGATGCGGGCTGTGGGATAGCTGCTGTTCGCCTTCTGCGGCGTGGCCGCGAGGCTGTTGAGCGAGGCGTAGATGGCTTCGCCGATCGCGGTGCCGCCGTTGGGCTGGATCGACGCAATCGCATTCGCCACCAGGCCGTGGTCGTTCGTCGGCGCGACCTGCACCGACGCGACCTGGTTGAACGTGACCAGGCCCACCTCGAACTTCGCCGGCAGCAATCCGACGAACTGGATGGCGGCGGCGCGCGCGGCCTCGATGCGGCTCGGGGCCACGTCGGTCGCGGCCATGGAGCCCGAGACGTCGATGGCGACCATGATCGTGTTCTGCTCGACCGGGATCCGCTTGACGGTGGCCGGGCGAGCGAACCCGACGAGCAGCGAGCACACTGCCAGCAGGAACGCGACCGCCGACACATGGCGTCGCCAACCCGGGCGCTTCGGCGCGACCGTGTCGAGGAGGTCGAGGTTGGTGAAGCGGACCGCGTACTGCTTGCGGTGGAACTGCCGCCAGACGTACGCACCCAGCAGGCCGGCGACGAGCACGAACAGCCACAACCGTGATGCCGCGAGAAAGCTCATCGGTTCCTGTCACTCCCCACGCGTCGGGTGGTCTTGATGAACGTCGCGGTGTCGAGCACCCAGTCGCGGTCGGTCCGCAGGACGAGGTGGGCCGCGCCGGCCTTCTTGATGGCGGTCGCGTTGGCCTGGCGCTGGGCCGCGGCCGCGGCCGCGTACCGCGACCGCAACGACTCGCTCTTGGTGTGCACATCGCGCGTGCGGCCGGTCTCGGGGTCCACGAGGGTGAGGTACCCGACGCTCGGCAGCTCGAGCTCCCGCGGGTCGATCACCTCGACCGCGATCACCTGGCTGCGGGCCCGCACGGTGCGCAGCGCGTCCGCCCACCGCGACGGGCACAGGAAGTCGGAGATCACCGCGACGAGCCCGGCGCGCCGGGCGGCGTGGCCGGCCCGGCGGATGCCCTCGGCCAGGTCGACCGAGGTGCCGTCGTCGGTCGCCGACCGGGTCGCCACCGTGTGCAGCAGCGCCATCAACGACTGGCGACCCGATCGCGGCGGCACGATGCGCGGCCGGCCGCCGTCGAGCACCATGGCGCCGATGCGGTTGCCGCCGCGCGCCGTCATGAACCCGAGGGCCGCGACCGCGGCGATGGCGAGGTCGCGCTTCTTGCAGATCGCGGTGCCGAACTCCATCGACGCCGACCCGTCGACGACCGCCCACGTCTCGAGCTCGCGGTCGGCAATGGTGTTGCGCACGTACGTCGCGCCGCTGCGCGCCGTCAGCGGCCAGTCGATGCGCCGGACGTCGTCACCGGGTTCGTACGGGCGGGCTTCGTCGGCCTCGGTCCCGGGGCCCGGCACGAGGCCGCGGTAATCGCCCTGGAGGAGACCGTCGAGCCGCATCGTCACGCTCAGCTCGAGCCGCCGCAGGAGGCCCTCGGGATCCTCCCGCGATCCGGGCGGCAGCAAGGTGCCCGGCGCGGTGCTCGTCACGCCGACTCCTGGGCCGCCTGGGACACCGGGCTCGGGGAGGGAGCCGTCGCCAGCGCGGCCGCGGCGTCGTCGCGCGGGACGAGCCGGGGCGCCGGCACCTGCGCCAGGACCTGCTCCAGGATGCCGTCGGTGGACACCGCGTCGGCCAACGCCTCGTACGAGAGGACGAGCCGGTGCCGCGTCACGTCGAGGAAGCAGTCGGCCACGTCGGCCGTCAGCACGTAGGTGCGGCCGCGGAGCAGGGCCAGCGCCCGCGCCGCGGCAATGAGGCCGAGGGTGGCGCGCGGGCTGGCGCCGTACGCGATGTGGTCGGCCAGGTCGGGCAGCCCGGCCGCCGCAGGGTCTCGCGTCGCCTGGACCAGCCGGGCGGCGTAGTCGACGGCCGCCGGGTGCACGAACACCGCGTCCGTCGCGGCCTGCAGCGCGACGAGATCGGCCGGCGTGAGCAGGCGGTCGGGTGACGGTGGGTTGACCGACATGCGGTCGACGATCGTCACCTCTTCCTTCAGCGTCGGGTAACCGACCACGACCTTCATCAGGAAGCGGTCGCGCTGGGCCTCGGGAAGTTGGTAGACGCCTTCCGACTCGATCGGGTTCTGGGTCGCCATCACGACGAACGGCTCCGGGACAGGGTGGGTCTCCCCCGCGATCGACACCTGCTGCTCCTGCATGACCTCGAGCAGGGCCGACTGCACCTTGGCCGGCGCGCGGTTGATCTCGTCGGCCAGCACGAAGTTGGCGAACACCGGCCCGAGCGAGACGTCGAAGGTCTCGGTCGAGGCCTTCCAGATGCGGGTGCCGACGATGTCGGCCGGCACCAGGTCCGGGGTGAACTGCAGCCGGACGAAGCTGCCGCCCGTCACCTCGGCCAAGGTCGAGACCGCCAGCGTCTTGGCCAGGCCCGGCGGCCCCTCGACCAGGCAGTGACCGCGCGCGAGCAGGCAGGCGACGAGGCGCTCGATGACGTGGTCGTGGCCGACGATGACCTTCTTGACCTCGAGCAGGGTGCGCTCGAGGAGCTCGGCCGGCTGTGCGTCCGGGGACAGGGCGTCCGGGGAAAGGGCGTCCGGGGACAGGGCGTCGGGGCCCGGCGCCGCCGACCCCTGAGGCTGTGTTCTGCTGGGCATGACGTCGAGCGTGGCACGCGTACCTGTGGGGCACCTGGCAGCACGCTGCGTAATGTCCCCACCGTGAACGCCGCCCAGCCCGGCATCTTCGCCCAAGGTGCCCGCCACCACTACCACCTCGAGTTCGACCTCCGGCCCGACGCGCCGGCCGACGCCGTCGCCGCCGCGCTGGCCGGCCTCCGGGAGCCCGCGGTCACCGTCGGGGGCGGCAACATCGTCGTGGGGTTCGGGCCCGAGCTGTGGCCCCGGCTCGCGCCCGGCGACGGGCCCGACCGCCTGCAACCGTTCCTCCCGGTCGAGGGCGCCGGCCGGCGCGCCCCGGCCACGCAGCACGACGCGTGGGTCTGGCTCCACGGCATCGGACCCGACCTTCAGCTCGACATGGCGCGCGGCATCGTCCGGTGCATGGCGGGGGTGGCCGATCTCGCGACGGACCAGCCGTGCTTCGTCTACCGGGACAGTCGCGACCTCACCGGCTTCGTGGACGGCACCGAGAACCCGCCCGTCCAAGACGCGGTCGACGTCGCGCTGATCCCCGACGGCCAGCCCGGTGCCCGCGGCTCCTACGCCATGACGATGCGATGGGTCCACCGACTCGATGCATTCCACGGCTTGGCCGACCCGGAGCAGGAGCGCGTGTTCGGGCGCAGCAAGGAGCTCAGCATCGAGCTCGACGACAAGCCGGACACCGCGCACATCTCGCGTGTCGTCATCGAGGAGGACGGCGAGGAGCTCCAGATCTTCCGCCGCAGCACCCCGTTCGGCAACGTCGGCGAGGCCGGCTTGTACTTCGTCGCGTTCAGCGCCGACCCGACCCGCTTCAACAAGATGCTGTCGAGGATGTTCGGCCTGGCCGACGGCGTCTCCGACCGGCTGCTCGACTTCTCGACACCGATGAGCGGTTCCTTCTACTTCGTCCCGTCGCTGGAGTCGTTGGGCCGCGTCGTCGACTGACCGTTGCCGCCGACCGGTTCGAGCGGTTCGAGCGCATGCGAAGCCGGATGGCGGGCATGACAACTGTCATCGCCAGATCCGGACGGACGACACTTCCGGGATCACGCCAGCATCCGTACCGTCGTCGACATGACGAGTCGCACCGATCCCGAGCCCGTACGCCGACCGGAGTGCGCGGACCATGCCCCACCGTCCTTCGACGTCCGCCGCTTCGTCTCGGGCGCGCTGCGCTTCGAGCACCTCATGGATCAGCTGCACCGCCACGGGCAAGAATGCGGGTGATGGTGCCGTCGGACCACGATGCGCCGGCCCGTTGGGGCCCGCCGGTCCACATCGTCGTCGGCCTCGCCGCGTTCCTGGTGCTGCTGGCCAACTGGTTGCGTGAGTTCTTCACCCGTCACCCGAGCGGGATCGCGGTGGCGGTCACCGTGGCCGGGGTTGCCGCGTTCGTGGCGGCGTTCTTCCGCCTGGTCTGGGCCGACGCGCCCGGGCTGGTCGCCAAGCCGCCCACCCGTCCGATCGTCGCCATGGCAGGTCTCGCGGTGGTGTTGGGGATCGTGGATCCCGCCCCGGACGCGTTGCTCGTCATCACGGTCGGTGCGATGTCGGCCGCATACCTACCCGGGCGCGGTGCCATCAGCGGGATCACCCTGGCCGCGCTGGGCGTCATCGCAGTTCACGTCGGCCATGGCTCGTCGGCCGCGGACACGGCGCGCGACGCCATCCAGTCGCTCGCCATCGGGTTCTTCGTGCTCGGCTACGCGCGCCTGGCGGAGACGAACCGCGCGCTCGAGCTGGCGCGCGAGCAGGTGGCCGGGCTCGCGGTCGCGAACGAGCGGCTGCGGTTCGCCCGTGACCTGCACGACCTGCTCGGCCACACCCTCACCGTCATCCGGGTCAAGAGCGAGCTGGCCCGGCGGCTCGTGCACCGCGATCCCCACCGAGCAGCCACCGAGATGGACGAGGTCGAGCGGGTCGCGCGCGACGCGCTGGGCGAGGTGCGGGACGCCGTCGGCGGCTACCGCCGGCCGCGCTTGGCCGACGAGCTGCAGGGCGTGAAGGACGCGTTGACGTCGGTCGGCATCGACGCGCAGGTGGTCGGATCGACCGGCGACCTCCCCGACGACGTCGAGGTCGCGCTGGCGTGGACCATCCGGGAAGCGGCGACCAACGTGATCCGGCACAGCCAGGCCCGCACGTGCCGGGTCGAGGTGAGCACGGACGGCGGCCACACCGAGCTCGACGTCACCGACGACGGCGTCGGTCCGGCGCGCGACGGCGGCGCGTCCGGCGGGGGCCTGCGCGGCATCCGCGAGCGCATCGGAGCGATCGGCGGTTCGGTCGAGTTCGGACCGGCACCGGGAGCCGGCTCGCGGCTGCGGGTGTCGGTCCCGGCCGGGCCGCGGTGATCCGCGTGATGCTCGTCGAGGACCAGGCGATGGTGCGCGGCGCGATGGCGACGTTGCTGTCCCTCGAGGATGACATCGAGGTGGTCGCCGATCTCGGGAGCGGCGAGCACGCGGTGGCCGAGGCCCGCCGGGTGCAACCGGATGTCGCGCTGCTCGACATCGAGCTTCCCGGCATCAGTGGCATCGAGGTGGCCGCGGCACTGACCACCGCAGCGCCGTCGTGCCGGGTGATGATCGTGACGACGTTCGGCCGGCCCGGCTACCTCCAGCGGGCGTTGGATGCCGGTGCCTCGGGGTTCCTCCTGAAGGACGCCCCGGTCGAGGAGCTGGCCGTCGCCATCCGGCGCGTCCATGCCGGCGAGCGCGTCGTCGACCCGGAGCTGGCGCTGTCGGCCCTGCAGGAGGGGCACGACCCGCTCACGACGCGCGAGCACGAGGTGCTTCAAGCGGCGCGCGACCACGACTCGGTGGCCGAGCTGGCCCGACGGCTCCATCTCTCCGAGGGGACGGTCCGGAACCACCTGTCGGCGGTGATCCAGAAGTTGGGCGCGCGCAACCGCGGCGAGGCGGTTGCGATCGCCGAGCAGCGCGGCTGGCTGTAGCGCCTACGGCACGGCGTCGGAGGGCGTCCAACGGGCCAGTCGCAGCGCGCCGGCGAGCAGTGGCCGGGCCGCCAGGCCCACGACGACGACGGCGATCCCGACACCGAGCGGCGGCAGCTGCATCGCGAGCAGGTCGCGGGCCGACGGGACGAACAGCGCCGCCGCGAACGCCACCACGACCGAGACGACCATCGTCCGCCGCCAGAACGTCCACGGCCGGGCCAGCACCGCGAGCACCCAGACGCCGACCGAGAACAGCACGATCGTCGCGGTCGTGCGGTCCTGGGCCGCGGTCGTGTGGGCCGCGGACGTCGCCAGCGAGTACGCGGTGAACGTCAGCGCGGCGGCGACGAACCCGGCCGGAGCCGCGAAGCGCACGACCCGCCCGACGAAGTTCCCGCCGCGGGCGCGCGCCGCGGGCGCCAGCGCCAGGAAGAACGCCGGGATGCCGATCGTCAGACTGCTCACCAGCGTGAGGTGGCGGGGATAGAACGGAAAGGTGAGGCCGGCGACGCCGACGGCCAGCGACAACAGCGCGGCGTACACCGTTTTCGTCACGAAGAGGTTGGCCACCCGCTCGATGTTGGCGATCACCCGGCGACCTTCGGCGACGACCGCAGGCAGCGCGTCGAAGTCGTTGTCGAGCAACACCAGCTGGGCGACCGCTCGCGTCGCCGCACTGCCCGTCCCCATCGCGAGCCCGAGGTCGGCCCGCTTGATGGCGAGGGCATCGTTGACGCCGTCGCCGGTCATGGCCACGACATGACCGCGTTGCTGCAACGCCGAGATCATGTCCCGCTTCTGGTGGGGCGACACCCGTCCGAACACCGATCGGTCGGCCATTGCCGCGGCCAGATCGTCCGGCGCCAGGTCGGCGATGGTGCGGGCGTCGACCGGTCGATCGGCACCCGGCAGGCCGAGCCGGCCGGCCACCGCCCCGACGGTTCCCGGATGATCGCCCGACAGCACCTTGACCGACACGCCCTGCGACGCGAACCAGGCGAGAGTCGCGGTGGCCGTGGCGCGAATGCGCTCCTCGAGCACCGCCAGCGCCGCCGGCCGCAACGCCGCCGGCAGTTCGGGCCGATCGGGATCCGGCCCGTCGGCACCGTCGGCGCCGGCCGCGACCAGCACGACGCGCCGGCCGGCGCGAACGTGCCCGTCGAGTGCCGCCTGGAACGGTCGCGTGTCGGCGCCCGCGGCGCCGAGGACCTCGGGCGCGCCGAGGTACCAGCACCCGTGCGGCCCGAAGTCGACCGCGCTCCACTTGCGCTGTGACGAGAACGGCACGATCCGGCGCACCTTCCAGTCCGGCGGGACCGCAGCCGCGGCGCGGATCGCGGCGATGGTCGCGTTGCCGGAAGGATCGGCCGCGGCCAGCGCGGCCAGGGCATCGGCCCCGGGCATGGACTCGTCGACGAGCTCCACCGCGTCGAGGCGCATCGCGCCTTCGGTGAGCGTCCCGGTCTTGTCGATGCAGAGCACGTCGACCCGTGCCAGCACCTCGACCGCCGGGAGCTCCTGCACGACCACCCGCCGCCGGCCGAGCCGGAGGACCGCGACCGCGAAGGCCACGCTGGTCAGCAGGACGAGTCCTTCCGGCACCATGCTGCCCACGCCGGCAACCGAGCCCCGAATCGCTTCCAGGATGTTGTGGTGCCCGAGGAGCTGACGGGTCACGAGCAGCCCGCCGACCGGGACGATCACCCAGGTGACAATGCGGAGGATGCGGTCGATGCCGTCGCGCAGCTCCGATCGGGCGAGCGAGAACTGGCGGGCCTCGTGGGCCAGGCCGGCGACGTACGTGCTCGCGCCGACGCGGGTGGCGACGGCGCGGCCCTCGCCCGCGGTGACGAAGCTGCCCGACACCAGCGCGTCACCCGCACGCTTGGCGATGGGCTCGCTCTCGCCACTCACCAACGACTCGTCGACCTCGAGCCCGGCACCGTCCAGCACGTCGGCGTCGACGACCAACTGGTCGCCGGCGCGCAGGTCGAGCACGTCGTCGACCACGATCGCGTCCGGCGCGATCGCGCGCCGCTCACCCGACCGCACCACCCGGACCTGGGGCTGCACCAGGAGGTGCAGCCGGTCCAAGGCCCGCTTGGCCCGGACCTCCTGCACGATGCCGATCACGGTGTTGACCACGAGGACCACGCCGAACAGGCCGTCCTGGAACGGCCCGATGACGATGATGACCGCGAGCAGCGCGCCGAGGATGGCGTTGAAGCGGGTCAGGACGTTGGCCCGCACGATGTCGCTCGTGGATCGACTGGAGCGCTCGACGACCCGGTTGACGTCACCGCGCTCGACGCGGGCCGCGACCTCAGCGTCGTCGAGACCGCCGTTGGTCACCCGGTGAAGCTAACGCCTCCGGCCGGCGAGGGTCATTCCGCGGCCAACACCACTGCGGTTGGTGTGCGGGCCGCGGCGCGCGCCGGGAAGGCGGCTATCGCGATGGCCACGACGAGCGTCGCGGCCGGGATGGCGACGAACGTGATCACCGGAACCGAAGGTTGCGAGTTCGATCCGAGGTAGGCGTCGAAGGCCTGCCACGCCCGCCGACCACCGGCGATGCCGAGCGGGATCGCGACGACCAGCGCCGCGATGACGAGCGCGGCCGCTTGCCAGGCCACCGTCGCCCACACCTGGCGACGGGCGAACCCGATCGCCTTGAGGATCGCAAGATCGCGCCGGCGGTCGCGAACCGACGTGACCAGCAGATGGACGAGGACGCCGATTCCGAGGATGGCCAGCAACGCGACCAGCAGCAACGGGGTCGACGACACGTGCTGGTAGCTCCGGATGTCCCCCGGCTTCGACGGGCCGGCCACCGAGATGCCGTCCGGCGCCAACCGACGCCGCAACTCCCCCAGCGTCGAGCCTGGCGCCAGGTCGACGAGCGCGAGCTCGACGGTGCCGTTGGTGTCGCCATTGAGCCGGTAGAGCGTGTCGAGCGTGATCACGGCGCCATATTCGGCACCGAGCGCGGTCGCTTGGCTCAGCGCGGGCAGCAGGGTGCGCCCGACGATTCGGAGCCGCATCTGCGAATCATCGTTGGCGGTCGCGGTGATCGTGTCGCCGACCGAACGATGCAAGTCGCGCAGCGTCTGCGCGCCCAACGCGATCTCGTTCGGCGAGCTCGGCAAACGCCCTTTCGTGGCGACGGGTCCGGCGGACCCCCGCAAGCCCTTCAGCCCGTACCCGTCGACCTGTTGGCCGTCGAGCATGAGCGCGCCGCGCGTCCCCGCGGTGACACCGACGAATGACTGGTCGTGGGTGAGCCGATCGACCTGGTCCGGCGTGAAACCGTTGATTCCTTCCAGCGTGGCGGACCAGGTGAATCCATACTGCGCCGGCGTCCGCACGAACCGGTTGAGGCTGGCGCTGAACACCAACGCCGCACCCACCACGCTGATCGCCGCGACCAGGCCGATCACCGTGGTGGCCAAGGTCCCGGACGACCCGTCGGCCGCCGGTTGATACGCGAATCGCACGCCGACGACCGCCGACGGCGACACCCCCGCCCGAGCAAGCCGGTCGATGGACCGACCGCGCCTCGCGGGCGACGCGTCGGCCCGCCCGGCGCGAGTGGTGAACGACCAGGCGGCGAACGCGGCGGCGGCCGCGAGGACGACGACGATCGCGGCGGAACCCGCTCCGAGCACGGCCGCGTCAAAGGCCCGACCACGGGCGGGCTCGACGCTCCGCGCCAGACCCAGAGGGAACAGCGGCGACGCCGCGACCGCGATCACCACCGCGAGACCCGCCCCCGCGACCACCGCGGTCCACGCTCTCGTGACCGCGATGGCGCCCCGCTGGCCACGAGTCGCGCCGACGGCCCAGAGCGTCGCCTGGTCGACCGCGTCGGCACGGACGACGCGGACGAGCGCCTGCGTGGCGACGAGCAACCCGGCCAACGCGACGACCGCCCCGAAGATGCGGAGGGCGTCGGCGTACGGCCTGACGGCGTGGCCGAACACGGCGAGATCGCGGCTCGCCGGGCGAACGTTGAACGTCACGTCCGGGAGCTCCCGATGGAGTGCGGCCTCGAACGGTCGCAGGTCGCGCTTCGGGTCGCGCAGCCGGATCTGCGCAGTGCCGAAGATCACCTGCTTCGGGAAACGTCGTGTGAAGGCCGGCGTGCCGAGAAGGAACGCGAGGTCCTGGTTCTGCGTGTTGATGAGCTCGTTCGGCTGGACCACGATGCCCACCACGGTGAGGTCGATCGGCACTGTCCCGGTGGGTGCGTAGGTCGTCGGGTCCAGGGTGACGACCGTCGCGTGCAGGACGGAACCGGGGTGGACACCGAAGGTGCGCACCGCGGTGGGGTTCACGACCACTTCGTCGGCTCGTTCCGGGTCCGGCATCCGGCCCACGAAGCCCGGGATCGCGTCGAACCGGCCGAACGTGTGCCCGAAGTGGCCGTCCGGGCTGGCCAGCATCGTGACGGCGTGCGAGAGATCGACCGTCGCCGGCGCCGGGCCGCCTCGCTCGCCGACCCCCACCACAAATCCTTGGAGAAAGCTCAGGTCGCGCACCTGCGGGAGCTTCGCGATGCGCGGTCCGTCGAAACTGGTGAAGCCGCTGTTGGCCGAGAGGTCGATGTCGGCGACCGCGCTTCGCTTCCACACGCGCGGCGCCGCGGTCTCGGTCCGCCGGGCGCCGGCCAGCGCCGCCAGGGCCGCCCCTCCGGCGAGGCCGATCAGCAGCGCGAGCGCGACGACGCCCCAGGCGCCGTCACGCAACCTGCGCCGGGCGCATCGGCGGATCGCAGTCATGGCGGGACCGTCAGTGCGTCCGGAAGACCAGCCCGACGATCGCCACCGGCGATTCCGCTCACGTCCGGTCGAGCACCGAGCCCTCGACGGCGACCCGAACGGCCACGGGCGCGTCCTGGAAGCGGTCGAGCAACCGGTCGAGCTCGGCATCGGTGCGGCCGGGGTCGTGATGGAACAGCACGACCTCGCCGACCCCGGCGGCCAGGCCCGTCGCCACCGCGTACTCCGCCGACGAATGGCCGAAGTGGAACCGGCCGGGCCATTCCTCGGCGGTGTGTTGCGCGTCGTGGAGCAGGAGGTCGGCGCCCCGCGCCAACTCGACGACGGCGGCGTCGAGCTCCTCGGGCGAGGGCGGCCCGTGGTCCGGCACGTAGACGACCGCCTGACGACCGTCGTCGACGCGGTACCCGACGGTGGGGCCACCTTTGTGCGGCACTTCGGCGACGGTGACGACGAACCCCTCGAACTCGTGCACGCCGGGTTTGATCGCCTCGAACGACCACCGGCCGCGCAGCTCCCGCGGCGTGATCGGGAAGTGCGGCGGCGACATGCCGCGAGCAAGCACGTCCACCGGCTCGAGGCCGTCGTCGCCGTCGACGGGCATCAGCATGCGCACGTCGGCGTCGGGACGGTCACCGGCGGCGAAGAACGGGAGGCCCTGCACGTGGTCCCAGTGAAGGTGGGTGAGCAGGATCGTGCCGCGGAACGCGTCGCCTTCGAGCAGGCCGCTCACCCGCCGCAACCCGGTGCCGGCGTCGAGCACCAGTACCGGCGCGGTGCCACCGTCGTGGGCGATCGCCACACACGACGTGTGCCCGCCGAACCGGGCGAACTCGGCGCCCGGTGACGGCGTCGAGCCGCGCACGCCGCACAGGTGGATCCGCATCGTCAGGCGCCGGTCGTCACGACCGGCTCCCGTCCTCCCGGCGGTGCCCCGTCGACAGTTCCTCGAGGGCCGAGCGGTCGATGTCGTCGAACGCCGCGACCGCGACCCGGCAATTGGTGACCGCGACCATCGTCGACGTGCGACGGCCGCCTTCGAGGGCGGCCCGTTCGCCGAGCAGCGCGCCGGGCCCGAACTCGGCCAGCCGCTCGCCGTCGTGCTCGATCCGCACGACGCCGTCGAGGACGAGATAGAGCTCGGTCGCCTCGGCGCCCTGCTCCGCGAGCAGCTTGCCGGCCTTGACCTTCTTCACCTTGGGCTTGGCGCCACCGCGCATGATGCGCGTCGACAGCGCCCGCTCAAGCGCGGTCTCGACCGCGGTCACGAGCGCCGGCGACTCCTCGTCGCCCCACGGCGTGTGCTTGCCGAACGACTTGCGGTACCAGTCCTTGAAGTCGGTCAGCCCGCTCTTCGCGGCGAGGTTCCCCGTCTCGTCGTACACCCAGTGCCGCGGGAACCGGCTCGCGCCCAGCACCTCGAGGCTCGACGTGCCGTCGTTGCGGATCGTGAGCGCGAGCGTGCTCCACACGAGCGGCGCCGACCACTGCAGGAACGGCTTGCGCCGAACCCGCCGCGGTGCCGGCAGGCCAGTGCGGCCGCCGCAGGTCTGGACGAACCGCACCGCGGTGCCGCCGGCCACGAGCTCGGGTTCGCGCTGGATGTCCGGAAGGGCGACGGCCTCGAAGGTGTGCGACAGTCCCGGCACGCGCACCGTGGTCGAGCCCATGAGGCCGCCGCCGTCGTAGCCCAGCTTCTCGATGCGCCCGTCGGCGTCGACCTCGATCCAGGCCCGCAGCACGTTCGCGAACCGGAAGCGGTCTGCATCACGGAGCTTCTCGATGTCTTCGATGTGGTCCGGCGGCGGCTCGTCGTAGTGCGTGAAGCCGGCATCGAACGGCATCCGCATCGCCCCCCCGATCGCTTCCGAGGGGATCCACGACAGTGACATGGTTGTGGCCTCGTATCGCATACGAGGATTGTGGCCAATGGGCGGGCCGGGCGACAGGGCACCAGCGGGTCTCGTGCGGTGTGGCTAGCACCCCTCGGCGGACACGGGGCGGCAACCCGGACAAGAGCGAGCACAATGTGGGGTAATGGCGGACATGGAGGAGGGGGCGACCACCGCGGGCGTCATCAGCGTGTTCCTCGCCGACGACAACCTGATCGTCCGCGAGGGGGTGCGGGCGCTGCTGCAGCGCCAAGCCGACCTCGACGTCGTCGGCGTCGCCGCGGACTACGACGAGCTGCTCGCCGGCGCCGAGAAGCTGGCGCCGCAGGTGCTCGTCACCGACATCCGGATGCCGCCGAACTTCCAGCGGGAAGGGATCGAAGCCGCAAAAGAGGTGCGAAAACGGCATCCCGGCACGGGCGTCGTCGTGCTCTCGCAGTACGACGACCCCGAGTACGCGGTCGCGCTCCTCGCCGAGGGTTCGGCCGGCTACGGCTATCTGCTCAAGGACCGCATCGCCGAAGGCGATCAGCTCGTGGACGCAGTACGGGCGGTCGCGACAGGGGGCACCGCGCTCGACCCGGCGATCGTGGACGCACTGGTCCGCCCGGTCCGCAAGGAGGGCGACCTCGACCCGGCCGAGGAGGAGCTCCTCAACATGGTCGCCGCCGGCAAGCCGATGAAGGCGATCGCGGTCGCCCAGCGCACGACGCCGGAAGCGGTCAGCGCTGCGGTCGAGGAACTGTTCCTCACGCTCGCCAAGGGCGTGTCGGCCGGCGGCGACGGCGCGCTGCGGCGCCTGCGCATGCTGCACCAGGCGATCGTCGATCGCGAGGAGCAGGGCGAGACGCTGTCCCGCCTGCTGCCCGGCGGCCTGGCCGAGAAGCTCCGCCTGGAAGGCCGGCGCATCGGCGAGACCGAGCGCCTGCTGGTGACGGTGCTGATGTCCGACATCCGCGCCTACTCGACGATCGCCGAGCACGCCGACCCCACCAAGCTGGCCGCGCAGCTCAACGAGCACCGGGCGGCGATGAACGACGCCATCCTCGGCGAGGGCGGCACCGTGATGCAGTTCGTCGGCGACGCGGTGATGGCGGTGTTCGGCGCGCCGTTCCCGCAGGAGGATCACGCCGATCGCGCGGTGGCCGCTGCGTTCGAGATGCACGCCAAGCAGCGCACCATCAACGACGTCTGGGTGACGGAGAGCCGGCCGCCGTTCGGGCTCGGCATCGGCTTGTCGACGGGCGAGGCGGCGGCGGCGCTGCTCGGCTCCGACGAGCGTCTCGAGTACACCCTCGTCGGTGACACGGTGAACCTGGCGCAACGGCTCCAGCAGTTCGCCGACGCGGGCGAGACGGTGCTCAGCGGTCCGACGATGGCGAGCCTGTCGTCGCCGTGCGACGCGGTGGCGCTGCCGCCGCAATTGGTCAAGGGTCGGGATGCGCCGGTGACGGCGTTCAAGTTGGGAGTGCAACCGTGAGTGACGACGTGCTGCTGGTACGCGGGGTCCGCAAGACCTTCGAAGCCGAGAACGCGCCGGTCCGCGCCTTGCGGGGCGCCGACCTGACCATGGCCCGTGGCGAGTTCGTCGCGGTGATGGGCCCGTCGGGGTGCGGCAAGTCGACGATGCTCAACCTCATCGCCGGGCTCGACACCGCCGACGACGGCACGATCACGCTCGACGGTGAAGAGGTGACCGGCCGGTCCGAGGACGAGCTGGCGCGCATGCGCCGCCGGCACATCGGGATCGTGTTCCAGTTCTTCAACCTGCTCGAGGGGATGAGCGTGCTGGAGAACGTCGCGCTTCCCGCGATCGTCGCCGGCCGCAAGCGGAAGGCGGCCGAGACGCGGGCGCGCGACCTGCTCGACCTGCTCGGTCTCGGTGACAAGGCGAAGGCGGTTCCGGGCGTGCTGTCCGGTGGGCAGCGGCAACGGCTCGCGATCGCGCGCGCGTTGGCGAACGAGCCGACGCTCGTGCTCGCCGACGAGCCCACCGGCGCGCTCGACTCCGAAGGCGGCCAGGAGGTGCTCGAGCTGTTCCGCCGGTTGCACGCCGGCGGGCAGACGATCCTCATGGTCACGCACGACGACGACGTCGCCGCCGCGGCCCAGCGGATCGCGGTGATGCGCGACGGTCGCGTCGTCGACGACGGGCAAGGCGGTGGGAGCGGTGACCGGGCGGGGTCCGGGGTGACCAGCACCGGATGACGGCACTCGACACGGTCCTGGCGCGAGCGCCGGAGGGCAGCCCGACCGGTCCGGCCCGGACACCGGTGCCCGGGCTCGTCCTCCTGGCGGCGCCACTCGCGATCGCGATCGCGGTCGGCGGCGTCGTCGCCGCCGACCGGAGCGGCATCGTGGCCGCCGACTGGGTCCGCCTCGCCCTCGTCGCGACATGGGCTGCCGCCGCGCTCGCCACCGTCCGCCGGGCCGAGCTGCGACGGCTCGGCCGCCTGCTCGGAGCCGGCACGCTGCTGGGCGCGCTGGGGTTCGCGGCGGCGCGCTACGCCGACGGCCGTACCGGGAGCGGCGCCGACGCGGCGCGATTCGCGGCGCCGCTGGCGTGCCTCGTGCTGATCGCCGTCACGTTCCACGTCCTGCTGGCGTTGCCCGACGGCCACCTCGCGACCAGCGTCCGCCGGGGAGGCGCGGCCGTGGGCTACGCGATCGCGGCGCTGATCGGGATCGTGCTGGGCTCGCGCTCCGAGCAGGTCACGGTCGCCGGCGGCGTGGTGGCGTGGAGCCTCGCCGTCATCGCCGCGCTGCCGGCCGCCCACCGGACCTATCTCAAGAGCGCTGGCACCATGCGGCAGCGGCTGCAGTGGCTCGGCTGTGGCGCGGCGATGGCCGCGGAGATCGGCATCACATTGGGCGCCATGCGGGTGTTCGTCGGCTGGCCGGCCCACGCCGGCGCAGTCGCCGCGGCGGGCACCGCGCTCATCCCGCTCGCCATCGTCGCCAGCATGAGCCCGCGGCTCGCCGGGCGGATCGACCAGGTGCTCGTGCACACCGTCTCGGTGGTCGGGCTCACCGTCGTCGTGATCACGGTGTATGTCGTCGTCGTGCTGGGGCTGGGGCGTTCCCCCACCGGCAAGGAGCGCGAGCTCCTCGGCCTCTCGATGATCGCCGCCGGCATCGCCGCCATCGCGTACGTCCCGGCACGCGAGCGGTTGACCGACGCCGCCAACCGCCTGGTGTACGGCGAACGGCGCGCGCCGGACGAGGCGCTCCGCACCTTCGGGCAGCGGCTGACGCGCGCCATCCCGATGGAGGAGCTGCTGCTGCAGCTCGTGGAGTCGCTGCGCAAGACGATGGCGCTCACCGCGGCTGAGGTGTGGACCGGTGGCGGCGACGTGCTCGAGCTCGAAGCGTCGGTCCCCGACCATGGCGCGGCGACACTCGCCGTCGGCGCCAAGGAGCGCACGGTCGTGGCGCGGGCCGGTGTCTCGGGAACCGCGTGGGCGACGGTGTGGCTGCCGGCACTGGTCGCGGGCCGCGACGGCGCGCAGCTGCGGATCGCGCCAGTGAGTCACTCCGGTGAGTTGCTCGGCCTCATCGTCGTCGAGCGCCCGGCCGAAGGCGACGTCTTCACCGAGGAGGACGAGCGGGTCCTCACCGAGCTGGCCCGCCAGGTGGGGTTGGCGCTGCACAACGTCCAGCTCGACTCGGCTCTGCAGGCCAGCCTCGACGAGGTGCGCCGGCAGGCCGAGGAGCTGCGCGCGTCACGAGCGCGCATCGTCGCCACCGCCGATGCCGAGCGCCGCAAGATCGAGCGCAACCTGCACGACGGCGCCCAGCAGCACCTCGTCGCGCTGGCCGTGAACCTGCGACTCGCCAAGGACCTGCTGGTCGACGATCCGGCCACTGCGTCGGAGATGCTCGACGCGCTGGCCGCCGACGTGAAGGACACGATCCAGGACCTGCGCGATCTTGCCCACGGCATCTACCCGCCCCTGCTCCGCGACAGCGGCGTGATCGAAGCGCTGCGCGCGGCGTCGTCGCGCAGTCCGCTCGCGGTCGACGTCGACGCCGAGGGGCTGGGCCGGTTCCCGACCGAGATCGAGGCGGCGGTCTACTTCTGCTGCCTCGAAGCGCTGCAGAACGCGGCCAAGCATGCGCCGGACTCCCGCGTCATGGTGAAGCTCTGGGAGGAGTCGGGCGGCCTGCTGTTCACCGTCACCGACGACGGGCCGGGGTTCGACGCCGAGGTCGCGCAACGCGGCCACGGCTTCACCAACATGAGCGACCGGTTGGGCGCCATCGGCGGCACCGTGCGGTGGGAGTCGTCGCCGGGCCACGGCTCGACGGTGCGCGGCTCCGTTCCGCTGCCGCGCGTCTAGCGACCGGCGAAGGTCCCCTCGTCGCGCGTCGCCCAGAGGTTGGCCAGCGTGTCCGGCGCGAACTCCTCCTTGTTGATGTAACCGCGCGCGCCGCTGGTGACCGCGTCCGTTGGAAGGTCGGAGAGCTGGTACGTCGAGCAGAGGAACACCACCGTGGCCGGATCGGCGTCGACGATGTGGCGCGTCGCCTCGATCCCGTTCATGCCCGGCATGTTGATGTCCATCAGCACCAGGTCGGGGTGCAGCTCGGCGGCCTTCGCCACCGCATCGTCGCCGTCGGCGGCCTCGCCGACCAGATCGAAGCCCTCGGCGCGGGACACCACCGCGCGCGCCGCCAGCCGGAACGGAAGCTGGTCGTCGACAACGAGAACCGTGGTCATCGGTCCATCATTCTCACAATCGCCGAACCCGACGAACAGGGTGCTAGCACTACTCCGCCGATTCGGACAGGTAGAGCAACACCGCCTTCACCCGGCGATTGGTGTCTTTCTCCTCGGAGAGCCCGAGCTTCGAGAAGATCGAGTTCGAGTGCTTCTCGACGGCCCGCTCCGAGAGCACGAGGGTCGCGGCGATGGCGGCGTTGGACTTGCCCTGCGCCATCTCGGACAGGATCTCGGTCTCCCGGGGGGTGAGCCGGTCGACGTCCGACGGCCGCCGCCGCACGTTGGCCGCGACGAGCGCCTCCACCACCGCCGGGTCGATCACCGAGCCGCCGCTCGCCACCTCGGTGACGGCGCGCACGAGGTCGTCGACGCCGGCCACCCGCTCCTTCAGCAGGTAGGCCCGCCCGGCGGATCCGTCGGACAGCAGCGCCAGCGCGTAGGCCGGCTCCGAGTACTGGCTCAGGACGACGACGCCGGTGTTCGGCCGCCGGACCCGGATCTCACTCGCGGCGCGAATGCCCTCGTCGGTCGAGGTGGGCGGCATGCGGATGTCGGTGATGACGACGTCGGGCTCGACCTCGTCGACCAGCGCGAGCAGGCCGGGCAGGTCACCGGAGGCGCCCACCAGATCCAGGCCGTCGCACGACTCGATGAGCTTGGCCAGACCCTCGCGCAGCAGCACGTTGTCCTCGGCCAGGACCACCCGGATCGGCTCCATCGGCCATCACGGTAGCCAGCGCGAGTGGTGCTACCGGCCGATGATGCGTCGCAGCCGGTCGTGTGCGATCGCGGCTCGGGCCGCATTGAAGCCGCAGGCGCCGTGGACCCCGCCGCCCGGGTGGGCCGACGCCGACGCCAGGTAGAGCCCCTTCACCGGCGTCTCGGGCCGCCCCCGCCCGGGGAGTGGCCGGAACACCAACGACTGGTGGAGCTGCGACGTGCCGCCATTGATGTCGCCGGCGACCAGGTTGGCGTCGGCCTGCTCGAGCGCCGGCGGCGTGAAGACGTGCCGCGCGATCACCCGGTCGCGGAAGCCCGGCGCGTGGACCTCGATCCGGTCCTCCATCCGGCCGACGAACGCATCGCTCTCGCGCTCGTCCCACTTGCCGGTGATCCCGTCCGGGCCGGCGTCACCGCGGATCGTCGCCGGCACGTGCGCGTAGGCCCACGCCGACTCCGTGCCGGGCGGGCTGCGGGTCGGATCGGTCGTCGTCATCTGACCGATGATCACGAACGGCTTGTCCGGCACCTGCCCGCCGGCGAGCTGCGCGAACGTCACGCTCAGCTCGTCGAGCGAGTCGGCGATGTGCACCGTGCCGGCGCCCCGAACAGTGTCGTCGGTCCACGGCGCCAGCCCGTCGAGCGCCCAGTCGACCTTCACCGTGCCGGGCCCGCGGTGGAAGCGGTCGAGGCCGCGGAGGACGTCGGCTGGCACGTGGCTCTCGGCGACGAGCTGCCGGTACAGCGTGACCGCGTCGACGTCGGCGAGGACGGCCCGCCGGGCCGCGATGTCCTCGCCGCCGGCGGTGCGCACGCCGACCGCCCGACGCCCCCGCACGTCGACGGCGACGACGCGCGCGCCGGTGACGACCGAGCCGCCTCGCGACTCCAGGCGCGCGACGAGCGCCTCGGTCAACGATGCCGCGCCGCCCTCCGGGACGGGGAACCCGTGCCGCTGCCCGGCACCCGTCATCAGCCACCCGAGCACGCCGCTGCCCGCGCCGTCCGGGCTGATGTCCGCGTGCAGCGAGTTGCCGGCGAGCAACAGGCCACCGCCGGCGCCGCGGAACGTCTCCTCGGCGAGCCGGCGCACCGGGATGAGCGCCAAGCGCCCGAACTCGAGACCGCGGCGCGGGCCCAGGCGGAGGCCGAGGTTCGCGCCGGCGCGCACCGGCGGGAACGGGCCGAGCAGCGTGTCGACGAACGCCGGCCCGATCTGCTCGAACTGGGCAGCCATGGCGCGCCACCCGTCGCCGTCGCCGGGCGAGAACCGCTCGAGGCTCGCCGCGGTGGTGTCGATGTCGCGTGACAGGACCGCGGCCGGTTCGCCGGCGACCGGATGGGCGAGAACGTTCGGCGCGTGCACCCAGCGCAGGCCGTAACGCTCGAGATCCAGCCCGCGCATCGCCGGGGACATCACCGCGAGCGGGTAGAACGCGCTGAACAGGTCGTTGCGGTATCCGGGCGCGGTGACCTCCGCGGTGCGGACCGCGCCGCCCGGTTCGTCGTTGGCCTCGAGCACCACCACGTCCCACCCGGCGTCGGCCAGCACGTTGGCGGCGACCAGGCCGTTCGGGCCTGCGCCGATGACGATGGCGTCGGGATCCGGCATCGACCCACCCTAGAGTGACGCCGCCGCGTGCTCCGATCGAGGTGAGACGGAGCGGCGTGTGAGCCGGAACATCTCTCTCCTCGCCCAGGCCTTCACGACGTGGTCGTGCCGGCCAGCGCGCTGGGGTCGACGGTGTAGTAGCGGTCGAGCTCGGGCGCGGTGCCGACGATCACGATCCGGCCGCCGACCTCGCCGATGAGGCTCAAGACGCCGCCCGGGCCGCCGCGGAGACCGGGGGGCAGCTCGGTCCAGGGATGGCCGTCGGCCGACACCCACCCGTCGACGTGGTTCGGGGTGCCGGACGTGCCGGCCGCCACCCGCAGCCCCGCGGCCCGGGCGATCGTCGACGCACGCGCGTCCGGGTACGCGCCGAGCAGCCCCGGATCGATCACCCAGTGCATCCCGCTGTCGTCGCTGCGCAGGAGCGGCGTGGGTGGGTTGGTGACGAAGTTGCCGGCGATCGCGAACCTGCCGTCGCCCGTGATCGACTGCGGGTACATCCGATCTGGCGCCGACACGGTCGTCGGAGGTCCCCACACTGCTGGGTCACGAGTCGTCCATCGCACCGTCGTCCAGTACCCGACCAACGTGCCGTCGCCGATCGCGAAGATGTCGATGCTCCCGGCGTTGTTGGGCCCGAGCACTTGCCGCCATTCGGTCCCGTCCCTCGAGATCCACACGCCGGCATGGCCGTCGGACGCACCGCCCGAACCGATCCAGTACCCGTCGGCCCACCTCAGGCCGTCGACGAACGGGCGACCCATCTGCGGCGCCGGCGATCCGAACAGGTCGTGGGCCCGCGCGACCGCGCGCCACGTCCGGCCGCGGTCATCCGATCGCCACACCGTCGGCACCATCCCACCGACGGCGAGGGCGACGTCGCCGTGCTGCCCGATGGCGGTGACCCGTTGAGGACGGTCCGGCTCCGGCGCCCGCCCCGTCGTCCAATGGAACCCGTCGTCCGAGCGCCAGATGCCGGTCTCGCCGGCGAGCATGATCGTGCGGCCATCGGCGGACATCGCGCGGAACGAGGCGTCGGCCGGCAGCCCGGCCAACTGCTTCGACACCCGCGTCCATCCGGCGATGGTCGTCGACCCGAGAGGTGACTTGCTGCCGCCGGCCACGACCTTGGTCGTCGTGCTGCCCCGCATCGCGACGGGGACGGCGGCCGCGAGGATCACCACCGTCGCCGCGGCGGCAACCGCGAGCCGGCGCCGGCGATGGTGACGGCGCATCACCGTCGCCGGTTCGGGTGCCTCGATCGCGAGCATGCGCCCGCGGGTCGCCCGGGCGGCGGCGCGGGCTCGTTCGTCGAGCGTCACCGTTCCTCCTCGTCGAGGTCCTCACCGAGCCGGGCGGCGAGTGCCGTCCGGCCGCGATGGAGATGGACGCGCACCGTCGGCTCGGCGATGCCGAGCAACGACGCGATGTCGCCCGGCGGCCGATCCTCCAAGTAGTAGAGCGCGACGCACTGGGCCTGGCGCGCCGGGAGGGCGCGCACCGCCGCCCAGAACGACGGGTCGGCCGGCTCGAGCTCGGGTGATGGCCGGCGGCGCGAGGTCCGGAACAGCGCGCGCGCCTCGCGGGTGCGGCGGCGGAGCGCCGAGGTGGTGAGGTTCACCGCCACCCGTCGGACCCACGCCGCCGGATCGTCGTACCGGCTGATGCGGTCCCAGTGCCGGAAGGCCGCCATGAACGCGTCCTGGGCCAGCTCCTCGGCGACGGCCGGCCGGCCGCACAAGACGGTTGTCAGCCCGACGACGCGCCGGTACTCGGCGGCGAAGAACCGGTCGAACGGGAGCCGCGCCGCCACCGACCGATCGCTCTCGCCCACCGACTCGACCACGCCCACCGCCTCCACGACAGCCACACGCCGCGGGGCCCAGGATTGCTTACTTCGGCGCTCGCTCCGTGTCCCAGACGAGCGGGAGGTTGTCGGCCTGCCGGATGCCGGGCGAGAAGTGGATCTCGGCGCCGTCCGCGATGCGGTAGTCGGGGATGCGGCGGTGGATCTCTTCGAGGGCCACCCGAAGCTCGAGGCGCGCCAGGTGGGCACCGAGGCAGAGATGGTGACTGGCGCCGAAGGCCACGTGCCGGTTCGGGTCGCGGTCGAAGTCGACGGTGCCGTCGCCGAACTCGCTCTCGTCCTGGTTGGCCGATCCGATCACGAGCGTCACGAAGTCGCCCGCCAGCAGCTTCACCCCGCCCAGCTCGAGATCGTGCTTGACGGTGCGCGGCACCACCATCACCGGCGACTCCGATCGCAGCAGCTCCTCCACCACCGCCGGGATCAGCGACGGATCGTCGACCAGCCGGCGTCGGCGGTCGGGGTGCCGGGCGAGATACACGATCATGCAGTCGAGCGTCGCGGTCACGGTGTCGAGCCCGCCGAGGAGCAGGAGGTGGCCGATGCCCAGCAGCTCGGCCTCGCTGAGCGGTTCGCCGTCGATCGTGCCGTGCACGATCCGGGAGAACAGCGAGTCGTCGGGTTGCTCCCGACGTTCTGCGATCTTGGTGCGGAAGTACTCGCTGATCTCGCGCGCGGTCTGCTCCCGGATGCGAATCGCACCTTCGAAGTCGCCGGGCGCGACATCGGGCCGGACGGTGTTGTCACGCCACTCGAGGAACATCGGCAGGTCGGCGTCGGGCAAGCCCATGAGGGCGAGGAAGATGCCCGACGGCAAGGGCGTGGCGAACTCCTCGTGGAAGTCGCACGAGCCGCGGTCGGCGAACCCGTCGAGCAGCTCGCGCACGAGGGTCCGGACCGACGGTTCGAGGCGTTCGATCTCCCGCGGCACGAATTGCGGGTTGAGCAGTCGCCGGTACTGCGTGTGCCGTGGCGGATCGGCCTCGAGCGGCAGCAGCGGCTGCTCGCCGAGATTCAGCGCGCCGCCGGCCGACGTGAAGTGCTCGGGGTGCCGGAAGGCCCACATCACGTCCTCGTAGCGGCTGATCATGACCGAAGGCGAGCCGTCGAAGTCCTGGCGGGCCACCGGACACGTGTCGCGGAGCTGACGGTAGATCTCGTCCGGGTCGTCGGCGCCCCCCGGCGCGAACAGCCGATCGCTCGGGTCACTCGTCTCGACGACATCACTCATTGCCCGCCCTCCCGGTCGTCGCGATCGTACGCCGTAGGGTGAGCGCCCGTGGCTTCGATCGACGCGGTGCTCTACGACTTCGGCGGGGTGTTCACCGTCTCGCCGTTCACCGCGGCGCGCGACGCCGGCGCCGAGCTCGGGATGGACATGGAGCTGGCGATGGAGCTCTGCTTCGGCCCGTATCACGAGGACGGCGACCACCCGTGGCACCGGCTCGAGCGCGGCGAGGTGAGCCTCGTCGACGCCCGGGCGGCCCTCGTCGAGCTGGCAACCGCGCGCGGCCACGACATCGACCCGTTCTCGCTGCTCGCGAGCCTGGCCCGCGAGGACGGCGATCGGCCGGTGGTCGTCGAGCGGGCCCGCGCCATCCGCGCCGACGGCTTCCGGACCGCGCTGGTGACGAACAACGTCGCCGAGTTCGGTGACGCCTGGCGCGCGATGGTCCCCGTCGCCGACCTGTTCGAGGTCGTGATCGACTCGTCGGCCGCCGGCGTGCGGAAGCCGGACGCTCGCATCTTCCAGCTCGCCCTCGACGCGCTCGGGGTGCCAGCGGAGCGCTCGGTGTTCCTCGACGATCATCCGGCCAACGTCGCCGCCGCCGGGCGGCTCGGGCTGCACGGCATCGTGGTCGGCGCCGACCGCATCGCGGCGTTCGACGAGCTGGACGCGCTCCTCGGCCGTTGAGACGACCCACCGGCCTTCTCGCGCCGCGCGAGCGCGGATCTCGCGCTCGCGCGGAGGCAGAAACCGAAGCCGCTTCCCCCGATCGGGTGAAGGAAGCATCGGCCGGCGCCAGAACCGTGGGCCCATGGCTCTCTTGCACCCGCACGACCGTCGCCGAGTCGGGACCATCGCGATCGCGGCCGCGGTCGCGGCCCTGGCGATCACCGGCACCCCGCCGACGGCCACCGCCACCGCCACGTTCGCGTTCAAGCGCTTCGCCGGCACCAATCGCTACGACACCGCGGCCCAGATCGCGACCAAGTCGTTCAAGGCGGCGGGGACGGTGCTCCTCGCCACCGGCGAGGCGTTCCCGGACGCGCTGGCCGGCAATTACCTGGCCGGCACCTCGAAGGTCCCGATCCTGCTGACGCAGAAGGACCAACTGCCGCCCGAGACCAGCGACGCCCTCACCAAGCTCGCGGTCAAGAGCGTCACCATCTTGGGCGGCCCGTCGGCGGTGAGCGCGTCCGTCGAGGCGGCGCTCACCGCGAAGGGCCTCAAGACGAGCCGCGTCGCCGGCGCCGACCGCTACGAGACGGCGCTCGCCGCCGCTCAGCAGCCCGGCCCGTCCGGTGTCGGGTCCGTCGGCGGGCAGAAGACGGCGATCCTCGCCAGCGGCGCCAACTTCCCCGACGCGCTGGCCGGTGGGCCGATGTCGTTCCGGTCGCACCTGCCGACCTTCCTCACGAAGCCCGACACCCTGTCGCCTCAGGCCAAGACCGGGTTCCAGAGCCTGGGGATCCAGCAAGTGCTGATCCTCGGTGGCCCCGGCGCGGTGTCGAACAACGTCGAGACGCAGGTCGCCGCGACCGGGGTGACGACGAAGCGGCTGGCCGGCGCCGACCGGACCGCGACCGCAGCTGCGATCGCGCAGTACGCGATCAGCACACTGAGCTTCCCGACGACGCACGTCGACCTGTCGCGGGGTGACGACTTCCCGGACGCGCTCGCCGGCGGCGCCCACGCGGGCACCGAGGGAGCGCCCATCCTCCTGTCGATCAACCCGACGTTGCTGGACGGGCCGACGCACGCGAACGCGACGTTCCTGTCGGCCAACCGGTCGACCTTGACCGACGGTGACATCTTCGGCGGCACGGGTGCGGTCTCCGACGCGGTGGCCGCGGCTGCCGCGCGCGCTGCCGGAAGCAACCCGCCGAATGCGCCCGCCGGCACGTCGACGCCGACGATCGCCGACGTCGACCTGGCCAACGACGTGTTCTTCAGCACCAACGACGCGTCCTACCACTACGACAGTGGCGACACCTTCGCGTACCGCGGCGCCACCAAGACGATGAGCGAGTTCGAGTCGATCATCAACCAGGACGACAGTCTCACCGTCGACTACGCGCCGGGAGGGACGTCGACCTTCAACATCACCAACGATGCCGTCCACCAGGTCCAAGCCCCCGGTGTGCAGGTGATCAACAATCACAAGGACGTCCTCGTGACCGTCCGGTTCCCAGCCAACAACTCGGCCGGGACGGCCTACGAGATCCAGCGGGCCGAGGCAGTGCTGCCCAACTGCAGCGCGCCGATGAAGCCCTACAGCGACATGAGGCAGGCGACGCCCGGGACCGCGACCTACGTCGATCCGGATCCGTCGGCGTCGACGAGCGGCAACGGCTGCTTCACGTACCGCGTGAACGCCACGACCACCGCCACCGGGGTCGAGGTCGACGGCAAGGACAGCGCCAAGGTGGCGTTCCCCGACAGTGCCAGCAGTGGGACCGCCGTCACCATCACGCGCGTGCAGGCGACTGGCGACACCGACGGCAAGGTCGACGCCAACGACAAGCACGTGTTCGAGTTCAGCACCGTGATGGATCCGAGCACCGGAGGCGGCAGCACGAGCTACACCCTCTCCGATCAGTTCGGCCACACCGCCACGGTGACCTGCGGGACGACCGCGACCTGCGCGCTCATGCCCTTCGTGCCCGACCCGCCCAGCCCCCCGGACGGCACCGGCGGCGCGCACAGCGAGCTGACGGTGACCATCACCGCGGCGTCCGCCGTCGGCTACCCGGCGACGATTCTCGCGGTCGCCGGGATGAAGGACACCAACGGAACGGCCGTCGACGTCACCAAGAGCGACACCTACATCGAGACCACCGCCTGACGCTCGGCCCCTGAGTTCCCCCACATGGGTGAGTGTCGGAAGAAACTCGTGTGAGTGCTCCCCCGACG
This sequence comes from Acidimicrobiales bacterium, assembly GCA_025463925.1. Taxonomy (GTDB): domain Bacteria; phylum Actinomycetota; class Acidimicrobiia; order Acidimicrobiales; family AC-14; genus RYN-50. The sequence continues at coordinate 68,929 of JAODBK010000046.1, read as the reverse complement.
GGTCGCGATTCGATTGCATCGGCGGTGCGGGAGCGATGACTATGAGTCTCCTCTCTATGAGCATCGGCCGCGAAGACCCCCGCACCTCGTCCGGCGCATCGATCACGGTGCTGTTCGTCGGCGGCAACGAGACCCAGGACCGGTACCACCACCCCATCGAGACCTCGGTCGGCCGGCGATTCGGCGGACGGGTGCGGATCGAGTGGTTCCCGACCGGCTGGCGCTCGAACTGGCCGAAGGAAGCCGCTCGCGTCGAGGCGCGCTACGGCGGGGCGGACGTCGTCGTGCTGATGTCCTACGTTCGCACGATGCTCGGACAGCGGCTGCGCCGCAGCGCCGGACAGGCTGGCCTTCCCTGGGTTGCCTGCACCGGCCACGGCCGGGCAGCCATCGAGCGGGCGGTGGAGCAGGCCGTCGAGCTGGTCACCACACCGACCGGCCGGTCCGAGCCGGTGGGGCGCTGAGTCACTGCGTCAGGCCCTGCACCAAGTCCCCGGCATCGATCTCCAAGGCGGCAGCCAGCCGCACGATGTTGTTGACCGACACGTTGCGCTCGCCCCGCTCGACCGATCCGACGAGGGTGCGGTGGAGGCCGGACTGCTCAGCGAGCTGTTCCTGGGACAGCCGGAGCTCGTGACGACGAGCGCGGACGCGTTGGCCGAGGGCTGCTGACGGGGAAGGGCTGTCGATGGGCGTCATGATCTGCCGATTTTCAGTGGGTCGACGACTATACGTCTCCAGACGATCCACAGCATCATGCCCGTCAAGGAGCCGTCGTAGCCGACGGCGATCGGGTCGTTGCATCCTGCCGCGTTCAAACGCCGGGTGGCCGCCGACTTCCGGGTGAGTTGCAGCATGAAGGCGGATCGTTCACCCGGTCTTCCACCGATCGGGTGACCAATTGCGCGGTTCTTCCCCCGCCGAGTCACCGGCCGTCACCCGAATGCCGGAAGAACGCGCGCCACCTCACTCGTACGTTGCGAATCGGGGTCGCGTCCGTACTGGCTCGGGGCCCCATCTCAGCGGAGCCCTGCCGGTCGTCGCGTCACGCGTGCCGCGACGCAGGCGGCGGGCTCCCCGACGTGGGAGGTCCCTGTGCGCCGACTTCGAACCGTCCGGATCCTCGTCATCATCGGAATGGCGCTCGGAGCGTTCGCCGGCCCTCAACTTCTCGGAGCACCGGCCCGCGCCGATTGCGTGTATGCCGAGGCGTCCTACGAGCTCCTGAGCCCGACCGACCACTGGGTCCTCGGGCCGAAGCAGTGTGTCGCCCCCACGCCATGGCCGATCTGCGGCGGATCCGGCCCGACCCGCGCCGGTCTGCCGGGCGTGGCGTTGGTCGAGACGCAGGTATGGGTGCCCTGCCCGATCTGATGACGGGCCGCTACCGGATGGGCGGGACGCGGTCGACGGCGTCACACAGCTGTTGCCGCGTCGGTGAGTCGCAGTAGATCCACGGCGCAGTGTCGACGATCGCCGGTTGCTTCCCGACCCTGGCAAGCAGCTGGCCGTTCAGCGAGGCCTTCTCGTCGGTCCGCGAGAGCCGCCCTGACGCCGTCGCCGTGACGAGGCTCCGGTCGTTACCGGCGACGACCGACACCGATGTCGCTCGACCCGCCGCTGAGCCGGCGTTCGACGGAGCAACGGCCAGCGTCGCGCTCGACACCCACGATGCCGGGCCGAGACTCGGGGCGGCTTGTGCGGTGGCGAGCGCGGTCGCCTGGGTGGCACCGACCACGGTGAGCATGGTCGCGACCAACGCCGCGTTGGCGAGTGTGTTGGCGAGCGCGCTCGTGGCGATGACGCCGAATCGCGCGGCGTGCTCGTGCAGCCTGGACCGGAGCCGGCGGAGCCGTGCCGTGACCCTCGCGGCCGTTCGCACCGCCGCCGGCCCGACGACGGTTCGCAAGCCGCTGCCGGCCCGCTCATATTCGCGGCGCAGTCGTGCGCGCGCGCGAAACAACAGCTGCTCGAGGGCCGGGATCGACAGGCCGAAGAACTCTGATGCCTGCTTCGTGTCCCAGTCCTCGAGATATCGCAGGGCGAGCGCGGCGCGCTGCCGAGCCGGAACTCTCGACAGTGCCTCGATCAGTGCTCGCCGATCTTCCGATCGGATGTAGCCCTCCTCGGGCAGCGCCTGGTCCGCGGGATCCATCACGTCCAATCGGGCCCGACTTCGCTGATAGTCGATGGCCACGTTCGTGACGATCGTGCGGAGCCATGGCCACATCGGCCGCGAGCGATCGAACTGATCGAGGTTCTTCAGAACGCGGAGAAACGCCTCCTGGCTGACGTCCTCGGCAGCCGCCCGATCCTGGGTCAGCCGAAATGCCAGACGAGAGGCTCGGGGCCCGAACCGCCGAAAGATCGCGTCGAATGAGTCGGCCTCGGTCAGGCGCGTGGACTGGCAACGCGCATCTTCAAATATTTCGACAATCACGCCGGCCACGGCGGTCCCCCTCACCCGGCCTGTTCCTCATACGACTTCGACGGAGCGGGGTCGGCATCCTGCCGTCACTCCGATCGCACGGACGAGCGACAAATCCACCGTAAGGCGATCGGCGTCTTCTCCGTACCACCCGGGTTTTCGAAGCGAACGACCATTGCGATGGTGGCGCGTCTGCCGCGTCAGGAACCGCCGGCACCGTTCGTACTACAAGTGCATGGTCACGGACATCGCCCATCGGAGCGCCGCTTCGGTGACGACGCCGAGTTGGCGTCCGCCCGACGTGGATGCCCAATTGCTGCAACGGGTCGCGCTGACCCTCAACTCGACGCTCGACTTGCCACACGTTCTCGGTGTGCTGGCCGACCTCACGGTCGACTTGACCAGCGCCGCGAGCTGCTCCCTGCTGCTGTTGGACGGCGACGTCCTCCGGCCGGGAGCGGCCAGTGGTGTCGGCCGACGTGACGGTGCCCCGGGTGTGGCCGATGCCCGGCCTCGGAAGCTCACCGACCGGCAACGGGAATTCCTGGCCGCTGGCCAGCTGCTCGTCAACGCGGCCATGGCGGGCGACGCGCCGAACCAGCCGTTGGTCGCCGAACATTCAGGTTCCGCCCGTACCGTGCTGGTACCGCTGACCGCCGCCGGCCATGCATGCGGCCTGATGGACGTGCGCTTGCGAGCGGATCGAGTCCTCGCTCCGGCGGAGTTGCGAGCCCTCCATGCGATCGGCCTGTGCGCGGGCGTCGCCATTCGCAACGCCCGGCTCGACGAGGTCGCACAGCGGCAGTACCGGCAGAGCGACGCGATCCGCCGCCTGGGCACCGTGCTCACCGAAGGCACCGACGCCGACGCGTTGGTCGCGAAGCTCAACGAGTTGCTCGAGGAGCACGACATCCGGATCGTGTCGATGGCGTTCCGGGACCGGCGACTCGCTCGTCAGTTCGGCGGGGCGCGACCCCACCCATACGAGCGGGCCCACGCCGGCGCCTGCTTGCTGCCGGACGGGTCGTTGGCAGTTCCGATGCTCCTCGGAACACGGGTCGTCGGAAGCATGAGGGTGCTTCCGTGCGACATCGGCGGCGACCAACGCTCCTTCTTGGAAGCCGTCGGTAGCGAGCTCGCCGACCTCGCCCGTCGCACCGTCCTCCGCCGGGCGCTCGAGGACGCGGCCCGTGAGAAGGCCGTCATAGCCGAGCGCGACCGCATGGCGGCGGATCTCCACGACACCGCGAGTCAGATCTTCGTCGCCGTCGGGCTCCTTGCCCGGCGGCAGATGGAGGAGCTGCCGGTCGACTCGCCTTGGCGGGCGCGGGTCGCCCGCTTGGCCGAGCTGGCCGACCAGGGGAAGTGGGAGATCGAGCAGGCCGTTCGGGCGCTCAGCTTCGTCCCGGCGACCCGGCGCGGTCTGCTGCCTTCGCTGCGGGCGCTGGCCCGCTCGATCGAGTCCGACAGTGCCATCTCGGTCACGGTCGAGTCCGAAGGCCCCACTTCGCTGGTCGGGCCACGGCTCGAGCGAGCGTTGTTCCGCGTCGCCCATCAGGCAATCAACAACGCGTGGCGCCATGCCCGCTGCGCGTTCGTACGCGTCAGCCTCACGTTCGATTCGGCGGGCGTGGTGCTGCGCGTCGTCGACGATGGCGTGGGCCTCGGGCTGCGCCACGTCGACGAGGGGGTGCACGTCGGGATCAACAGCATGCGCCGCGCCATGAGGGAGGTCGGAGGAACCCTGCGGGTTCGCAACGCCCCGATGCGGGGGCTCATCGTGGAGGCGCGCATCGAGGTGGGGTCTCGATGATCAAGATTCTGGTCGTCGACGACCATCCGGTGGTCCGGGAAGGCATCGCGGCGATCCTCGGAGCTGAACCTGACTTCGAGGTCGTCGGCCAGGTCGCGACCGGCGAGCTGGCCATGACCCAAGCGGCAACGCTCCGGCCCGACGTCGTCGTGCTCGACGTTCGACTTCCGGGCATGAGTGGCACCGATGTCTGTGCCGCGCTGTCCGCGAAGTTCCCGAGGATCCGGGTGCTGATGCTCACGAGCTTTCCGAGCGAGAACCTCATCCTCGCGGCCTTCACCGCCGGCGCCAAGGGCTTCGCGGTGAAGGAGTCCGAGCCGGCAATGTTGCGCCTCGCCGTTCGCACCGTCGCGTCCAGTGGCACCTTCGTGGATCCCCGCACCGCCGGGAAGCTCGTCACGTTGGCCACCAAAGGCCGACGGGCCAAGGGGCCGTTCGGGCTCACCTTGCAAGAGATGCGCGTGCTCGAGCTCCTGCCCCGGGGCCTGACCAATCGGGAGATCGGGCGCGAACTGGGCGTCTCGGAACAGACAGTGAAAACCCATCTCCACCACGCGATGAAGAAGCTCAAGGCGAACGATCGGGCCGAGGCCGCCGGCATCGTCATCCGTGAAGGTCTGGTTTGACTGCGGTGGACCGGGTGAATCCTCACCCGAACCCGACCGTCGAGTTCAACCGAACGGCGGAAGGTGAACGACGTGGTGGCCAGCCAATTGATCAGGGCCGACAACAACGGGTCACTCGGGGTGATGGATCAGGGGGGCATCGCATTGCAGCTGGACCCACGCGCGCAGCGCCTCGCCCGCTCCTCGAACGATGCCGAGGAACTTCTCTGGCGCGTCTCGACCGCGCTGAACTCGCCGCTCGAGTTGAAAGAGGTGTTGCGCCTCCTTGCTGAGATCACGCGCGAGACGTCAGGTGCCGATCGCTGCAGCATCTTCCTCTTGGAGGAGACGCGGTTGTATCCCGCGGTGTCGATCGCGCGCCAGCCGTCTCCAGAGCACTGGCAGGCATTCCGAACGATGAAGCCGGTCGCGGTGGACGCCAACCGAGCTCGACACTTCCTGGAGGGCGGAGCGATCGCGCTCGAGGACGCGCGAGAGAGTGAGCTCATCCCGCGTGAGTGGGTCGACACCTTCTCGTTGCGTGGCGTGGCGATGATGGCCCTTCGGTGCGCGGGGAAACCATGCGGCCTGATGACGCTCGACTGGGCGGCCACACACTCGTTCGGGGCTGAGGAGCTCCGCACGCTCGAGACCCTGGCGTCGTATGCCGGGATGGCGGTCAGCAACGCCCGGCCCTTCGAGATGGTTCGCCGGCGGGCCCGCTTGCAAGCCGCGCTCGCCCGCGGCGCCGCCGCGCTCGCCGCCCCGCTCACGCCAAGTGAGATCGTCGAACGGCTCGCCGACAGCTACAGCGAGCTCCTCGGCGCGCGTGTCTGCGTCATCGCGCTCGTGGACCTCGACCGCGACGTACTCACGTCGGTCGCGGCCCGCAACACCCGCCCAGTCCTGACGCCGATGCCGCTCAGCGAGATTCCGGCGCGGATCATCGACGAGCTGGGCGTGGCGTGGGCGGAAGCCAAGCGCCCGGTCGACCTCCGTGACGAACCTTGGCTCGACGAGTTCCTCGGTGCCCGGGAGGTCGGCGCCTCGTGGTATCTCCTGCTGCCCCTCCTCATCGACGGTGAGACGAGCGGCGCGGCGTTGTTGGGCTTCGACGACGACACCCGCCTCGATGACGAGGAACGCGCCGCCGCGGAGGCACTGGCGGCGATCGCGGCTGCCGCGCTCGAGCGCCACGAGCTCCTCGGCCGCTTGTCACACCAACTGCGGAGGCTCGATGCGCTGTACCACGTGAGCGCGACGCTGGCCGAAGGCGGCAACGCCGGCGACTTCGTCGCCGGCCTCAACAGGCTGCTCCAGAGCCACGGCATCAAGGCCGTGGGCGTGACCTTCCGCGACCCGAAACTCGCTCGCCATCTCGGTGGCGACCGACCGACGCCCCAGGAGCGGGCCGCCTGGAAGGCGAACGATGGCTGCGTCGAGCTGGCCGACGGGTCGCTGGCGATCCCGATGCGGCTCGGCGGTCGGCTCGTCGGGACGATCCGTGCCCGCCCGGCTTCGCTCGAGACGGCGCAACGCTCGTTCCTCGAGGCATTGGCGACCGGCATTGCTGAGGTCGCCAGTCGAGGGGCGCTCCGCGCGGAGTTGGAAGAGGCGCGGCGGGATCAGGCCATCGAGAACGAGCGTGACCGCATGGCGGCCGACCTCCACGACACTGCGGGTCAGCTCTTCATTGCGGTCGGCCTGCTGGCCGGCCGGCTCCAAGAGCAGCTGGAGCACGACCCGAGCCTGGCTGCGCAAGCTTGCCGTCTGGTCGAACTGGCCGGCCGCGGGAAGCACCAGATCGACGAAGCGATCTTGGCGCTCAGCTTCCTGCCGGCCGCGCAGCGCGGAATGGCGCCGTCGATCCGAGCCCTTGCCCGCTCCGTCGCGGCCGACAGTGGGATCACGATCAAGGTGGCGGTGCACGGTCGTGCAGTACGGATGCCTGGTCGGGTGGAGCAGGCGCTGTACCGGGTCGCGCACGAAGCTCTGATGAACGCCTGGCGTCACTCGCGCGGCACCGCCGTGCACATCCATCTGAGATTCGGTGAGGACCACGTCTCGCTCCGAGTATCCGACGATGGTGTCGGCCTCGCCGAGAGTCCCAACGGCGATGGCCTGCACGTCGGAATCCTCGGCATGCGTCGGGTGATCGCCGCCGCCGGCGGCTCGGTCCGGGTGGAGAGCGCATCACCGTGCGGGGTCTTGGTCGAGGCGTGTGTCCCGAGGGAGGAAGCGTGATCCGCATCCTGTTGGTCGACGATCACCCGGTCGTACGCGAAGGCTTTGCGGCCATCTTGTCGGCCGAGCACGACCTCGTCGTGGTAGGCGAGTCCTCCACCGGCGAAGAGGCGATCCGCGAGACAGCGCGAATGGACCCCGACATCGTCGTTCTCGACGTCCGTTTGCCGGGGATCAACGGCATTGACACGTGCGCCATGCTGCTGGCGAAGCATCCGAAGGTGAAGGTCATCCTTCTAACCAGCTTCCCGAGCGAGGGCGCAATCTCCGAAGCGATCGCCGCCGGCGCCAAAGGCTTCCTTGTGAAGACCACCGACCGCACCGTGCTGCGCCAAGCGGTGCGCACGGTCATTCGCGGCGAGACGTTCTTCGACCCGCAGGTCGCCTGCAAGCTCGTCGCCCTTGCCACCCGCGGTCGACGAGTCAAGGGGCCGCACGACCTCACGCTGATGGAGATGCGCGTCCTGGAGCACCTGCCGCGCGGACTCACCAACAGCGAGATCGGAACCGCGCTCGGGGTCTCAGCGCAGACTGTGAAGTCCCACCTCGCACACGCCATGCGCAAGCTGAACGCACGGGACCGAACGCAAGCCGCCGCCTTGGCAATTCGTGAGGGATTGGCATGATCGCCGAGGGCTGAGTGCGACGGACAGCATGGAAACCGACCCCGGCGGCGCGCCAGGTGTCAGCGGCGGCGGCGGTCCTCTGGCTGACAATATGGCCGACGTACCCAAGCGCGTCTGGCCTTGGGATCCCACGTACCGAGCCGTCGCCGTTCGGCGGCGTGACCGCACCGGTTCGATCGACGGCGGCGCCTCTCGCGATGCTTGGTCCACTCCACCCGACAAACGAGCAGGTGGCGCGCGTCATGGCACCCTTTCCCGTCGCCGGCCCGGCGTGGTACCTGAGCCAGCCCTCGGTCGGCAAGGTGCGGTTGGCGACTGCCAGCAACGCGCCTGTCGTTGCGTCGGCGGACGGGGTGGTCGAGTACTACGGACCGAACGGGGACGTCGCCGCCACCCTGATCGGCTTTGACGGGACGACATACGCCTACCGGGGTCTCGAACGAGCCGCGTCCTGGACCGAGAGCGGGCAGGAAGTGACGGTTGGTGCCGTCATCGGCTTCACTACGCACCGCGAAGGCCCATTGGTCGTTGGCGCTGGGAGCGACGCATTTACTCGTGTCGAAGTGCCAGTCGGTCCGCGCGCCGTCGCGGTTGCCCTGCGAGCGCTGGGCACGCCGTACGTCTGGGGCGGCACAAGTCCCGGCACTGGACTCGACTGTTCCGGACTTGTCCAGTGGGCCTACGGCGAGGTCGGCATTCGAGTCCCGCGGACGACATTCGACCAGGCGCGTCGTGGCGTTGCCGTCACACCTCGCGACCTGCGTCCGGGCGATCTGATCTTTCGACGAGGCGGACCAAGTGGCGACGTGCGCGATTTCGGGCATGTCGCGATGTACGTCGGCGGCCATGAGGAAATCCAAGCGCCCTACGCCGGGCAGCTCGTTTCGATCAGGCCGATCGACTTCAGCAACATCCAAGCAATCCGTCGCGTCGTGCCCGACGCGCCTGGCTTTACGTTCGAAGTGCGCGCGCCCGGAAGCGGCGAGACACGTACCGCAGCCAAGCTCGACGAGTGGCTCGATGGAGCTCTCGAGCGGGCCCGAGCGGTCGTGAGCGTCGCTGCGACGAACACGGCTCCGAGTCCTGTTGGGCCACAGCCCGTGGCTCACCCGTCGCCATCGGCCCCAACCATCGGCCTCGACTACACCCCGCGTCGAACAGGTTCCTCCGCCCCGTCTTCACCACTCGGACTGGGCGTCAAGACCTTGGCAATGGTCTTGACTGTGGTCGTGTGGCCGGTCGGCCGGTTGTACCGAATCGTGGCGCGGACGCGAGGCGCTCGGCGTCGGTGACGAGCAACGGTTCGTGCAGCTCACGGGTTGCACGGGATCGTTCCGGGAAACGGGCACGGGAGAAGGGCGGCCGTCGTCGTGGGAGAAGTGGCGGGCGTCGTGCTGCTCGACGAGGTCGCAGTCCCCGTCGACGATGATCCGCCGGTCGTGCTCGTCGGCGCGGTGCACGGCTTGTTGCCGTCGATCGTCGATGCCGAGTTCGCGGTGGTCGACGTGGTGGATGACGACGAGCTTGATGATGTCGAGCTCGTCATCGCCATCGACTGACAGGTTGCGATGCCAGTGGCTTCATCGAGCACCGACTGGCTCAGCGCGGCCGGGCCACCTAGTCCATCGACACTCGTGATGGCGGCATCATGGGAGGCCAGGTACGCCCGCGCCGCGGAACCCAGGTCTGTCGGAGTGTCCGTCAGCAAGATGGGCGCACCCGACGCGTGACTGTCCATTCCGGCGTGCGGACCGCCGGCGAGACCATCGGGAAAGTCGTCTCCACGCGCGAGGTTCACGTGCGTCGCACCGAAGCCAAGCTTCGCCAGCTCGAAGCTGGCGATCTGTTGCGCAGTGTCCTGTCGATCGCGCCCCGCGAACCGGTCGATCTTGGTGATTCCCAGGGCCTTGATCTCAGCCTCGACTGCCGTCGAAACGGCCGCCGGCCCGCCAACGATCAACACGTGCACGATGTGGAGATCCCGCAGTGCCTGAGATGCTTGCGGCGCGAGGCTGCCCGGCGACGTCAGGATCGTCGGGAAGCCGTCGACGAACGAGATCGGTCCCGAGCTCAGGGCGTCGGCGAAGTTCGCGCCGGTCGCCACGATCGCGGTGCGATCACCATCGAGCTTCCCGACCGCGTCGCTGCCGAGCGCCTCGGCCACCGCTTTGGCAGTGTCATACCGGGTGGCACCGCCGATGCGCTTGTGCTGCACCTTCATCGTGTCGAGCTGGACCAGCACATCGTCGCTGATCGCGGAGACGCCGCCGAGGACGAGTACGCCACCAATGTGAAGGTTGTTGATCGCCGTCGATGCCGACGGGCTCAGGTGGTCACCGGTCGTGAGCAGGACCGGGCCCCGCTTGCCCCCGCCCGCGGCGGCGGCACCGGCCAAGTAGCTCCCGGCCAACGCATCTGGAAATGCATCGCCTCGCGCCAACACTGCGAACGGCGCACCACTGGCGAAGGCCTGCTCGGCGACCAGGCGCGCGGTCTCGTAGCGGTCCGACCCGCCGATGCGTCCCGACTGCACGGTCGCGGCGCCCTGCGCCGGCGTACGCACGAGGGTGTGGAGCGCGAGTGTCGCGACGAGGACTGCCACGACGCCCAATGAACGGCGATAGCCAAGTGCGACGGTCTGCATGTCTCGGGCCTCCGCTCGGCGCGATCACGGGTCACGCTCTGGATGCGATACGGCGCCGGCGGCCAATTTCCCCCCTTGCCGGGTGACACCTCACCCGCCCTTCTTCGGTCTCTCACCCGAATGGCCGAAGGACCGAGCGCTCGTTGCCGCCAAAGGAGCGCATGGCTCTGGCAGGAGGACGAGTGCGAGGCAGGCGGGTGGCGTCGAATCAGACCGCGGTCGGGGTCTTGACCGTCATGGCAACGGTCTTTGCCGCGCTCGCCACTCTGTGGCCCGGCCCCGCCCGCGCCGACGCGCCGGCCCCCCCGTCGGGTTGTGACGGCAGCGTTCCGATTCCGACGTCCGAACCCTGCCCGACGACGACCACTGCTCCCGCACCAACATCGACGACCTCGACCGCGACGCCGGCTCCGTCTTCCACGACGACGTCCTCGACTGCCGGGCCGACGACGACCACACCGGCCGCGGGCCGTCCGGGTTCGACGCAACCGGTGGTGTGGGACGGACCTGCCGGTGCGCCGCCGGCGGGCTCGTCGTCGGCACCCGGACCCACGGGCGGCGCGGCGCCGTCCTCCCAGCCGGGCACGGGCGGGTCCTCGAGTGGGACCGCCACCGACGGGAACCCCGGCCTCAGTCAGTTCCTGTCGCTGCCGCCCGACCAGACTGGCGCCATCAGTCTCAGCGTCGACGGGCCGATGCTGGGGGACACGACGTTCACGGTTGCCGATGGCCCACGTTCGACGCTTGCGGTGCTGCGCGCGCTCCGAGGTCTCAATCTGAACACCGCCTTGCTTGCCCAGGTGCTCGCGCCTTTCCCAGTCGCCGGACCAGCCTCGTACCCCGCGTCGCCGGCGACGATCCAGCCCTCCGTCGTCACGCCCGGAACAACCACCTCGGCGCCGCCCGCACCACCGCCCCCGCCGGCCGCGCCGGGCGTCGACATCGTCAGCGTTGCCGGTACCCCGGTCATCGCCTCCGGGGCCGGAACCGTGCACTTCGTGCCAGGTGACACGGCCGGTTCTGGTGGCCTCGTCCTGACCGCGGCGGACGGGACCACCTTTCACTATCAACGCCTCGACAAGTTCGTGGCCGGTCTGGTCGACGGGCAGAGCGTCGTCGGTGGCACGGTGCTCGGATCCGTACCGCCGGCCGACGACCCGTTGGTCGCGCCCCACCTCTCCTTTCAAGTCGAGCCGCCGGGCCAGGGACCGACTGATCCGATGCCGTACTTGGACCGTTGGCTCGCAGATGCGCTCCACACTGCGCAGAACATGGCTGCTCGCACCCACCCGATGAACCGCTCGGGACCAACGGTGTCGGCCAGCGGCCGACGAAACGCGTTGCTCAACGCCGCCGACGCTCGGTCCACGCCGACCGACAACTTCACCACCACCCTGTTCGGGCTGGTCGTCATCGCAACGGTCGCGTGGCAGGTTCGGCGACGCCGATCGACGCGGACGCCGGTTCCCGACATTCCCTTGCCGTGACGGACGAGTGAGGGCCGATCAACACACGACACATACCCGGCGGCAGTCTTCGTTCGGGCGACACGAAGGGAGAATGCGCATGGTACGACGAATCTTCGCCGGCGTCGCGGCGACGACGCTGCTGTCGTTGGTACCGATCTGGCTCACGCCAACAAGCGCGATCGCGACGGCCGACGCGTGTATGCAGCCATCAACGCCGACCTCGACGGCCGGGGGGACCACCACGTCGACGCCCACGACGAACCCAACGTCGACAACCGACGTGAGTACCAGTTCGACGACCGGGGCGACGACGACGTCGACGACCGGCGCGACCACCACGTCCACGACCGGGGCGACCACCACCTCGACGACCGGGGCGACGACGACGTCGACGACCAGCGCGAGCACGACGTCGACGACCGGCGCGAGCACGACGTCGACACCGACGTCCGGCGCAACGTCGACACCGACGTCCGGCGCGCCGGCCACGACCATTCCCTGCTCGCCGTCGACCACGGTCGCCGCCGCCGATCCTCCGTTACAGGTGGCCGGCGTGTCCCTCACTGCTCAGCCGGTCGCCGCCCGCCCTCGTTTCACGGGCTGAGGGATCACCGCGGCGGCGATGTCACCTCGCCATGTTGCGAACGGGCTCCTTGCAGTAGCAATCGTTGCGGTCTTCGCGCTCAGTGCGCGTTCGATCGCGAGCAGGACGCCGGCGATCACAGGAGCCGACCGGCAGGCATACGTCGCCGTCGAGGGATCAGGGAGCCAAGCAGTCACAGGAAGTCTGGTGGCCGAAGCCACTGGATCATCTGTTCCGGTGTACGCCCACCCGGACGATGCCGTCCCCAACAGCCGATTCTCCAATCCGAACGAGGACGGCGCGCCGCGCGTCTTTCTCGCGGTGGACCGCCAAGGCGACTGGCTGAACGTCCTCCTCCCGATCCGGCCAAACGGCACGACTGGTTGGATACGCAGGAATGACGTCCGTCTGACAGTCGACCCCTATTCGGTCACCGTCAGGCTTCGGGACCATCGCGTGACGGTCCTGCGGGGAACGGCAACGGTGCTCCAGCAACCAATCGGCGTCGGCAGCCGAAGTACCCGCACTCCGACCGGGCTCTACTACATCACCGAGTTGCTCCGCCCGCCGGATCCTGCGGGATTCTATGGACCATACGCATTCGGCATCTCGGGATACTCCGATGTCCTCGACAGCTTCGGTGGAGGCCCGGGCATCGTCGGCATTCACGGTACCGACGACCTCGGCAGCCTCGGTCACGACGTGAGCCACGGTTGCATCCGCATGAGCAACAACGCCATCACCACGCTTGCGAGCCTGTTGCCGCTCGGTACGCCGGTGTCCATCAAACCGTAAGAGTTTGATGTCGCTCACTTTGACGCGACGTCCATCACGTCGCGCCGTGTTGTCCTCCCGATCCTGTGCCAAAACCGTGGGACTTGGCGGCGGCCGATGCTCACCCGAGAAGTCCGAGCGCTTTGGCCCGAACGGGTGAAGATTCGTCAGCGACCGATCGTTAGCGTCCCGAAGTGGTCGGCAAGGACGGCAGATCTCGACGCCACGTGCCCGCTCGTCCACGCACCGACTACTCAGATCAACCCCACGAGAGGAACCCTCATGAGACATTACAAAGGTCGCGCGCTGGCGCTCCTAACCGGTGTCGCCGGCCTGCTGGCCGTCGGCATGGCTCCGGCCCACGCCGTGGTCGATGATACAACTGGTGGCATTGCCGCGGCTGTCACCGGCACGGTGGCGCGTGGTAACAGCAACGTCAGCGACTGCACCACTGGCGGGGAGGACGCGCCCGCCGGGTCGCCACTCGCCGGCTTCGCAGGAACGACGGCGACCTTCACCGGCCTGACCATCAGCGGCACCTTCATCGACAACGAACTAAATGGCGACGGCGATTCCAGCGACGTTGCCGAAACCGCCGCGAACGTCACCGTCATCGCGCCGGCAGGAGTCACGGCCTGCGTGGTATACGACCCCTCGCAACATAAGGTCCCGCTGTTCGGCACGATCAACTTCGGCGGCTTCAGCGGATGCAGCGCGACACAGTGCGTCACCGGCGCAGTCGACAGCGGTGTGTTCACTGTCGCCGGTGCGGTCGCCAATGCCGAACTCGACCTCGAGTTCGACATCTGCACCATCGCCACCGGCCAGACGAGCTGCGCCCCGTCCGACGCGGTGGGAAGCGCCGACATCGGCTCGATCGACGCCCACGCCACGCTGGCGGTTGTTCCGTGCACCCAGGTGCCGACGCCGCCGGGCCCTTGCCCGCCGCCGATCGGAACGACCGACTTCGTCTCGGGACCGGTGAACACGTCGGCCACCTCCTACCCCGACACCCCGTAGGGCCTCACAAAACAAAGTTGCACCAGTACGGCGGGCCCGGTCATCGGGCCCGCCGTACTGTTCTCTGGGTCCTGTACGGTCGGAGATGTCGGCGCCTGCGCCGATCGGCAACAGCGGACTTCCTCGTCGGGCCGGCGTATTAGGCCCTAGACCTTCTTCAAGGTGAAATCCCGTCGCAGCGGACCGCGCTCCGGGTGAACTCCCACCTGAGACAACGGCGCTTCTCACCCATTCGGTGGAAGGAAGGCGGGCTAGGCGGGCCCAATCACCATCTCGGACGACTTCGCGGAGGGGCTGATCGATGACACCGACGGGATACGGGCGACGCCGACGTCGCGGTCGCAGCGTGGTCGCGTCGATGCTTCTGTTGGCCGGCTCGCTCGGCATCTCGGCGCTCCCGTCGGCCCACGCGGACTCGCCGAGCCTGCGAGTTGCCGGCGTCATGCCGGCTGCGTCAGGCAAGCCGACCGACATGATCGTCGACGACCAGCACAGCCTCGGCTTCACCTACGAGGACCAGATCGGCCTGGTCATGTACGACCTGGTGCGAATGCGGGTCGCGTGGCGACGGGACGGCTTCGATGGCAGCACCGCCACGCACACGATCTCCCAGTTCGCCATCGATCCGGCGCGTCAGCTCCTGTTCTTCTTCGGCAACACGTGCAACAACCAGGTCACCGACGCGCGAGTGAAGCCTGCCTCGGGGATCCTCGTCTACGACTACTCCACCGTGCTCGCCGACGGCACTCGCAACGTCACATATGCAGGGCAGATCCCGCTGTTGTGCCCGACGCCGGTGAACCTGCAGCCGCAGGGCGCCTTCTTCTATCAACCGGCCGAGGGCGGCGCGGCCAAGCTCTATCTCGTCGGTACGGATTCGACGAGTGCCGCAAAGTCCTCGCAGACGCCGCCGATCGTGGCGCAGGTCGAAGGCGGCAGCGCCAATGACGGCTCTCCGCTGTTGATCGAGCAGATCTCATTGTCCGGCGCCACGCTCACCGCGATCGACGACGGCGGGCTCTCGCCGACGGTGAAATCGATCCCGGCGGCGCAGATCGACTGGACAATCGATCTCCGTTCGGCTGGCTGTGGCCGATTCCCGGACCAAAGGGCAGGGGCGGCGCTTCCCCCGCTCGTGCAACGCCTCCACGACACGAGCGGCGACGCGATCTTGAGCTATTGCTTCGATCCGTCAGCCGGGTACTTCACGCAACCGGTCGGAGCTCAGGGATACGTGGTGCGCATCCCGATCCAACCGTCCGGAACCACCGCCTTGATGTGCCCTGTCCCGGTCGGCCCGACCTCCGCGGCGCCCAACCCCGCCGCGAGTGCACCAGGTTCGCCGCTGGCCTCGCCGTGCGGTGGCCAAACCGATCCGACCACGGGCGCCATGGTCAATGCCACCGTTGCCCGCTTCCCCGCTCTGGCATCCCCGACGATCAAGGATGCCCCAACGCCAATCGTCGACAAGGTCACGGGCAACCTGATGCTCGTGACGGCCGACGCCCTCTCCGGCAACGCCGTCTGGGTGTACGACCCCCATCCCGGTGCGCATCGATTCGTCGGGGTGGTCACCGGCGGCGTCACCGACCAGCCCGATGGAAACGTCGCGATGGGGATCGACGCGGTGCGCGGTCGGCTCTACTTGTTGACCTCGAAGGGCATCCTGGTCGCGCCCGAGCGCGGCCGGCCCCTTCCCGGCGGGGTGATCTATCCGGTGCTCGCCAACACGCAGAACGCACCCAATTTCGTCCAGACCGCGGGTCAGGCGGGCTTCGAGATCTCCCAGCAGGTCATCGCCGTTGCACCGGCGGCGCACCGGTTGTTTGTGCCCATCGCAGGTCGAGGTGGCTGGACGGTCGTGCAAGACGATCTGCCCGACCCGCCTGACGCGCTCCCGGTCGACCGGGACGCTTTGACCCACCAAATCGACGAAGCGCCGGGCAAGACAGTGGCATCGGCGACTGGGGAGGCGATCGCCTCCGGCGCACACATGATCGTTGTTGGCGGCGTCGGCAGGATCGTGAACCCCAATGATCCCTTCTGTGACCAGAACCAGCTCCTCGTGTCGTTGAACCAAACATTCACGGCTGGACAGCTTGCGTTCGAGCGAGGGCAGTTCAATGGCTCCTGCGCGGCCGACGTTGCCGCCTCGCCCGGTGGTCGAGAGGCCTTCCTCGCGTCGACCATGGCGTCGTCAGGATCTGACACCGGATCTACGGCATCCGGAGCCGGGCTGGCATTTCCATCGTCGGAGCAGGCAACCGACAGCGATCTGAAGAACGTCGGCAGCTGTGGTTCCATTGCCCTTCAGAACACGCCGTTTGCACCTGCCTCGCAGGCCGTGGACCCTGCGTGCGCGGGAGCGAAGCAGGGCGTGGCCCAGTCAGGCGCGCCGGTTCCGGACGCGTCCCAAGGCACCGCAGGAGCGGATGGGAGAGGGTTCCCTGCCCCCAGCTCACAGTGCGCCGACTTCGGCACGACGCCAGCCGCGGACCACCAAACGGGACAACAGCCGGCACCCCTGGCGCAGATGATGGAGTCCCAGGCGGCCTGCGACGCCGTGAAGAACGCATCGGTGGCGTCGGCCTCGGCCGCAGGTTTCGCGCTCAACGTCTCGTCGACCCCAGTGCTGTCCGTTGGTCACACATCCAGCGCGGTGTCGACACAACCAGGGTCGGTGACGATCGGCGGCACGTCCTACCCGGGTCAAGTCACCACAGCAGTGGCAACGGCCGATGGTGTTCGGCTCGGGCCGTTCTCGATCGCCGAGGTCGTCACAACCGCTGTGACGGTCGCCCATGGTCGAACCGGGACCGCGCACACGATCTTCCGCCGAGCCTGGTGTGGCCTGACTGGCCCCGGAATCGAGTCATCGGGTTGCTTTGATCCGGCCGATCACCGTGATGTTCTCGACCTGATCAGCCAGGCTCTGGGACGAGTCACGATCAGCGTGCCCGACGCGAACCATTCGCCAGGTGATGCCGTGCCGCACGGGGAGGCAACCCCTGGCGGTTATCAGGCGGTCGTGACCAAAGATCCCGGCGAGGCAGCCGCTGACAATGCGGTCAACGACGACGCATCACACACCGTGGCCGGCCTGCAGGCCGTGTTCTACAACGACGGGTCCGAGGGTCGCAGTCGCACGGTGGTGCAGCTCGCCGGCGTGCATGCCGAGTCTCGTTACGGAATCACGCCGCTGTCCGACTTCGGGTCCATCGATACAACGCCGACGACGACCGCAATGGTCACGATCCCCACGGTCACCCAACCGACGACGGCGTCGAAGGCCCTGGTCACGCCTCCGCCGGCGGCGCGCCCGAGTCCGCCCCGATCACGTACCGTTCACCGCGCTGCAGTGACTGGTCGACGGGAGAGCGGACGCGCCGCCCCGGCGGTCCGGGTGGCCACGCAGCCGCTCGTGGCAGAACGCACGGTGCCAACCTCGCCGGGCGGCACTTTGCGCCAGGTGTTGGGAGCACCCGGGGAAGCGCTTCGCCAAGCGATCGAGATGTTGGTTACCCGGCCGGGCGAGTTCGCGTTGCTCTTCGTGATGTGGTCGTTCCTTGCCGGCCCGGCGTACTTGTTCGCCCGCCGGCGCCAATTCCTCCGGGCACTGTCGCTCTAGCCGACGTCGCAGACCCACTGCACCGACGACCGGTCCTCCACGACGTGGATCAACCAATGAGGTCACGATGAACCACCGACCTGCCTCGATCGCGGCGACGCTCGCCCTGGCTGCGGCGCTCCTTGCGCTCCCGAATCATCGGGCGCGGGCCGCGGGCACCGGGCCGGCGCTGTCGACGATCACGACCTACGCCGGTGGCCTCGGCCAAGGGCCGGCGACCGAGGTGACGCAAACGCCGGGCGGGTTGGCGGCGAACAGTGCCGGTGATCTCTACGTCGTCGACGTTGAATCCGATGTCGTGCGCCGGATCGACCACGCGACCAACAATGAGACCGTCGTCGCCGGCACCGGCACGCTGGGGTACTCAGGCGACAATGGGCCGGCGATCAACGCCAAACTCTCCGTCTCAGCCGAGCCGCCGAGCGGCATCGCGGTCGATCCAGCCGGCAACCTCTACATTGCCGACACCGGCAATGCCGTCGTCCGGAAGGTCGACACCACTGGCCAGATCACGACGCTGGCCGGTATCCCAGGTTCTCCCGTGACGTCGCCGTGCGACTCGGCGAGCCAGGTGTGCCCGGGCGACGGTGGTGCGGCCGATCAGACCCAGCTGGGGACGCCGACCGCGCTCGCCTATGACGCCAGTGGCCGACTCTTCCTGGCCGACCGAAACCAGCAGGCGATCCGCGAGATCCACCAGGGCTTTGGCGGGACCAACTACATCACGACGGTTGTTGTCGACCCGTCGCTCGCCGCAGCTCGGGGGTTGGCTGTCGACCCGTCAGGAGATGTCTCGGCCTCCTGGGCATCGCTGAGCGAGTGCAAGGTGCGGAGAGTCGACGGCGCGCAGCATCACATTGTCCTCCCGACTGGCGATGCCGCCGACTCGGCACGTGCCGTCGGCGTGAACCAGCAGCCGTGCGACGCGGGCTACGCACCCAGCCCTGGCGCTGACCACGACGATCCCCAACAGGCACGAATGCGTGTACCGACCGGCATCGCATTTGACCCATCAGGGAACCTCTACATCGCCGAACGAGACAACTGCGTCATCCAGAAGGCGACATTCGCTGCGGACGCGATCATCGGAACCGCCGGTGGGACCTACCCTGCGATGAGCGGGGATCCGGACGGCTACAACGCCTCTTGGGCGTCGCCCGACAACACCTGCGGGTACCTGGGCGACAACGGGCCAGCCACTTCGGCCCGCGTCGGTCATCTCGCCGGTCTCGTCGTCGTCGGCACGAAGCTCTACGTCGCCGACCAGAGCAACCGCCGCGTGCGCGAGATCGACACCTCGACCGGCATCATCCGCACGGTCGCCGGCAACGGAAACGTCCGTGACTCGGGCGACGGCGGTCCGGCCGTGAACGCGGAGCTCAACGCCCCGGCCGGCGAGGCGGTCGATCAACACACTGGCACCCTCCTCTTCGCCGATGCCGGAGCCAACGTCATTCGGGCCGTTGCCCCCGGGACGCCGCCGACAATCGCGACGATCGCCGGCGTGAACGCGCCCGGCTCCTACAGCGGCGGTGGCGGCCAGGCCATGCAAGCCCATTTCTGGTCACCGTCGGGCGTGGCGCTGGACGGAGCAGGAAACGTGTTCGTGGCGGACGAGGCGAACTGTCTGGTCCGAAAGATCACGCCGTCGCACGCGATCAGCGACGTGGCCGGCACAACGCCCACTGACCCGACTACCCCGCAATGTGGCTACGGGGCGACCGAGAACCTCGTGCCCGCGACCTCTGCCCACCTCAACAACCCGCGGGCGGTTGCCGTCGATGCCGCCGGCAACCTGCTGATCGCCGACACCAACAACCACATCGTGCGAGAGGTCAACAGCTCGGGGACCATCAGGACCATCGCGGGAATCGCGCAACACGCCGGCTACGGCGGCGACGGCCAAGCGGCTGGCCTGGCCTCGCTGAACCACCCCCGTGGTGTGGCCTACGACAGTGCCGGCAACGTGTACATCGCGGACGCCGACAACTGCCTGATCCGCAAACTCGACCGGGCCAGCGGCACGATCTCCACCCTGGCCGGGACCACCTCGGGTGCCGGAACTGGCAACAACTGCGGGTACGCAGACGGTCCGGCGGTATCGGCCCGGTTCAATGATCCTGAAGGTCTCGCCTTCGACGCCGCCGGGAACCTCTACGTGGCCGATGCCGGCACGTGCACCGTGCGCAAAGTCGACGCCGGCGGGAACGTGTCGACGGTCGCTGGTGCCGCAGGATCCTGCGGCTACGGGGGCGACGGCGGTCCGGCCACATCGGCACAGCTGGCCCGTCCCGAGGCGGTGACGTTCGACGCCGCCGGGAATCTCTACGTCAGCGACACGGTCAACCACTTGATCCGGAAGGTCGCCGCGGCGACGGTGCCCGGCCCGCCGACGAAGGTTGCTGCCATCGGGATCGACAAGGGGGCTCACGTCAGTTGGGCGACGCCCGACTCCGACGGGGGCAGCCCGATCACCGGCTACACCATCACGGCCCAACCCGGTGGTGCGACGCAAACAGTGTCCGGCACGGTGACATCGGTGGACGTCGGGGGCTTGACCAACGGCACGTCCTACACCTTCACGGTGGTTGCCACCAATGCCATTGGTGACGGGCCCGGCGCCACCTCCAACGCCGCCGTGCCCGGTTCGGATCCGATCATCCGTCTGTGGGGAAACGACCGAATCGGGACCGCCATCGCCATCTCGAGGGACGCCTACCCGGACGCTGGCAAGGCGAACGCCGTTGTCCTGGCCACCGCCTTCAACTATCCGGACGCACTGGCCGGCGGCCCACTCGCCGCCGCGAAAGGCGGCCCGTTGCTGTTGAGCCCAACGGCCGGGCTCGATGGGAATGTCGGCGCCGAGATTCAGCGCATCCTCCCGAAGGGCCGGACCGTCTACCTGCTCGGCGGTCTGGCCGCCCTGGGATCAGGTTACGAAGCCTCGCTGCAGTCCCTCGGTTACTCATCGACCCGGTATGCAGGTTCCGACCGGTACGCCACCGCGACCGTCATCGCCGACCAGGGCCTGGGCAATCCCACGATGGATCTCTTGGCCACCGGCGACAACTTCCCTGATGCGCTTACCGGCGGCGCGGCGGCGACCCACGCGAAAGCGGCCATCCTCCTGACGGCCGGTGCGACGATGCCGACCGCGACCAAGAACTACCTCGCCGCGCACCCACCAGCAAAGCGCTACGCCCTTGGCGGTCCGGCTGCGAAGGCCGACTCATCGGCCACTCCACTGGTCGGCGCCGATCGGTATGAGACGTCGACCAAGATCGCCAATCAGTTCTTCAACAAGCCGACGACGGTCGGCGTGGCGATCGGCACCAACTATCCCGACGCGCTCGGCGCCGGGCCCCACATCGCCGGCCGCGGTGCACCGTTGGTACTCAGCGCCGCGACCGGCCTGCCCAATACAACCGCGAGCTACCTCGTCGCGAACAAGGCCGCCATCGCCTCCGCCTATGTCTTCGGCGGCACCGCTGCGCTGCCCGATGCCATCGCGGCGGCGATCCAAACCGCCATCACCTGACCGCAGCGCCGCAAAGAGGGGTGAGGTCTCCCACCTCAAGAGTCAAGACCCTCACCCATTTGGTGGAAGGAGCAACCGGCAACGGGCGCCAACCCTTCTCGAGACGGCGCACGAGAACTCGGGGTTCCGCCGATCCGACGCTCGAAGGAGTGCTGTTGCGATGAATTCCGATCCTGCTCCGCCGGCTGGAGGTTCCTCAGGAGGCGCCTGGACGGCGGCGATCGCGGTCATCGTGATCAGCTTGCTGTCGACCTTCACGCTGACGGCCAACACCGCGACCGGCACCGGCGGCGCCGCGGCGAACGGCGCCCGGAAGACGACCACCCTGAAGGGCGTCAAGAGTTCCGGTACGACTGGCGCATCCGCAAGTGGCGGATCTGGGTCGGGATCGACGGGATCTGGCGGAGGCGGCGGGGCGGCGGGATCCGACCCGGGAACTGCCGGCGGGGACGTCGTGGTCGATGAGAACGGCAACCCGGTGGTCGACGCCAACGGAAACCCGGTGGTTGCCAGTGCCGACCCGTCGGTCTCCGGCTCCGCGCCCGGAGGTGGTGCCGCGGCCGCGGCTGGCACCACGCCCGGGGCGATCTCGGCCGATTGCGCGGCCCACAAGAACGCCGGCGCGACCGACCAGGGCGTCACCGCGACCTCCATCGAGTTCGCGGCAACGGTCGTCAAGACCGGCATCGCCAAGGACTTCCTCTCCGACGCCCAGTCCGGCATGGAGGCCGTTCGCCGCAAAGTCAATGCTGCCGGCGGCATCTGCGGGCGTCAGGTCAACATCAAATACGACGACGACGGCTGGGATCCGGCCGCGGGAAACGATCTGATCAACAAGTACATCGGCTGCAAGTGCTACTTCGGCCTTGCCGTGAATCCGTCCTCAGAGGGCCTCCGCTATCCGATCGAGAACGGCCTGATCGACAACAACCAGTTCCCGGTGGTCGGCGCTGATGGGATGCTGATCGATCAGTACCAACACCCGTGGGTGTGGCCCGTCGCGACGTCCACCCATTCCGTCATGCACATCATGGCCCACGACGCCGCGGCTCGGGGCGCAAAGACGTTTGCCATCGTGTACGACAACAAGTACCGGTTCGGCGTGGAGGGCCACGACGCGTTCGTTGGCGCGGTGAAGCGCATGGGCCTCCAGGTCGCCTCAGACCAGCCGGTCCAAGGTGGCAGCCAGTCCTACCTCAACGAGGTCAAGAGCTTCGTCGACAAATGTTCGACCAGCGCCGGTCAGTTCAAGAAGTGCGACTTCGTGGCCATGCTGCTGGAGCCGGCGACGGCCGAGACGTGGGTCAAGAACGGCGGTCTGGGTGACCAGAAGCAGAACGATCGACCGGCGATCGGCATCGGGGCACCGCAGCCGCTGTTCGTGACGTCGTTCGCGGTGAACTGCGGCGGTGCCTGCTCCAACTTGCGAGTTTGGACGAGCTTCAAGCCGCCGATCTCGCCCTTTGACACCGATCCGAAGGTCTCCGAATACCGCAACGACCTCGCCGCGGTGTCCTCGACCGCTGACCCGTCCAACCCCCATGTCGAAGGCGCGTACGTCGGCATGAAGCTCTTGGTCCAAGCGCTGCAGCAATTGGGGGCGGCACCAACCAGAGCTGACCTCCAAACCGTTCTTGACTCAACGACGCTCGACACCGGTCTCTCGCGACCCTTGCAGTACAGCGCTGGCAACCATTTCGCGGCGACCGCGGCGCAAGCCTTTGAGGCGGTGTACAACGTCAACTCCTTCACCCAGTGGCGGTACGCCAACACCGACTTCGTTGCCGACAACGAAGTGAACCAGGACTTCTAGCGATGCCCCACGTCCTGCGCGACCTCCTGATCAATGTCGTCCTCACGGTTCCGCTCGTGGGTGCGTACACGATGTTCGCCTTGGGGCTGGTGTTCATCTACCGCGCGTCCAAAGTGCTGAACCTGGCGCACGGCGCGATGGCGATGTTGCCCGCATACATCGCCTACGCACTGGCGTCGACCTTCGGGGCGATCGGTGCCACCCTCGTTGCGCTCCTGGCGGGCGGCCTCCTCGGTGTGGTCGTCGAGATCGTTGTCGTGCGCCGCTTGCGGAGCGCGTCGGCCACATCCCAAACCGTCGGCACGGTTGGCGTGCTCGGCTTGCTGATTGCCCTGGCGGCACGCCAGTGGGGGACCACGCCGGTGCAAGGGGTTTCGCTCTTCCCGCGGCACACCTTTCGCGTCGGCAACGCTCTCCTGCAGCTCGGCGACATCGGCACGCTGGTCGTCGCGTTGATCGCCGCCGCGGTGTTCATTGCATTGTTTCGGTTCACCGACCTCGGTCTTGCGATGCGGTGCGCGGCCGACAACCGCCGGGCTGCCCGCTTGATGGGGATTGACCCGGACCGGACGACGTCGATGGCCTGGTGCTTCGCCGGGTTGTTGGCTGCGCTGGGCGGGATCATGCTCGGGGCGTCCACGAACCTCCATCCGTACACCCTGTCGCTGCAAGTCTTGCCGGCCTTCGTCGCCGCGCTGATCGGTGGCCTCGAATCGATCGGTGGAGCAGTCGTCGGCGCCGTCGTCGTCGGGCTGACATTGGGTCTCGTGCCGTCGTTCGGACAGATCGGAAAACAAGTCGGAGCGCCGCAGCTTGCGCTCGCGGCGCTGGCGTTCGTCGTCATGAGCTTGCGTGGAAACCGGTTCTCGGTCGCAGACATGGCCGGCGCATGAGACACCGATGGTCCCTTCGGAATGTCACGCAACGCGGGGCCGGGACGTGAGGGCGAGCCCGATTCGAGCCAGGCAAGTCGTCATCGCGTGGCTCGTCCTCTACTTTCCCTGGCTGCCGGGCTTCCCGCTGAACCGCTGGCTGCCCTCGGTCCCGTTCTCCTACATCGTCGACGCCAACTTGGCCGGCGAATACGCGCTGGTCGCCTTCAGCCTCGTCATCCTGACCGGATGGGTCGGCCAGATCAGTCTTGGACAAGGGAGCTTTGTCGGCATCGGCGCCTTCACGACCGGAATCTTGGCGCGTCGATTCGGCATTCCTTTTCCGCTGAACCTACCGTTGGTCGCACTCGTTTCTGCCGGCGTGGCGTCGATGTTGGGGTTGGTCGCCCTCCGGGTCCGGGGCTTGTATCTCGCGGTGGCGACGCTCATCTTCGCTTGGATGTGCGACGCCTACCTGTTCAGCCAGCAGTGGTTCGTCGGCAAGGCGGCAGCCTCGTCCATACCGAACACCGTCATCGGCCATCCGGGGACGATGACCACCTTCGACCTGTCCAACCAACGGGTGTTCTACTTGGTCGTCGTCACGGCAGTCGCGACCGCATGGTACGCGGCGGTGAACCTGCGGGACTCGAAGACGGGCCGAGCGTTCTTCGCGATCCGGGGCTCGGAAGTGGCAGCGGTGTCCCTCGCCGTTGACGTGACCCGCTACAAGCTCTTGGCCTTCGCGGTGTCCGGGGCCCTGGCAGGCATCGCCGGCAACCTGATCATGACCAACGTGAGAGTCGCCACGCCGGTCGTCTTCCAGTTCACGGTCTCACTGTTCTACCTGTCCATCGCAGTCGTTGGTGGCATCAACAGTCTCGGTGGTGGTGTCGCCGCCGGCATCTTGTTCGCCGCGCTCACGGAGGTCTTCTATCGGGTCAAGACGCTCACCGGGTGGCGAGACATCGTCGCGGTCGCACTCCTTCTCGGTGTGCTCCTCGGCTATCCCGGTGGACTGGGTGCGCTGGGAACGGCCACGGAACGTCGATTCCGGGGTGTCACCAAATGGCTGTCTCGTCTGATCGAGCGACCGATCGCCAAAGGCTCCGCGATGCTGCGCCGGCGGCGTCCTTCCGACGGTCAGATCGGCACGGTGACACCCGTGCCCGTCGAAGTCGGCGACCGGCGGCAGCGCCGGCCCGGCACGTCGCGCGCGGCCGCTTTCGCCCAACGCCTGCCGACGCGGCGCTCCCGCTCGCCGGTGATCCGGCGATCGATCGATCTCTCAGTGCTCGGCCGGACGGCGCTCGAGCCGAACAGTGCCGTCGATGTCCGAGAGATGACCGCCGGCGACGACGTCGAGACGGCCAGAGCCTCATGGCGCACGATGGTCATCCCGCCCTACCCGCTCGCACCTGACCGCAGCGAACGGCCTCCTGTCCTCGAGGCCGAACACGTTGTCGTTCGCTTCGGCGGGCTGACGGCCGTGAATGACGTGACCGTTGTGGTGCGCGAGCACGAGATCGTCGGCCTGATCGGCCCGAACGGGGCCGGCAAGACCACGACATTCAACGCGATCGCCGGCCTCAACGAACCCACTTCGGGAACCGTCCGGCTGTTTGGCGTGGACGCCACCAAGTTCCCCGTCCACGTCCGAGCTCAGATGGGAGTTGGTCGCACGTTTCAGCTGATCCAACTGTTCCCCCAGTTGACTGTGTTCGACAATCTCTTGGTCGCGACTCACGTCCACAACCCGACCGGCATCTTCAGCCACCTGGCGCTCATGAGTCGGGCCATCGCATCAGAGGCCGACGCTCGCGCTCGCGTCCGTCTGGTCGTCGAGATGTTGGGCCTCGAGGAGGTCGCCTCGAGGCCGACTGCCGGCCTCCCGTTCGGCATCCTCCGACAAGTCGAGATCGCACGAGCGCTCGTGACCGAAGCACCGCTTCTCATGCTCGACGAACCGGCGTCTGGGCTCGACAACGCGGAGACCGACGAACTCGCTCAGCTTCTCTACTTCGTCCGGTCGCAACTCGGCGTCTCCATCCTCTTGATCGAACACGATGTTCGGATGGTGACGGCGGTGTCCGACTACATGTACGTCATCAACCGCGGCGAGCCACTGGCCGACGGGACGCCGAGCGAGATTCAGTCCAATCCCGAAGTCATTGCCGCCTATCTCGGTCAAGCCGAAGAACCGAAATCCGCAGCCAACGACAGCAACGGCCGCCATATCTCCAGCGATGCGTCGATCGCGGGCGTCGAACAAGGCGCAGAGGTGCTGACGTGAGCCCCTCTGTAGTCACAACCGAGAGCAGTCACGATGTCATCACCGACGGCAATGATTCGGCTGCTGCACTGTTGACAGTCGACGCCATCGATGTGCACTACGGACCCATCCAAGCCCTGCGCGCGGTCAGCCTCACGATCGGTTCCGGCGAACGGGTTGCTCTCGTCGGCGCCAACGGTGCGGGCAAGACCACGACTCTCCGCGCGATCTCCGGCCTGCTCGCCCCTACTCGGGGACGGATCACGTTCGACGGCGAGCCGATCGGCGGCATGGCAGCGAACAAGGTCGTGCAACGGGGCATCGCTCATCTCCCCGAGGGCCGGGAACTCTTCTTCGGGCTCTCGGTCGAAGAGAACCTGCGCGCCGGTTTCTGGTCCCAGCGGCGCGCCGGCCGGGCCTACAAGTCCCAGCGCGATCAGGTGATGGACCATTTCCCAATTCTGCGCGAGCGGGCCCACCAGGCGGCTGGGACGCTGTCGGGAGGCGAGCAACAGATGCTGGGCGTGGCTCGGGCCCTCATGTCGAACCCGAGGCTGCTGATCGTCGACGAACTCTCGCTGGGTTTGGCTCCCAAGATCGTCAGCCAACTGTTCGACATCCTGGCCGAGATCAATCGAGCTGGCACCGCCGTGCTCATCGTCGAGCAGTTCGTTCACATGGCCCTCGCGAACACCGACCGGGCCGCCGTGCTCGCCAAGGGTGAGGTGGTTCTTGCGGGCCCCAGCAGGGATCTCCTGGCCGACCCGCAACTGATTGCGACCTACCTTGGTGAGCAGGCACCGAAGCCGGACGAGCCTCCCCGTCGCCCCAGTCGTCGGGCACCCAAACGCACATCGAACCGCACCTAATTGCGATCGTTCGCACACCCCAGGCCGGTTCGCAGGCGCCACCGAGCCGGCTGGGCCTCCCGGCGGAGCCGGTGGCCGCTCGTGATTCCCGCGATCGCCCTCGCGCCCTTGGCGTTGGCGGTGGCTCTCACCGTCGTCGCGAGTTCTGCGCCACGGTCCGACCAGCGCGCTGCGTTCGCCACCTACGCCAACGCAGCTGCCACATTGGCGAAGGATGGCGGGCGCATCGTCGTGGAAGGGATCAAGCCACGCTTGGCCGACCTCTACGCGTCGAAGGTCAGCGTGGTGCAGTTCGTGAGCGAGGCGCAGAGGTGGCACCAAGAGATAGAGCACGTGCGGCGGGCGTTCGCGCACCTGCGCGCACCGAAGGCATTGCGCCCCGCGGCTCGGCGCTTCGACGAAGCGCTTCACCAGTACGAGCGCGCCATCGATGCCTTCTCGGACGCCGCGAAACAGCCGGCAGACCGCGTCAAATCCGCAATGACGAGCGCCACGCCAGTCGCCCAAGCGGCCGATGCCTTGTGGGACCAGGCCGAAGCGCTCGTTGAGACCACGCTCAGGCGATGGGGCCTCACCTCCCCCTTCGCGGCCCCCATCAAGTGACGACCGAAACGGTCATCCGAGCCCGAGCTGGAGTGCGGCCACCGCCGCCTCGGTGCGGCTCTGCACCCTGAGCTTGCGCTGGGCGTT
Organism: Acidimicrobiales bacterium; assembly: GCA_025463925.1. Taxonomy (GTDB): domain Bacteria; phylum Actinomycetota; class Acidimicrobiia; order Acidimicrobiales; family AC-14; genus RYN-50. The sequence goes on along the minus strand of JAODBK010000046.1, from coordinate 41,041 downwards.
GGCCACGTGCGTCTTGACGGTGTCGCGGCTCACGTGCAACTGCACCGCGATCTGCTCGTTCGTCAGCCCCTTCGGCAACAAGGCGAGCACTCGCAACTCCTGGACCGTGAGCCCAGCCGGGCTGATGGCCTTCCGGCTTCCCGGCGGGGCCGCCAACCACGCCGCCGTCGCCAACGCCGGATCGATGAACGTCGCGCCGGCGGCCGCGGCCCGGACGGCGTCGACGAACACGCCGCCGTACGCCCGCTTCGTGACGACGGCGCGGGCGCCGGCCGCGAACGCGTCGAGGAGTCGCTCGTGCCGGCCGCTGAAGACGACGATGCCGGTCTCGGCGCGCGTCTCGGTGACCGCGCGGCAGAACTCCGGCGTGCCGAGATCCGGCAGCGGAACCTCGGCGACGACGACATCGGGGGCCACCGCGCGCACCAGGTCAACGGCATTCCGACCGGTCGCGGCCTCGCCGAGCACCCGGCACCCGCCCATGGTCAGAACCCGCATCACGCCTTCACGCGCAACGGGCTCGGTGTCGACCACAACCACGGTCTCGTGATACTCATCGTCTGCCACAGGTCCATCGATAGGCGATCGCGCGTCTCGGGCACATCCCCCGATCGGTTCAGGAACTCGTCGCCGCGGTGTGAGAACCACGCGCTGGCGGTGCCGCCTTCCTCCCCCAACTGGCGGAAGGAACGGATGCCCGTTGCGACCAACGTTCTCGTGTGACCGCGCCCGATCACGACCGCCGCGATCCCGGCAGTCTCGTGTTCCTCCATGCCCTGACGCTCGCCACCGGCCGGGCCTCGGTCGACGAGGGGGGCGCCGAGCTCATCGGCCTCGCGGCCCGGCGCCGGGCTCCGCTCGATGCGGCCCGGGCCCGCTGGCGGGTCCTCCTCAGCGAGCGCCCCGAGGACTCGAGCGCGCTCGACGCCTTGACCTATCTGGACGAGGCCCTTCGACGAGGTGCTCGGAACGGATGGTGGGCCGGCGTCGGCCCGGTCGGACCGGCTCGGCCGCGACCTGAGGCCTCCGACCTCGTCCAGCCGGCAAGATGACATCGGCTCGGGCCGCCCGAGCCGAGGCCATGTCCGCGCCACTACCGGTCAGGCCTCGGGCAATCCGGCATTGTTCCGGTCAGCGGCACGGTCGAGTCAGAGGTTGCGACGAATAGTCGGTCTACCGATAGTATGCCGTTGTCATGAACTCAGTCGCAGGCTCAGGCGCCAGGAATGGCATGTCGCCCCTCAGGGTGTTCGGTGAGCGCGTCCGGGCTCGACGGCACGAGCTCGGGCTGACCCAGAAGGACCTCGCGGCCATCAGCGGGCTCCATCGGACGTACATCGGCTCCGTCGATCGCGGCCAACACAACCTCTCGCTGGTCAACCCCCTGCGAATCGCAGAAGCGCTCGGCGTCGACCCCGCGGTTCTCGTTCAGGGACTCAAACCCACGCCCGAGTAGCACCGCGGCAGTCCTCGACGTGCGTCAGCGGAGCGTCACGCTGTGATGGCAGTTTGGCCCGAATGGGATCGGCACTGCCACCGGTTCTCTCGGTTGTGGGAAGTAGCAGCGATGGTCATCGATCAGGCACTGCAGCGAGACTGGCTGACCCTCGAGCTCGGAGCAGCGTTGGCGGGGCTCCGCAGCGGTGCCGGCCCGGTAAACTGTGCCCTCGGTGAGCCCGCGACTCAAGCCGACGGTCGCCAGCGCCCGGACGTACGCGGTGTTGAACTCGCCGATCCCGAATCGTCGAATCGCATCCGCCTTGTTGTTGGCGAATTGCGTGTCCCCGGACCTCGAACGACGGGTGTACATGTCGACCCAGTACCCGGGAACGTCCAATGATCGTTGCAGCCAGTCATCGTCATGATCGGCCAACGCGGCAGGCATCACATCGGCCAGCGCGTTCCACCCCGCCGGAGTGAAGAGCTTGCCGTAGGCCCGCGCATCAGGCGGAAACGTCGAGCACATGTGCTCGTGCTCCTCGGACCACTGCCTGACCATCGTTTGCCGGACGTCGCGATCGTCGAGGTGATGCAAGAGAAGAGTCACCGCGACGCAATTCCGGTCGAGCGGGCCGGCGGCCTTCACTCGATCGGGTGAGCGAACGCCAAACCCTTGCGAGCGTCCAGAAGCTCGTTCTTTGCAGCCGGCGCGACCGTAGTGGGCTTCCCGAACACCCACCGCCGCTGCTCGGCGCGCGTGGAGCGGAATCCCCTGGCTCACTTCGCTCGCCGTGGCCGTGCCTTTCCGGCAGATGCATTGAGGGCGACCGCGGCACGGATGAGCGCCTTGAACGCGCCCGCGTCGACCTTCTCCCCCTCATGGATGTCGATGGCGCGCCGGGTGTTCCCCTCGAGGCTCGAGTTGAAGAGCTTGGCCGGGTCGTTCAACGAAGCCCCTTTGGCGAACGTGAGCTTCACGACGGACTTGTACGTCTCGCCAGTGCAGATGATTCCGTCGTGCGACCACGTGGGAGTGCCCGGGCTCGTCTTCTTCACCCACTTCACGTCCTCGACGACGTGCGGAACTGCCTCCCTGATGAGCGTGCGCATCCTGCTCAAGGTCGCCCCGCGCCAGTCTCCGAGCTCGGCGATCCTCTTGTCGATCTGCTCAGATGCCGACGGGCCCTCGTTGGAATCGGACTCCTTCATGTTCTCCTCCCCGAAACTCGCAGTCTCGTCCAGAATGCCTTCAAACGAGTCATTCAAACGTCGGAGCACGCCGGCGTGAGGCGGCGCGGGCGTCGGGCGTGGTGAGGCGGAAACCGGTATCGATGCCGGCGGGCAACCGCGGTCCGCTCGGCACCAGCGCCCGCGACGCGGTGTCGACCGGCGGCACCCGACACGCGAACCGAATGCCCGATCTCGGTTGTGCCGATCGTGGCGGCGTGTCAAGATCGCGGTGATGCGTTCTGACCTGGGACTCCTCCTTCTCACCTAGCGGACACCTCTCGGGTGTTCGCCACGACCTCCTGCGCCTTCGGGCCGGGAGGTTTTTTGTTTCCCGACTTCGACTCGACCGAGGACAACGCCAATGCCTCCCCAGCCAGTACAACCGAAGAAGATGCCGTTCGAGCAGTACCGCCCGTACCAGCCCGTTCCACTGTCGAACCGCAGGTGGCCGTCCGCCACCATCACCCGGGCCCCGAGATGGTGCGCGGTCGATCTCCGCGACGGCAACCAGGCCCTGATCGACCCGATGGACATCGAACGGAAGCGGCGCATGTTCGCCACGCTGGTGCAGATGGGGTTCAAGGAGATCGAAGTGGGCTTCCCGTCGGCATCCCAGCCCGACTTCGACTTCGTACGGGTCCTGGTCGAGGAGGACCTGGTGCCCGACGACGTCACCATCCAGGTCCTCGTGCAGTGCCGGCCGGAGCTGATCGAGCGGACCTATGAGTCGATCGACGGCATCCGACAGGCCATCGTGCACTTCTACAACTCGACGTCGGTCCTGCAACGCCGGGTGGTGTTCGGCCTCGACAAAGACGGGATCACCGACATCGCGGTCAACGCGGCGAAGCTGTGCCGCAAGCTCGAGGCCACCGTGCCCGGAACCGAGATCCACTACGAGTACAGCCCCGAATCCTTCACCGGCACGGAGATCGACTACTCGTTGGAGATCTGCTCGGCGGTCATGGACGTGATCGAGCCCCGACCGGAGCAGCCCATCATCTTGAACCTGCCCGCCACGGTCGAGATGTCCACGCCGAACGTGTATGCCGATCTCATCGAGTACTTCCACCGTCACATCCCGAATCGTGACTCCGTGGTGCTGAGCCTGCATCCCCACAACGACCGCGGGTGCGCGGTCGCCGCCGCCGAGCTCGGCGTCATGGCAGGCGCCGACCGGGTCGAAGGCTGCCTGTTCGGCAACGGCGAGCGGACGGGAAACGTCGACATCGTCACGCTCGCCATGAACCTGTTCTCACAGGGCGTCGACCCGGAGCTCGACATCGGCGACATCGACGCCCTCAGGCGGGTCGCCGAATACTGCAACCGGCTTCCCGTGCATCCGCGGCACCCGTACGTCGGGGACCTCGTGTACACCGCCTTCTCCGGATCACACCAGGACGCCATCAAGAAGGGCATCGCCGCGCTGGGCGACGACTACGAACAATGGGAGGTGCCGTACCTGCCCGTCGACCCGCACCATGTCGGGCGGAGTTACGAGGCCGTGATCCGGGTCAACTCGCAGTCCGGGAAGGGCGGCGTCGCCTACATCATGGAAACCGAGCACGGCTTGCTCCTGCCCCGCCGGCTCCAGATCGAATTCTCCCGTGCCGTTCAGCACGCCACCGAGGACACCGGCACGGAGATCTCCCCGGCCGAGATGTGGCAAGTGTTCAGCCGGGAATACCTGCCGGAGCACGCTCCGATCGAGCTGGTCGCCCACGAGACGGCCACCGCCGGCGACCGCGCCACGGTCGTGGCCCATGTGCGCGTCCGGGGCGACGACGTGACCGTCACGGGGGAAGGCAACGGGCCGATCGCGGCCTTCGTCCACGCCCTACGCGACGGATTCGGGATCGAGCTCGACGTCGTCGACTACCGAGAGCACGCCGTCAGCGCGGGCGCCGACGCGGAAGCCGTCGCCTACGTCGAGACCACTGACCAGAACGGCGACACCCGTTGGGGAGTCGGCATGCATGCCAGCATCCTCACGGCCAGCCTTCAGGCCGTCGTGTCAGCCCTCAACGGCCGGTGAACGAACTGGATGGTGCGGCACCATAGACCGAGCTGATCGTTCAAGAGGCGACCGTCCGCACCGCCGACGTGCCCAACACCGCGCCGCTCGCGTCGTGGGCTCGCGCCGCGACGTAGCGATCGGTCGTGATCGCACTGATCTTCGTCTCGAAGCCGGACCGGGGTGCCGAGGCGATGCGTTCGAGCGAATCCTTCCGGCGGCCGGCCAGCACATCCCAGCGGGCGACCTCAGTCGCGCCGTTCCAGCTGACGTGCATCGTCAGCCGACCCAACCCGATCTCATCGACCGCGATGGCGGGTGGCTCGCTCGGACGCCCGACCCAGGAAAGGCGAAAGCTTCGATACGACTGAAACCCGGTGGGAAAGCGGGCATCGAATACGAGTCGACCCTCGCCGTCGAACTCGGACACGTAGGGCTGATCACCCCAACCCACGAGGAAATTGCCTCCTGGAAGCCTTTGGACGCTGCCCTGGCTGCTCGCGAGCACCCGGGCGTGAAGAAGTTCCCGCTGCAGCGTGAGCGACCGCGCTCCCTCATCGATTGCCATCACCAGTCCCCGCGACTGAAGCTCGACCTGCGGGGTCGCACCGTTGTCGAACAGGGTGATCGTGCCGTCATGATGGCGGCGGGCGTCGTGCTGCCATTCGAACGCGGTTTCCACCTTCGACGAGAAGTCGTTCTTCTTGCCACCGAGTCGCCAGACGACCTCACCGCTCTGCCGGCTGATCTTGTAGACCGCCCACGTGTTGCGGGCCGATACGACAAGATCACCGTTGGCCTCGGAGTAGATGGAGTTGATGTGGAAGAAGTCGAAGAGCTGCCCACTGCCTGTCGGCATGACCGCGTGCGATTCGTCGAAGCCCACGTGATCCTTGGCTCGCCACTCGAAGAGCACCGCTCCTGTCGCGATGTCCACCTCTTGCACGATGCCGTCGAGGATGGTCGCCTCAGCCGGCCCGCCAACCGTGGACAAGTCGGCAGTGCCGGGCTGGTAGACGGTGAATAGCGCGGTGTCGCGCGGGGTGATCACGAACTCGTGCAGGTCCCCCTGGTAGCCGTTGCCGGCGCGGACCCGCGTAATCTCCCGGTACGAGGAATCGACGATGACATATTCGCCTCTTCCGTAGCCGGCCTTGTCGACTTCGCCCTCCCACCAGGCGAGCACCGGTGCCCCGCGGTAACGCTGCGGGCGGAACGTGGTCGCGTGCGGACCGCTGAGCGGGTGGTACCAGAGAAGGCCGCCATCGTTGTCCATCATCAGCGGCCCACCGACCGTGAAGAACAGATGGCCGAGCCCGATGGATGCATGGCGCGTCGTGACGCTGAGCTTGGGGGGTCGAAGGTCAGGACGCGACCGGAACGCGCTCGTCGTGGGCGCCGGCGTCGACGCGCCGACGCACCCCGGAAGCATCAGGGCACCCGCAGTCAGGCCACCTGCCACGAGGAACTGCCGCCGCGTCAACACCGGTTCGCGGTCCACGACAGGGATCGTGCTCGTCATGGCTGAGAACTGTCTGTGACCGCCACCGCAGCCGAGACCGACCACGAGGCACTCGACCCCGGTCGCTGGATCGCGCTCGTCATCGCGATCCTGGCGGCGTTCATCGTCGTGCTCGACAACACGGTCCTGAACGTGTCGATACCCACGATCCTGCGCGAGCTCCACACGACCCTTCCGAGCCTCGAATGGGTCATCACCGGCTACGCGTTGACCTTCGCCACACTCCTCATCGTTGGTGGGCGTCTGGGCGATGTCTACGGTCACCGACGGGTGTTGGTCGTCGGCGTCGCGTTGTTCGGCGTCGGTTCGCTCATCGCGTCGGTGTCGAAGTCGGTCGGCCAGCTGATCGTGGGCGAGGCGATCATCGAGGGCATCGGAGCGTCGCTGATGTTGCCGGCGACGCTCGCGATCCTCTCGGGCACCTTCAGGGGCCGCGAACGCGCCACCGCGTTCGCGGCGTGGGGGGCATCAGCCGGGGTCGCAGCCGCCAGCGGGCCGGTCCTCGGTGGGTTCCTCACGACCAACTACTCCTGGCGTTGGTCCTTCCGGATCAACGTCATCGTGGCACCCCTCGCCATCATCGGTGCGCTGATCTTCATGAAGCCGGGCGTGCGGACGAATCGTCGAGCTCGCATCGACGTACCGGGAGCTCTGCTCATCGCGCTCGGGATGTTCCTGCTGGTGTTCGCCCTCAGCCAAGGCGGCGTTTACGGCTGGTGGACGCCGCTCAAGGACGTCACGATCGCCGGCCACACGATGTGGGCGGCATCCGAAGGGGTCTCGTTGATTCCGATGATCTTCGCCGGGGCGGTGGTGATCCTCACCGGGTTCGTGTTCCTCGAGATTGCGAACGAGCGCGCCGGGCGTTCCCCGCTCTTCGAATTCGCCCACCTGCGCTTCAAGACCTATCGCTACGGCCTCCTCACCGGTCTCGTGCTGGCCATGGGACAGCTCGGCCTCAGCTTCGTCCTTCCCGTCTTCCTGCAGGACGCCAAGCACCTGACCGCGGCTCGCAACGGGCTGTGGATGTTGCCGAGCGGTCTGTTCGTCATCGTCGGCGCGCAGCTGGCGGGCCTGCTCATCCGCCGCTTCGGGACGACCGCCATCGTGCGGGTGGGCCTCCTCCTCTATGCCGGCGGGATCCTGCTGATCCTTCGCGTGGTGTCGCTGGACATCACGGCATGGTCGCTCCTGCCCGGCCTCGCGCTGTATGGATGCGGCATCGGCTTCGCGGGCGCGCAACTCACCAACGTGGTCCTGTCGGAGATCCCTCCGGAGAGCTCCGGCGTGGCCAGCGGTGCCAACACCACCGTTCGGCAGGTCGGCAGTGCCCTCGGAGTATCGGTCATCGGCTCGTTGCTCACGATCCGCTCGATCAGCGTCGCCAGCAGTCGCATCCGGGCCGCGCCGTTGGCGGTCTCGGTGAAGGCGCAGGCGTTGGCCGGCGTGCACGCGCTGGGTTCGGGCTACTCGCCGCCGCCATCGGCGAGCCGCGCCGACGCCGCGTTCCTGCAACGGGCGACCCAGCAGGCAGTCACGAGTGGGACCCGGTTCGCCCTGGTCTTCGCAGCCGTGGTGATCGCACTCGGGGCCGGCGTGTCGCTGCTCATCCCGAGTGACGCGTCGCGGCCGGATCGAGGGCGTGCTCGCGGGGTCAACGAGCTGGAACCGCTCGAGCCATTCGATCCGGATCCGGCGCTCCTCGGTGGTGATGCTTGACTGAGCACGTGGGATCGTCGCCCGGAGCGGTACGGGTGGTGACAGTGTCGGCCACCTACGGCGCCGGTGGCACCCTGATCGCGCCGTTGCTGGCGACGCGGCTGGGCCTCCCGTTCGCCGATCGGCTCGGCGGATCCAAGCCGATGGCGTCGTCCGCCGGTGACGTGCTCAGCGAGGCCGAGCGGGCCGAGGAGCCGAGAAACACGGTCCTGGACGGACTCGCGCTCTTGAGCGCCGGCTGGAACATCCCGGTGCCTCGTGATCCCGAGCTCCTCCCGGAGCACGTGCGAAACCACCTCGAGGCGAGCATTGGAGCACTGATCGCGAACGGCGGCGCGGTGATCCTCGGTCGGGCCGCGGCGATCGCGCTCGGACGCCGGCCGGGCGCGTTCCACGTTCGCTTGGACGGACCCGTCGAACGACGGGCGCGTCGCGGCGCCGCTTGGGAAGGCGTCGACCTCGACACGGCGCGGGCCCACCTCACCGACACCGACACGGTGCGATCGCGGTCCGTGCGGAAGCTGTACCACCAGGACCCGGCCGACCCATCGCTCTACCACCTCGTCGTCGACACCTCCGTGCTGACGCTCGACGCGTGTGTGGATCTGCTCGCAAACGCGGCCCAGGCCTTTTGGGCCCACGACGACGACGACGACCTCGAGCGCGACATCGCTGCTGCCCGAGACCGGCTGCCGAGGTAGCGACCCGGCCGGCAGCCGGGTGGCATGTCATCGGTGGATCGAGGCTTAGCGATCGCGAATGTGCGGCGCCTTGCACATGGTCACTTCACGAGCCACAGCCTCGCGAACTGCGCCTGATAGTCGGTGACGGCGATGTAATGATCTGTCGAAACCGTACTCACGTTCGCCTTCGTGACGTAGTTGCCAGTCGTGGTCTCGTACTGCTTCTCAGGAATTTGAGCCTTGGCGAAGGCGCGGACCACGGCGTCGACCATCATCCAGCCACTTTCGATCCCCTGTTCCGGAAGGTTCATGGCCTCGGTTCCGTCCTGGATGTTCTTGAGATTCGCCTTGCTCGCATGTTGCGTGACCACTTTGACCTTTGACGTCAAGCCCGCGGCCTGAAGAGCAGCAGGCAGTCCCAGCGTCATGTCGCCGAACGCAGTCACGACGTATGTCACCGAAGGATGGGCTCGCAAGTAGGAAACGATCTCGCCCGGAAGGGTCGTGCTGATCGATGAGGCCAGCACGTCGTTGACGGCGACCTTGCAAGAGGAGCACAGCTCGGTCAGCGTCGATTTCAGTCCGTCGACCAGGAGATTGAGGACAGGGAACGTGCTGAGGTTGAAGACGGCGATGTCGGCTTTGCCATCGGAATCCGCCACAATCCAATTCGCCATCCACTGGCCCCGGCGCGTGAAGTCAGCACCGCTGCCGATGTTTGCCGTTACCCCATTTCCGAGCGGATCCTGGGTGTTGGCGGTTACGAACGGGATGCCGGCTGCCGCTAGTTGGGCGACTTGCTTCGCGAAGGTCGACACCGCAAACGCCGCACCCGAGATCACTGCGTCGGGCTTCTTCTCCACGGCGATGCTCATCGCGTTCGATACCGCTTCCGGGGTCGGCTGTGTCTCGACGACTTCAACGGTCCAACCAAGGATCGCGGCCGCGTCTTTGATCCCAGCGCCGAAATCCAAAGATCCGGTCTGCGGGAGCTGGATGTAAACGATCTTCTTCCCGGTGGGTGGCTTGGCGGGAACCGGGTCGGTGACTGCGATCGATGTCGGATTGTCGGAATGGGCGGCGACGAATGCCCGCGCCTTCGCCACGCCGTCGTTGCTGCCTTGGGTCGTCGTCTGGACCGCAGCCTGACTCTTCTTGCTGCTCGAGCAGGCGCTCGCGAGCAACGCGACCCCCAACAGCATCGCGATGGCCATCCCACTCATCCCAAAGCGTCCGGATGACCGCCGAGTTCCGCGCCGAGATCCGCTCTTACCGTCAGTCACCGGAAGCCCCCTATTTCCTCGTTGTGCCATATAATGGTTTTAGTAACCACTAGATGGTCAAGCTCACCGTACGATCGCGCCCCACCGATGTCAATACCTCCGCGATTGCTGTCGCCGCGACGGCGGAGGGTGCGAGTGAACCGCGCAGTGATGACCCAGATCGCGCTCACGCCGACACGTTCGGCGCGTCGACATTTGAATCCTCAGCTCGTAGCCGACGGCCCACGGCCGAGATGCGCGATCCACTCGTCGCTCGTCACGACAGTTGCTTGACGGGGAAAGACCTTGTCCAACAGCACACGGTGCACCTCGGCGTCGGTGTCGTCGCATCCGTCCCGGAGCACGGTGATCTCGAAGTCGAGGTCCGAGGCTTGGCGAAGTGTGGAGAGCACCACGCCGCTGGTCGCGATGCCGCTCAACACAAGCGATTCGATGCCGAGCGACCGCAGCACCACGTCGAGATCACTTCCGGCGAATGCGCTCACTCGCTTCTTCGTGATCACGATGTCGCCGGGTTGGGGCGCGATGGCAGCATGCACTTGTGTCGCCGGTTCGGTTTCGCCCATACCACCCGATTTCGCGACCGCCGACAGGAGCAGATTTCGTGGACTGATCTCTGGGGCCCCTTCTCGGAAAGCCACGCGGACATAGATGACCTGAACACCGGCCGCCCGGGCCGCAGACACGGCTCCTTGCAGGGCCGACAGCAGCGGCTCCGGCTGGCTGGCGTAATGCTCCACCACACCGTTCTGCACATCCATGACCAACAGTGCCTCGGTCGCCAAAGCGGCCGTGCCATCGGGGGGACGCGTGCTCAATGGGGTGCACCTCCGTGCGAAGTGATGTGGTGGCTCAGCAGCGCGTCCTCGCCAAAGTCGCCGTCGGGGTCACGCCAAACAGTGTGAACATGGTTCGCGCCGCGATGGGTGTTGTCGTATTCGACCAACATCCGTGGTCCTTGCACGCGGTAGTAGTGGCCCTCGCCAGGCTCCATCCCGCCGGCCCACGCGAAGGTCAGCTTGTCGAGGTGCTCGCCTCGGTACTTCGCAGCCTCCTCGTCGGCGACCGCATCAGGCATGCGCCTGACGTACACATCGAGAAGGGCGCGGAGGAGCTCCTGCTGGCCCGAACCGAGTGCCGAAGCACGCAGGCCCTTCGGAGCAAGCGACAGTCGCAGCGCTTCGAGGTGGCCGGCACTCAGACCCGCGGCCCGCTCGGCCTCGGCATCGATGGTGCGCAGTCGCTGGTCGAGCGCACCTCCGAAGGGGCTGCGCCAGAGATCGGCGAGCGGCAGCGGAAGGTCGCCCTCCCCCACTCGGGGCCGATTCGCTCCGACGATGTCCATCGGTGCCACCGGCGACAACACAACACGTGCGCGTTGATCCGCGTCGAGCGAGCGCACGAGCTCGCGCCCGAGGTCTTCCGCGCCGGCCAGCGGCCGCAAGGGGTGTGGCCCGAGCAGCGGCGAACTCGCCGGCGTCACGCCCAGGAAGCACGGCGTCATCGCACTCAGCCGGCCATCGATCACGGTGTAGTTGATCGATACGTGGTGGCCGCCGAAGCGCCATGCCCAGTTCGCCTCGGCGCCTGGGTCACCGAAGATCCGCAGGTAGTAGCGCGCCGGATCCCGCGCGCGTTCATGACCCCACGACTCGGTGAATCCCTCCAGCTCGTCGAGCACGTTCTCGACACCCATGATGGTGGTCACTGTCACGTAGCCGGCGCGTGAGAGGCCGGTGGCGACGAGTTTGAGCGCCAGGCGTTGCTGGGCGGGGCGCAGGTCACAGAGTGCCATCCCGCCGTGGTCGGTGGGACTGTAGAACCAAAGCCTTCGCTCGTCGTCACTGGGGAATGCCTTGGCCATCACGTCCAATTGATCCGCTTCGAGCGAGCCCAGCACTGCGGTCGCCGCCGCGGCCATCGCCTCGGCCACCTCTTGACGCGCAGAAGTCACTGATCCCCCCTTCGACAACTCACGAGCTTCTCGCGACAGCCTTGGACCTCGACCGAATGCGACGCCACAACGCAACCTTCCTCTGGAACACCGCCAAACCGACGGCAAAGATCAGCGCGACTCCATTGAAGACATTGGCGACCCACGTCGTGCCGCCGGCGAGCTGCAGCCCCGCCGTGCCCGTTGCCAAGAGGTAGGTGGCGATGAGCGTTCCCCAGACGTTCGGTCGGCCCGGATGGATCTGGGTCGCGCCGAGAAGCGCGGCCGCAAAGATCGGAATCAGGTAAGACGAGCCGATGTCCGGTGATGCCACGCCGATACGTCCCGACAGAACGACGCCGGCGATGCCGGCGTACATCGCCGTCAGCACGAAGGCGAAGAAGCTCGACCTCCTCACCGTCACACCGGCGAGCCGCGCTGCCTCCCTGCCGTAGCCGATGGCATAGAGGCGTCGCCCGAAAGACGTGTGTACGAGGATGTACCACGCGACAAGCGCCAAGCCGATCAGGAAGATGAAGTCGAGTGGTACACCTCCGGCTGAAGCGGTGCTCAAGTGCAGAAATCCCTTCGGAAACCCGGTTATCTGTCGAGCCCCGGACAGACCCAGCGCCGCCGCCTGCAGGAGCGCTCCGGTGGCAAGCGTCGCGATGAAGGAGTCGATGCCGAGGAACTCGACGAGCGCGCCGTTCACCACGCCGATCGCGCAGGCGATCAGGATTCCGATCAAGACGGCGAGGCCCCAATTCATGCCCGAGTCGAACAACAGAGCCGTCGAGATCCCCACGACGCTCATCGTGTAACCGACCGACAGGTCGTATGCCCCGGCCGCCAGCGCGAACAGCAGTCCTACCGCGGCGATGCCCGTGACGGCCTGACCGCTCAAGACACTCTGGAATGTCGTGACCGTCGGAAACACATCGGGCAGCCACAGCGAGAACACTGCGATGATCACAACGCCCATGTAGACGCCGCTGATCCGACCGACGGAGAGGTTGGTGCGCAGGCCGTCGAAGAGTCGGCGCCCGCGTGCGTCGGAGCCCGACTCTCGATGTTCCCGCTCCTCGACCTCCAGTAGACCCAGGCCTTCGGTCACTGCGCGATCCCGTGCGGTTCGCTCGACTCCGTCCTACCGCCGCTCTCGACGAACGCATTTGCCACCGTCAGATCGTCTCCTCTGAGCTCGGCAGCGATTCGGCCTCCCCGGAAGACGAGCACCCGATCGCACAGTTCCACGAGCTCTGCCGGGTCAGTGGAGGCGACGATGATCGCGACGCCAGCCCGTGCGGCGTCCTTCAACCGCGCGGAAACGGCGAGAACAGCTCCGAGGTCGACCCCCTGGAACGGATCGTCGAGGACGAGTACCGCAGGATTCGTCCGGAGTGCTCGGGCGAGGAGAACCTTTTGCTGATTGCCCCCGCTGAAAGTCTCGAACGGGTGGTCCGGAGCGGCCGGCGTCACGCCAATTCTTTGGAGCCAGGCACGGCTGTCCGTTCGTTCACTCCGGATACCCATCCACTTCAGCGCGTGACTCCTGCCGACCGTAGGCAGCGTGATGTTCTCGCGAGCGTTCATCTTGACGACCGCACCCTGACGGCGGCGATCGCTCGGCATGAGCACGATGCCCGAAGCCGCGGCTCGTCGCGGTGATCCGGCCTTCACCACCACACCGCGAACTCTCAGTTCGCCGGCAATGCATTCCTGCGCACCACCGATGATCGATGGAAACTCGTCGCGCCCTGAGCCGGCCAACCCGGCAAGGCCGACAATCTCGCCCCGGGAGACGGCGACGCTGACATCGTCCACAACCCAACCACTGACGGATATGGCCTCGAAGATTGGGCCCTCGGACTCGAGATCGATGAGGGCCTTTGGCTCAGTGATCTCCGCCTCGGCCGGCTTCCCAACCACCAATGCAACGAGTTCCTCGTATTGCAATTGATGGGATCCACCGGACCAGACGCGCTCTCCGTCCCTGAGAACGGTGATCCTGTCCGCCAAGTCCATGACCTCGGACAGATTGTGTGACACGTAAAGGATGGCGACGCCGAGCGAAGCAACCGTCCGGATCAGATCGAACAGCCGATTCATCTCCTCCGTCGGCAGCAAGGTGTCAGGTTCATCGAGAACGAGCAGACTGATCGCGCCCTGGCGGTATCCGTCCACCGCTCGCGCGATGGCAACCCGCACCCGGTCGGAGGCTCGCATTTCGCCGACGGGCCGGCGGGCGTCCAGGTGAATCCCCAGACTGCTGAGCATCGCTTCGGCATCCCTGAGCTCTCGCCGAAGGCGAATGAACCCTGACCTGCGGTACGGCCGGGACAAGCACAGGTTGTCGACGACATCGAGTTCATCGATGAGTCCAAGCTCCTGATGAACGAAGCGGATGCCGGCCGCAGCGGCGGCCGTGCTCGACCCGAACGTCAATGCATTGCCGGCCAACCGTCCGTCGGCGCCCGGATCAGGTCGATGAAAGCCCGCCAGAATCTTGATCAGGGTCGATTTACCTGAACCGTTGTGTCCAACGAGACCGTGTATCTCTCCGGAAGCGATCGAAAGGTCCAAGCCGTACAACGCGACCTGACCCTCGAACGTCTTGGCCACGTTGTGCAGCTCGAGCACGGCCTCGTTGTCCATCAGGCGCCCTCAGTCGATGTCTCCGCAAGCGATATATCCATATACTGGCTGCTAGCGCCACTATACGGTTGGAGTATGGGCGGCCGCGGAAGCAGTGTCAACAGCCGCCTTGACCGCTCGAGCGATCGCACGTTCCCCTCCGGTCCGCCGGATGCCTCGCCATCGAGACGATGCGTTAGGAGCATGCAATGCCGAACAGCACGCAAACGATCACCATCAAGGGAGTCCTGTCAGCGCGTCCGGGACGCTTCGAGGACGCCAAGGCCGCGGCCTACGAACAGTGGAGCAAGACGCTCGGAAAGCCCGGTGTCCTCGCGTATCAGTTCTTCACCGACGGCTCGTCGGAACGGCTCCTCATGATCGAGATGTACGAGGATTCCGACGCGATGCTCAACCACATGGCCACGGCCTCGTTCGATCGGCTGTTGGAGACGGTCGACATCGGGGTGCTCGAGGTGTTCGGGGACCCGTCAGAACAATTGGAGGCCACTCTCAAGAGCTTCGATGCGCCGGTAACGGTGTATCGGACGCTGAGCGGCGGGCGGTGACTCGCCAGCTCGGATCACCCGGGGGAGCGAAATGCCCCCCCGGGCTCCTCGTCGGCCGGCCCAGGGGAAACAGCCGGCTCGGCGACTGGAAGCGTCAGTTGGCGACGCTCACATCTGCAGGGCTGCGGCCGTCCGGCGGCCAGCTGTCGACCCCTTCCTCGAGCGGTACATCGAGGCTCTGAAGAATCGAAGCGATCATCCGCCACGTGCTGAGGGTGGCTACCAGCTCGAGCAGGACAAGCTCGTCGTCCTGCAAGGCTTCGCTGCATTCCCCAAATGTCGTGGCCGTGATGGAACCATCCACCACGAGCTCGTCGGCCGCCATGAGCACGGCGCGCTCTGCCGGCCCGAAGCCGGCGTAGGCCTTCCAGTCCCGAACCCCGAGGAGATCGTCGTCGGGCACGCCGAGCTTGCGCGCGATACGCCAATGCTGGGTCCACTCGTAGTCCGATTCCGTGAGCCAGCCGATCCGCATGATCGCGAGCTCCCGCAACCGCGAGTCCAGCCGCGCGTCGCGCGCGAGCAGCGCGAGGAGATCGTTCATGACTCGAGCGAGACCAGGATGTCGGAGCAGGACCCGGAAGGAGCTGAGGTTCGCCGCCGCCCCGGGAATCCCTGCCGCTTCCGCCGCGGCAAGGGCGTCCGCTTGACTCAAGCGCCGGACTCTCGCCTCGCTCACTGCCGGGGCACTGTCACTGCCGAGTCCATCGCGGCGCGTTCACGCAACGCCTGCTTGAGGACCTTGCCGGTCTCGTTTCGGGGCAGCGTGTTGATCACTTCGATCCTCGTCGGCAGCTTGTAACCAGCAAGATGTTCACGACACAACGACGTAAGTCGGTCCGTATCGGGATCCACGCCCTCCTTGAAACTGACGAAGGCCACAGGTCGTTCTCCCCAGCGCTCCGCAGGAACGCCAACAACGGCAGCTTCCCGCACCGCGCCGTCGAGGAGGAGGACGCGCTCGATTTCGGAGGGGTAGATGTTCATCCCGCCGGAGATGATCATGTCGTTCTTCCGCTCAACCAGGAAGATGTAGCCGTCGGTGTCGCGATAGCCCACATCACCGGTGGCGAACCAGCCATCGTTGAATGCCTTCGCCGTCGCTTCAGCGTTGTGCCAGTACGCCGACATCGTCTTGGTTGATCGGACCATCAGCTCGCCCGGTTCGCCGGGAGGAAGGTCATCGCCGGCGCCGTCGACAATGCGAATACGCACGCTGGGTACCGGTCGTCCGATCGACTGGAGTCGATGCCGTAGCCCTGGGTCCACTGCGAAGCGTCGGTGATCGTCGGGAGTCAGTGCCGTGAGTGCCGGACAGGTCTCCGTGAGGCCGTAACCATGCAAGAGACCACATTGGAGCTCGGCAATGGCCCGCTCGACCAGGGCTGGCGAGGTCGGCGCGGCCCCATAGACGAGAAGCCGAAGGCTGGAGAGGTCGGCATTGGCTCGCGTCGGCGCGTCGAGGAGATCGGCGAGCATCGTCGGAACCACGATGCTCGTCGTCACGCGATGCCTCGCCACTGCTTCGAAGAAACGTTCGGAGGAGAACTTGCTGAGAATGACATGAGCGATGCCGTCGAGACCGAGGCTGAAGATCCGCGTGCCGGCGGCAGCATGAGTAAGTGGTGTCGCCGAAAGGAACACATCGGCATGCGTGAGTCCCTGTGACAGCTGCACCGTGAGCCCGTTTTGGATCATTGCTCGCTGCGTCACGACTGCGCCTTTGGGCCGTCCGGTCGTGCCCGACGTGTAGAGCTGCAAGACCGCAGTGTCCGGCGTTGCCACTTCAGGTGGCTCCGACGCGTCGCCGGCGTCCCGGAACTCGTCGTAGTCCTTGCTGCGGGTCTCTACGACCGCAACGTCTGAGAAGACACCGCGCGCCTTGTGGTCGCGCTCGACGAATGCGAAACGAACCTCGGCGTCGTTCTTGAGAAACTCGACCTCGGGCTGCGCGAGTCTCGGGCTGACCGGAACGAGTACCGCGCCCAGCACCGCGGCGGCATAGGCAATCTCCACCAGTTCGAATCCGTTTCCCTGCATCGCTGCCACCCGGTCGCCGACACCGATGCCTTGTGAGCGCAATTGATTCGCCAGCCGCATCACCCGCGACGCGAGCTCTTCCCAATTGAGCTGCACGTCATCCGAAATGACGGCTGGGTCGCGGGCGTACAGATCCACGTCTCGGAAGAGCACATCGCGAAGAAGAAGCTCCCCTATCGACATCGACGCACCTTCGCGGCTGCGGTCATTCCAAGTGGTACAGGCGGGCCGCGGTGTCGTGAAGCACCTTCTGCACCACGTCTCGCGGCAGGTCACCGAGCGCGCGCTCGATCGCGTCTCGTGGGTTCTCGGCGGAAGACGCCGGCCCGGGGCACAAGCTCGTCGGATGCGGAAAGTCGGTCTCGAACATCACGTTGTCAGGCAGGGCCCCGATCGTTCGACGCATGGAGTCACGTTCGAACCAGAACGAGCCGTAGACCTGGCGCCGGAAGTACACGCTCGGAAATTCACGCTCGGGAAAGGCGAGATGCGCCCCGGTGTTCTCCCACTGCCAGTCGAGCGCCTCGAGCAGGAACAGCAGCCAACCACAGCCGCTCTCGACGGAAACGAAGTTCAGCCCGGGGTGGCGCGCGCAGATGTCTGATGTCACGACATCGGCGACCGCTCGGGCATTGCCGAGCATCATCAACGCGCTGTTCTTCACGAACTCCACGCGGTCCTGTAGGCGGATCTGCGACCTGAGCTCGTCTTCGGTGACTTGGCTGAACCCGATGTGGAAGTTGATCGAAAGCTCGGCATCCTCGGCAGCCGACAGCAGGGGGTCCCACGTGGGGTCGGTGATCGGTGGGAGGCCGACCTTCGCGAAGTCGACCCCGAACACGAGGCCCTTGTGACCGAGGTCGAGCGCTCGCTTCATCTCCGCAAGCGAGGCATCGAGGTCCCAGAACGGCAGGAACATCAGCGGGACGAGACGTTTCGGATCAACTGAGCAGAACTCAGCGAGGAAGTCGTTGTAGGCCCGCACGCAGTCGAGTGCGAGCGCAGGCTCGAGATCGAGGAAGGCCGGCACGTAGAAGCCCAACAGGTTGGGGTAGATGACCTGCGCGTGGACCCCGTACTCGTCGAGCCGGCTCAGCCGCGCCCGCGGGTCATGGGCGCCCGGGTCTGCCTCCTCGAGTGACGGGGGGTGGGCCGGCGAATACTCGTGCCACCCGGCCATCGCGAACGAGGCCACGCCGTTGAGCTTCCGATCACCGACCAGCCACCGGTGTTCGTTCAGTCGCTCGTCCCAGATGACATGCGGGACGCCATCTCGCCAACGCCCCGACAGACGTGAGGTCCACAAGTCGGGCGGCTCCGTGACATGGCTGTCGCAGTCGATGACCGGAATTTCGTCGACGAGCGCCATTGCGATCAGGCCGCGGGCACGGGAAGTGACTCTTCTCGCGACTCCCACGGCATGAGCAGACGCTCGAAGATCATGACAACGCCGTTGAGCAGCAGCGCCAGCACGGTGAGGACCGTCAGAGCGGTGAACACCCCGGTGGTGTCGAAGACCTGACTTGACGTGTTGGCGAGGTAGCCCAATCCATCGGTCGAGGCGATGAATTCTCCGACGACGGCGCCGATCAGGGCGTACGGGAGCGACAAGCGAATCCCGGTGAACACCCAAACGGCCGCTTGCGGAAGGACGATGCGCCGCAGGATTTGGAACTTGCTCGCTCCCATGATGCGGGCGTGCAATACGAGATCTTCATCAATCCGTCTCGTACCGTTGTAAGTCGTGAAGAACACGAAGAAGAAGACGAGCGATGCGGCCATCATCGTCTTCATCTGAAGGCCAATGCCGAACCAGATCACAAACAGTGGCCCGAGGGTGATCTTCGGAACGGAGTAGAGAGCGATCGCGACCGGGTTGAGCAACGGCCCGAGGCGTCGGCTCCGACCCAGGACGAAGCCGCTGACGGCTCCGCCCACCGTGCCGAAACCGAAACCGAACAGGGTCGCCTTCAGCGTGTACCAGGTCGCCGACCAAAGAACACCATCTCGCTGCCACTTCACGACTCGTCGGGCGACGAGGGTCGGTCCGCTCGTGTTGTTCTGGGAATCGAAGAGGTACGTCGAGAGCTGCCAGAGTCCGAGAAGGACCGTCCAAACGATGATCTGCGAGATGATGAAGCGGTAGCGTCGCCGCCCGGCACTTTCGGTTGCGCTCACTGCGCTCCTGCCCCGCCGTGACGGCCCGGGAGCTGCACTGCTCCCGGGCGGGCCACGAGTACTCGATCCGTCACTTGGTGTCCGCAGCCAACTTCTTCGCCTTGTCGAGAAGGCTGGTGTCGAGGAACTCCGTGGCGGTCAGGCGTGCCGCCTTGTCGGCCGACACCACGTCGCTAGGCAAGGTGGCGATGATCTGCTTGAGGCCGGAATCGGACGGAACCGGCTGCTTGATGTAGCCGGGGTAGTTGTTTGCCCAGACCTGGTCCCACAGATCGCCGATCGTCGCGCCCCAACGAGCCTTCGCCGTCGCCTCGGCGTCGGTCGCATTGTTCTTGATCCATTCCGACGTGTAGAGCAGCGCTGCGGTAAGCCGGACGGCGGCATCCGAGTTCTTGTCGAGGTACGTCCGGGGAATCGTGACCGACATGAAGGGGTAGGTCTCGGTGACGCCACCGACGGCCATGTCACCCTTGAGCCCGTTCAGCCACATCACGCCGCCGTTCTTCTGGATTGCCGTCTCCACGACCGGCGACACCATCTGAACCCCATCGATGTCGCCACGCTGGAAGGCTGCGATCATCGCCGGCGCCTGCATGATGACCTGCTTGTACGACACGCCGGCCGCACTGGTGACCTTGTCGAGCACCGTGGTCAACGCGCTGGCCTTGCTCGGCACGGCGATGGCCAATCCCTTGAGGGCCTTCACCCGCGCGTCGAGCGGCCCGTCTGCGGCGACGCCCAGCTTGTCGGCAACCGGCTTCCTCAGCACGGTGAACAGGCCCGGGCCGGAGTACGGCGACATCGCCGACACCAACGAGGTGCCTTGGGTCGCCTTGGCAATCACAAGGGTCGAGGTGCCCATGTCAGCGACATCTGCATTGCCGCTCACCAACTGGGCCAGGCCGAGTGCGTCGCTACCGGCGATCGAGACGTCGACCTTCAAACCAAACTTGGCGAAGAAACCCTTGTCCTGCGCGATGTAAATCGGGTAGAGCGGCGGCGTCGACTGACCGATGACCATCTTGATGCTCACGGGCTGGAGCGTCGTGGCCGGTCCGGTCGTCGCGTTGGGAGCGGCGATTTTGGACTTGCTGGACCCGCATGCGGCAAGGGCCATAGCCAACAGGACGACCGCGAGCGCGACCGACCATCGTGACCGACTGCGATGCTCTCTCCACCCGCGTTCTTGCATGTCAGCTCTCTCTCTCTTCGGTGTCATAACCCAACTCGACGGCAGACCACAGGACCCCGAGCAACTCGCGCATCTCCTCGGATGAGCGCACCGCGATCACGTCTCGCGGCCGTGGGATGTCAACCTCCACGGTCGACGTCACCCGCGCCGGTCGCCCGCTGAGAACGAGGATCCGATCAGAGAGCGCTACGGCTTCCGACAGGTCATGCGTCACGAACACAACCGTCGGCGCGAGTCGCTCCACGATGTCTGACAGTTCCTTCTGCATGCGGACGCGGAGATACGCATCGAGGCTGCCGAACGGTTCGTCCATCAGGAGCGTGTCAGGCTCGTAGACGAGGCTGCGAGCGAGGTTGACACGTTGGCGCATACCCCCCGACAACTGGCTCGGGTAGTACCGCTCATACCCTTCCAGGCCAACCAGTTTGATCACCCGTGCGACGGACTCGGCCGCCGCGTCCTTTCGTACTCCGCGGAACTGCAAGGGCAGACGCACGTTCTGCTCGACCGTTCTCCAGTACAAGAGCCGGTCTGCCTGCGTCACATAGCCGACCTCGCGGTTCGGCGCATGAATCTCGGTGCCGTTGTAGAGAACCCGGCCCTGCGCCGGTTGGAGGACACCGGCCACGATGTTCAGCAAGGTGCTCTTTCCGCCGCCGCTCGGTCCAACGATCGAGACGAACTCACCCTTTTTGACGTCGAGCGAGACATCCGCGAGAACCGGCTTGCCGACGCGGAAGGCGTGGGTCACGCCATCGACCGACACGCGCATGGCAGAGGGCATCAGCTGATCGGGAGCGACGCTTTGCGAGGGGTCCGCCGACCGCGGCGCACGCATTGCGCGGCCAGAGGCGCGCCTTCGCTTCTCGACCGACCGGCGGTACTCGATCGACACGGCCACCTTCCGGAGCGGGAGTCGGCTACCTGCGCCTGCCTCCTCGAACTCAGACTGTTCATATAATGGTGTCCCCCACCATTTAGTGGCCAATACTGCCAATGGTCGGTCCGGCTGTCAAGGGTGCGGTCAGGATCCGGAGGTCGTCGGCCACGAGGCATATGCGCCCAGCCCTTCGAGCGCGAGGCCGTACCCGAGGTTGTCGAGCAGGAGCCGCTTGATCGGCAGTGTCACGGCTTCACGCGTGTACCGAAGCGTCGTATCGGGCTGGGCCGACAGTTGCCGAGCGAGTTCCCAGGCACGGTCGAGAAGTCGGTCCGCCGGCAACACTTCGCTCACGACTCCGAGCTCTGCGGCGTCCGCCGACGACAGCCGTTGGCCGGTGAGGAGGAAGTACCGACCACGATTCGGCCCGAGCAGAAGGGGCCAGACCACGTGGACACCGTCGCCGGGCACCGTCCCGCGTCGGAAATGCGGCGCATCGGAGAAGTACGCGTGATCGGCGGCGAGGACGATGTCAGACAACACCGCCAGCTCCGCGTGCACGCTTGCGGGCCCGTTGACGGCGCCGATGACAGGCACTTCGATGTCGAGCAACCGTTGGAGCAACCGCTTTCCGTGCGCGTAGATCGTGTCCCATTTCTTGGGCGACATCGGTCCGATCCACGTTGAATCGATGGCAGCGATAAATCGGTCACCGGTACCGGTCAGGATCACGACCCGATTTTCGGGATCACTGCCGACGTCAGTGAACGCGTAACCGAGCTCGGTGTGCGGCCCGGCGCCCCAAATGAGAGGGCCGCCGGCGGTGTGCAAGCGCAGCTCGAGAATGCCGTCGGCATCGCGGCGCATGGCGACATGCTCATAACGTGTCGAGTATTCGTCGAAGATCGGCGGCACATTTCTCCCTTTGTGGGACCGAAGTCGTCCTACTCGGTACGGAGCATCACAGCCCCGGCATTGAAGAAGAATCCGCCAGGCGTCACCAACGCGTGCTTTGCGTTGGGAACCTGTCGAACGCCTGCCTCGCCGCGCAGCTGCGCCGCCGCTTCGCGGAAGTGACCGGATCCCTGCGTCGCACCCTCGGACATGCTGCCGCCATGCGTATTCACCGCGACGCGTCCGTCGATGAGGATCCGGTCGGTGGACGTCTCCCAGTGCGCGTCGAAGAACGCGTTCGCCTCGCCGTCGTCACAGTACCCAGCGGTCTCGAACCACCGCACGGTGATGATGGAGAAGCCGTCGTACGGGAAGAAGACGTCGACATCCCCGAGTCGCACGTCGCTATGACGCCACAGCTGTCGAATCGCGATCTGCTGGCCAGTGCAATCGACGTCGAGCATCTGTGCAGAGAACGGCCGGTCATTCTGCCCGAGGGCAGCGGCGTGGATCAGCACCGGACGGTGAGGCAGGTCACGGGCTCGCTCCGCGCTGGTGATGATGAAGGCGTCAGCGCCGTCGACCGGAAGGTCCATGTCATAGAGCGTCAGCGGTTCGCGCACGAGGCGCGCCGACAGATAGTCCTCCATCGTGAGCGGCTGCCGCATGGCAGCCCGCTCGTTCAGGACGGCATTGGACCGATTATTGATGGCGACCTTTCCGAAGACTTCGCGTCCGACCCCGTACTTGTCCAGGTACCGCCGGGCCCACGGGGAATGTCCCACCGCGCCTTCGAAGGTGTCGGGCGTCTGGAAGAGCACGTTCGGACCGGCGCCGTAGCGCGCGCGAAACGGGTCGGCGGATGCTGCGCGAGATGTGCCCGAGGCACGGTAGACGCCGTGGTACGCCAGCACCGTTGAGCACATGCCGGCGTGGATGGCGTTCATGGACTCGATGATCTGGTGCTGGAAAGGAATGGTGAGGTTGGCGTGCCAGGTGCACTCCGGAATGCCGAGCGCGCCCTGCACGTATCTGGCCGGTACGACGTTCGAGCCGCACAAGCCATCGATGTCGCTCGCGGTGAGACCGGCATCGCGAACGGCACCGACGCAGGCGTCGAGCACCATCGCGCCGGCGGCCCGGCCGGCGTCGCGAGAGAACGGCGTAGACCCCAATCCGGCAATGGCCACCCGATCCTTGATCGGAAGCGTCATGCGTTTCGGGGTTCGGCCGGGCGAAAAGCCGGTACCGGCACACCGACTCGCTCGATCCAAGTCAGTTCAACCGGCAGCCCGATGCGCAAAGTCTCGCGCTTGCAGTCGACGATGGTCGCGGTAAAGCGCAGGCCCGGCTGCTCGGCGAGTTCGACGGCCGCGACGGGATGCCCCTCTTGGTAGTCGATGCCCGTCGCGGGGGGACCATGATGCAGGACCGTGAAGAGGGCGATGACGCCCCGGCCACTGATCTTCGTGGGCTCGACCCGGGTGGACCAGCACGCCGGGCAGCGCGACCGGGCGGGCTCGTGCCACGTCCCACAGTCGGCGCATCGGTTGACGAGCAGCCGACGTTGCAGGATCCCGCGGTAATGCTCGATGTTGTCGTGGTCGATCGCCACGCCCGGAAACGATTCGAACACCGCGGCGTCGGTGATCCCGTTCACGCCGATTCCCGCGTGACCGCGATCGCCTCACCCGAGATGCCCGCCGCGGGCGGTGAGCTCAGGAAGATCACCACGCTCGCCACTTCATCGGGCGAGACGAACCGTGTGGTCGCCGTACCTTCTGGCAGGCGCTCCCCGACCGATTCTGTCATCGTTCGGCCTGGGTGAACCGCATTGACCCCGATGCCATAGCGCCCGAGCGAGTTCGCCATGGCGATCGTCATAGCCACCACAGCCGCGTTCCGCGCCGGCGTGCTCATGGCCGACCCCGGTCGCCGTGCCGACAAGCCCGCAATGTTGACGATGCGACCCCACCCTTCGTTGCGCATGTACGGCACGACGGCGCGCGAGCACCGGAAGTAGCCCACCGCCTTCTCCTCGAAGTCCCCCATCAGGAGGGCGTCACTGACGGAGTCGAAGTCCTCGGGCGCGGTGCCGCCGACGCGGGCGGCCGCGTTCACGAGGATGTCGACACCACCGAGTTCTGCGGCGGCCGCGGTGACAAAGGCACGGATCGAGTCGTCGTCGTGGGTGTCGCACGGAATGCCGACGAATTTCGCTCCGGTCTCTCGTGCGAGCTCGGATGTCGCGATCGCCAGCTCGTCGCCGCTGCGAGCGCACAGCGCGACCGCGCACCCCTCGAATCCGAATCCTCGCGCGGTTGCCCGGCCGATCCCCCGGCTCCCGCCAGTGACGAGGGCCCTCTTGCCACGCAGTTGAAGATCCAAGGCCGGCTAGTGGGGAGCCACTAGATGACCGAGTCCTTCTGCAACGCCTCGTACTCCTCGTCCGTCAGCCCGAGGTAGCTCTTGTAGACGAGGTCGTTGTCCTCTCCGAGCTTCGGACCGCTTCGCCACACCTGCCCGCCGTGATTCGCCATCTTGGGCAGGGCCGCCGGCATGCGCACTGGGCCGAGGTCCGAGTCGTCAACCACAACGATCTCTTCTCGCTCGGCGTACGTCTGGTCGGCGAGGATGTCCTCGACGTTGTAAATGCGGGATGCCACGACTCCGGTTTTGCGCATCGTTTCCAGGGCATCGTCGCATGTGCGCTCGGCGACGAACTGGCGGAGGAGCTCATCCAACCGATCGCGGCGGTCGTTCTGCTTTTGGGTGCTGTCGTAGTCCTCAACCGGTTCGCCCAGCAGCTTGGCCACGTCGAGCACCGCCTTTGCAGTTCCCGTCGTCACGGTCACCCACTGGTCGTCGACCGAGAGGTAGGTGTTGACCACCGCCGCTGGGGCGTTGGCCAACTGGTTGCCGGCCCGTGTCGGCACGACACCGAGCTGGTCATACATCGTCACCTGCCACTCGCAAAGGCGGTACAAGGCCTCGAACAACGCCATGTCGATCCACTCGCCCTGAAAGTCCGGGTCGGTCGAACGACGGAAGAGAGCGGCCGCGATCGCGAAGGCCCCGAACAAGCCGGTGGTCGAGTCAGCATGTGAGAAGCCGGTGTGGACCGGCGGGCCGTCCGGAAAGCCGGTGAGATACACGACGCCACTCATCGCCTCGCCGACCTTGCCGTAACCCCGACTGTTTCGGCGGCTGCTGTTGGCGCCGAAGCCGGTGACCTGCAGCATGATCAGCTTCGGGTTCACCTCGTGGAGACTGGGCCAGTCCATTTTCCAGTTCTCGAGTGTCTCTGGCCGGAAGTTGGTAATGACAACGTCAGCCCACCGGACGAGTCGCCGCGCGATCTCCTGCCCTTCTTCGCTGCGCAGATCCAGCGTCACTGATCGCTTGTTGCGCCCCGACACCTTCCACCAGAGATGGACGCCGTCCTTGTCGACACCGGTCGCACGGTGCGGATCGCCGGAGCCGGGATCCTCCACATGGACCACGTCGGCGCCGAGATCCGCGAGCAGGCTGCCCGACAACGGTCCGGCGATCAGCTGCGCGATCTCGACGACCTTCAGCCCGTGAAAGGCGGCATCGGGGAGAACGCCCAGATCAGGCATCCGCCACCTCCGCACGTTCGCCGGGATACAGGAGTTCGACGACCGACGGTGCGATGCCAGCGCCCTCCAAGGCGCTCTCGATGATCGAAGTCATGATCGCCTTGGGAACGAGACATTCCTCGCATGCGTCTGGGAGTGCTTCAACCATGACCCGCACCCGAGATGGTTGCGGTTCGCTGACGTGCATGCGGTAGCCGTCGGCGCGCAACGACGCTGCGATCGACGTCAGAGCGGCCGAAGAGGGCGGATCGCCCGCGTCCTGCGGTTCCGTCATTGCCCTGCCCCTTCCTGATCCATGTTCTCCGCCTGATCGACGGCGAAGACGTTGACGACGCCGGCGAGCAGCGCGTAATAGCCGACGGTGACACAGAGCTCGACGAGCTCGGGCTCCGAGAGCACCGCACCCAGGCCGACGAGGGTCGCCTCGCCAACCTCCCGGCGCTGGAGCAGTTCATGAACGAAGGACACGACGAGTGACTCGTCCACCGGTGCGTCGGCGTCAGCCCCGCTGGCCAGCGCGATGGTCGCCTCGGCAACGCCGGCCGATCGGGCGATCGGCAGGTGACTGTCGAACTCGTATCGGCACCGGACCTCACGCGCTGTCGCGAGAATGGCCGTCTCCCGCAGCCGGTCAGGCAGCAGGCCTCGGAACCGGATGACCTCCCCGAGATCAGCGACGCGCGTGCACAGCTGGGGTACTCGCAACAACAGCTCGAATGGCAGCGCGACCTGGCCGCGGGTTGCGATGAGGTGCTGACGGGCGGCTTCGTACGCATCCGTTTCACTCGCATCGACGCCGTCGACCACCGACTCGTTCAACTGTCCGCCGACGTCACCAGCGCCCGAGCCGAGGACACGTCGAGGTGGTACAGCCTGGCCGCCGTCTCGTAGAACACCTTCCGGACGATTTTCTCGTCCATGCCCGCGAGCGCCGCCTCCGCCATCTTCCGCGGGTTCCCAGAGCTCGAGGCTGGGCCCGGCGAGAGGCTGGTCGGGTGCGGGAAGTCCGTCTCGAACATGATGTTGTCGGGGAGCGCGCCGATCACTCGACGGAGTGACTCTTCCTCGAACCAAAACGAACCGTAGACCTGGCGGCGGAAGTAGACGCTCGGTAGCTCGAGCTCGGGACGATCGCGCATTCCCCCGTAGCTCTTCCAATGCCAGTCGAGGGACTCCAACAGGTAGAGCAACCACCCTGCGCCGCTCTCGACGGAGACGAAGTTGAGCCCGGGATGGCGATGGCAGACGCCTTTGCAGATCACATCAGCGATGGCGCGGGCGTTGCCCAGCATGGCGACGCTCGTGATCCGCGCGTGGTCGTCACCGCTGGCCTCGGTACGCTCGGCCTGCTCCGCCTTCGTCATGTCCGAGAACCCGATGTGGAAGTTCACCGAGAGGCCGCGTTCCTCGACCATCGAAAGCAGTCGACTCCAGTGGTCATGCCAAATGGGAGGCAGGCCCACCTTGTCGAAGTGGGCAGCGAAGATGACGCCCTTGTGGCCGAGGTCGGTTGCCCGCTCGAGCTCGGCGTAGCTGGCCTCGACATCCCAGAACGGCAACATCATGATCGGGATCAACCGTTGCCGGTCGCAGTCGGCGAACTCGGCGAGGAAGTCGTTGTAGGCAGACACGCACGCGAGCGCCAGCTTTGGATCGCTCATACCGAGGAAGGCGTGCGTGGAGAATGCGATGATGTTCGGGTACAGAACCTGAGCCCACATGCCGTACTCGTCCATGCGTTCGAGACGGGCCGTCGGGTCCCACCCGGCAGGGTCGGCATCGGCCAGAGAGGGCGGATGTGACGGCGGGAAGTCGCGCCAACCCGCCATGGTGAACTTCGCCTCTTCGTTCAGCGTGGTCTGCCCGACCCGCCAGCGCATCTCCCCGATCGCCTCATCCAGCTCGAGGTGAGGCACCTCGTCGCCCCACTTCTTGGCGACGCGCGACGTCCACAGATCGGGCGGCTCAGTGACGTGGCTGTCGCTGTCCACAATGGGCGTTGTGGCCATGAAGTCGGACACAGTCATCTCCCTCTCAAGCCGGCCAGCCGTCGAGCTCGAGCGTCAACATCAACGAAGCGCGCGACTTGCCATGCGCGTCGAGCCAGATCGAACGAGTAACGCCACCGGCCAGCGCACCCGTCATCACGAAATTGAGGGTCTGGATGCCTGGCAACTCGTAGCGGACGATGTCGCCGACCACCAGTTCCCCGAAGTGCTCGCGCACACGCTCGACCGTAAGCTCCTCACGGAGGAATTCGTAGCCGGCCGCTTCGTAGGGCACGACCACCACATTGCTCACATCGCCCTTGTCTCCCGCACGGGCGCACGCGATCTCACGCACCGATACGCGCTTGACGGCCACGTTCCCTCCCATCACAGCGTGCACATCGTGAGCCGGGTGCTGACGTCGTCCCGATCGACGAACGCGCTGTAGGCCGACACGATCTGGGCGATTCGAGCGCGGTGACCGGCGGCCGCGCCGGCCGGCCCCCAGAGCATGAGGTACTCGACCTCGGCGGCCACAGCCTCAGCGGCACGGCGATCGCCGCAGCGGGCCGCGCCCCGAACGTGGACCTCGTACGGCGGCGCATCGACCGATACTGACGAGCGGTTGCCGTGCAGTGCGTTGACGCCCAGCAGGTCGACACGCCATTCCTCGATGTCGCGATCACTCGCGAGGCCTCCGATGCGCCTCTCGAGGATGCCCTTCGCCAGCATCGCTCGGTCGAGCGCGCCGGCGCCCGCGTACGAGATCTGATTCTCGCCGATGAAGCCTTCGGCGACGCCGACGACGACCTTCAGCTGTTCCGGCCGTGGCGTGCCGGTGGCCCCGCGAATCGCCACCCCGCCATCGCCGGAGTCGCTGACCTCGATTCCGGCGAAATTCGAGATGACATCCGGCGAGCGATGCTGCGTGGGGTCGTGCACTTCGTAGGCCAGCTGGAGCTTGCACGTGAGCGTGTCCAGGCGACCGCCCGAACCTGGGAGCTTGCGCAACACGGCCGTGCCATCGGCCGAGACATCTGCCATGGGCAGGCTCGGATTGTCGAAATCGTCGATGGTCGTGAATGGCGGGTCCGCGAAGTTTCCTCCGGTGACGTAGGTGCCGCACTCGAGAAGGTGGCCCACGCACGTTCCGGCAGCCAGCCGGTCCCAGTCGTCGGCCGCCCAACCGAGTTCGTACGCAAGCGGCGCGAGGAACAGGGAGCTGTCGGCGATACGGCCGCCGATCACGAGGTCAGCCCCGTCCGCCAGCGCCTCGAAGATCCGCTCATAACCGATGTAGGCGTTCGCCGACACGATCCCGTTCGCCAGCTCCGACACCCGGCGGTTCGTCTCCATGACAACCGGATCGGTTTGCTTGAGGTGGTCGAGCACGTCGTCGCCGTCGATGACCGCGACCTTGAGGCCTCGCAGGCCGTACGCGTCCGCGTGCTCTTGAAAATGCTCCAGCGCACCATGCGGATCAGCGGCACCCATGTTGGCGATCACGGTGACGCCTCGCTCGCGGGCCAAGGGGAGCAACTGCTTGCCGAACGCCGGTACTCGTGGGTCATAGCCGGGGCCGGTCCCCGCCGATTTCCGCAATTGCGCAAGGGCCAGCGTCCGCTCGGCCAGGCAGTCCAAGGCGAGGTACTTGACGTCGCCACCTCTGACCATGTCCACGGCCAGCTCGACGCGGTCGATGGCGCCCGCGCTGCCGGACCCGATCCTGACGGAGTTCCGCGTCATCAAGCCGCTCCCTGGCTGCCGTCTGAGTACTAGTCCATATAATGGTGACTCAAGCCATTACCTGGCCGTCCCATTCTGCGCGGGCGTGGCTTCGCTTGTCAACCGATCGCAGACGGGACGATCGAGCTCGTCGCGTAGCTGAGCGCGAAGCCCATCGCGTAAAGAGTGTGGTGGCCACCGGTCTGGCCCGCGACGACGATGTAGAGATCCTCGGGACGCGCGTAGCCCAGTGCGTGCTCGTCGACGACTTTCCAGTCGCCGACCGGGATGTTCCCGAGCGGCATGGTGTCGAGCGCGACGCGAGCTTCCTGGAAGAGGACCTCCTGCAGCTGCGCTCGTCCGATGCCTTCGTTGTCGAGGATGTGTGCATGGGTCGGATTCAGGATTACGACCGGGTTTCCTTGCGACCAGTAGTAGCAAGTGCCGATGGTGCGCATCGCGCGTCCGATGTGGTCGATGAGATGCTTCGCCTGCGTGTTGCCGTAGGACGGAACGATGTCGATGAGCCCCTCGACGGCAGCCGTGGTGACCACGCTGTCGGTCGGCGAGTAACCGAGCGCAACATGAAGCGGATCCCAAGGGCTCTCTTCCTCCGCTTCAGCGAGGCAGCAGCTGAACTTCAGCGGGTTTCCATGTGTCGCCATATCGACGTTCTCGTCGAACGAGCCCCCGAGATTGCCCATCGCCAGGCGAACGGCCCGGCCGATAGCACCGTTCCAGTGGCGGCCCGGGCCCAGTGCCCCCCGACCGAAATTCATTCCGCCGTCGATGCGAGCGGGTCCATTCACGATCGTGAGAGGCGTTACCGGATTCGTGGTGCATTGGACCACGTAGAGGTTGAACTTCTCCTGAAGCATCGCCGTCATTGCGGCAGTGACAATCTTCAGGTGCTCAGGTCGGCAACCGGCCATCAGCGCGTTCACGGCGATGTTCTCGACCGTGGCGATCCCGTTCGACGGCGGCACCGGTCCGATCACGAGATCGCGATCGAGACCCGATCGTGCGATGAACTCATCCACGCGGTCCGTGGTGGGCAGCCGCACGGCCATACCGTCAGTCCATCCACGCTCGAAGAACATCTCGTCGGCCAGGTCCTCGGGAAGATCGAGTTCGTCAAGCATGCGTTGCGCCCTCACTGATTGGCAGACCGAGCACGGCGCGGGCGACCCGGTCCGCCTCCGCCTGGAGTGGATCACCGGTCACGAAATCGACGTCCTCGCGGAGGACGAACACGGTTTCGATGCCGCCACCGAAGCTCTTGGTGGCCGCTTCTCCCCAAGCTCGGAACGACTCGATGACCAACGTCGGCGCCGCGATCCCCCGGCGGGCCAGTTCAACTGTGGCGTGGCAACTCCACGCCGTGCAGCTACCTCAATTGCCGAGACCGGTGACCGCGCCCGCGACGTTGGCGGCGATGTCGTCGAGGAACTCGGCCGTCGCCAGATCCGTGTAGCGCGGCGCTCGGAACCGGCGGACCTCTGCCGCTCCCAGTGCGAGAAGCCGGCGCTCGATCGCCTCGCCCAGCTTGAGCATCTTGCCGTTGTCGACGATGCCGACCACGGCGCCCACCAGGGAGTGCCGTTCAGGTGCGGCGACGGCCTCGCCTTCAGGTTCCGCGAACTGAACAGGCCGGGGGGAGTACACCTTCACCGACGCCATGGGCTTCATCCTCCTAGCCATATACTGTCTTGCCAAACCATTAACTGTCCCATCGTCGACGTCAAGGGGTCCGGATGTCAACCTGCTCGCAGGTGGCGCGGTGGTGCGCCCCGTCCATGAAGGGAGCACCGTGACAAAGGCGTCGTCGGAGGAAATGACGCCGGTTCGGTCGGCGGAGCGAATGCTCAAGATCCTCAGCTGGTTCAACCTGGATCACCCGACCGGGCGGATCGCTGACATCGCGAAGGATCTCCAACTTGCGCCGAGCACGGTTCGTCGCCTGGTCGCCACATTGGAGCAGCACGGCTACCTCAGCACCGATCCGGCAAGCGGCCGGCAACGATTGCACCTCGAAGTCGTCCGCCTCGCGTCCGTCGCGCTCGCGACGAACGACTTGGTGCGTGCTGCGACCCCCGTGCTCGACGCGCTCATCGAGGAAATAAACGAGACCCTGGTCCTGAGCGTTCTCGACGGCACGGTGGTGATGCACCTCTCGATTCGCCAAAGCCTGAGCCAGTTGTCGATCTATCCTCCGACGGGTCGTCGCTACAACTCATTCGAGGGTGGAGCGAGCGGACGGGTTCTCTTGGCGTGGCGCGAACCAGATGAAGTCGCGTCGATGTTGCCGGACTCGTCGTCGTGGCCGGCCTACTTGTCGGGTGCCGCGATCACCAAGAAGGCCTTCGTGGCCAGCCTGGACAAGGTCCGATCCCGGGGCTATGCGATCAATGAAGGTGAAACGGATCCTGATCTGTGGGCCGTTGCCGCACCGGTGCGAGACCACACCGGAAAGGTCGTTGCCGCGCTGAGCACGCTGGCACGACGCAGCGGGATCACCGCTGAGCGCAAGAAGCGTTGCATCGAATCTGTCGTCGCGGCGGCGGGCCGAATCTCGACGTCTCTGTACCACGACGACCGGAAGCCGCTCAGCTCACAGCGCTGAACCGTTGACAGCGAAGTGGTCCTGTGCGAGCGTGGGTCAGGTAATGGTTTGCAATGTCATTATACGGTCGACGGCAAACGGAGCCTGATGCAGCGGATCGTCGCAGGTGAGCGCGCAGACGGCACGTCGACCGTGCTGCGACGCGGCAACCCACTGACCATCTTCAAGAACCCGAACAGCGCGCCGGAAAAGCTCCCGAACCTCGACGATCTTCCCCGAGGCCTGGGCAGCAAGGACGTCGTCGTCACCGAGCTCTGGGCCACGGCGCAGACACCGCCGGTGATCGACGAGGTGGATCCGACGGAGGACATGGAGTGGGAGCGTGAGTTCCCGGCGGGTGGCACACGGTGGCGACTTGTCCACCACGGGCCGAACCGGGTCGCCGCGAGCCACCGCACGAAAACGTTGGATTACGACGTCGTCCTCAGTGGGCAGTTGGATCTTCTGCTCGACGACGAGGAGATCCGCTTGGGCGCGGGTGACTGCGTATTGCTCCCTGGTGTCAACCATGGCTGGCGGGCCGGTCCAAACGGCGCCGTACTGCTCGTCGTGATGATCGCGTTGTGAAAGAGGAACAGATGGCCGAGAAGGTGCACCGGGTTGCATATGTCCGCGGCGGGCCCGAGGACGAAACCGGCCCGGAGATGGCCGACGCGGCAATGGCCGTACTCGGTGTCTTGTTCGAAGCGAACCAGGGGCCGACGATCGACTTCGTCCCCGTCGAGGCAGGGGCGCATTGCTACCCGAAGTACGGCACCTCGATGCCGGAGGACGCGCTCAAGACGATCCTCGAGATCGGTATTGCGTTCAAAGCGCCAACCGCCTCGGCCAAGGCCAAGGAAACCGTTCCCGTCAGCTTGATGCTGCGCAAGGAACTGAAGGCCTACGCCAATGTGAACGAACTCCGCTCATACGCCGGGGTGCCGACGGCGCTGCGTCCGAACATCGACGTTGCGCTCGTCCGTGACAATTCCGAAGGGTTGTTCGCGATGCATTCCGTGTACCCGTCCGAGGACATGACCGTCGACTTCCGCTTCATCACCCGCGGCGCTGCCCAGCGCATCGCTCGCGTCGGGTTCGACATGGCAAGACGACGACGCAAGAAGGTGGCGGTCTGCGCGTATCCCGTCGGGATCAACAGCGACAAGCTCTTCATCAAGAGCTGTGAAGAGGTTGCTGAGGACTACCCCGATGTCGAGTTCTGGGTGCGAAAGGTCGACGCGTTCGCCGGCACGATCATCGCCAACCCAGAGCAGTACGACGTGATCATCACGCCGAACGAGTGGGGCTCGATCATGACGGACTTGTTCGCTGAGGTCTGCGGCTCGGTCGGGCTCGCCGGACGCGGCAACATCGGCGACTCAACGGGATACTTCGAGCCGATCCACGGCACCGCACCGGGCAAGACCGGCAAAGGCACTGTCAATCCGATCTCACAGATCATGGCTGGCAAGCTCATGCTGGAGTTCCTCGGCGAGCGCTTCGATGACCCGATCGCCATCCGCGCCGCCGACCTGCTCGAGCAGGCGGTCCGGCGCGTCCTGTCGACCGGCAATGTGCTCACGGTCGATCTAGGCGGCACATCGACGACGGCCGACATGGTGTCCGCCATCTCCGACGAAATCCGGAACGTCGCTGCCAGCGCTCTGGCCTGACGGCAGGGCGGCGCGGCTCGGATTCGGTTCATCACTCCCTGCTCGAGGGTTCCTCAGGGTCGAGCCTCGTTCGTCGAAGGGGCCCACAGGAGTCGTCGCCAGTCCGATACAGGTCTGGCCCAGGCCCCATTGACCGCCCGGCCGTTCGCGCCGCGGGTCACATTGGCCGGAGACGACTCGAGAACCACAAGTACACGAGCCACTCAGTGGGACTCCCTCGCGGTTCACCTCCGCCGGTCTGAAGTGCAACACGAACCACGAGGAAGAGGAGCGCGCATGTCACATGTCGATGTCTCGGTCGATGAGGCCCGAGTCGCGGTCATCACGCTCGTCGACGAGCGTCGGCGCAACGCGATCTCGCTAGAGATGGGCGCTGACCTGACGACTGCCTTCGATGAGCTCGAACGAGGTGACGTCCGTGCTGTCGTCATCACCGGCCGGCCACCGGCATTCTGTGCCGGGGCCGACCTCGGCGACTTGGCCGACGCGGATGACACCAAGCTGCGCGCCATTTACGAAGGCTTCCTTCGGGTGCGGCGGTCCAAGTTGCCCACGATTGCAGCCGTGAATGGTCCGGCAATCGGCGCCGGGGTCAACTTGGCGCTGTGTTGCGACCTACGGATCTGTGGCCGTGGTGCCGTGTTCGACACTCGCTTCTTGGACATCGGCATCCATCCCGGCGGCGGCGCAAGCTGGATGCTGCAACGGACCGTTGGCGAGCCAACCGCAAACGCGCTCCTGTTGTTCGGAGTCCCGGTGTCGGGTGAGGAGGCCGAACGGGTAGGCCTCGTCTGGCAATGCGTCGAGAACGATGACCTTCTGACCGCGGCATTGGAACTTGGCCACAAGGTCGCCGGCTATCCGCCCGAGCTCGTTGCCATGACCAAGCAGACGCTGAAGCGGGTGACTCGGCTCGAATCGCACGCCCAAGCGCTGACCATGGAGCTCGATCGGCAAGTGTGGTCCATCGGCAAGGGCTGGTTCTCGGCACGGGCAGCGGACCGCGCGAACCGCTAGGTGCCGTCCATCTTCCAGCTGGGCCGCTGGTCGATGAGACCGCGCTCCGCCAACGCGTGCCTCCCGGTACGCATGACACCGGGCCGGGAACAGACCACCTCAGCTGTCGCCGCGGTCGCGATGATCGACCGCCCCGGGCGATTACGCCGATTGGCCTTGCGCGATCCTCTGGAGGATGGCGATGCGTTCTTCGAGCGGGGGGTGCGTGTCGAACAGGCGGTGGGCCAAGCCTTCGTGGTGCTGCAACGGGTCGTCGATGCACATCGCCGCGGTCGCGTGGTTGAACCCGGCGAACGGCTTGTCGTTCTGCTCCAGTTTCTGTAACGCGTGGATGAGGCCGGCGGGGTTCCGCGTCAGCTTGGCGCCGCTGACGTCGGCCAACTCCTCGCGCGAACGCGACAGCGCAAACCGGATCAGCGGACCCACGACGAACGCCACGACGGTCAACAAGATCCCAGCCGCGAAGATCAGGAGCGTGATTTGCTGGCCGTCCCGACCCCGGGGTCTCATGAAGAAGGCGGATCGCCACACCAGGCTCGCGAGCAGACCCGCCAAGCCGATGAGCGTGCTCACGACAAGGATGAGGCGTACGTCGTAGTTCTTGATGTGGCTCATCTCGTGACTGACCACGCCCTCGAGCTCGTCGCGGTTCATGATCTGCAGCAGCCCGGTCGTCGCGGTGATCGCCGCCTTGTTGGGGCTGACGCCCGTCGCGAACGCGTTGGGAGATGGGTCGTCGATCACGTACACGCTGGGCTTGGGCAGCCCGGCACTGATCGCCATTTCCTCGACCACGTTGTGGAGCTGCTGGAACTGGTTCGGATCGGCCGGGCGAGCGCCCGACACCTTGAGCACGAGGCGAGCGCCCGACGTCCACGCGTACACCGACGCCAACAACGCGACGATCGCCGCGATGGTGATGCCGGTCGCCACGGCCGAGGCTGGCGAGCCCGAGCTCGCCCCGAGGAGCGCACCAAGCAAGGCGCCGATCCCCACCCACACCAGAACGAACGACAAGATCACGAACACGCTGCGCCGCTTGTTCCGGGCGATCTCCTCGAGCATGCTCGAACGATAGGTCGACCGGACGCTCTCGCCGAGATGGGTGGGCGCGGTCGGCGTGACAAGACCGGGTGGCACCTGTCACATTTGGCATACATGGGTGCTCGGCCGCTGGGGAGCGGAACCCTTTGGATCGGCACAGCACTCGTCGCCGGGTTGGCGCTGATCGCGCCCCGAGTCGAGGCGGGCGCGGCGACGGCGCCCATGGGGCCCGGGGTGCCGGTGGCCCTGACGGTGGACGACTTGGCCGCACCAGTCGGGCTCGATCAGCGCGACATCTTTTTCGGCTGGCACGTCAATGACAGCCGCCGTGGTGCGGTCCAGAGCGCGTACCGAATCTTGGTGTCGCGTCCGGTCCTGGCTGGCACGAGCCGAGGGAGCGCGCCAGCAGTCTGGGACTCGGGCAAGGTCCCGTCAGCAACCCAAGCGTTCGTCCCCTACGGCGGGCCGGCGCTGGCGGCCGACACCACCTACCAGTGGACGGTGCAGACATGGGACAGGTCGGGGAACTCGGGGCCGATGGCCCCCACCGCGACCTTCGACACGGGCCTGCGCGACGGAGACTGGCACGCCGACTGGATCAAGCGGCTGACGGTCGAGCCCAGCGACTCGGCCGACAGCTTCGCGCTGCAGAACGGTTTCGGCGTCTGGGAGAACAAGGACGAGTACAGCTACGTCCGCAAGGAGACGAAGCTGAGCGGCTCGCCCATCGTGCGGGCTCGCGCTTACATCTCCGCCGACCAGCAATACGAGCTGTACGTCAACGGCGCCTTGGCCGGCAAGGGTCAGGCCTACCAGTTCCCCGACTCGCAGTACTACGAGACCCAAGACATCACCGGGCTCGTTCGCGCGGGCGTAGCCAACGCATTCGGCATCATCTACAACTGGCAGGGACCCGGGAAGGGCCGGGCGGCCGGCACGCCTGGCGTGATCGCGCACATTTCCGTCCTGCATCGAGACGGGTCGTCCGAGGTCATCACGACCGACGGTACGTGGCGGGTCCTGCCCGGCGCCTGGCTCCCGGGAACCCAGCGCGACGAGGAGGGAGACCCGGTCGACTACACGGAGAACATAAACGGCCCGGCCCAGCCGCTTGGTTGGGACCGGCCGGGCTATCTCGCAGCCGCGTGGACGCCGGCGACCGTCATCGGCCCGCATCCGGTCGCTCCGTGGAGCCACCTGATATCCGTCCGGACTCGGATCGTGTACGAGCCCGTCCATGCGGCATCCATCAACAAGCTGCCCTCAGGGGCGGTGGTGGCCGACTTCGGCAAGGTGTACGCGGCCATCCCGAGCGTCACGTTCCGCCACGGGCTGCCCGGGCACCTGGTGACCATGCATTCGGGGTTCGTGCTGGATCAGTCGTCGGGCAACGTCTCGGTCACCCGGGGCACCCAGCACACCGACATGAGCTACTCCTATGTCGAGCGCGGGGGAACCGAGACGTTCCGGCCGTTCGACTATCTCGGCTTCCGGTACCTGCAGATCGACGACCCCGGCGAGGCCCTTTCAGCCAAGGACGTCATCGTCTTTGCTCGCCATGCTTCGGTGCCTGACGAGCGCGCCGGCGTCTTCAGCTCTTCGGATCCGACAGTCGACGCCGTGTTCGACCTCGGAGCCCACTCCGCACTGTTCACCATGCAAGAACAGTTCGTCGACACGCCTACCCGCGAGAAGGGTTCGTGGCTCGGTGACGGCCGCAACGAGTCCCAGACCGCGATGGATGCCTTCGGGGACGTGAACATGACGCGCAAGTCCCTCTTCGAGTTCGCCCAGTCCCAAACGCGCTTCTGGCCCAACGGCGCGATCAACAAGCTCTACCCGACGTCGCTCGGCGCCCAGGAGATCCCGGAGGGGACCGAGGTCTACCCCGACTGGGTCTGGCAGTACTGGATGCACACGGGGGACCGCGCCGCGCTCGCCATGTTGTACCCGGTCGTCGTCAAGGTGTCGGATCACCTGTGGAGTTTCGTCAATCGCGCCGACGGTCTCATCACCAACATGACGGGAAACACGAGTGCCTTCGCGTTCCCGGCCGATGCCCAGCTCAACCTGCTGGCGGTGAACGTCTTTCACCGGGTTGGCGACATGGCTCGCGCCCTCGGCCGACCGACAGCAGAGCTCGCGCTCCAGCAGAACCGAGCCGCCACCGTCACCGCAGGCATCAATACGCGCCTCGTCGCACCTGACGGTACCTACGACGTCGGCCTCGACGCGAACGGCACGCGGGTCGCAGCTGCGCCGACGTCGCTCAACGCGGCGTCGCGCCAATCCGACAACGCATACGCGCTGCAGTTCGGCGTCGTGCCGGCGGCGCGCATCGCCTTGGTGGCGCGCTACGTCGCAAGCCAACACATGTCGACGCCGCCGATCTTCGCCGGAGACCTCCTCCAGGCGCTTGGGGCCGCCGGTGACGATCCGACGATGCTGCACCTGCTGACCGACGCGACTGAACCTGGCTGGGCGAACATCCTGGCCCGGGGTGGCACCTTTGGCTGGGAAGTATGGAACCCGACCGGCAACGACGTTGTTGTCGGCGGCACGCCGCTTGGTTCGTTCTTCGGCAACGGCGACAGCATGTCGCACGGCTTCAGCTCCAACGTGCTGGTCGCCATCCAGCAGACGCTCCTCGGCGTCACGCCAGTCGCTCCGGGATTCGCATCGTTCGACCTGACGCCGCCCCTCCACGTGCTGGCCTACGCATCAGGGAGCGTGCCGACCCCCCACGGGACGATCGAGGTGCATTGGAGCCGCCCGACGGCGGGCACCGTTCCGTTCGAGGTGGACGTGACCGTCCCACCCAACACGTCTGCGACTGTCCGCCTCCCGGCACGCGATGTCGCCGGGGTGAAGGACGCGGGCGTGGCCATCAGGCGAGCGCGCGGAGTGGCCTCGGTTCGCATGGACGGCGCCTACGCGGTCGTCAAAGTCGGGGCGGGCTCCTACCGGCTCACCAGCTCGCACGTGCCGGCCGCGGCATCCTCGCCGATCAGCCATCCGCCGGCTGCCGTGCCGGGCGCCCCACCCGCGAACAACCGCACGAACTCGGGGATCTCCGGCGCGCTCGACGGTGCCCGCCGGTCGGGGGAGTCTCGGCGAACTTGGCCTCTCGGTCTCATCACGGCGAGTGTTGTGGCCGTGGCGGTGGGCTGGACGAGGAGACGGCGCGACTGACGTGACTCGTTCGCAGCTCAGTCGACGCCGTCGCGCCGCGTGATCAGGTGGTCAGTCAAGGAGAGCGAACCCAACGATGTTCGCCATCTCTTGGATGAAATGAGCGTCGACTCGATGGAATCCGTTGGGGGTTGAGCTTTCGGCGGTGAGCACGCCGACGATGCCGCCGGGCCCGAAGATCGGGGCGCCGATGGCGGAGGCGGTCGGGGCGACTGCGGGTGTGGAGGCGTCGAATCTTCGGTCGTACTCGGTGTTTTCGACGATGACGACCTTGCGGGCGAGTGCGATGTACCCCGCGAACGACCGACTTCCAGCTGGGACCACGATCCGCTCATCGATCTGAGGTGAAGCGGCACGCGCGTGGAGCTCGTTGGCGTCGGCGATCAGGTCGAGGACCATGGCACGGTCTGCGCCAAGCAGCCGTCGGGTCGCTTCTACCGCTTCAGTAACGATCAGCGTCGCGGCGACGGCGGGGTCCATGCGTTGGCGGAGCGCCTGGGCGCCGAGCAATGCGAGCGTTTCCGCTTGTCGCTCTCGCGTTTGCAGGTCGTGGTCGAGCTGGTCGCGTTCGGTTTGGTCGCTGATGACGGCG
Organism: Acidimicrobiales bacterium; assembly: GCA_025463925.1. Classification (GTDB taxonomy): domain Bacteria; phylum Actinomycetota; class Acidimicrobiia; order Acidimicrobiales; family AC-14; genus RYN-50. The sequence goes on along the minus strand of JAODBK010000046.1, from coordinate 1,374 downwards.
ACCAGACCGACGAGGCTGCCCTCCTCATCAAGAACCGGCCCCGATGTCAAGTGTGCTTCGAATCGAGTGCCGTCGCGACGAGACATCTTGAGCCTCCCCGAATAGCGCTCCCCTTTGATGAGCGAGGAGTGAATGCGCTCGGCGTCCTCGGATGCCTCCGGCGCGGCGAACAGCGTGCGGCCGTCTCGGCCAATCACGTCGGCTGCCCGCCAGCCCAAGAGACGCTCCGCAGCCGCATTGATGTAGACGACCTTCGCGTCCGGAGTCGCGGCCGCGACGGCTTCTCCGATCGAGTCAAGCAGCGTGGCCCGCAGCCGCGCGTGGGTGTCGGCTTGGTTGCGATCGGTGATGTCGCACACGAGCGCGACTCCGCCCTGGTACCGGCCGGCGGTGTTGCGCAGGGGGGTCGTCGTTATCTCGGCAAGGAACGTCGATCCGTCGGCCCGGCGGAGGTTCTGGGTGAAATGGAGCAGCTTGCCAGCACGAGTCTGCTCGCCTCGCTCCTTGAGGGCGGGCAACGCCTCGGAGTCGACGAAGTCGACGACGGGCATGGCCACGAGTTCCTCGACCGAATAGCCGAGGAGCTCCGCCATGCGCCGATTGGCGTATCGGGTACGTCCGTTCAGGGAGACCCAGACGCCTTGGTCGGCCGCGTGGAGGATCTGGCTGTAGAGCAATGCCTCGCCCTCGCCATCGGGGAGGGCCCCAGTGCCCATGTTCGCCACCCGTGCGATGGCGGCCGGGAGAGTAAGGCCCTCGGCAACGAGGCGAATCACGGCATCAACGCGATCGATATCCGCTTCGACGTAGATGCGATGCCCCGCCGGCGACCGTTCCGGCTCGAGGAATTGGAATCGGATCTCCCAGGCTCGCAGCGTGCTCACCCCGACGCCGGTCCGCCGTGCGAGCTCCCCGATGCGCATGCCCATCGCCTGACGGTAAGACACCTCTACAGGAAGTACAAGAGTTCCCGCGCGCAAGGTCGAATGTATCTGTTGATCTTTGCGCAAGCTCCTCCGACAGTCGACATGGAGCCGATGCGAAGTCTGGGGTGATTGGGGGACTTGTGAGATCACGATGCCTGCCGCCCATCACCGAGCGAACGAGTCGCGCGTCGGTGGCAACTGCCGCGCCGGCCGGCGGACGGACCGGGCGATGACGGCGATCCCGACACGGCGGCATCGTTGAGCCCCCGCTCGGCGCCGCCACTCGCCACCGCCGTCCCCTCGGCGCTGGCCGAGGCCACCGTGCTGATCGTCGACGATGAGGAGACGAACGTGACGCTGCTCGAGCGCACACTGCGCTCGTCGGGCGTTGCTCGGGTGCACGGCATCACCGATCCGCGCCAGGTGGTCCCGCGTTGCCTGGACGAAG
>JAODBK010000042.1 GCA_025463925.1 Acidimicrobiales bacterium | reverse complement strand
GCTGCGATCGCCGCTACTACCTCGAGCGCGACCACATCGACCCGCGGGCCAACGGCGGCGCCTGGTCGGCCGGCAACATCGAGTGGAAGTGCTGGTACCACCACGTCGAGAAGACGGAGCGGGACCGGCGGATGGGACTGCTCAGGGGCGGTGGCGGACCGCGGGGGTCACCGCCGTGAGAGGACACGCGGACACCGATGTCGACTTCGTTCGACACAGTCGAGCGCGCCCGCAACTCGACTTCACGGCCGGCATTCCGACTGCGAAGCGATCACACGTGATGGGCCAGCCAGGCGATGCCTTGGTACAGGCGGTAGCCGAGGTAGAGGATCAACGCGGCAAGGAGCAACTTGAAGTGCCACGGCGCGCGCAGCGCTTCGTCGTGTGGCTTCGCGATCACGTTGCCGCAGGTCGGGCACGAGCCGTCCTCGTTCATCGACGGCGGGTTCCAGAACCGGCTGCAGGTCTCACACCAGGGCACGGGGCGCCCTCAGGCGAGACGCGAGCGCGACGGCAACGGCAACCGCGGACCGGCGGCCGCGACGCGGCTGGGCACCGAATGACCGACGAGCGACGCCGCCAGCTCGGATGCGGCCAGCAGACGGTCGAGGTCGACACCGGTGGAACGGCCCAGGTCGTCGAGCAGGTGGACGAGGTCCTCGGTGGCGAGGTTCCCGGCCGCCCCATCGGCGAAGGGCGAGCCGCCGAGGCCGCCGATCGACGTGTCGAACCGGCGCACGCCGGCGAGCAGCGCGGCATAGGCGTTCACCAGGCCGGTGCCGCGCGTCTCGTGGAAGTGGAGCCCGACGGCCGGACCGGTCTCGGCCAGCAGGTCGTCGACGCGGCGGGGCGTGGCCATGCCGGTGGTGTCGGCGTAGGTGAGCGAGGTGGCACCGGCATCGAGGAGCCGGTCGGCCAGCGCCGCGACCACCGTTGGCGCGATGTCGCCTTCGTCGGGAGAGCCGAACGCGCAGGAGACCACGGCGTCGACCGACGCGGGGCCGATCGACACGATCTGGGCGACCTGCGCGATCGACTCGAGGATCGACATGCCAACGTTCTTCTCGTTGTAGGCCGGCGACGCCGAGACGGTGACGGACAGGTCGGTGAGGCCGGCGTCGGTCGCGAGCTCGGCGCCTTTGCGGTTCGGCACCAGGGCAACCATCCGCACACCGGCACGCGGCCCGAGGGCGGCGACGACCGCGCCGGTGTCGGCCATCGCCGGCACCGCCTGCGGCGAGACGAACGAGCCGACTTCGATGTGGTGGAGGCCGGCATCGAGCAGCGCTTCGATCAGCCGCACGCGCGCATCGACGGGAAGGGGCGCTTCGATCTGCAGGCCGTCGCGTGGACCGACCTCGCGGATGTCGATGTCGGCCACTTAGTGGCCCACGTCGATCGGCTCGGCCGGCATCTCCCCGGCAACGAGCGACGGCAGGTGGTCGCGCATGCGGCTCGGCCAGAGTTGCACCGTCGACACCAGCAGCTCGTCGACGGTCCACCACCGCGGCTCGAGAAAAGCCGCTGCCTCGAGCATCTCGAGGCCGGTGGGCTGGTAGACGGCAGGACCGCGCAGCCAGGCAACGTGGATCAGCTCGTCCTGGTCGAAGTGCCACCCGCCGAAAGTGAACGTCGTGTGACGCTTCCAGACCACCGGACCCATCTCGAAGTCCTTGATACCCGTCTCCTCGTACAGCTCGCGGCCCGCGGCATCGCCGGTGGTCTCGCCGTGATGGATGCCGCCGCCCGGCAGCTCCCACCATGGGTCCTTGGTGTGGTCCATCGGATCCTTGGCATGCTGCAGGAACACGCGGCCGTCATCGTCGAGCAGCACCACGCGGGCCGCTTGCCGGCGGATCGCCATCTACGTGCGCCGGACGGCGAGGATGGCCACGTCGTCCGAGAGCGGCGCGTCGGCGAAGTCGCGGGCCGATTCGAGCAGCGACTTGCAGAGCACGTCGGCGTCGACGCCGGGGTCGCGCCGGAGGAAGCTGGCGATGCGATCCTCGCCGAACAGCGATTCGCCGGAGCGGGCCTCGGCCAGCCCATCGGTGTAGAGCAGCAGCAGGTCGCCCACGTCGAGCGGGATCTCGCGGCTGCTGTAGCTCGCCTTCGGATCGAGGGTGAGCAGCGGGCCGGTGGCGCGCAGCGGCGCGACCTCGCCGTCGTGCCAGAGCCAGGCGGGCGGGTGCCCGGCGGACGCGACGCGCAGGGTGCCCGCGCCCTGGTCGAAGACGGCAACGACCAGCGACACGAACTCCTCGGGCTTGGTCTCGGCCGAGATCTGGGTGTTCAGCTCCTCGAGCGCCTGGCCGGGGTCGCGGTACTGCTTGAGGAACATGCGGAGCAGGTACTTCACCTGGAACGCGGTGATCGACGGTTCGATGCCGTGCCCGCTCACGTCGCCGATCACCGCGACGAGCCGCTGCGGGTGGGTGCGGAAGAGGTCGTAGAAGTCGCCGGCCATGAGCCCGGTACCTGCCTCGTACACGCGGCCGACCTCGAATCCCTCGAACGCCGGCAGCTCGTCGGGTGCGAGGCGCGCCGCCCACCGCTTGGGGGCGAGGTCGTCCTGGCTGAGCACCTGCTCGGCCCGCCGCTCGAGCCCGGCGCGCTGCTCGGCCAGCGCCGCTTCCTGCAAGAACCGGTGGCCGTAGCGAAGGGTGATCGCGACCGGGATGATGAGCAGCAGCAGCACCGCATCGGTGGCGTAGTCGGCGCGCCACGCGCCGACGCCAGTGGCGATCGCGCCGATGGCGTAGAGCAGCGTGGTGTGCAGCTCCTTGCGGAACGCCGACCGCGCCAGGTCCGAGGCGATGTCGTTGCTGCCGTCGTCGATCCGAGCCCAGGCCCGGTGCAGGCGACGGGCCGAGCGACTCCACACCACGGCGCCGAGGACGCACCCGATCGAGACGGGCACCAGGATCGGCCGATCCAGCATGGCGAGAATGGTAGGGGTTACCCGGACCGTCGCCGTACGCGCAGCTTGAGCGGCGTGGGTCCGAAGTCGAAGTGTTCCCGGATCCGTCGCTCCAGGTACCGCAGGTACGTCGCCGGGAGCGGCCGGTTGGCGAACAAGGTGAAGGTGGGCGGGTCGGTCGCGCCCTGCGTGGCGTACAACACACGCGACGGGGCCGGATGCGCGGACTGGGCCGCTTGGAGCAACAGGTTCAATTCACGAGTGGGAACACGCCGGTGGTAGGCCTCGATCGCTTCGCGCAGCGCCGGCAACAGCTTGTGGACGCCCTTCCCGGTGAGCGCGCTGCCCTTGAGGACTGGTGCGTAGCCGAGGAAGGCCAGGCGATCTTCCACCTGATCCCGGACGTCGGCCCGCTGCTCGGCGTCGAGCAACTCCCACTTGTTGAGCAGCACGACGATGGGCGAGCCGGCGGCGTCGATGCGCTCGGCCAGCCGCTGATCCTGGTGGGTGACGCCTTCGGTCGCGTCGATGACGAGCACCGCGGCGTCGGCCCGATCGATCGCCTGCAACGCGCGGACGAGCGAGTAGTACTCGGCCGGCTCGTCGACCCGGCTCTTGCGCCGCATGCCGGCGGTGTCGACGAAGCGGATCGGTCCGTCGGGCGTGTCGACCATGGTGTCGATGGCGTCGCGCGTCGTGCCGGGCATGTCGTGGACAACCGACCGCTCGTCGCCGATGAGCCGGTTGAAGAGCGTCGACTTCCCCACGTTCGGCCGGCCGACGATCGACACCGCCGGCGCGGTTGGCGTCGCCTGCTCGGGTTCCTGGTGATGATCGTCCGGCAGGTGCGCCACCAGCGCGTCGAGCATGTCGCCGGTGAGCCGACCATGGAGCGCGCTGACGGGATGCGGATCGCCGAGGCCGAGGGACGCGAACGCCCACACGTCGGCGTCGCGCGTGTCTCCGTCGACCTTGTTGACGACGAGCAGCGTCGGGGTCTTGGCCCGTCGCAGCATGTTGGCGACGCGGTCGTCCTCCTCGGTGACGCCGACGGTGACATCGACGACGAGCAGGACGACATCGGCCTGGGCCATCGCCCGTTCCGCCTGCAGGCTCACCCGGGCGTCGAGCATCTCGTCGCCGACGGAGGAGCCGCCGGCCAGCCAGCCGCCGGTGTCGACGACGAGGAACTCGCGGCCCTGCCAGTCGGCCTCGACCTCTTTGCGGTCGCGCGTCACGCCGGGCTTCTCCTCGACGATGGCCTCGCGGCGACCGACGATCCGGTTGAGCAGGGTCGACTTCCCGACGTTCGGGCGGCCCACGATGGCCACCACCGGCAGCGCCATCTACCGGCCGAGCGCTCGGCGGAGCGAGACGCCGTCGGTCGGCACGACCTCGACCGGGCGCGGGAGCTCGGCGGGCGAGGTGCCGTCGAGGAACACGCCGTTCGACAGGCACACGTCCGGCAGGAGGTACCGGTGGCCTTCGGGCTCGCGCTCGAGGACGCGAGCGATGTCCTCACCCACCATCAACCCGGCAACGGCGACGTTGCCGCCGAAGAACTCGTTGGGCACCACGACGACCCGCGCGGCGTCGCCGAGGAGCGGCGTGATGACGCGGGCGCCGTACTCGCCGGTGAGGACGGCGACTGGCGCGCCCGAGCGCGGCATCAGGGTGACGCTGCCGGCGGCGCGCGGCGCGCGGTAGCCGGTGGCCGGCGCGCCTTCGACCCACGCGAAGAAGCCGGGCGCGACCGCGATCGGCTCGTCGGTCTGTCCGAGCATCTCGGACGTGAAGGCCCGCGCCATCCCGATGCCGTCCTCGTGCATCGGGAAGCCTTCGTACGCGTCGGCGTCGGGGAAGTCACGACCGGCGAGGAGGTAGTACTCGTCGGCGCAGAACGCGACCCGCCGGCCCAACGCGGCCAGGTACACGCCCTGCCAGTCCTCGACGGCGTCGATGACGGCGACCGCCTCGTCGCGGGTGTGGGGGCGCAGCGACGGCTCGGTCGACCACTTGCTGACACCGAGGGGCACCACGCACAGGGTCGCCAGCTCGGGGAACTCGTCGAGCACTCCGGCGAGGGTGTCGTCGAGCGCGGCGCCGTCGTTGACGTCGGGGCAGACGACCACCTGCCCGTGCACGGCGATGCCGGCATCGAGCAGCGCCCGCAGCCACCGCAGACTCGTCGCGCCACGGCGGTTGCGAAGCATCCGGGCCCGCAGGTCGGGATCGGTCGAGTGGATGCTGACGTTGATGGGCGACAGCCGTTCGGTGATGACGCGCTCGAGGTCGAGCTCGGTGAAGCGGGTGAGCGTGGTGTAGTTGCCGTAGAGGAACGAGAGCCGGTAGTCGTCGTCCTTCAGGTAGAGGCTCTTCCGCAGGCCGGGCGGCAGCTGGTAGATGAAACAGAACTCGCAGTGGTTGTCGCAGGTCCGCACCCGATCGAAGACCGCGCTGGACACCTCGGCGCCGAGGGGCTCGCCCTCGCGCTTGTCGACGGTAACGTCGATCTCGAGGCCGCCCCGACGCACCTCCAGCACCGGGTCGGCCTCGTCGGCCAGGAGCTGCCACTCGATGACGTCGCGGGGCCGGCTGCCGTTCATCGAGATGATCTCGTCGCCCGGTGCCAGGCCGGCTCGGGCCGCCGGCGACGCAGGCGCGACGGCGACGACTCGGGGCAGGGACATCCCCACAGGATAGGTAGCCTCGAAGCGATGCCCGCCCCGATCTCGGTGGAACGCGTGTTGCTGGCCGCGCCCCGCGGCTTCTGCGCGGGCGTCGAAATGGCGATCAAGGCGCTGGCGTGGATGGTGCGGGTCTTCGAGCCGCCCGTCTACTGCTACCACGAGATCGTGCACAACCAGCTCGTGGTCGACCGGTTCCGGCGGCTGGGCGTGGTGTTCGTGGACGACGTGACCGACGTGCCGGCGGGCGCGCCACTGATGCTGAGCGCCCACGGCTCGGCTCCCGAGGTGGTGGCGGCGGCGCGGGCGAACGGCGGTGTGGTCGTGGACGCGGTCTGCCCGCTCGTCACCAAGGTGCACCACGAGGTGAAGGTGCGGGCCGGCAAGGGGTACTCGATCGTCTACGTCGGCCACGAGGGCCACGACGAGGCGGTCGGCACGATGGCGGTGGCGCCCGACTCGATCCACCTGGTCGAGTCGGAGGCCGACGTCGCCGCGCTCCCCGAACCCGGTCGACCGGTCGCCCTGCTGGCCCAGACGACGCTGAGTCAGCACGACTGGGCCGACGTGCTCGACGCGACCCGCGCCCGATTCCCCGAGTTGTGGATGCCGGGCCGCAGCGACCTGTGCTTCGCCACGACCAACCGGCAGGACGCGCTCACCGCGATCGCGACGCGGGCCGACGCCATCGTCGTGATCGGGTCGGCCAACTCGTCCAACACCGTGGCCCTCAAGAAGGTGGCGCGAGCCGCTGGCTGCCGGCGCGTGCACCGAGTGAACGGGCCGGACGAGGTGCCCGACGACCTGTGGGGTGTGGTGGGGGTGACGGCGGGCGCGTCGGCGCCCGAGGAGCTGGTCGACGCGGTGATCGCGCGGCTCGGTCCGGTGCATGGGGTGGAGCTGGTGGCGGCCACCGGCGAGGACGAGTACTTCCCCCCGCCGCGCGAGTTGCGCGAGCTGTTGCCCGCGGGCTCGCTGGCCGACGATCGCGCTATCGCGGCGAGCGACGTGCTGGCCGCCCTGACTGACGCCGCGCCCGAGGTGGCCGGCCCGCCGTAGGCGGTCGCCGGGACGTGGGTCGCTGCGGGGCGGCGGCCGCCGCCTGCACCGCCATGCCGAGGGCGCGTTGCAGCGTCCGGGCCTTGGCGTGCTCGTCCTCGACGACCAGCGCGATCACGACGCCCTTGGCGCCGGCTCGGCCGGTGCGGCCCGAACGGTGGACGTAGTCCTTGGCGTCGGTCGGGATGTCGTAGTGCACGACGCAGCCGACGTCGTCGACGTGGATGCCGCGCGCCGCGACATCGGTGGCGACGAGCGCCGACACCTTGCGGGCCGCGAACGATGCCAACGCCCGCTCGCGCTGGCGTTGCGACAAGTCACCGTGGATGGCGACCGCGGCGACGCCGGCCCGCGAGAGCTGGTCGGCGACGCGGTCGGCGCCCCGCTTGGTGCGGCAGAACACCACGGTGGCGCCGTGCTCGTTGACCAGGTCGACCGTCATGCGCAGCCGCCGGTCGCGGCTGGTGGTGACGAAGCGGTGCTGGACGAGGTCGAGGTCGGCCTGCTCGGCGGCGACGTCGCAGCGGACGGGATCGCGCTGGTAGTTGCGGATGATGACGTCCACGTCGCCGTCGAGGGTCGCCGAGAAGAGCAGTGTCTGGCGGTCGGGCCGGACCCGATCGAGGAGCCGGCGGACCTCGGGCAGGAAGCCCATGTCGGCCATGCGGTCGGCTTCGTCGACCACGACGATCTCGACGTTGTCGAGGATGACGTCGCCGCGGTTGACGAGGTCGGCCAGCCGGCCGGGGCAGGCGATGAGCACGTCGACGCCCTTGCGGATCAGCTTGAGCTGGGGCGCGAACGGCATGCCGCCGTAGATCGCGGCGGCTCGCCGGCCCCGCAACGCGAGCAGCGGTGCCAGCTCGGTGTGGATCTGGCCGGCCAGCTCACGCGTCGGCGCCAGCACGAGCGCCTTCGGGCGCTTGGGCCCGGCCCGCCGCACGAGCTGCGCGATCGGCAGCCCGAAGGCGAGCGTCTTGCCCGACCCGGTGGGGGCCCGGCCGCAGACATCGCGTCCGGCGAGCGCGGCCGGGATGGCGTCGGCCTGGATCGGGAAGGGAGTGGTGATGTGGTGCGCGGCGAGCCGCGCGGTGAGATCCTCGGCAACGCCGAGATCGGAGAACGAGGGGGACAACGAAGACTCCTGAGCTGTGAAAGGAAGGGGAAGGCGTAAGGGACTTCGCAACTTCCCGTCAGCCCGGCATCACCCGGAGAACCGGAGAGCACGACACTCTACCATGGAGGGCCATGACGCAGACCTTCACGAGGATGGACGAGTCGACCGCCGAGCAGTGGGCGGTCATCGGCGCCGAGACCGCCACCCGCCAGGCCCGGGTCGCCGAACGGGTCCTGATGCTGCTGCGGTCACTGTCGGATGTCGTCGACGGCTTCGCCACCGATCAGCTGACGCACTGCCTGCAGACGGCGACGCTCGCCGAGCGGGCCGGCGCCGACGAGGAGGTCGTGCTCGCGGCGCTGTGCCACGACATCGGCAAGGCGATCAGCGTGCCCAACCATCCGAGGATCGCGGCCGAGATCCTCAAGCCATACGTGCGCGACGAGGTCTACAAGATGATCCTCGTGCACCAGGACTTCCAGGGCCGGCACTACTACCACCACTTCGGCGGCGACCCCGATGCGCGCGAGCAGCACCGGGACACGCTGACGGCGGACGAGTTCGCGCTGGCCGAGCGCTTCGCCGACGACTGGGACCAGATCGCGTTCGATCCCGACTACGACACGCGGCCGCTCGAGCACTTCGAGCCGCTGGTGCGAAAGGTGTTCGGCGCCGCCAAGCTCTTCTAGGCGTTGTCCATGGCGCCGGCGAACAGCGCCTGCTCGTCGAGCAGCGCCACCGAGTCGCCGCGGCGGACATACGCGAGCGGCGTCATGTCGTCGCACCACTGCTGCAGCGTCGCCGCTCGCCGGCTGCGCGTCTGCTGGTCGGGGATCTCGTAAGTGACCGCGCCGCAGATGCCGCCGTCGCCACCGTAGATGTCGACGGTGATCTCGGCCGCGCCGACCTCGACGGCCATGATCACCACGTCCTGGTAGACCTCGAACTCCCCCTCCACACCACCACTATCGGCCATCGAATCCACCGACTGGGTGATCATTCGATCGGTCTAGTCAACTTTCAACCGTTGGTGACGGCCGCTTGCGCCTGGTCGAACAGGCGCTGGACCTCGGCTCGGAGCTGCTCGGTCGCGGCGTGCACCACCTTGCGCTGCCGCGTCGCCGGTGGCGGGATCGGCCGGCCGACCACGATGTGCACCTTGGTCGGGCGCGGGAGCCGCTTGCCCTTGGCCTGCGCGGCTTCGGATCCGCCGATGCCGACCGGCACGATCGGCACACCCGCGCGGGCGGCCACGTACGCCGCGCCCTCGAACAGGTCGTCGACCACCGGGCCGGATCGCCGCGTGCCCTCGGGAAAGATGACGAGCGGCTCGCCCGCTTCGACGACCTCGATGCTCCGGCGCAACGCCTCGCGGTCGGCCGCCCCGCGGTGCACGGGGAAGGCGCCGAGCGTCGAGATGAACCACCCGAGGGGCTTGAACTTCCAGAGCGAGTCCTTGCCCATGTAGCGCATGCGCCGTGGTGTCACCGCCGAGACGAGCGCGAAGTCGAGGAAGGACCGGTGCACCGGCGCCAGGACGAACGCCCCGTCGGCCGGAATGTGCTCCTTGCCTTCGACGGTGACGCGGAACGCCGCCTTGTTGATCAGGAGCAGCAGGTTGCGGACGACGCGGTAGAGGATCACGCCCGGGCCACCACGTCGGCGATGACCGCGGCCGCGGTGCGCCCGGTGGAGTCGATCACCACCGCGTCGTCGGCCGGCTTCAACGGCGACGTCGGGCGCGTGGAGTCGAGCCGGTCGCGGCGGGCCAGCGCGGCCGCGCCCTCGTCGGAGCCCTCGACCTTGCGGCGGCGCGCCCGCTCCTCCTCGGACGCGGTGAGGAACACCTTGAGGGCGGCGTCGGGGAACACGACGGTGCCGATGTCGCGACCTTCGACCACTCCCCCGCCGTGGCCCGCGACCCAATCGCGCTGCCGGCGCACCATCTCCGTGCGCACCTCCGCGTGAGCCGCCACCACGCTGACGACGCCCGACACCTCGGCGCCGCGGATCTCCTCGCTGACATCATCGCCGTCGAGCACGATCCGGTCGCCGATGTCGAGGCGGATGGTGCGGGCCACCTCGCCGAGCGCCGGGCCGTCGTCGAGCGGAACGCGGCCGCGCAGCGCGGCCAGCGTGACCGCCCGGTACATCGCGCCAGTGTCCAGCTCGGCCAGGCCCAACGCCGCGGCGACGCCGCGCGCCACCGTCGACTTGCCCGACCCGGCCGGCCCGTCGATCGCTATGACGCGCATCGCCGCAGATCCTCCTCGAAGCCCGGGTAACTCGTCGCCACCGACTCCCAGCCCTCGATGGTGACCCCGCCGTCGGCGACCAGGCCGGCGACCGCGGCGGCCATCGCGATGCGGTGGTCGCCGCGACTGTCGACCACGCCGCCGCCGGTGAGCACACCCGTGCCGTTTACCGCCAGGCCGTCGGCAGTCGGCTCGGCGACCACGCCGAACGCCTGCAGCATCGCGACCGTCGCCTCGATGCGATCACTCTCCTTCACCCGGAGCTCGGCCGCGTCGCGTACGACACTGATGCCGTCGGCCATCGCCGCCGCCACCGCCAGCACCGGGATCTCGTCGATCAGGCCGGGGACCTCGGCGCCGCCGATGTCGGTGGGGTGCAGCGCCGAATACCGGGCCCGCACCGTGCCTGGGCCGATCTCGAGGTCCGCGCCCATGCGCAGCAGGACGTCGATGAATGCCGTGCGGGCCGGGCCGACGTAGATCGGGGCGACGGTGAGATCACTGCCCGGTGCCAGGCACGCGGCCACGATCCAGAACGCCGCCTGCGACGGGTCGCCCGGGATGTCGAGCGCGAACGGCGCCAGCTTGGACGCCCGCACCCGCGCCACGCCCGGCCCGACCTCGATGTCGGCGCCGCAGAGGGCGAGCAGCTCCTCGGTGTGGGCGCGCGTCGGCACCGGCTCGCGCACGACGGTGTCACCCTCGGCCCCCAGCCCGGCGAGGAGGATGGCCGACTTCACCTGCGCGCTCGGCACCCGCGGCGTGTAGTCGATGCCGTGCAGTCCGCCGCCGTCGATCGTCAGCGGCGCGTAGTCGCTGTCGATGCGCGCGCCCATCACCGCCAGCGGCTCGGTGACGCGACCCATCGGCCGCGTGCGGACCGATCCGTCGCCGTCGAGCACCGTCCGGAACGGCAACGACGCGCTCACGCCGGCCAGCAGCCGGATGGCGGTGCCCGAGTTTCCGCAGTCGACGACGTCGGCCGGCGCGTGCAGCCGGTCGCGGCCGCCGGTGATGCGCGGGCCGTCGATCCGCGCGCCGAGCGCCGAGACGGCGCGCGCCGTGCGGGCCACGTCGTCGCCGTCGGAGAGGCCACTGATCGTCGACGTCCCGTCGGCCAGTGCGCCGAGGAGCAGCGCCCGGTGCGAGACCGACTTGTCGCCCGGCGGCCGCAGCCGGCCGGTGACGCGGCGGGGACCAGGGATCCTCATGACAGCAGCTGCACCGACGGCCGGTAGCCGCGTGCCACGAGCGCGTCGCGAACCAGGTCGACCTGGGCGGCGTCGACCACGAGCACGAGCACGCCGCGCCCACCCTCGGCCGAATGGGCGATCTCGATGTCGATGATGTTCACGCCCACCTCGCTGGCCAGCGTGGTGACCTCGGCGAGGACTCCGGGGCGGTCGGGCACCGGGACGCGCATCTCGGCCAGGTCCTCCGGGCGGATGACCCGGGCCGGCAGGTTGACGCGCGCCGACCGCGCCGCCTCGAGCCGCCGCAGCAGGCCGTCGCGGTCGCCGCCCGCGACCAGCGCGCGCGTCTCGCCGAGCGCCGCAGTGAGGTTGTCCAGCGCGGCGACGATCGCCTCGCGGTTCTCCTCGCAGATGTCCGGCCAGATGCCCGGGTGCCCGGCGGCCACGCGGGTCATGTCGCGGAAGCCGCCGGCCGCGAGCCGCAGCAGCGCGGTGTGCGCTTCGGCCCCCTCGGCGGCCAGGCCCATCAGGGTGGCCGCGGTCAGGTGCGGCACGTGCGACACCACCGCGACCAGCGCGTCGTGCTGCTCGGGCGCGAGCGCGATGACCTCGGCGCCGAGGTCGGTGACGAGCGACCGCACCCGCGTGAAGGCCGCGGCATCGGTGTCGACGGTCGGTGTGAGGACCCACGTCGCGCCCTCGAAGAGCGACGCGTCGGCGCCGTCGACCCCCTCCTGCTCGGAGCCGGCCATCGGATGACCCCCGACGAAGCGCGGGTCGGGCAGCTGGCGCACGATCGTGCCCTTGACGCCGCCGACGTCGGTGACCGCGCCCTCGGTCTCCTCGAGGGCCCGCCGGACCTCGGCCACCACGGCGCCGACCGGCGTCGCCACGAACGTCACGTCGGCCGACGGGTCGACGCCCACGGTGTCGAGCGCGCCGAGCTCGAGGGCCCGGGCGGCCCGTTGCTCGTCGCGGTCGGTGCCGGTGACGTGCCAGCCCCGCGCCCGCAGCGCCAACCCGATCGACCCGCCGATCAAGCCGGTGCCGACGACCGCCGCCCTACCCGGGGAGGTCATCGCGGAGGCCCTTGGCGCCTTCGAGGTAGACGTGGCGCAGCTCGGCCCGGCTGCGGTCGGTGGTGAGGTGCATGAGCACCCGGATGCAGCGCGGCGTGCCACCGTCGATCGACAGCTCCCGCGCGCAGATCAACGGGACGTCGCCCAGCCCGACGACCCGGGCGGCGGTCGCCGGGAACACCGAGGTGATGTCCTCGGTCGCCGTGAACAGGATGCTGATGATGTCGTCGTGGTCGACCCCGTTGCGGTCGAGCATCTCCCGCACGAGCGCGCCGACGCGATCCTTCACCTGTTCGGCGGTGTCGGCGTCGACCGTGGTCGCGCCGCGCAGGGCTCGGACGGCCGGCACGGGCGTCGAATCTAGTTGGGTGCGGCTACGTGGACGCCGCCTCCTGCAAGCCCCGAACCTCGGCCAGCGTGAGCGGCCGCCATGATCCCGGCTTCAGACCCCGGTCGGCCACCGGCCCGATGCGCGTCCGCACCAGCCGCACGACCGGGCAGCCCACCGCGGCGCACATCCGGCGAACCTGGCGGTTGCGGCCCTCGTGGATGGTGATGCGGAGCCCGCGCGGCGGGACCGCGGCCACCTTGGCCGGCGCGGTCGGGCCGTCGTCGAGCTCCACGCCCTCGCGCAGCGCGCGCACCGAAGCCGGTGAGGGATCGCGCTCGAGCTCGGCCAGGTACTCCTTCTCGACGCCGAAGCGCGGGTGCGTCAGCCGGTGGGCCAGGTCCCCGTCGTTGGTGAGGAGCAGCAGCCCTTCGGTGTCGGCGTCGAGCCGGCCGACGGGGAACACCCGCGGCTCGAGCGGGACCAGGTCGACGACGGTCGGCCGACCCTGCGGGTCCGACGCGGTCGTGACGACGCCGCGCGGCTTGTTCAGCAGGTAGTAGACGAGGCCGGGCCGGATCGACACCGCCACGCCGTCGACGCTGACGCGGTCGGTGTCGAGGTCGACCCGCTGGCCGAGCTCGGCCGACCGGTCGTTGACCTCGACCCGCCCGTCGGCGATCAGCTCCTCGCAGGCCCGCCGGCTGCCGAACCCGGCGCGGGCGAGCACCTTCTGCAACCGCTCGGGAGGGGCCAGCTCGCCCTCCCCCGTCACTCCTCCGGCGCCCGCAACCCCTGCTCGAGCGCCTCGACCACCTCGGGGCCGGGGACGAACTCGCCGAGCGGCGGGAGGTCGTGGATGCCGTCGAGCCCGACCTTCTCGAGGAACACCTTGGTGGTGCCGTACAGCAGCGCCTGGCCCGGCCCCGGGTCACGCGCCACCTCCTCCACGTAGCCGCGCCGCTCGAGGGTGTGGATCACTCCGTCGACGTTGACCCCGCGGATGGCGGCGATCTGGGCCCGGCTCACCGGTTGCTTGTAGGCGACGATGGCCAGCGTCTCGAGCGCGGCGGCCGACAGCCGGGCCGACTGGCCCTCGAGGACGAAGCGCTCGACGTACGGCGCCAGGTCGGCGTGGCTCTGGAAGCGGTAGCCACCGGCGACGCGCACCAGCACGAAGCCGCGCTCGTCGCGCTCGTACTCCGCGGCCAGCTCGGCGCACAGCTCCTCAACCCGCGCCGGCGAGAGCTCGAGCAGCTGCGCGAGCAGCTGCGGCTCGATCGGCTGGTCCGACACCATGAGGATCGCTTCCAGCGCCCGCCTCGACTCAGTGCTCATGGCGCGTCGTCATCCCTCGTAGGTGTCGATCAGGCCGCGGGCGGCGGCGCGGTCGTCGTCGCCACCGGTCCACGTGACGGTGAGGTCGCCGAAGTTCCGCAGCTGCTCCAACTCGACGAGACCCTGCTTGTAGAGCTCGAGCACCGCGAGGAAGCGCACGATGATCTCGAGCCGCTCCACCAACCCGGAGGTCAGCCGGCGGAAGGTGATGCGGCCGGCACGTGGCAGCTCGTCCACCAGCTCGTCGACCGCGTCGGCCACGCTGGCCCGGATCGGCGCCACGTGGTCGAGGTCGACGCGCGGCTGGATCTTCGGTGCCACGGCGCGCAGGAACGCCGCCTTGAGGTCGTCGGGCGACACGCCGGCCAGGACATCCGGCATGAGCCCGAGGAACTGCTCCTCCAACCCGGCCAGGCGAGGCACGCTGCGCTCGGCCGCGCCGGCGAGGCGCTCGATGCTGCGGGCGGCGTCCTTGAAGGTCTTGCACTCGAGCAGCCGGGCCAGGAGCAGGTCGCGCTCCTCGTAGAGCGCCAGCTCCTCGTCGAGGTCGACGTCGTCGCGGCCCGGCAGCAGGCGGCGGCTCTTCAGCTCGATCAGGGTGGCCGCGATGAGGAGGAACTCGGTGGCCACGTCGAGGTCCATGTGGCCGGTCATCTTGTCCAGCTCGGTCAGGTAGGCGTCGACGATGGCGCTGAGGGAGACCTCGTACAGGTCCACCTCCTCCTGGAGGATCAGGTGGAGCAGGAGGTCGAACGGCCCCGCGAAGACCGAGGTCGTGACGGCGTACGGCACGGATCGAATGTACTGGCCGGGCCGGGGGGTGCCCGCGCATACCCTGCGTCCCGTGACAACGCGCCCCTCGAGAACCAGAGTGCTCTCGGGCATCCAGCCCACCGGCGACATCCACCTCGGCAACTACCTCGGGGCCATCCGCCAGTGGGTCGCGGACCAGCACGACCACGACGCCCTCTACTGCGTGGTCGACCTCCACGCGTTGACGCTGCCGCAGGACCCGGCAGTGCTGCGGGCCAAGACCCTCGAGTGCGCCAGCGTGCTGCTGGCCGCCGGCCTCGACCCCGACGTGTGCACGCTGTTCGTGCAGAGCCACGTGCCCGAGCACACCGAGCTGTCGTGGCTGCTGGAGTGCACCGCGTCGATGGGCGAGCTCCGCCGCATGACGCAGTTCAAGGACAAGGCCGTCAAGGGCGGTGAGGAGTCGGCCCGCGTCGGCCTCTTCACGTATCCGATCCTGCAGGCCGCCGACATCCTCATCTACGACGCCGACCGCGTGCCGGTCGGCGAGGACCAGCGCCAGCACGTCGAGCTGACGCGCGACCTCGCGCAGCGGTTCAACCAGCGGTACGGCGAGACGTTCGTCGTGCCCGAGCCGGCGATCGGCAAGGTCGGCGCCAAGGTGGTCGACCTGCAGAACCCGACGGCCAAGATGTCGAAGTCCTCACCGCAGGGCACGGTGCTGGCCCTCGACCCGCCCGACGTCATCGAGCGGAAGTTCAAACGGGCGGTCACCGACACCGGCAACGAGGTCCGCTTCGACCCGGAGACGAAGCCCGGTGTGAGCAACCTGCTGACGATCCTCGCGCTGGCGACGGGCCGCGGCGTCGACGACGTCGCCGAGGAGTACTCGCAGTACGGGCCCCTGAAGGCCGACGCCGCAGCCGCGGTGATCGAGCTGTTGCGCCCGCTGCGCGAGCGGTACGCCGAGTTGGCCGCCGATCCCGCCGGCACCGCGGCCATCCTGTCGCGCGGCGCCGACAAGGCCCAGGCCATCGCGTCGACAACTCTGGCCCGCGCCCGAGCGCACGTCGGCCTCCTCCCCCGCGGTTAGGTTCCGGCCAGCGCGGTGACGACCGGGGCCATCGCCTCCCACGCGCCTTCGAACCCGATGTAGGAGAAGCCCCATTCCTCGCGCCGGCGCGGCAGCTCCTCGACCATCCAGTCGATGCTGCCGACGAGGCAGACGGGGACGTGCCGCACCGCTTCGGCGCTGATGCCGAACGCCGGCGCCATGGCAGACGCGATCGGATCGGGATCGTCGGTGATCATGCAGAAGCCCACCAGGGTGCTGAGCTCGATGTCGGCGAACCGCTCCCCCGCCGCCTCCCGCACCCAGGCGACCTTCTCGGCGGTCCGCTCGGGCGTCATGTCGGGCGCGGTCTCGGCGCCGCCCAGGCCCTCGCGGAGGTTCGGGTTCACGCTCACGATGTCGGCCTGCCGCGCCGCGATCGACAGCATCCGCTTGCCGCCGCCGCCGATGATGATCGGCGGATGGGGCTTCTGCACCGGCTTCGGCGTGCCCTCGTGCTGGTCGATGGCGTAGTGCTCGCCCTTGAACGTGAAGGGCCCGTCGGCGAACAGGCCCTTCATCACCGCGATCCCCTCCTCGAAGCGGTCGACGCGCGTGGCCGGCGGGTCGTAGGCGATGCCCGACTGGTCGTAGTCGGTGCGCATCCAGCCGGCGCCCAGCCCGAGCTCGAGCCGCCCGTCCGACAAGAGGTCGAGCGTCGCCGCTTCCTTGGCGAGCACCAGCGGGTGCTTGTAGTCGTTGTCGAACACCAGCGTGCCGATCCGCAACGTCGTCGTGGCGTCGGCCGCGGCCATCAGCGCCGGCACCGGCGCGAGCTGGTCGCCGAAGTGGTCGGGCATCGTCAACGTCGAGTACCCGAGGTCCTCGGCCTTGCGAGCGGCGTCGGCCCACTCCTTCCTCGATCCGGCGTTGCTGACCTGCGCGGCGAACCGAAACGGACGTGTCATCGCGGCATCTTGCCGCGAGTCAATCGTCGTCGGCCGCTTTGAGGGCCTCGGCGAGGTGGCGGTCGACCGTCCACTCGGCCGGCGGCCGGTGGTGCTCGCGCGTCCAGGCGACGGTGAGCGGGTCGCTGCCGGCGATCGCCAGCATGTCGGCGCCGATGTCGTCGTGCCGGAGGTAGAGGCCGATCCGGCGGGTGAGGCCGCGCCGTCGCTGCAGGTCGCGCGCCTGGGTCCGACCGCCGCCGAGCCCGACCAGCGTGGCGCCGACGCGCGCCAACGTGCCGAGCCCCGACGCCGTCTTGCCGACGTCGTGGAGCATCGCCGCGGCCAGCACCGGTCGGGTGGCCTCGTGGCCGAGGGTCCGTTCGACACGGTGGCCGACGGCCAGCGCGTGGCGCCGGTCGGGCCCGCTCATCCGCAGCCACAGTTCCTGCTCGGCGGGGAGCAGCCGGGCCTCGGCCCATTCGGTGCCGGCCGCCGACGGCCCGCCCGGCCAGAGCGAGCCGAGGAACCGCCGTACCAGGTGGTCGAACGTCACGCGGTCATGCCGTCACGCGCCGAGGGGGCGCAGGACGTTGTCGATCCACGTCCGCAGCGCCCAGTCGAAGAGGTGGCCCAACACGTTCGGCAGCAGGAGCACGACGATCAGCACCAGGCCCATCGAGTACTGCCGGAACCGCAGGTACGCCGGCCACCACTGGCGCGGGAGGACGCGCTCGACGAGCGCCGACCCGTCGAGCGGCGGGATCGGCAGCAGGTTGAACGCCGCCAGGATCACGTTGACCACGATGAACCCCGACGTCCAGTCGTTGCGCGGCCCGGCGACGTACACCACGCTCGCCGCGAAGGCGATGAGCAGGTTGGTCGCGGGGCCGGCGAGGCTCACGAGCAGCGACTGTTGCCGCGGGTTCCGCAACCGGCGGGGGTCGACCGGCACCGGCTTCGCGTACCCGAAGACGCCGCCCGAACCGAGCGCCAGGATCAGCGGCAGGAGGATCGTGCCGAACGGGTCGATGTGGGCGATCGGGTTGAGCGTCAGCCGCCCGGCCCGCTTGGCGGTGTCGTCGCCGAACGCCAGCGCGACCACGCCGTGGGAGATCTCGTGGAGGATCACCGACGGGATCAGCACCACCAGGTAGACGATCGCCTGGTGGCTCACGACGCGGGGGCTGCTAGCGCTTGGACGCGCAGTCCATGCACAGCCGGGCGGCCGGCTTGGCCTCCAGGCGCGCCGGCGCGATCGGCTGTCCGCACGATTCGCACATGCCGTAGGTGTCGGCCTCGATCTTCCCGAGGGCGTGCTCGACCTCGGCCAGCGTCTCCTTCAACTGCTTGGCGAGGGCCTCGGCCTCGCCGCGCTCGGCCGTCACCTGGCTCGAGTCGGCGAAGTTCTGGTCGTAGTCGAGGCGGCCCTCGTCGCCGTAGCCGAGCTCGGCCAACTGGTGGCGCAAATGCACGCGTTCGTCCTCGAGCGCGGCGCGCCGATCGGCCAGGGTTGCGTCGGACATGGGGGATCAGGGTACCCGAGCCCGGGGGTGAGCCGATTCATAAACGACCCGCAGCCGCTCGGTCGACACCCGCGTGTAGACCTGCGTGGTGGAGATCGACGCGTGCCCGAGAAGCTCCTGCACGGCCCGAATGTCCGCTCCGTGGTCGAGCATGTGCGTCGCGCAGGAATGGCGCAGCACGTGGGGCGTGAGCCGGTCGCCGAGCCCCACCTTGTCGCCGTAGCCGCGCACGATTCCCCACGCTCCTTGGCGGGACAGCCGCCCTCCGCGCGTGTTGAGGAACACCGCCTCGGCGTCGCCGCGGCGGGCCCACCGGTCGGGCACCAGCGCGCCGCGGCCCGACCGCGCCAGCCAGTCCGCCAACGCCTGGCGGGCCATCCGCCCAACCGGCACCATGCGCTCCTTGGCGCCCTTGCCGAAGGCCCGCAGCACCCCGTCGTCGAGCGCGACGTCGCCGAGCGAGAGCCCGACCAGCTCCGAGATCCGCAGCCCGGTGCCGTAGAGCACCTCGAGGATGGCCCGATCGCGGCGGGCCACCGGGTCCGAGCCCACGACCGCGTCCAGCAGCGAGCCGACCTCCTCCTCGGAGAGCGCCTTCGGGAGGCCGGCCGGCACCCTCGGGCCGCCGATGTCGCCGGTGGGATCGACCAGGGCAAGGCCCTCGTCGGCGAGGAAGCGGTGCAGCGAGCGCACCGCGACCAGCGCCCGGGCGTTGGACGACGGCGCCCGGCCGGCGGCTCGGAGGAACGCCAAGTAGTCCTCCACCACCGGCTCGGTGACGGCGCCCAGCGCGACCTTGCGGCCGGTCAGAAACTCGGCGTACGCCGCCAGGTCGCGCCGGTACGCCGCGAGGGTGTTGATCGAGCGGCCCCGCTCGACCGCGAGCCACGACAGGAACTCCTCCATCTCCGGAGGCAGGGCCCGCCGGGTGAGGCTTACGTCAGGCACGCGAGCGGCGCGGCGACGTCGACACCGAGGGCTTCGGCCACCGCGGCGTTGGTCACCCGCCCGGCCACGGTGTTGAGCCCGGCCAGCAACGTGGGATCGCGCCGGGCGGCGCCGGCGACGCCGCGCTCGGCGACCTCCAGCACGTACGGAAGCGTGGCATTGGTCAGCGCGTACGTCGACGTGTGCGGCACCGCGCCTGGCATGTTGCCGACCGCGTAGTGCACGACGCCGTGGTCCTCGTACACCGGGTCGTCGTGCGTCGTCTCGTGGGTGGTCGCGATGCACCCGCCCTGGTCGACGGCGACGTCGACGATCACCGCACCGGCCTTCATGCCGGCGACCATCTCCTCGGTGACGACGAGCGGCGCCCGGCCGCCCGCGACCAGCACCGCGCCGATCAGCAGGTCGGCGCCGGCCACCGCCCGTTCGACCGCGCCGCGGTTGGACGCCAGCGTCATGATGCGGCCCTTGTGGATCTGGTCGACGAACCGCAGGCGGTCGAGATTCTTGTCGAGCAGGAGGACCTCGGCCTCCATGCCCTGCGCGATCCACGCCGCGTTCCATCCGACGTTCCCGGCGCCGAGCACGACGACCCGCGCCGGGCGGACCCCGGGCGCGCCACCGAGCAGCACGCCGCGGCCGCCGTTGGGTGATTCGAGGTAGTGCGCGCCGATCTGCGTCGCCATGCGACCGGCGACCTCGCTCATGGGCGCCAGCAGTGGCAGCGACCCGTCGGCCAGCTGCACCGTCTCGTAGGCGACGGCGGTGGCTCCGGCGGCGAGCAGCGCCTTGGCGACCTCGGGGTACGCCGCCAGGTGCAGGTAGGTGAACAGCACGAGGTCGGCCCGCAGGAAGTCGAACTCGGACGGCTGCGGCTCCTTCACTTTCACCACCAGCTCGGCCGCCCATGCGTCGGCGGCACCGGTGACGAGCCGGGCGCCCGCCAGCTCGAAGTCGGCGTCGCCGATCGACGAGCCGGCCCCCGCCCCTTCCTGCACGAGCACCTGGTGGCCGTGCGAGGTGAGCTCCCGCACGCCGTCGGGCGTCATCGCCACCCGGCTCTCGGCCGTCTTGACCTCGGCCGGCACCCCCACGATCACGAGATCACGGTAGTGGCGCCGGCCGCGATGAATTAGCGGAGCGCCTCCCGGGCCAGCAGCAGGCCGATGATCGACTTGGCGTCGACGAGCTGCCCGGACGCGATGAGCGCCGGCACGTCGTCCAACGCGATCCGTTCGATCGTCATGTGCTGTTCCTCGACACCCTGGAACGACGTCGCGGTCGGCTCGAGGTCGAGCGCCATGAAGCAGAAGCTGTGCTCGTCGCAGAAGCCGGGCGAGTTGAAGAACTCGGCGAGCTGCTCGATGCGGCCGGCCCGCATGCCGACCTCCTCCTCGAGCTCGCGGCGGGCGGTCCGCTCCGGTGGCTCGCCGGCCACGTCGCGCTTGCCGGCGGGGATCTCGAGCAGCTCACGGTCGACGGCGGCGCGGTACTGCCGCACCATCAGCACCGCGGTCCCCTCGTCGACCACCGGCACGATCGACACCGCGCCTGGGTGATGGACCAGGTCGCGCGCGAACTCGCGGCCGTCGGGATCGGCGAACGTCCCGACGGCGACTTCGATGAGGTCGCCCCGGTAGATCCGGCGCTCAGCGAGCTTGCGAAACCGGGGCAACATCGATGAGGCGCGGCGCCCGGCCCTCGGCCCGGGTCAGCGCCGCGCCGACCAGCCCGTGGAACAGCGCGTGCGGCCGGTCGGGGCGGCTCTTGAACTCCGGATGGGCCTGGGTGCCGACCCACCACGGGTGACCCGGCAGCTCGATGAACTCGACCAGGCGGTCGTCGGGCGACGCGCCCGAGCAGCGGAGGCCGGCGTCCTCGAGCCGGCGGCGGTAGCGCGGGTTCACCTCGTAACGATGGCGGTGGCGCTCGTAGACCAACTCGGTGTCGTAGGCCAGCGCGACCTGCGACCCGGTCTGCAACCGGGCCGGGTAGACGCCGAGCCGCATCGTGCCGCCCATCTCGACGATCTCGCGCTGGTCGTCCATCAGGTCGATGACCAGATGGGGAGACTGGCTGTCGAACTCGCGGCTGTTGGCACCGGTCAGGCCGGCGACGTTGCGGGCGTAGTCGATCACCATCACCTGCAGGCCGAGGCACAGTCCGAGGCAGGGGATGTCGTGCTCGCGGGCGTAGCCGGCGGCGGCGATCTTGCCTTCGACGCCGCGCTCGCCGAAGCCGCCGGGGATCACGATGCCGTCGAGGTCCTTCAACTTGTCCTCGGCCAGCAGCCCCTCGACGTCCTGGGCCGAGATCCAGTCGATGTCGACCCGAGCGCCGTGCGCGTACCCGCCGTGGCGCAGCGACTCGACCACCGACAGGTACGCGTCCGGCAGCTTGACGTACTTGCCGATGAGACCGATCCGCACCGGGACGGTGGCGGCCTCGATCCGCTCGACCAGCGCCTCCCACGCCGACAGGTCGGGCTCGCCCTCCAGCCGCAGGATCCGGCACACCTGCTCGTCGAGCCCCTCCTCGTGCAACACCAGCGGGATCTCGTACAGGTTGCGGGCGTCGATGGCGCTCACGACCGCGTCCTCGGGCACGTCGCACAACAAGCTGACCTTGCGCTTGAGCCCCGGACTCAGCGGCCCGGCGCTGCGGGCCACGATCACGTCGGGTTGGATGCCGCGGCTGCGCAACTCGGTGACGGAGTGCTGTGTCGGCTTGGTCTTCTGCTCGCCGCTCGGCCCGAGGAAGGGCACGAGGGTGACGTGGACGTAACAGACGTTGTCGCGACCGGCGTCCTTGCGGAACTGCCGGATGGCCTCGAGAAACGGGAGGATCTCGATGTCGCCGACGGTGCCGCCGACCTCGGTGATCACGACGTCGACGTCGTCGGTCGCGAGCCGGAGGATGCGGTCCTTGATCTCGTTGGTGATGTGCGGGATGACCTGCACCGTCGAGCCGAGGTACTCGCCCTTGCGCTCCTTGGCCAACACCGACTGGTAGATCGAGCCGGTGGTCGCGTTCGACTCGCGCTTCAGGTTCTCGTCGATGAACCGCTCGTAGTGGCCGAGGTCGAGATCGGTCTCACCGCCGTCCTCGGTGACGAACACCTCGCCGTGCTCGAACGGGTTCATCGTCCCCGGGTCGACGTTGATGTACGGATCGAGCTTCTGCATGGTGACCCGAAGGCCTCGGGACTTGAGGAGTCGACCGAGGGAGCTGGCGGTGAGACCCTTGCCCAGAGAACTCGCCACGCCGCCCGTCACGAAAATGTGTTTCGTCACGGGATTTCACCCTACCGCGCTCGGCGCCCCAACACGTCGATGGCGCGGAAGAACGGCACCGCGTCGATGACTCGGCTGAAGCTCACGAGCTCGGCCAGCAGGTTGAGCGCGAGCACGATCCCGAGGCACGCGGTGCGGGCGGTGGTCGTGCCGGTGAGGACGACCGACAGCCCGAGTACCGCGCCGAGCACGTTGGCGCCGGCGTCGCCGAGCATCACCCGCTCGTGCAGGTCGTCGAGGATGAGCCCGAGCCCGGCGCCCACCACCACCGCGGGCCCGACGAGCCGCCGGTCGAACGCGGTCACGATCGCCAATGCCGCGAATGCCACGAAGCTCGACTTGAGGATGCGGCCCGGCGCGCGGTCGAGCAGGTTGCCGAGGTTCGCCGACAGCGCGATCAACGCCGCGTCGGCGACCAGACGGCCGCCGGTTGCGCCACCGGCCGGCCGGGCGACGACGAGGGCCAGCGTCGCGCCGCCGACGAGCTTCAGCCCGCCGCTGGTGAGGCGCCCGCCGGCCAGCGACGCGACGTGACCGCGGAAGCCACGCGGGTCACCCGTGCCGGCGAGGTCGTCGAGCGCCCCGAGCAGGCCGAAGCCGACGGCGACGAGCAGCGTGATGGCGCGGGCGCCGTTGAGCACGCCTTGGTGGTGCCCGTCGAGCAGGCCGAACGCGCCGGCCAATGCCCGGCCGCCCTCGACCAGCACCAGCGCGATCGGGAGCGCGACACCCGCGGCGGTCGGGATCCGCTTCTGCCGGTAGTTGTCACGCTCGAACGTCGGGCCCACGAACGAGGGCCGCATCCACACCCACGTCAACCGGCCGGCGAGGAATCCCACCCCCGCCGCCAGCAGGACCGTCATGGGTCGACGACCTCGTGCGCTTCACTCCCACCCGTCGCGAGCGCGAGCAACGTGAGGTAGGGGCCGACGAATAC
Organism: Acidimicrobiales bacterium; assembly: GCA_025463925.1. Lineage (GTDB taxonomy): Bacteria > Actinomycetota > Acidimicrobiia > Acidimicrobiales > AC-14 > RYN-50. The sequence goes on along the minus strand of JAODBK010000042.1, from coordinate 133,354 downwards.
GAAGACGAGCGCGGTGACGACGACGCCGGAGTCGTTGACGAGGGAGCCGAGGATCCCGACGGCAAACGCCGCGGTCACGACGACGCGGTGGGGCGAATCGGGCGGCAGCAGATCGTTGAACCGGCGCCGCATCGCCAGCAGGCCGAGCGAGAAGGCGGCGATCACGACGATGATCATGGTCCACACCGATGACGTCAACACTCGCGCGTTGGTGGCCATCTTGCGGGCGATGGTCGTCCGGCCGGGCGATGAGCCGCCGTCGAACAGATCGGCCACGAAGCGCCCGAGGTGGGTTCGCGACTCGGGCGCTCGCAGCAGGTCGACGCCCGCGGCCAGCGCGACGATCGCGACGGTGGCCGCGGCCGCCAGGGCGACCGCTCGCCATCGCAGCTTTCGGCCGCTCAGCGCGATGAGGGTCAGCCCGAGCACGGGAACGAGGGTGAGGATGCCGCCGACATCGTCACCGATCGTGGGCGCACCATCGGTCAGCACGACGATCGCGAAGAACGCCGCCACCGCGACCAGCGCCTCCTTCCGCCGCGGCGCGTGCACCAGGTGCAGGCCGGCGGCGAGCACCGCGGTGGACGCGAGGATGGCGAACGCCGCGTTCCCGACGCCGAAGAACCGGGACGAGGTCGTCGGCGAGTAGCCCATGATGCTGTTCGTCTGCAGGCGGGCACCGGTGGCGACGTCGATCATGATCACCCACGCGGTCGCACCCAGCACCCACGACAACGGCGCCAGTGGTCGCCGCCGGGCGCGCGTGGCCAGCGCGATGAGCACGAGGTCGATGGCGAGGATCGCGGCGACTCCACCGACATCGCCGAGGCCGGCCATGTTCGGCACCACGCGGAGCAGAAAGGTGGCCAGCGGGAAGGCCGCGATCAGCAGCACCACCAGTCGCAGCGCCGGGCCGACGCGGCCAACGCCGCCGCGCCACGCGAACGCCGCCAGCGTCAGGAGGTAGATCACACACTGGAAGATGACGTACGTGAGGGTCACCGGTCCGTTCACGTGGTCACGCAGCGCGGCGCCGCGGTCGAGCTCGTGCGACGCCGCGAACGACGGCGCGCGCTCCGGGTGCACGCGCATCGCGTGGCCGATCATCCCGCTCGGCGTCGCCCGGCCCAACGCCGCCATCACCGTCGGCCCGACATCGGTGAGCGTCACCAGGCCGGCGCGGCGCGTCGACGGCGACATCAGCCGGCCGCGTGGCACCCCCGGGCCGGTGACGGCGACCGGTCCGAGGTGCCAGTCCCTGCCGGGTGGCGTCGGCGCGAACGCGATCACCAACGTGTCGGGTGGGATCGACGCCGCGATCCGGCCCAGTTCGGCATCGGCCGCCGGCGGCGGCGAGCCGAGGTCGATGGCGCGGACTTCGGCCGACGGAGACCCGTCGACCCGACCGGAGCGATCGGCGAGGGCGGCGAGCGCGTCGCCCGATGCCGCGGTGGTGACGCTGGCGCGATGGAGCGCATCCCCGAGCGCGCCCGGCTGGCTGGCCAGGTGCTGGCCGCGGTTCTGCCGCGTGATCATGGCGATGTCGCTCGAGTCGGTCGCCTTCACCCGAGTCCCCGCGCCGAGCGACGCGTACGCCTCGAGCGGCGAGGCGTTGGTGGAGATGGTGCGCACCGTCATGGCGCCGAGGGCGCCCCGCTCCGAGAGCGCGACGAAGTTGGGCACCCGGCCGCGGTCGATGTCGTCCCACGAGAGGCCCGGCAGGCCGAGCAGCACCACGCGCGTCACGGCTCCGGCTGCGACCAGCGGCCGGCTCGGCGCCTCCCAGTGGGCCGACGTCCAGAAGCCGGCCATCGCGATCAGCACCGCCGCGGCGACGATCGCGGAGATCCGCTGGCCTTCGGTGGTGACCCGCGGCCACAACGCCCGCACGATGTCGAGCCCCTGGCCGGCGCGGTGCCGGAACCCGCCGGCGCCCCGCCCGGTGTGCCGGTGGTCCATGGCGACCGGCAGCTCGACGACGCGGGCGCCGGCCCGCACCGCGTCGATCGTCATGGCCGTCTCGAGCCCGAACCGTGGCGCCGGCGCGAGTGACCGGAGGAGCGCGCCGCGCACCGCGCGCTGGCCCGACAAGGGCGCCGCGGCATCGAAGCCGCAGGCCCGCCGGATGCCGGTCGCGGCGAGGCGCCGCACCCGGCCCAGGCCGCCTCGCCGCCCGGCGGGTGGCAGCACGCCGATCGCCATGTCGGCGCGCCCCTCGACCACCGGCGGGACCAGCGCCAGCGCGCCGGACGCGCTGGCGCCGACGTCGGCATCGACGAGCAGGTAGACGTCGGCGTCGGGCGCGGCCGCGATCCCCGCCGCGATCGCGCCGCCCTTGCCGACGTTCGCCGGGAGCCGGACGACCGTCGCCCCGGCACCGGCAGCCGCGGCCGCGGTGTCGTCGGTCGACCCGTCGTCGATCACCACGACACGCGCCACCTGGTCCGCCGCCACCAGCGCCGACACGGCCGCGACCACCGAGTCGCCCCGGTCCTTGGCCGGGACGAGGGCGACCACCCTCACGCGTGCGCCTCGACCTTGGTCGAGGTCGGTGGTGCGCCGTGGGCCCGCGCCCGCACCGCGATCCCCAACGCGATCGCCCCCGCCGTCATCGCCAGCGAATGGGCCCACCCGAGGTTGACGACGCGCTGGCCGCCCGACGCCGCCGCGAAGAGCACCAGCATCAGCGCCGACCCACCAAGGGTGAGCCCGAGGTTGACGAGGGTCGGAGTGCGGATGTCGCCGGTCGCGTACGACGCGCGGGTCAGCAGCTGGAAGCACGCGTACCCGAGGAGGCCGACCGCGTACGCCACCAGCACGCGGGCGGTGAGGGTGGCGCCGGCCCGGTTGAAGGCGCCGAGCTGCATGAGGTGCAGCACCGGCCGGCCGAGCACGATGAGCGCGACCGTGGAGGGAACGATGCCGACCGCGATCATGCGGATCCCCCGCCGCAACGTGGCGTTGAAGTCGGCCCACCGCGCCGCACTCGCGTCGGCGGCCATCGCCGGGTACAGCGCGGTGAAAACCGGGTTGGCGAGGAGCGCGTTGGGCAGCAGGAAGAACTGGAACGCCACCTGGTACGCGACCACGCCACCGGCCACCTGGTTGGCCAGTACGAGGGTGGTCGCGATCAGCAGCTGGTTCAGCGCGAGGTAGCCGGCGGCCCACGCGCCCGGTCGGGCCAGCGAACGCACCAGCGGATGCCCCGGGTCCCATCGCGGGCGCAGTCGCAGACCGGCCCGCCACGCCGTCACCACCGGCACCACCGTCATGGCCAGCACGCCGGCGGTGGTGCCCGCGGCCAGCAGCAGCCGCTCCCCCGTCGTGAGCGCGAGCCCGGGATGCCGGCTGTGCCGCACGACGACGTAGGCCGCCATCGTCGCGATCACCACCAGATTGTTGGCGACGGGCGCGAACGCCGGCGCCGAGAACCGGCGGTCGCCGTGCAGCAACGCGGTCGCGACCGCCCCGACGGCGTACAGCAACACCTGCGGCAGGAAGAAGGCGACGAAGAAGGTGCCGAGCCGGATCTCCTGGTGCCGCACCGCGGCGTCGGAGACCGCGATCGTCAGCCCGCGCATCACGAGCGGCGACGCCACCATCGCGATCGCCGTGACGACGCCGAGCGCGGTCAGCGCCAGGCCGAGCAGCGCGCCCGCCACGTGCTCGGCCTCGTCGCGTCGGCCGGCGTCGAGCAACCCGACGAACGTCGGCACCAGCACCGACGACAACAACCCGGCAGCCAGCAGCTCGAACAGGATGTTCGAGACCAGGTTGGCGCTCTGGTAGGTGTTGCCGAGGAACGTCGTCCCGAGCGCGGCCGCGATCGCCAGCACCCGCACGAACCCGGTGATGCGCGACGCGACGTTCCCGGCGGTGATGGCAGCCGTGGCCCGCAGCAGGTCGTCGGGCTCGGTTGCACTCATGGTGTCGGCGCGGTCGGCAACAGCAGCTTGGCGTCCGGCGCGACGCCGTAGTCGCCGTACCGGAACCGCGGCAGGTCGTCGACGGCCATCACCGCCGCGACCTGGCCTTGCCAGGTCTCGAGGTTGTCGACCGTCGAGAGGTGCGCCGCCGAAGCCTTGTCACGCCGCAGCAACCCCACGAACACCTCGCGCCCGCCGGGCGTGTCCCGGCCGGACTCGACCGCGACCGCGCCGACCGGCGTCTGGCCGAGCAGCCGGGCGAACGGCAAAGCAACGAGGTCGTCACCCACCTCGGCGCCGGCACCGGACACCACGATCATCCGCACCGTCTCGGTCGCCGTCGGCGGGAGGGTGGCCGGGCCGTTCTGGATGGGCGAATAGTCGATGAAGTGGGCGTCGCGCATCGTGGTGAGGACCGTCGACGTCGGCGCCAGGCCCGACATCGCTTTCGCGATCTGTTCGAGGGCGAGCCGGCGCACCACGTCGGGATCCGTCGACGTGGTGCCGACCATCGTCGCCAGGGCGGCGACGTCGTCCGGCGAGCGGAGCGCCATCTTGCCGGTGAACAGCAAGGTGCCGTGATCGGTGGCCTCGGCGACCGCGAGCTGGTGGTGGAGGTCCTGCACCGGCTTGGCGTCGACACCCTTGGTGCTCACGACCACGACCGGGACGCGCTTGAGCCGGCCCCGCACCATCTGGTCGTGCGACTGGTCGATGAACGAACCGAGGGCGCGGTTCTCCGTCCTCGTGCTGTTGAGGTCGCGCTCGAGGCGGTTCTGCCGGTCGGTGATCGTCTTGAGCTCGCCCTGCTTGATCACCGTCGAGCCGACGACGATGCCGACCCCGAGCGCCAGGAACACCGCGACCAAGGACACCACGTGATATCGGAGGTTGACCATCAGCGCGTCACGAGAAGCTGAGGCTCTTGAGGAACAGGCGGAGCGGCTCTGACACCATCACCATGACGATCACCGCGAACAGCGCGGCCGCGACCAGCAGCACCAGGTCGCCCTTGTGCACCCGGCTCCGGTACAGGCGGTTCACGCCCTTGGCGTCCATGAGGATCGGCCCGACCTTCAGCCGCGTCAGGAACGTGGACGCCATGCCGGGCCGCCCCTTGTCGAGGAAGTCCACCATCGACCCGTGGGCGCCGACGGCGACGATCAGCTCGGCGCCCTTCTCGAAGGCCAGCAGCAGCGCCACGTCCTCGCTGGTGCCGGCGGCCTCGAGCATGAGGTGTGGCACGTCGAGGGCCTGCAGCCGCTCGGCGCCGGGCGCCAGACCGCCGGGGTACGCGTGCACGATCAGCTCGGCGCCCGACCGGAGCGCGTCGTCCGAGACGGAGTCGAAGTCGCCGATGATGATGTCGGGCGTCAGCCCGCACTTGCACAGCGCGTCGGCGCCGCCGTCGACCCCGATCAACACCGGCCGCACCTCGCGGATGTACGACCGGAGCGCGGCCAGGTCGGCCTCGTAGTCGGGCCCCCGCACCACGACCAGCACGTCGCGCCCGGCGACGCGCGTCCGCAGGGCCGGCAGGTTGGGCGCGTCGGTGAGCAGATGCTGCTCGCGGCGCATGAACGCCAGCGTGTTCTCGGCGAAGCGCTCGATCTCCTCGCCGACCGCGGCCTTGGCCGCCTCGATCCGCTCTTCGAGCTGCGCGATCGACTGCCGGATGCCCTTCGCGATCACCTCTTCGCCGAACAGCACGCGGTCGCCCTCGACGCGCAGCATCTGGCCATCGGTCACCGCGTCCATGACGTCGTGGCCGACCTCGTCGATCAACGGGATGCCGGCGGCCACGATCAGGAGGGGCCCGTAGTTCGCGTAGCGGCCCGACACCGACGGCGCGGCGTTGATCACCGCGGCCGGTCGCGCCTCGACCAACCCTTCGGCCGCGATGCGGTCGAGGTCGCGGTGGTCGATCACCACCACGTCACCGATCTGCAGCCGCGGGATGAGGTTCTTGGTGCGCCGGTCGACCCGCGCCAGCCCGACGACCTCGTCGATCGGCGGCGGCCCGCTCATCTCGACCGCTCCCCTTGCGCGACGGCGAGCAGCTCCTCGGCGTGGTCGCGGGCCGTCGCGCTCTCCGGCTGGCCCGACAACATGCGCGACAGCTCGACGACTCGCTCGTCGCCGGCGAGCCGGCGGGCCTCGGCCACGGTGCGACCGCCGCGCTCGTCCTTCGTGACCGCGACCTGCTCGTCGGCGAACGCCGCCACCTGCGGCAGATGGGTCACGACCAGGACCTGGTGGCCGCTGGAGCCGGCGAGCGCCGACAGCGCCCGACCCACCGCCAGCGCCGCCTCACCGCCCACGCCGGCGTCGACCTCGTCGAAGACCAACGTGCCGGCGCTGCCGACCAGTCTCGGCACCGCCAGGCGCAGGGCCAGCATCGTCCGCGCCAACTCACCGCCCGACGCCACCTTGGTGAGCGGCAGCGCCGGCTCGCCGGCGTTCGCCGTCAGGAGAAAGGTGACGTCGTCGCCCGGTGGCTCGTCGCCGACGGCAACCTCGAGGCGGCCCCGCGCCATCGCCAGCGCGGTGAGGTGGGCGGTGACCGCGCCCGCCAGCCGCGGGGCCGCGGCCCGCCGGGCCGCGAGGACGGCCCGCTCGGCCTTCGCCACCGCGGCCGACGCGACCGTTCGCTCGCCGTCCAGCTCGGCGCCGCGGCGATCGTGCTGCTCCAGCTCGGCCAACCGCGTTCGGGCGTCGGTGGCGAAGGCCAGCACGTCGGCCAGCGTGGCGCCGTACTTCCGGCGCAGCTCGTGCAGCAGCTGGCGGCGCGCCCGAACCGCGTCCAATCGCTCGGGATCGTCCGCGATGCCCTCACTCACCGCCCGCAGCTCGGCCCCGACGTCGGCGACCTCGGCGGCCACGTCCCGCAGCCGCGCCTCCAACTCGGCGAACGGACCGCGGCCGGCGATCGCCGAGAGCGCGGCGCCGATCGCGTCCGTCGCACCCTCGTCGTCGATCAGCAACTGGTGGGCCGCGGCGCCGGAATCGCGGTGCGCGACGGCGTCGGCGAGGCGGTCCTGCTCGGCTTCGAGGGCGCGATCCTCGTCGGCGCCCGCGAGGGCGGCGGCGTCGAGCTCGGCGACCTGGAAGCGCAGCAGGTCGATCTCGCGGGCGCGGGCCCGCTCGTCGCCGCCGAGCGCGGCCAACGCCTCGTCGACCGCCGCCAGGATGCCGCGGGCGTCGGCCAGCGGCGCCCCGTCCACCGAACCGAACGCGTCGAGCGCGGCCCGCTGCGCCCGCGCCGACAGCAGCGCCTGGTGCGCGTGCTGCCCGTGCAGGTCCACCAGCCGCGCGCCGAGCGACGCCACCTCGGCCGCGGTCGCCAGCCGCCCGTCGAGGTAGGCGCGGCTGCGCCCGGTCGCGGACACGACCCGGCGGACGACGACCTCGGTGCCGTCGATGTCGAAGCGGCCCTCGACGACCGCCTCGTCGGCACCGGGCCGGACCAGCACCGGATCGGCCCGACCGCCCATCAGCAGCTCGATCGCCTCGACCACCAGGGTCTTGCCGGCACCGGTCTCGCCGGTGAGCGCGGTCATGCCCGGTCCCAGCACCAACGAGAGCTCGGCGATGACGCCGAGATCGCGCACCGCGAGCTCCGTCAGCATCGCGACCTACCGGTCCGCCAGGCCGAACTTCGCCTTGAGGATGCGGAAGAAGTCGCGCTCGCCGAAGGTCACGAAGCACGCCGGATGCGGGCCCGCGGTGCACTCGATCCCGTCCCCTCGCGTCAGCCGCCCGAGCTCCTGGCCGTCGACGGTGAGCGTGGCCTCACGCTCGTCGATGACCTCGATCCGCACGGTGACCTCGGGCTCGAGCACCAGGCTGCGGTCGAAGAGCATGTGCGGCGAGACCGGGGTCAGCAGCAGCGCGCGCAACGACGGCGCGAGGATCGGCCCGCGCACCGAGAACGCGTACGCGGTGGAACCGGTCGGTGTCGCGACGATGAGCCCGTCGGCGGCGTACGTCGTGAAGCGCACCCCGTCGAAGCACACCGCCACGTGCACGGTGTGGCCGGTGCTCGTCTTCTCGACGACCGCCTCGTTGAGCGCGATGCGCGGGCCGGACAGCAACCCGTTCGACGGCGCGTCGACGGTGACGGCCAGCGTCATGCGCTCCTCGATCCCGAAGTCGCCGGCCAGCCACCGCTCCAGCGCCGATCGCATCGCCGGCGGCTCCACGGTCGTGAGGTAACCGAGGCGACCGCTGTTCACGCCGAGAATCGGGATGCCGCGCGGGGAGACCAACTCGACGGTGCGCAGGATGGTGCCGTCGCCACCGATGCTGACGGCGAGGTCGGCGCCGTCGATGTCGTCCGCCTTCTCGACCACCATCGCCTCGTGGCCGAGCCCGCTCAGCCAGTCGACGGCCTCTTCGGCGAGCCGCCGAGCTTCGTCGCGCACCGGGTGGGTGACGAAGGCGACGCGCGCCATCAGCCGACCTCGCCGCGGGCGTGGACGAAGAGCTCGACGTTGCCGTCGGCGCCGGTGAGGGGCGACACCATGCGCCCCATCATCGCGGCCCCGGCGGCGGCGAGGGCGCCAACGACCCCCTCGACGGCTTCGTCCCGCTTGGCCGGGTCGCGCACCACGCCACGGCCGCGGGACGCCTCGGCCCGGCCGACCTCGAACTGCGGCTTCACCAGCACGACGAGATCGCCGCCCGGCGCGGTCAGCCCGACGAGCGACGTCGAGACCGTGCGCAACGAGATGAAGGAGAGGTCGGCCACGACCAGCGAGAACGGGCCCGCGACGTCGGCCACCGCCAGATGCCGGATGTTGACCCGCTCGCGGACGTCCACGCGACGGTCGCCGCGCAGCTTCGGATGGAGCTGCCCGTGGCCGACGTCCACCGCGACGACCGCGGCCGCGCCCCGCTGCAGCAGGCAGTCGGTGAACCCGCCGGTCGACGCGCCGGCGTCGAGACACCGCCGGCCGGTCACGTCGATGCCGAAGCCGTCGAGGGCGGCGTCGAGCTTCTCGCCACCGCGGCCGACGAACCGGCTGGGCGGCGCGGTCAGCGCCAGCGGCTCACCGGCGCCGACGAGACGCGACGGCTTGTCGGCGGCGGCCCCGCCCACGAGCACGAGCCCGGCCGCGATCGCATCCTGCGCGGCCTCGCGGCTCTCGACCAGCCCCCGGCGGACCAGCTCGGCGTCGAGTCGACGGCGGGCCGTGGCCGCGTCCTACGCGGTGGCGGCCTTCGCGGCCGGCGCCTTCTTGGCCGGTGCCTTCTTCGCGGCCTTGGCCGCCGGCGCCTTGGTGACCTTGTTGATCTTGGCCTCGAGGCGCGCGATGTCGGCCTTGGTCGCGAGTCCCAGCGAGCCCAGCTGCTCCTGCACCGCGGCGCGCACCAGCTTCTGGAGCTCTTCGCGGTTCTTCCGGCTGCGAGTCATGAGCTCGTCGACCGCCTTGGATGCCCGCTCCTGGCGCAGCTCGCCCGCCTTGACCAGGTCCTTCACGATCGCCTCGGCCCGATCGGCGGTGAGCTGCACGAACGCTGCCCCGGTGTCGAGGTACCGCTTCCACGCGTTGTCGGTTGCCATCCGGCCAGGCTAGTCAGCGGCCCCGAATGCTTGCAAAAGTTCGCACTCGTTCCGGGCATACTCCAGCAGCGTGATTCCCCTCAAGGACGACAATCCGACCCGCCGGCGCGCCTACGTCACGCTGCTGTTGATCGCGATCAACGTCTTCGTGTACTTCGTCGTCCAGCCGCAGGGATGGAACACCACCGACCCGCGCTCGGTCCAGGTGCGCGAAGCGGTGTTCACGTACGAGCACGCCGCGGTGCCGTGCGAAGTCGTCCACGACCATCCGCTCCACCTGCGGGAGCTCCAGACGGGGTGCAACAACGACCCGCAGGACCCGCCGGCCTTCCCCCAGAAGAACGTGTACCTGGCAATCCTGTACTCGATGTTCCTGCACGGCAGCCTGCTGCACATCGGCGGGAACATGCTCTTCCTCTGGATCTTCGGCAACAACATCGAGGACATCCTCGGGCCCTTCGCCTACCTCGGGTTCTACCTGGTTGCCGGGGTGGTCGCGGCGCTGGCCCACATCGCGGCGCAACCGAACAGCACCGTCCCGATCGTCGGCGCGTCCGGCGCGATCGCCGGCGTGATGGGCGCGTACATGGTCGTGTTCCCGAACGTGCGCATCAAGTCGTTGCTCATCCTCGGCTTCTTCGTGCTGTTCCGCGAGATCGAGGCCAAATGGCTGCTGGGGTTCTGGTTCGTGCTCCAGTTCTTCACCGCACCCGGTTCCGGCGTGGCGTGGGTCGCGCACGTCGGCGGCTTCGTCTTCGGCCTGCTCGTCGGGCTGGTGATCCGCAACCGGGCCCGGCCGTCGGCGATGCGGACGGCGTACGTGACGTCCTGAGTCCCTGACGTTGGTGTCAGGTATCGTTCCGCCGATGCGTCCCGTGTCGCCGGCCAGCCGAGCGTTCCGCCCGAGTGTCGGGCCGGGCAACCAGTTGCGGCTGCGGCTGCTCGGCGCCGCGCCGGCCGAGCTCCTTGACCCCGACGCCAGCACGGGAGGACGCTTCCGCCATGCCACTGCCTGAGACGATGCCCGCCGCGGTGTTCAAGCAGAAGGGCGAGATGGCCGTCGAGGACCGGCCGGTGCCGTCGCTCGGCGCGGGCGACGTCCTCATCGAGGTCAGCCACTGCGGCATCTGCGGCAGCGACATCCACTTCGTGCTCGACGGGTGGGGCCATCCCGACACGATCGGCGGCCACGAGCAGACCGGCACGATCGTCGCCGTCGGGACCGACGCCGGCGGCTGGTCGGTCGGCGACCCGGTCGTCGTCGGGCCGAGCCCCAAGTGCGGCGAGTGCCGGTACTGCAAGGCCCGGCGGCCGTCGCTCTGCATGGGGCGCGGCGACGTCGGCGGCGGCGACTACCAGGGCGCGTTCGCCGGCTACCAGCGGGTGCCGGCAGCATCGCTGTTCGCGTTGCCGGACGGCGTGACGCTCCGCACGGCCGCGCTGGCCGAGCCGCTGGCAGTCGCGCGGCACGGCATCACCAACAGCGGCATCACCGCCGGGCAGCGCGCGCTGGTGCTGGGCGCGGGACCGATCGGCCTGCTCACCATCGCCGGCCTCCGCGCGATGGGTGTCGACGACATCACCGTCACCGAGCCGGGTGAGCGACGGCGGCAGCGCGCGCTCGACGTCGGCGCCGCGCGGGGGCTCGTCCCCTCCGACCTCACCGAGCCGCCGATGCCGTACGACGTGCACGACGACGGCTACGCCGTCTCGTTCGAGTGCTCCGGCCGGGCCGACGCGCAGGAGATGGCGCTGGCGCAGCTCCAGCGGGCCGGCACCCTCGTGCTGGTCGGCGCCGGCATCAAGAAGCCGCAGTGGGACGCGAACCGCATCCTGTTGAACGAGCTCGTCGTCACCGGTGCCAACTGCTACGACTTCGACGGGTTCGACAAGGCGCTCGCCCTGCTGGCTCGGCCCGACTTCCCCGTCGACCTGTTGATCGAACCCGAGGACGTGCCGCTCGGCGGCATCCTCGACGCGATGCACGGACTGAAGGAGGGACGCTTGCCCGGCAAAGTCATGGTGGTGCCGTCCTGATGGGCGCGCCCCGATTCAACCACGTCGGCATCTCGATGCCGGCCGACGCGCTCGACGAGCAGGGTCGCAAGGACATCCTCGACTTCTACGGCTCGGTGTTCGGCTGGAACGAGCACGCCATCCTCACCGAGGATCGCAAGCGGCTCGTCATGGGCGTCTACCGCTACGACCAGTTCGTGTTCCTGATCGCCGACGACGAACCGATGCTGGCGCCGCGCCTCGACCACTTCGGCATGGGTGTCGACACCATGGGCGAGCTCGACGACTTCCTCGCCAAGGCCAAGGCGTACGCCGAGCACGACGACCGCGTCGACATCATCGAGAAGAAGGTCGACGACTACGGCGCGATCAAGCTCACCAGCTTCTACGTGAAGTTCCTGCTGCCGCTCATGGTCGAGGTGCAGCACTACGAGCTCGTGGCGCAGGAGCCCTAGCCGTGGCGCTGCGCTGGGGCGCGTTCGTCCCGCAAGGCTGGAAGCTCGAGCTGGCGGGCATGTCGGCGGCCGACGCGTGGGCGGTCGCGGTCGAGATCGCCCGCCGGGCCGAGGCGGTGTCCTACGACCACCTCTGGGTGTACGACCACGTCGAGACGGTGCCGCGCCGCGAGCCCGAGCACTGCTTCGAGGCGTTCACGATGCTGGCGGCGCTCTCGCAGGTGACGTCGCGCCCGCAGCTCGGCCAGCTGGTGACGTGCGCGTCGTACCGCAACCCCGGCCTGCTGGCCAAGGAGGCGGCCGGCATCGACGTCATGTCCGGGGGGCGGCTCATCCTCGGCCTCGGGGCCGGCTGGTACCGCGAGGAGTACGAGGCCTACGGCTGGGCGTTCCCGCCGGCGCGCGACCGCCTCCGCCGGCTCGACGAGACCATCCAGGCGGTCCGGCTGCTGTGGTCGCAGAAGACGACGTCGTTCGTCGGCGAGCACGTGCGCCTGCGCGACGCGCGGTGCGATCCCAAGCCGGTCCAGCAGTTGCCGGCCGTCTGGATCGGCGGTGGTGGTGAGCAGGTGACGTTGCGCATCGCAGCCGAGCAAGCCGACGCGACCAACTGGCAGGTCGGGCTCGACCGGTTCCAGGGGAAGTCGAAGATCCTCGAGCAGCACTGCGACGCGGTGGGACGCGACTTCGCGTCGATCGTGCGGACGCATGGGCCCGACTGCCGGCTCTTCGACACCGACGCCGACCTGCAGCGATGGCTCGAGTCCCCCGGTGGCGGCAACCTGTGGGGCCGCGACGACCCGGACTACGTGCGCGACAACCTCGTCGGCACCGTCGACAAGGTCGCGGCGGACGTGCAGGCCTTCGTCGACGCCGGGTGCCGCGAGTTCGTGCTCTGGTTCCGCGACTACCCGTCGACCGAGAGCCTCGAGCGATTCATGGCCGAGGTCGTGCCGCAGATCGTCGAACCCGGGACCTAGGTGCGCGAGGCGCCGACACCCGTTCAGCGCGCCATCAAGTACGGCTGGGCGCCCCTCGTGGCCCTCGCCGCGACCCAGATGCTCGAGCAGGGCGAGCGGCAGTCGCTGGCCCAGGCGGTCGACGGCATCCAGAAGACGTTCCACGTCTCGAAGACCGCGGTCAGCTTCCTCCCGACGGCGATGGGCATCGTCGCCATCGCCGGCGCCATCCCGCTCGGCATCCTCGCCGATCGCGTGCGCCGCACCTGGCTCCTGGCGGGCGCCATGGCGATCTGGACGGTGTGCATGGGGCTGAACGGGCTCGCCACCACGTACGTCTTCCTGTTCGTCGCCCGCATGGGCGTCGGCATGGTGGAGGCCAACGGCTCGGCCGCGACCTCGCTCCTGTCGGACTACTACCCCGTGCGCGACAGGGCCCGGATGTTCGGGCTCTACCAGTCGGGCGCGCTGGTCGGCGCGATCATCGGCCTGGTCGGCGGCGGGTTCGCGGTGAAGTACGGCGGGTTCCGGTGGGCCTTCCTCTTCTGGATCCCGCTGGGCATCGCCACCGTGCTCTATCTCATGCGCCAGCCCGAACCGGTGCGCGGCCACCAGGACCGCGACTTCGGCGACGACCTCGATGCCGTCAATCCCGGCGGCATCGACGTCGGCGGCCTTTCCGAGCTTCGGGCGCTGCTGCCCGAGCCTCGGCGCGTCGGCACCCTCGACTACGCCACGGCGACACCGCGCGAAGTCGGGCGCGAGTTGATGCGGATCCCGAGCATGTGGTTCGGCGTGCTCTCGCTGTGCATCGGGCAGATGCTCCTCAACGGCCTGCAGTTCTGGGGTGTCGACTACTTCAAGGAGGTCCACGGCCTCGACCCCGCGGGCGCCGGCGCGCTCACCGGCCTCCTCGGCGCCGGCTCCGTCGTCGGGATCCTGGGCGGTGGGTTCCTGTCGGACCGGTACCTGCGGCGCGGCGTCATCAACGCTCGCGTGTACGTGATCGCGTTCGGGTCGATCGCGGCGACGTTGGTGCTGATGCCGGCGTTCGCGGCCACGTCGCTCTGGGTCACCGCGCCGTTGATGGTGCTGGGCGGGGTGTTCCTCACGCTGCCGGTCGCGCCGGCCGAGGCGATGGTGTCCGACGTCGTCGTCGCCCAGCTGCGCGGCCGGGCGTCGGCGGTGCGGACGATCGTACGCACCGTGTCGGTCGCGGGCTACGTCATCATCGGCGTGCTGGCCGACCAGATCGGCCTGCGGTGGGCGCTGGTCTGGACCACGCCGCTGTACGCGGTGGGTGGGGTGCTGGCGCTGTTCGCGACCCGCCACTATCCCCACGACCTTGCGTTCGTGGTGGCCGAGTCGCGCCGGCGTCCCGATGGCGGAGCCGACCAGTAAGCTGACACGCGTGTCAGACATCGCACTCGACGACGATCCATTCGAAGGCTTCGACGACTCCATCGCGGGCGACGTCCGCGACCCGTACCCGGGGCTGGCCGAGGCCCGCCGCGACACGCCGGTGCTGCTGCAGGAGCCCGAGTTCGATGGCCAGGCCGCCAGTTTCCTGGTGTTCCCGTTCGAGCTGGTCTCGCAGGTGCTGCGCGACGGCGAGACGTTCTCGTCGGCGGTGCTGCGCGACGTCATGGGCCCGGTCATGGGCGACCACATCATCCTCGGCATGGACGAGCCGGAGCACCGCCGCCACCGCGCGCTCGTCGGCACCGCGTTCCGCCAGAAGGTGCTGGCCCGGTGGGAGATCGGCCTGGTGCAGCGGGTCGTCGACGAGCTGGTCGACCGGATCGTCGCCCGCGGCGGCGGCTCGGCCGAGCTGGTCCGCGACTTCACCTTCCGCTTCCCGGTGCAGGTCATCGCCGGCGTCCTCGGCCTGCCGCGCCAGGATTACGCGCAGTTCCAGAAGTGGGCCTCGGCCATCATCTCGGTGAACTCGCAGTGGGACCGCGGGATCGAGGCGTCGGTCGCGCTGAAGGACTACCTGTCGCGGGTGCTGGCCGAACGGCGGGTGTCACCCGGCGAGGACCTGATCTCCGACCTCGCGGTCACCGAGCTCGACGGCGAGATGCTCGACGACGAGGAGATCTTCTCGTTCCTGCGGCTCATCCTGCCGGCCGGCGCCGAGACGACGTTCCGGTCGTCGGGCAACCTGCTCTACGCCCTGCTCACCCACACCGACCAGCTCGACGCGGTACGCGCCGATCGCTCGCTGCTCCCGCAGGCGATCGAGGAGGGGCTGCGGTGGGAGCCACCGCTGCTCCTCACGACGCGCGTCGCGGCCAAGGACACCATGCTCGGCCCGTTCGACGTGCCCGCGGGCGCCGGCGTCACGGTGTCGCTGGGCGCGGCCAACCGCGACCCGGCGCGCTACCCCGACCCCGACCGCTTCGACGTCTTCCGCGACCCGAAGCAGCACATCTCGTTCGGCTACGGCCCGCACATGTGCCTCGGGATGCACCTCGCCCGCATGGAGACCCGCGTCGCCCTCGACACCCTCTTCACCCGCCTCCCCGACCTCCGCCTCGACCCCACCGGCGACGACCCCCACATCCACGGCGAGATCTTCCGCTCCCCCACCTCCCTCCCCGTCCTGTTTTTGCCTCCCGTCACCGGCCCCAGGGGCCGGTGACGGGAGGCAGAAGCTCATGCCGCGGCTCCGAGCGCCTGCCGCAGCTCAGCGACCACGAGATCCGGCCAATACTTCAGGTCGAGCCACGTGACCTCGATCACGGTCCAGCCAGCGGCTCGCAGCTGCATCCGACGGGCCCGATCGCGCACGCGATCGCGCTCGGCTTCGTGCCAGCGACGCCCATCGAGCTCCACGATGACTTTGCGGACGGGATCGGCGAAGTCGACTCGGAAGGGGCCGATGCGGACCTGCCCGCGCAGTTCGACGCCTGCTCGCCTCATTACGCTCACAAAGCGATCCTCCAGCATCGACTCGGTCGGTGGCTGTGACGGGTCAAGCCGCTCCAACTCGGCCCGCAACACGCCGATGCCGTTGCGTCCCTGAGCGCTCAACCTCCGCACGGTGTGCCACATCCGCGGATACGTCACCAGGCCCTTGAGCACCGCGTCCTTCAGGGCGGGACCCACAATCCTCGGCTCCACGGCGCCGAGCCCGACCAGCGTGCGAGCCGGCGACGTGACGGGAATTCGATCAGCGGTCATGACGTCGGCCGGATCGAGCGTGTCCGTGACGTGAAAGACGACCCCGCGCACGACGTGGAGCTTCCGCCGAAGCATCGTGATCTCGACCGGTGGGTTGTTGACCCCACGAAGGTCCCACAGCTTCGACGCGGCGCGATGTGACGCAAAGCCGCCGTCGCCGATGAGGCAGGCGGCCATGAGTGCTTGCCGCCAGGAGTTCGGAGCGCCGGGCATCCGGTACACGCCACGGTGCACCCGTTCCAGCGCGCCAGTGCGCAGTCGTTTGTCGATCGCCGTGTCCGAGAGGCCGAGTTCGATGACCTGCTGGCGTGACACGACTCCGTGCTGATCGGCGGCCCTTGCCGCGACGAGGCGATCGAGCTTCGTCATGACGACGAACCCTATGGAGGAGGTGTGACAGCAACACCGCGTCGGCGTTTTGCCTCCCCGCACCGGCCTCACAGGCCGGCGCGGGGAGGCAAAAGCCGGGGCTGCTAAAACTGGACGCCATGCCCCGGTTCGAGCCGTTCGCCGGTCTGCGGTACGACCTCGAGCGGGTCGAGCTGGCCGACGTCACCGCGCCGCCGTACGACGTCATCGGGCCGGACGAGCAGGCCCGGCTGGAGGCGCGGAGCCCGTACAACATCGTGCGGGTCGACCTCCCCGGCGGGGACTACGACGACGCCGGGCGGCGGTTCGCCGAGTGGCAACACCAGGGCGTCATCGCGCCCGACGACGCGCCTTCGTTCTACGTCTACCGGATGGGCTACCACGACGAGGCCGGCCGGGCCCGGCAGACGGCGGGCGTCATCGGCGCCCTCGAGCTCAGCGTGCCGGGCGAGGGCGACGTGCTCCCCCACGAGCGCACCATGCCCAAGCCGAAGAGCGACCGGCTCGACCTCCAGCGCGCCACCCGCGCCAACCTGTCGCCGGTGTGGGGTCTCTCCCTCGCGACCGGGCTCAGCGCGCTGTGCGAGCTTCCCGGCCCGCCCGACGCCCGCTGCACCGACGAGGACGGCATCCACCACCGCCTCTGGCGCATCACGCAGCCCGGGGTCGTCGACGCCATCTCCCGCGCCGTCGCCAGCGCGCCGATCGTCATCGCCGACGGCCACCACCGGTACGAGACCGCGCTCGCCTACCGCGACGAGGCCGGCACGCCGGAGGCCGACCTCCTCATGGCCTACGTCGTCGAGCTGGCCGACGAGCAGCTGACGGTGCGGCCCATCCACCGCCTCATCTCCGGGCTCCCCGACGGTGTCGACCTGCTCGACACCCTCGCGGCCCACTTCGACGTGTTCGACGCCGGTCCCGCGACCAGCGACACCCTCGCGCCGCGCATGGCGGACGCCGGCGCGCTGGCCCTCGTCACCGCGAGCGGCGCGTTCCTCTTGAAGCCGAAGCCGGAGACGTTCCCCGCCGACATCGAGGACCTCGACTCGGCGCGCCTCGACGTCGCCCTCGCCGAGCTCCCGGCACCGCCCGAGCTGGCCTACCAGCACGGCGTCGATCACGCCGTCGCGGCAGTCGAGAAGGGCGACGCCACGGCCGCGGTGCTGCTCCGCCCGGCCACCGTCGGCCAGATCGCGGCCGCGGCGCACGCCCGCCGGCGCATGCCCGAGAAGTCGACGTTCTTCTGGCCCAAGCCCCGCACCGGCCTGGTGTTCCGAAGCCTCGGCTGATGGGCGCCGAAGCGGTCGCGACCGTCCGAGTCGGCGGCGAGGCCGCCGAGGCCAAGGTGCTGCTCGAGACCGACGAGGTCATCGTCCGGCAGCCGCTGAAGCTCAAGCTCCCGTTCGCCGACATCACGAGCATCCGCGTCGACGGCGACGACCTCGTGCTCGTCACCAACGCGCACGGCCCGGTCGAGATCGCGCTCGGCGAGAAGGCGGCGGCGCGCTGGGCCGACAAGATCGCGAACCCGCCGACACTCGCCGACAAGCTCGGCCTGAAAGCCGGCGTCACCACCGCCCTGGTCGGCGTCGACGCCGCGGAGCTCGGCACCGACGTCACGCCGCCCAAGAAGGGCCAACCGGCCGACGTCCTCCTCTACGCGGCGGACTCGCCCGACCAGCTCGCCGACCTCGACGCGCTCATGCGCCGCGTCGCCGATCGCGGCGCGCTGTGGGTCGTGTTCCGCAAGGGCGGGGCGAAGCCCACCGAGAACGACGTCATCGCGGCCGGCCGCGGCGCCGGCTTGACCGACACCAAGGTGGCTCGCTGGTCGGCCACCCACACCGCGCTCCGGTTCGTCAGAGGACGAGCTCGGCCATGAGCTCCAGCGCCTCGCGCTGCGCGGCGCCCACGATCATCGTCGTCACCGGCGACGCCTTCCACTCCTCGACCAGCTCGGCGATGCGGCCCTTCGGGCCACACAGCGCGACCGCGTCCACCAACGAGTCGGGCACCGCGGCCGCCGCCTCGGCCTTCTTGCCGTCGAGGTACAGGTCCTGGATCTCCTTCGCCGCGCCCTCGAAGCCGTACCGGCACGCGAGGTCGTTGTAGAAGTTGCGGCCCCGGGCGCCCATCCCGCCGACGTACAACGCGAGGAACGGCTTGACCATCGACCGGCACGCGTCGACGTCGTCGCCGAGCACCACCGTCGCGGTCGGCGCGATGTCGAACGTCGACAGGTCGCGCTCGCCCACCGACGCGCCGAACACGTCGCGCCATCGCGCCGGCGAGAAGAAGATCGGCAACCAGCCATCGGCGATCTCCGCCGCCAGCGCGACGTTCTTCGGCCCGATGGCCGCGAGGTAGATGGGGATGTCCTTGCGCGGATGGAGGATCGACTTCAGCGGCTTGCCGAGACCGGTCGCGTCGGCACCGGTGTAGGGGATGTCGTAGTGCTCGCCGTGGTGTTCGAGCGGGGCGTCCCGCGCCAGCACGGCGCGCACGATCTCGACGTACTCACGCGTCTTGCCCAGCGGCTTGCCGTACGGCACGCCGTGCCAGCCCTCGGCAACCTGCGGGCCCGACAGGCCGAGCCCGAGCAGCATCCGGCCGCCGGAGTACGCGTCGAGCGTCGCCGCGGTCATGGCCGTCATCGCCGGCGACCGCCCGGGCATCTGCATGATCCCCGTACCGAGCTTGATGGTCGACGTGTGCGCGCCGAGCCACGTCAGCGGCACGACCGCGTCCGACCCGTAGGCCTCCGCGGTCCAGACCGAGTGGTACCCGAGCGACTCGGCGAACTGCACGAGCTCGACGTTGTCCGCCGCCGAGGGACCCGAGTAGGCCAGGTTGAGGCCGAGTCGCATGAACGGGCACCCTACCGGCGGCCGGGCCTACCATGACCGCCGTGCGACGGACGTGGAGTCAGCTGGGAGGCCAGCTCGGCCTCGGGTGCATCGGCGTCGGCATCGTCCTCATCGGCCTCGGCTGGAACGGCGCCGCCGGCGTCGACTTCACCCAGGGCCAGATCCCCTACCTGCTGTCGGGCGGCGCGCTCGGCCTGGGCCTCATCATCACCGGGGCGACGCTGATCATCGTGCAGAACGGCCGCCGCGACCGCGTGCTGCTCGAGGGCCAGCTGCGCGAGCTCAACCAGGCCGTCGGTCGCCTCGCCAACGCTCTGGGTTCAGGTGTGCTGGCCGCCGGCAACGGCCACGCCACCGCCGGCACTGCCGGCGAGCCGCACGTCGTGTTGGGCGCCAGCTCCTACCACCGGCCCGACTGCCGCCTGGCCGAAGGGAAGGACCTGCCGGTCGCGCCGGTCGCGGTTGCCGAGGCCGAGGGCCTCACGCCGTGCCGCATCTGCCGGCCGGACGTGCTCGAAACCGTCGCGCCCGCCGGCCGGTGACGCGTCCGACGCTTCGCGACGCGCACCCTGCCGGTCAACCAGCAATGCGCCAACCGGCACCCAGCTTCTCGGCGGTGGCAGCCAGCTCGGCCTGAAGCTCGTCGATCTCGGCGCGCAGCCGGGTCACGTCGCCGTCTCGCCCCTGATCCTGCGCCCACTCGAGTTGCTCGACCAGCTCGACCAGTTGCAGCTCAACCCCCACGGCGTGGTTCTCGATTCGGGGATCGGTCATCTCGCACTGGATACCCGACAGCGTCGATCACACACCGGTACCCTCCCGCCGTGCCCGATGCCGCCGCGCCGCCCGTCGTCCTGGTCCACGGGTTCGGCTCCTCGTTCGACCACACCTGGCGCGAGCCGGGCTGGGTCGACCTGCTCGCCGACGCCGGCCGCGAGGTCGTTGCCGTCGACCTCCTCGGCCACGGATCGTCCGACAAGCCGCACGACCCGAGCGCGTATCTCGACCTCGAGGCCGACCTGGCGGCCAAGCTGCCGCCGACCGTCGACGCCATCGGCTTCTCGCTCGGCGCCCGGACGCTGCTCGGCGTCGCCGTCGACGATCCGGGCCGATTCCGGACCCTCGTCATCGCGGGCGTCGGCGAGAACCTGTTCCGGGACGATCGCAACGACGCCATCGCGCGGGCCGTCGAAGCCGGCAGCGCCGACGAGGACGACATCGTCGGCCGCCTGTTCGCCGACTACGCCGGCGGCCCGGGCAACGACCGTGCCGCGCTCGCCGCGTGCCTGCGGCGGCCGGGTGGACCGATGTCGCCCGCGGTGCTCGAAGCCGTCACCTGCCCGGTGCTGGTCGTGCTCGGCGACCGGGACTTCGCCGGGCCGGCCGCACCGTTGGTCGACGCCCTCCCCGATGCCCGCCTCGTCACCCTGAAGGGCTGCGACCACTTCGCCACTCCCAAGGACTTCCGGTTCATCGACGCCGCGCTCGCGTTCGTGGGTGCGCTGCCGGGCTGAGGTCATCGGTGTCGACCCGCGGCCAGCCCTGACCCGGGACGTAGCGACGGATGACCTTTGCCGGATTGCCGGCGACGACGCAGTTGTCCGGCAGCTCGCCCCGCACCACCGAGCCGGCGGCCACGACGACGTGCCGACCGATCCGGGCGCCCGGCAACACGATGGTGCCGTGCCCGAGCCACGAGCCGGCGCCGATCGAAACCGGCCGCTCGGGCGCCATCTGGTCCCCGATCGGCACGTCGGGGTCCTCGTAGCCGTGGTTCTGGTCGGTGATGTAGACGTGGTGCCCGGTCCACACGTCGTCGCCGATCTCGATCTGCAGGTGGCCGACGATGCCGCTCCCTTTGCCGATGACGCAGCGGTCGCCGATGCGCACCACCGGGTCGGTGGTCATCGTCTGGCCGGGCACCATCCCGACCGACAGCGTGACGTACGGCCCGATGCGGGTCGCCTCGCCGATCCACATCCACCGCTCGTTGTAGAGCGCGGTCCACGGGAAGCAGAGGATGCTGCCGGCGCCGAAGCGCCCGAAGCGCCGGCCTCTCGCGGTGTCGGGCCCGACGGCCGCGACCCGGCACGCCTCCTCCCACGCCCGCTGGACGGCGCGGCCGGCCGATCGCCGCGCCGCGTCACCCAGGGAGTCGAAGCGCACGCCGCAGGCTATGCCCGCCTATCCGCGCGCGTCGGCGTCGACGAGGTCGACCGCGATGGTGGTCTCGGGCTGCGGGTAGAGGTGGCCGAGCTGGCCGGGCGACACGCGCGAGGCGGCGATGAACGCGTCCACCTCGTCCCGTCGCAGCCGGATCACCCGCCCGAACTTGTAGGCCGGCACCTGGCCGGTGTCGATCAGGCGGTAGAGCGTCCGCAGCGTGATCCCCAAGTGCTCGGACGCCTCGACTGTTCCCATCCAGGCGTCACCCGTCGATTTCATATCCGTCGAGTGTATTGCACCTGCCGTCCGAAATGTCCGATACCCGCTGAGCTGGTCCCTGCCGGACGGGCTCGGGAAGACTGACGGCGATGGCGGCACCCACGACCCTCGCGACGGAACCTGCCGCGCCCGAAACGGCGCGCCGCCGGCCGTCGGCGCGCCAATGGGCGATCCAGGTCGCGGTGTGCGGCGCGTTCTACGGCGCGTACGAGTGGGCCCGCTCGCTGGTCGACGGCAACGCCGCGGCGTCCGCGCTCGTCCACGCCAAGCAGGTGGTCGCGGCCGAACGGGCGCTGCACCTCTTCGTCGAGCACGGCATGCAGCGCGCCGTGCTCGGCAACCACCCCCTCGTCGAGGCCGCCGACATCTATTACGGGACGATCCACTTCGTCGTCCCGGTGATCGTGCTCATCGTGTTGTTCCGTTCGTTCCCCGAGCGGTACCGCGTGTGGCGCGACACCCTGGGCCTGCTGTGCGTCCTCGCGTTGCTCGGCTTCGCCTTCTACCCGTTGACGCCACCGCGGCTGCTTCCCGATCACTGGCACTTCGTCGACACCGCCGCGGTCATCGGCGGCATGGGCCCGTTCGACTCGGGGTCCATGAAGGACACGGGCAACCTGTTCGCGGCGATGCCCAGCCTGCACATCGGATGGTCGTCTTGGTGCGCGTTCGCGCTCTACCCCGTGCTGCAAAGGCGATGGGCCAGGATCGCGATCGTCGCGTACCCGATCGTCACGCTGTTGGTGATCGTCGTGACCGCCAACCACTACATCCTCGACGGGGCCGGCGGCCTGCTCTGGCTGGGCGCGGCGTGGCTGCTCGCGCGGGCGCTCGACGCCCGCCGGTCGGCCCGATGAGTGATGCGGTGTTCGAGCCCGACGGCGACTGGTTCGTGCCGACCGGCCTGGCGCGCGGCCCGTGGGACCCGAACCAGATGCACGGCGGCGGGCCGGCGGCGTTGCTCGCGCGTGCCGTCGAGCGGGCGGTCGTCATCGAAGGCGAGGACGTCGCCGTCGTGCGGCTCACGGTCGAGCTCCTCCGACCGGTGACGCTCGGGCCGATCTCGGTCACCACCGACGTGTTGCGCCCGGGCAAGCGGGTCCAACTCGTCGGCGCCCGCATCGTCGACCGTGACGGCGTCGAGGCGGCGCGCGTCACCGGCCTGCGCGTGCGCCGCGCCGACCTCGACATTCCCGTCGCCGGTCATCAAGGCCCGAAGCCGCCGACGTCGCCGGGCGCCGACGTCGACCTCGAGTTCGACGCGTCCGACGAGCACTTCGCGAAGGCGTGGCAGTGGCGCGCCGGCGTCGGTGGTTTCCGCGAGCCCGGGCCAGCTGCGCTGTGGGCTCGCCTCGTCGCGCCGATCGTCGCCGGCGAGACGACGTCCGGTGTGATGCGGTGCGCGGCGCTCGCCGACTTCGGCAACGGCATATCCGGCATCCTGCCGATGGACGAGTACCTCTTCATCAACCCCGACCTCACCGTGTACCTCCACCGTGAGCCGGCCGGCGGCTGGCTGTGCCTCGACGCGGTGACGTGGGCGTCACCGGACGGGCGCGGGTACGCCGAGTCCGCGATCTGGGACGAACGAGGACGGGTGGGGCGGTCGGTGCAGGGCCTGTACCTCGATCGCCGCTGAGCGACGCCGACGAGGGCCCCCTGGCATCGTTGCCGGGGGCCCCATCGCGTCGGGCGAGACTCAGCCTCGCGCCCGATCGATCACCTCGCGGCCGAGCTCGCGCGCCCGATCCACCACCGCGGCCGCCGGCCCGGCGACGAGGTTGCCGGGCGGCTCGTCCGGTGCCTTCGGGTGCGGCCGGGTGGGCGCGACCCGCCGCGCCTGCTCCATTTGCTCGCCGATCTCGGCGAGCGCCTTCCGGCCCAGCGCCTCGCGCACCTCGGGGAAGAGCTCGCCCTCTTCCTCCTCGACGTGATGGCGCACGCTCTCGGTGAGCACCTTCATCTTGGCGTCGAACCGCTCGTGCTCCGGCGTCATGTCCTCGAGCTCGGCCAGCAGCCACTTGGCGACGTGGTGCTCCTCGAGCGCCTCCAGCACCGCCTCGTTCAGGTCGGGCACCAGCTTGCGGACCGACGGGTAGAAGATCTGCTCCTCGATCGCCGAGTGGACCGAGAGCGCCTCGATCACGTGCGTCGCGATCTCCTGCTTCGCCTTGACGGCCCGCTCGCCCAGCTTCTCGAACTCGCGGAAGAGGCGCTTGACTTCCTTGTGGTCCTCTTTCAAGAGGGTGATGGCGTCCATGGCCGTTCCCTTACCCCTGCGGCGCCGGATCGCACGCCTTCGACGGCCGCGGGCCGCGAGCCGGTGCCGCAGTGCGCAAGAATCCCGACATGGGCAAGAGCCGCTTCAACCACATGGAGCTGACGTTCCCGGTCGGCACCCTCACCGATGACTTCAAGGCCGACATCGACGCCTTCTACACGTCGGTCTTCGGATGGCGGACGACCGACACCGAGGTTGTCGGTCAGCTCTGCCATCTCCTCCTGCTGGAGGACGATCAGTTCCTCCTCCTGGCCGAGAGCGACAAGCCGATGTCGTCACCCGGCTACGACCATCTCGGTCTCCTCCAGGAGAGCCGGGCCGACGTCGACGGCCTCCTGGACGCGTGCCACCGCTACCAGGACAAGGACGACCGCGTCCGGATCAAGGAGTACGCCGACCTGGTGTACCCGGAGCTCACGGTGCACGCGTTCTACGTGAAGTACCTCCTTCCGATCTACTTCGACGTGCAGTCGATGGAGCGTCCGGTCGCGTAGCGGTCCCGGCCTAGAGTGCGGTCGGCATGGACGCGCCGGAGACCATCACCGAGGCGGTCGCCTTCCTCGAGGCCGAGGGCTACCGCGACGAGCTCGTGCTCCGGCGCGAGGGCCTCACCTGCGCCGCGGTGGCGGGCGTTCACCCCTTCGCGCACGCGGTCGTCGACCACACGTTCCGGTTCGAAGGGCCGAGCGACCCCGCCGACGAGGCGATCGTGCTCGGCATCAGCCTTCCGGACTGGAATCGAAAGGGTGTGCTCGTGTCGGCCTTCGGGCCGAGCGTCGAGCCCGAGGAAGCCGAGCTGCTCATCGCGCTCACCAGATCCCGGAGCGCGTGATGGCCGAGAACGCCGCCGTCGTCGACAACCCTGAGCAGCACCGGTACGAGGCGCGCGTCGACGGCCAACTGGCCGGGTTCGCCGAGTACCGCCGCCGCGCCGACCGCATCGTGTTCACCCACACCGAGGTGGACGACGCCTTCGAGGGCCAAGGGATCGGCGGCCGCCTCGCCTCCTTCGCGCTCGACGACGCCCGCGCCCGCGGGCTGGTGGTGGTCGCGCAGTGCCCGTTCGTCCGCAACTACATCCGGCGGCATCCCGAGTACGAAGACCTGCTCAACGCGTCGTGACGGCGACGCGCGACGTGGTCGCGTCCAGCACGGCCGCGGCGGTGAGCCGAACGCGGGGCGCGTGCATCGCCAGCACGTCGCGCACTGCGGCCCGCTGCTCCGCCGGAAACGCCAGGCGCGGCCGGCGACCCATCATGTCGTGGACCCGATCGGCGACCCACGAGGAGTCGTCGTACCGCAGCGCCGGGCGGGGCCGGTCCCACCGGCGGACGAAGGCCGACCAGCGGTCGCGCCCGGCAGGCCCGACGGCCTCGGACGACGCGCCGATCATCGTCATCGCGTCCCAGAAGGCGGCCTCAGCCGGTGAGTGCAGGAGGGTCCCGTCCAGGAGCAACTCCCACCCGACGTGGGCGATCGCCCGCGACGAGCCCGGACGGATGCCGGCGGTGTCGAGATCCTTCCTGAGCGCCACCGTGCCGGCCACGAACGCCGGCTCGGCGTGGAACGCGGCGTCGGCGCGGTGGTGCAGCGCGACACCGGCGGCCAGCGGACCGGCCATCCGGTCGCGGTCCAACCGCGCGCCGGCCATCGAGGCCAGGTCGGGCAGCACCGCACCGAGCACGAAGACCGGGTCCGTCACGCCCAGCGCGACGGCGACGTGGGCGTGCCCGAGCAAGTTCATCGAACGACCATGGTCGCGCCGGAACGGCGGCGCCTACCCGTGACGCGAGGCGAACATCACGCCGGAGTGAAGCGGACGGGCATCGCCTCCGGACCCACGATGAAGTTCGACGAACGGAACGGCAGCGGATCGTCGGTGGCGAGCGCGATGTCCGGCAGACGGGCCAGCAGCTCGGTGAACATGACCTTCAGCTCCAGCCGGGCCAGCGACGCGCCGAGGCAGAAGTGCGGGCCGAAGCCGAACGCCAGGTGCGGGTTCGGGGTGCGGCGCACGTCGAACCGGTAGGGGTCGGCGAACACCGCCTCGTCGCGATTGGCCGAGGGATACAGCAGGATCACCTGATCGCCTTCGCGCAGCTCCTCGCCGTGCACCTCGACGGTCCTCGTGACCGTCCGCGACATGTTCTTGATCGGCGTCACCCACCGGAGGAGCTCCTCGACGCCGGTCTCGATGGCGTTCGGGTCGCCGGCGAGCACGTCGCGCTGGGCGGGGTGCTGCATCAAGGCGAGCATCCCGCAGGAGATGACGTGGCGCGTCGTCTCGTCGCCGCCGATGAGGATCAGCAGTGTCTCGTTGACGAGTGAGTCGTCGTCCAGCCGCTCGCCGTCGATCTCGGCGTGGCACAGCACGCTGACGAGGTCGGACTGCGGTGGCTTGGACCGGCGGTCGGCGATCACGCCGAGCTGGTACTCGCGGAACGCCATGGCGGCTTCCAACGCCTTGGTCTGCGTCTCGACGGTCGGCGTGCCGGTGGTGCCCCGGATCATGTCGTCCGACCAGCGCAGCAGGTCGTCGTACGCGTCGGCCTCGAAGCCCAGCATGTCGGCGATCAGCAGCAACGGCAGTGGGGCGGCGACGTCCCAGACGAAGTCGCACTCCCCCTTCGCCGCGACCCGCTCGATGATCGACCGGCAGATCTCGCGGACCGTTTCCTCCTTGTCGCCCACCCGCCGCGGGGTGAAGCCCCGGCTCACCAACGACCGGCGGCGCTGGTGCTGGGGGTTGTCCATCGAGATCATCATCGGCAGCGGGTCGCCGTGCGGCCGAGGCGCGCGCGTGCTCGAGAACGTGGCCGGATCCTTCTCGACCGCGAGCACGTCGTCGTAGCGCGTCAGCGCCCACGTGTCGGTCTTCTCGTCGTAGTAGGCGGGCGCGTGCTCGCGCATCCACTTCCACGCGTCGTGCGGCTCGGTCGCGTACCAGTCGCCGTCGAGCAGGTCGATGTCGTCGCGGACGGGGTGCCGGGTACGGGCCATCCGCGAATCCTGCTACGCCGGGCGGCGGGTGGCGAGCGCCCGGGCGTTGCCGTGCATGATCTTGCGGACGTCGGCGTCGGGCACCCCGTCGAGCTCCTTGATGAACGCAGTGGGCTCGGCCAGGCCCTCGGCGTGGGGATAGTCCGAACCGAACACGACGCGGTCGGCGCCCACCAGGTCGACCAGCGCGGCGACGTCGTCCTCGAAGAAGGGCGACACCCAGATGTTGGTGTCGAAGATCTCGATCGGATCGACGGGGAACTCGTCGGGCAGCTGCACCGAGAGCGACTTCAGCTTCTTGCGCAGCGGCTTCACCCAGTCCGAACCCGTCTCGATGGTCGCCAGCCGCACGTTCGGGAAGCGCTCGAAGAGGTGGTCGGCGAACAGCGAGGCGATGAAGTCGCGGATCGGGCTGGCCGACAGCATCCGGCGCATCACGGGGATCCGGAAGGACTCGGCCTCGCCGGTCAGGCCCCACAGCTGCTCGTAGGCGGCGTAGCTGGAGTCGCCGCCGTGCACCGCGACGGTGATCCCGAGCTCGTTGACCCGCGCCCAGAAGCGGTCGTGGGCGGGATCGGCCGGGCGCTTGCGATCCGGGAGGCCGGCCACCGACGCCGGCCGCATGAGGACCAGGCGGGCGTCGTGCTCGATGGCGTGGTCGAGCTCCTCGAGGGCCCAGTCGATGTCGACGAGGGTGATGTACGGCGGGGTGTAGATCCGGTCGCGGAAGTTGTAGCCCCAGTCCTCCTGCAGCCATCGGTTGAACGCTCGGAACGCCGCCAGCAGCGCCGGCGGGTCGTGCTCGAGCGACGCTTCCATGCCCACCCCCAACGTCGGGAGCATGAACGCCGACTCGAGACCTTGGGCATCCATCAGGGCCACGCGGGCGTTGCGGTCGCGGTACTCCGGCCGCTCCTCGATCGGGTCCAGCTCGCCGAACGCCGCCCGGATGTCGCCGACGCCGGACTTGGCACGGAAGAAGTCGGACAGCGCACCCGGTTTGGACACGGGATCGAACGTGGGGTTCGGGATGAACCGGTTGATGGCCCCGCCGACGATCAGTCGCTGCTTGCCCTCGATCGTCGCCCACTGCATCGTGCGCTTCCGCATCGACTTGTCGAGGTGCCGGGTGAACGCATCCGTGGCTTCGTAGTAGTGGTTGTCGGCATCGAAGACCGGGAAATCGAGCATGGCACCTCCGTGGGGCGAGACTAGAATCGCATTCTACGCGAGCAGCAGGTCGGCCGCAACGTCGAGCGCCTGGTACACCCGGCCGATCGGCCGCCGGCCGCGCGACCAGTCGCGGAGGTTGGCGTCGAGCACCGCACTCATGACGTCGATGATCTGCTCGCGGCGCGGGGACGGCACGCGCGGCAGGAAGCTGCGGAACGCCTCGCCCTGGCTGCCGGCGAAACGCACGTACACCGCGAACGCTGCGGGATCGTTCGTGGCCTGGATCGCGAGCAGGTGCCCGTACACCGGCGGGTGCCGTTCGAAGGCCCGCGCCGCCCGGTGGTACGCGGTTTTGAGCCGCTCGACGCTCGGGCCCTCGATCGACACGTCGGCGCCGTTCGGGAAGCGTTGCGACCAGCTCAGCAGCGCCTCCGCGAACAGGTGCTCCTTCGAGCTGAAGTAGCGGTACACCGTCCCCAGCGCGACGCCGGCCGCGGCCGTCACGTCCTTCATCTGGATGTCGTCGTGCTCGCGCTCGAGCATCAGCTCCAATGCCGCGGCGACGATCCGGCCGCGGCGGGCCCGCTGCTGGAGGTCGAGCTGCTCGAGCGCGGCCGGTGCACTCAACCGTCGAGACCGAGGACCCGGAGCGCGTTGGTGCGCAGGAACTTGGGCCACACGTCGTCGTTGAAGCCGACGTGCGGCATCTCGGTCATGATCCGCTCGATCGACAGGCCCATCGGGAAGTACCCCGCATAGATGACCTTGTCGGCTCCCCGGGTGTTGGCGAAGTCGATCACCGCCTTCGGGTAGTACTTCGGGGCGAACGCGCTGGTGGAGTAGTGCAGCCCCGGCCACTTGAGCATGAGCTTCACCGCCAGCTCGGTCCACGGCTCGCAGCCGTGACGGGTGACGAACACCAGGTCGGGAAAGTCGTACATCACCTCGTCGATGAGCTCGACGCGTTGCGGCGCGAACTTCAGGCGCGGCCCCGGGACGCCGGCGCAGCAGAAGACGGGGATGCCGAGCTCGACGCACTTGGCGTAGATCGGGTACATCTTCTTGTCGTTGATCGCGACCTGCGGGAAGAACCCCGACGGGAACAGCCCGACCGCCCGCACGCCGTAGGTCTCGTACTCGCGCACCAGCTTGCGGATGCCCTCCATCCCCTCGTTGGGATCCACGCCGGCCGAGGCGATGAAGCGGTCGGGATGACGCTTCAGTGCCAGCTCGCCGTCGCCGGCCTCGCCACCGACGCCGATCAGCCCCTTCTCGATCCCCCACCGGTCCATCTCGCGCAGTGTCGTGGAGATGGGATCGTCGACGTCGACCAGACCCTTCTCCGGCACGTCCTTGAACATGTACTCGGCCGGGAACTGGAACTCTTCCTTCGACTGCCGGTCGTGCGTCTGCTTGGTGATGAACGAATAGACGGCCTTCATGTCCTTGTGCGGGAACCCGATCATGGTGTCGACGATCCCGATGCCCGACGGCATGCCCATCTCAGCGATCTCCCTGTGTGTGGCGGCGCCCCTGGGCACCACCATAGTAGAACGGGGTTCTATGAGGCGGGCTGGCGGGTCCGGGAGCGGGGCTTGGCCGCGTTCTCGAGGAGGGCGGCGATCTCGGTCAGCGACTTGTTGACCTCGTCGATGCCGGTCCGCAGCGCGGCCCGGTCGGCCTGCTCGTCCTCGGCCCGCTCGCGCCCGTCGCGCACCAGCATCGCGAGCCAGTAGCCGAAGTAGAGGAACCCACCGAGGAACACCAGGGCCAGGCCGAGCAGCCCGCCCGAGATCAGGTACGGGATCTGCCCGGCCACCAGCACGGTGCGGGATGCGCCGACCCAACCGACGACCACCAACACGATCCCAATCGTCACGAAGACTCCGCCGAGCGTGAACAGCCAGGTCTCCGACAGGTTCAGCTGGAGGTGGCCGCGCGACCGGCTCAGCACCCGCACCAGGCGCTCGTCGCGCTCGGCTTGCCGGTCGGACGCGTCGAGCGCGGCCGGAGACGTCGTCGAGGTCATTGTCGACTCCTGAGTTGGGCTTGACGGAGACGCTCCAGCTCGCAGCCCGGCTTCCACGCCGCGCTGAGCAGGCCGGGCAGGCGCGGGCCGGCGAACGCCGCGGCGATGCCGAGCAGCCCGAGCACGATGATCGGTCCGGCCCCGATGCCGCGGGTCTTCACCGCGGCCAACGGGTCGACAGCAGTGACCGGGCGGTTGGCGGGTTGGCTGATGGTGCCGGCGACGGCCGCCGGCGCCGGTGACGCCGCGACGCCGGCGGTCGTGCCGGCATCGGTCGGGAGCGACGCTGTCGGCGCCGCCGGTGACGCCGGCACATCGGGCACCGCCGGCAGGTCCACCGTCGGCGAGTTCGCCGAACCCGGTGTGATCGCCATCCCGACGGCGGCACCGCCGATCGAGACGGTGAACGTCTCACCGCTCTGCGGCGGCTGCCAGAACACGATCACCGATCCGGCGTAGAAGTACTGCGTCGACCCGAGAGTGATCGTCGTCGAATCGGTGTAATAGATCGTCATGCCGAAGTTCTTCAGCGCCTGGTTGACGAGACCGAGCGTCTCCGACCCGGCCGGCTTGCCGGGCTTGCCGACGTGGACGCCGTTGCCGTCGACGTAGGCCTCCTGGCCGGCGATCTTGACGTCGTTGTACACGGTGGCCCCGGCCAGCTTCGGCGTCGCGCCGTCGACACTCGTGGCAGTCGCCGACGACGTGACCGACCCCACCTTGAAGACGTCGGCGATGTTGATGCCGGACGCGGCCGAGCTGGCCACCGCGTTCAGCACGTTGTTGGCGTCGATCGTCACCTGGGCATGAGAGGCGGAGTTGCCGACCGAGCCGCCGCCGCCGATGCCGCCGCCGGCGAGGTTGGTGTCGGCCGTCGGGCCGGGCGGCTTCACCGACGCGGTCGTCTGCTTGCCGACGCCGGCGGGGCAGCACGACGACTCCTCGCCGGAGCCGGTGCCGGCTTCGGCCTTCGCCGGGTCGTTCAACGCTTCGGCCTGGCTGGGGCCGCCGAGCAGCTGGACCAGCGAGCCGGCGTGACCACCGGCGGCGCCCGGCCAGACCACCGCCGCCAGGGCGTGACCTCCCTGCGACCCGAGGTCGGCTTCGGCGTAGTTGTAGTCACCGTCACCTTCAGGGTGGAACGACGCGCTGGCGTGGTCCTCGGTGATCTGGAACACCGGCGCCTGCGCGACCGACTGGAAGGTGAAGTCTGCTGCGGCTGCCGGCGTCGGCGCCAGCATCAGCGGCCACGCCGCGGTGAGCAGCAGGGCCGCGGCGAACGCCGACACCCGGCGACCGAAGTGTGTCATCTCATCTCCCCCAGGTACGCGCCCGACAGGTGATCGGCGACCTCGTCAGGATCGCCCACGATGTCGATCCGCCCCTGCCGCATCACCGCGGCATAGTCGGCGACCTTCAACGCCAGCGTGGCGAACTGCTCGACCAGCAGGATGGCGATGCCGTCCGCGGCCAACTGACCGACGAGGTCGTACAGCTCGGCCACGATCAGCGGGGCCAGGCCCATCGAGATCTCGTCCAGCAGCATGACCGCCGGCTCGGCGACGAACGCCCGGCTCATCGACAGCATCTGCCGCTCACCACCCGAGAGCGTCGCCGCCATCTGGCCGCCCCGGTCCTTCAGCCGCGGGAACCGGGTGAACGCCCGCTCCTGCACGAGCCCGTACGGGATGTTGCCGGCGTGGGAGAAGACGCGGAGGTTCTCGTTGACGGTGAGGTTGGGAAAGACGCCGCGGCCTTCGGGAATGCTGCACACCCCGGCGCGCGCGAACGCGTCGGGCGCGACGTCGTTGACGTGCAGCCCGGCGATGTGCACGCAGCCCGAGGTCGGCCGCAGGATGCCCGACGCGCAGTTGAGCAACGTCGTCTTTCCGGCGCCGTTCGGCCCGAGCAGGGCGAGCACCGACCCGCGCGGGAGGACGAGGTTCACCCCGTGCAGCACTTCCACGCGGCCGTAGCCGGCCCGCAGGTGGTACACCTCGAGCGCCGCAATGGCCGGGTCGGCGCCGATGTCGAGCGCCTGGAGCTCAGCGGGCGAGACCGACAACGTCCACCTCCTCGCCGAAGCCGGCGGTGACCGCGTCGCCGGCCACGACCGAGTCGAGCCGGCGGTTCTCGCGACGCCTGAGCGAACGCACTCTGTCGGCCGCGGTCGACAGGCCCCCGGCGACGCCGTCCGGGAAGCGGCCGAGCAGGATCGACCCCAGCCCGACGGTCAGGTACGTGAAGTTGGCCAGGGTGTGGCGCTCGATGATCGGTGCGATCGCCAGGTAGAGCGCCGCGAAGGTCGCGCCCAGCACGACGTTGATGCCCGCCACCGCCAGCGTCAGGAGGAGCAGCAGGCTGGTCAACATGGCGAAGTCGTTCGGTCCGACGATCCCCTGCCAGCCGCCGTACATCGCCCCGCCGAGACCGGCGATGCCGGCCGCAATCGTGAAGGCGGCCACCTTCGTCCCGGTGACATCCATGCCGAGCGACACACACGCGATCGAGCTGTCGTTCATCGCCGACAGTCGCCGGCCGAATGCGCCCCGTTTGATGGCGAGCACGGCGAGCGCCACCAGTGCGAACACTATCGACACCTCGACGAGGAATGCCCGCTGCGAATGGGCCACGAATCGAGACACCCGGAGACTGCCGCCGTACCCGAGTTGGTGATTGAAGAACAGCGACTCCATGGCGTAGGCGAATGCCAGCGTCGACAGCGCCAGGTAGATGCCCCGCAGCCGGAGCACCAGCAGTGCGAGCAGTGTGCCCGCGGCCGCCGGGAACAGCACCGCCCCGGCGAGACCGAAGAGCGAGCCGCCCGACCCGCCGTACTTGCCCATGAAGTAGGCCCCGAAGCCGGCGAACGTCATCTGGCACAGCGCAACCTGCCCGCCATAGCCGGTGAGGAGCACCAACGACAGCATCACGATCCCCAGCACGATGCCGTGACCGAAGGTGAGCAGGTTGCCCGGCGACAACATCTGGCCAACCACCCACGACCCCAGCACGAACGCGACCGCCAGCACCATCGAGGGTCTCACGCCCATCGTCTGACGGTCCCGACCGAGCTTGAGCCGAACCGCTTCGAGCCTGGCCGGGCGCAAGACGACCAAGGCCCCGAAGAGCAAGGCCATCGGGAGGACGGGTGCCACGTCCGACAACCATCGGTTCGGGAGCTTGCCGACCGCGAACGACTGGAGCAGGCCGAGTGCCATCGCGCCCGCCACCGTCAGCGGGAGGTGCTTGAGCCGTCCGACCACCGCCGCCGCGTAGCCGGTGATGACGAGGATCGTGAGGTTGAACTGGTCGAAGTTCTGCAGCGGTGCGATGAGGATGCTGGCAAGGGCCGCGATCGACGCGCCGAGCGCCCAGCTCAGCTGGGCCGAGCGGGCCGGGTTGGCGCCCGAACGCGACGTCAGGTCACGGTCGTCGACGACCGCCCGCATGGTGATGCCGGCGCGGGTGCGGGTGAAGAGCAGGCGGAGGCCGGCCGCGGCCGCGACCGAGATCACCAGCACCAGGATCTCGTAGTACGTCACGACCACGCCGAAGAGCTTGACCTGGTGACCGGGGAGGATCTCGGGCAGCCGCCGGGTGATGGTGGGCTTCCAGATCGCGTCGGCCAGGCCGAGAAGGAACAGCAGCAGCCCGAGGGTGACTGCGAGGGTCACGCCGAGCGAGGCGCCGTACAACGGGCGGATGGCCAAGCGCTCGATGGCGGCTCCGAGGAGTGGCGCGAGGACCAGCAGCACGAGCAGCAACGCGACGGGCCACGGCAGGCCCCAACCGCCCGAGAGCTGCCAGTACGTGAACGCCATGAACATGCCGATGGCACCGTGCGCGAAGTTGAAGATGCCCGACGTCTGGTACGTCACGACCAGCCCGCAGGCCGTCAACGCGTACAGGCAGCCGAGGATGATGCCGACCACGACGTAGGGCATGAAGCTGTGCACGACCAGGCCCCTAGTGCTGGTACGGCCGGAAGATGCCGTCGCAACGGAAGCCGACGGGCGGGGCGTCCATCTTCAGGTACTTCCCACCCTTGGCCTGG
This sequence comes from Acidimicrobiales bacterium, assembly GCA_025463925.1. Classification (GTDB taxonomy): domain Bacteria; phylum Actinomycetota; class Acidimicrobiia; order Acidimicrobiales; family AC-14; genus RYN-50. The sequence continues at coordinate 99,022 of JAODBK010000042.1, read as the reverse complement.
AGGATGTAGTAACAGTGTCCCGGCGTCTTGGCGGCCACGTCTGTCGTCGGCGTCATGCCGTTGTCGTTGAACCCGTGGATCTGGGCCAGCGCGGCCAGCACCCCCTTGCGCGTGACCTTGGGGCCCGCCCGCTTCAACGCCTCGACGAACAATGCCGCGTTGGCCCACGACGACGCCGCGAACAGGTCGCTGTTGAAGTTCGGGTAGGCCTGCTTCATCCACTTCAGGTAGAGCGCGACCTCCGGCACGGTGCCGGAGTCCTCGCCGAGGAACATGGCGGTGGTGGTGAAGAACCAGTGGCCGTCGGTGGCCTTCGGGCCACCGGCCTGGTCGATCCAGCCGGCGGCGTACATCGCGCTGCCGGCGGCGAAGACCTGCGGGTGGAAGTTCTGCTGGGCCGCCTCACTGATGAAGATGGCCCAATCGGGCGCGTTGATCGACGTCCCGATGGCGAACTGGACGCCCTGGCTCTGCATGCGAACCACGTCGGCGGTGAAGTTGCTCTGCGCCGCCGGGAACCTGTTCTCGTAGATGACCTTGTAGCCCACCGACTCGAGCGTCTGGCGCTGGAAGGTCCAGGCCTGCACCGACGCCGGTACGTCGCCGACGAGCGTGCCCACCTTGGTGATCGCGTTGGGGAACTTCGCCTTGAAGTAGAGGGGTGGGCCGGTGATGGCGCCTTCGCCGAACGGCGCCAGGTTGTAGGTGTTGGGCAGCTTCTCGGCGTCGATGGTCAGCGCCTGGCTGATGTTGAAGACGTCGGGGTGCTTGGCGAGGGTCTGGCCACCGCAGTTGTCGTACAGCGACCACGAGCCGACGAAGCCCATGACCGACCCGATCATGTTCTCGTAGTTGGCCTGGTTCTGGTTGCACTGCAACTGGTCGTCGGCGACCTTGAGCTTCAGCTTGCGACCGTAGATGCCACCCTGGCTGTTGATGTAGTTGAAGTAGGCCTGGGTGCCGTTGGGCCCGCCGGCGAACAGCCCGGGCACCGGCCCGCCGAGGTCGGAGACGTTGCCCACCGTGATGGAGTCGGCGGTGACGCCCACGTCGGTCGCGCCGCCGTTGCCGCCCGCGGGCGCCGCGGCACCGATCCCCGTGCCGGTGGCCGTGCCAGTCCCGGTGCCCGTCCCGGATGCGGTCCCGGTGCCGGTCCCGGTGCCCGTACCAGTGCCGGTCCCGCTGCCGGCCGCCGACCCCAGATCGGTCCCGGTGCCCGGCCCGGATGCGGTGCCGGTGCCCGTCCCGCTGCCGGTGCCCCGACCGACCGCCGCCTGGGTGGCCGCCTTCACCGCCTGCTTGTCGGCCCGCAATCCGCAGGCCGGGAGCAAGATCGCGACGAGGGCAACGACGACCGTTGCCTTCCATGGCACATGCTTGGCCATCGGCAGCTCCCCCAACTGAGCCGATTTCTGACTGGTCAACAGTTCTAGTCCTTCGGGCAGGTCTCCTGTCGGTCAGGCCCGGTTGCCCGGGCCATCGACCGTGGCTCGATCCAGCAGGCACGACCGCCCGGGCGTCGAATGAACTCCCGACATATGGCCCGAATCGCCGCGCCGACCGACGAGCGGGTGCTCGCACCGACCCCCGCTGGCCTCCCCATCGATTTCGAGGGGCCGTCGGTCGCGCCGCTGGACGGGGACCCGGGCCTCGAATGGGGGCCGCGGTACCTCAAGCTCCTGCTCCTCTTGCTGGTCTCGGCGGCGTTCTTCGAGGGATACGACTCGTCGATCCTGGCGCTCCTCCTGCCCAACATCCAGAGCACGTTCCACGTGAGCGAGGCGGTGCTCGGCATCACCCGCATCCCGATCGAGCTCGGGCTGTTCGTCGCCTTCTTCGTCGCCCGGCTGTCGGACCGCCTCGGCCGGCGGCCGACGCTGCTCTGGTCGGTCGTCGGCTACACCGTCTTCACCGCGCTCACCGCGTTGAGCTGGGACATCTGGTCGTTCGCGCTCTTCCAGTTCGCCAGCCGGATCTTCCTCGGCGCCGAGTACGCCATCGGCGTCACGATGATCGTCGAGGAGTTCCCGGTGGCGCGCCGAGCCCGGGCCCTCGGCACGTTGCTGACGTTCAGCGCGCTCGGCACGATCGTCGTCGGCATCCTCCTCGGCGCCGGACTCCAGGACGGGCCGCTCGAGTGGCGCGCGTTCTATCTCGTCGGGCTGGCGCCGCTGCTGGTGCTCAGTGTGTTCCGGCGCCGGCTCCGCGAGACGCGTCGCTTCGAGGCGGTGAAGGCCGGGAGGATCCACGAGGAACGGAAGCCGAGCATGTTGGAACCGTGGCGCACGTCGTCGCGCCGCAACATCCTCCTCGTCGGATTGATGCACATGCTGCGCTCGATCCCGCTGTACGGGTCGACGGCGTGGTGGGCCTTCTACGCCGAACGCGAGCGCGGCTTCACCTCCGCCGAGGTCGCGGTCTTCATCATCTGCGCGTACGGGTTGGGCTGCCTCGGCTACTACGTGTGCGGCCGGGCCATGGAGCGTTGGGGCCGGCGACCGACGGCGATGGTGTACTTCAGCGGCGGCATCGCGTTCTCGATCCTCCTCTTCCAGGTCAGCTCGAAGCCAGTGTCGTTCGTCGCGCTGCTGCTGGCGGTGTTCTTCGGTCTCGGCATGGGACCGGTGATGAGTGCCTTCGCGACCGAGCTGTTCCCGACCGAGCTGCGCGGTCAGGCGGCGGCATGGATCCGCAACGTCTTCGAGATCGCCGGCTACGTGTTCGGCCCTGCGCTGGTCGGCATCCTCGGCGACCACGCGACCGGCGCGGTCGGCAACGTCGGCGACACCGTGAGCCTGCTGATGCTGCTCCAGCTCCCGACGCTCTGGCTGGTGTGGCGGTACGTACCCGAGACCAAGGGTCAAGACCTGGCGGACGCCGCCGCGTGACGCCCGACCAGCGGTTCCGGCGGACGTACCGCGTCGTGCTGCTGGCGGTGCTCATCGGCTTCGTGCTGATCGGCGGGCTCATCGGCGCGTTCGGCACCCGCAAGGCCCGCGTCGAGGGCGTCGCCGAGCGTTGGGTCACTGCGGTCAGCGACATCACCCGCAAGGGGGTCGGCACCGACGCCCGCAAACGCATCGCCGCGCACGGCGACGTCGAGCTGGTCGGCAACCTCGTGGACCTGTCGGTGAACCACCACAAGAAGAGCGCGTTCACCGCACTCGAGGTCGGCAAGGCCGACCTCGTCATGCTCGACGTCGCCCGTGTCCCGTTGAAGGTGGAGTACCGCGAGGCGGTCGAGGGCTCGACCGGCCGCCGCGTGCTCACGCTCCAACGGTCCGACGGCATCTGGCGCGTCATCGGCGTGGATGCCGCCGACCCGGCGCTCCGCGTCCCGAGCGACGGCGGCCCGGCGGTGACCCGCGCCCCCCTCGGCCTCTACGCCGGCACGCTCCTGCTCGGCGTCGTCATCACCCTGGCGGCCGGCGCGCTCATCCGCGCCACGACCGGCCCGACCTTTCGCGAGTTGCCCGCCACGTAGGCGGACATCTCGCGGACGGTGCGGCACATCGGTCGCCAGGAGGTGACTCCGGAGGACATCCTACACAGACCCGGCATCGGTGGGTATGCTTTCCTCCGTGGAGATCGCTGAGAGACGCACGTTGCGTGAGCGCCTGGGTGACCTGTTCACCTACAGCGAGGCCACGAGCCAGGGGCTTTCCGACCGCCGGCTTTACGCCCTTCGGGACACCGGCGAGCTCATCACCCTGGGCCGCGGCCTCTACCGGTGGGCAGATGCCCCCGCGGCCGACCTCGACCTCATCGAGATCGCAGAGCGGGTCACCCGAGCGACGCTGTGCCTGGAAACGGCACTGGCCCACCACGACCTCATTGATGCCATCCCGGCTTCCATCGACATTGCCATCCCTCGTGGCGAGACCCGGCCGAAGTTGCAAGCGCCCCACCGGCTACACCAGTTCGACCGCAGCACCTTCGACATCGGGCGGGACACCTTCGATGTTGGCGCCCGGCGGCCACTTGGCATCTACTCGGCAGAGCGATCCCTCATCGATCTGGTCCGGCTCCGGCACAACCAAGGCTCGGAGCTTGCATGGGAGGCCCTGCGCCGGTGGCTGACCCCGCACGGTCGCAACCCGGGCCAACTGATCACCATGGCCCGCGAGTTCAAGGGCGCCGAGGCGCCCTTGCGCTCCGCGCTCCAGGTCCTCCTTTGACCCCGTCGCGCGACTCCACCTCCGGCCGCGCGTACATCGAGCTGCAGAAGGAGGCGCGAGCCAACCCGAAGAGGTGCGCATACCACGGCTGCTCGGTGGCGAGATCGGTGTCAAGGGCTACCCGCTCGAGATGGTGCACGCGGAGAAGATCGTCACCGCCGTCGCACGCGGCACCGTGAACGCCCGCTGGCGCGACTTCATGAGCGTCGTCGGCCTCGCCGCCCACCACCCCATCGACGGCGACGCCCTCGTCGGGTCGGTCCGTGACGTCGCGCAGCACCGCGGCGTCGAGTTGGCACCGCTCGCCGCCGTCCTCGACGGCTATGCCGACATCGGCCAGCAGAAGTGGGCGGCGTGGCGGCGGAAGCAGCGGGTCGAAGATCGGGTGCCCGAGGCCTTCGCAGACGTCGTCGCGGCATTCATGGCGTTCGCCGACCCCGTAATCAGCGCCGACGCGTTGGGGCGAAAATGGGACCCGGCTTCTCGTACTTGGCGCTGAGCTTCACGCCACATCACATTGGTGCGGTGGGGGGGACTTGAACCCCCACGCCCTTTCGGGCACCAGCCCCTCAAGCTGGCGCGTCTGCCTATTCCGCCACCACCGCGAGCGCTGCAACGCCGGGTCCGAGGACTCGGCGGCTGGTCACTCTAGCCCTCGCTCCCCCGCCACCACTCCCACGCGTTCCACGCGCCGGACAGCGCGTAGCCGTTGGCCCGGACGCCCTCGAGGCCGGCGCGCCAAGCGGTGACCGCGATGGGGCGCCACAGCGGCAGGAACACCGCGTCGTCGCGGAGGCGAGCCTCCAAGCGGTCGATCGCGCCGGGCACGTCGGCGTCGGCGGCGGCCGCCAGGTCGCGGTAGCGGGTCGCGAAGCGGCAGGTCCAGCACACCGATGGTCCGTCGTACCGCATCACGACGGCCGCGCCGTACGACCCGCCCGCGACCCAGCCCTCGACGCGGTCGGCCTCGGCGTCGCGCAGCTCGAGCACGCCGCCGGCCGGGCGGGCGCGCTGCTGCATGGACCGCTGGAGCAGCGCGGTCATCGGCTCCTCGTTCTCGCCGACCAGGTCGATCGGGTCGGCCCGCCCGAGTGGCAGCACGTCGGAAGCGGACGGCGACCCGGCCGACGACGGCCACGCCGCGCTCTCGGCGATCGTGGCCTCGCCGGCCAGCAACGTGCGCACGAACGCGGCCCGGTCGACCGTTGCGAGCAGCGCGGCCCGCGTCGCCACCGCGGAGACCTTGTCGGGGTTGACCGCCAGCACGACGGTCCAACCGGTCGCGGCGGCCGGAGCAACGGCGACCGACACGCCGGGAATCGTCCGCAATTGCGGGGTACGGACCGTGGCCGCCGGCGGCATCACGACGTCGAGCTCGCGGCGCGCGAGCAGCTGTCGGGCGGTGATGGCGTCGGGCACCAGCACGAGCCGGACCTCGTCGAGCCACGGGCCGGCGGCCCGGCCGTACCAGTGGTCGTTCCGGCGCAGCACCACTTCGAGGCCCGGGGTGTACGAGGCGACGACGAACGGCCCGCCGAACACACCGGGCACCGGCGGTCCGACCGAGTCGGTGCCCGACCAGAGCCGGTGCCAGGCCGACGGCCCGAGCGGTCCGGTGAAGCGCACCCGGACCGATCCGCCGGAGAGCTCGTCGACGCCGGCGACGAACCGGGTGTCGGCCGAGCGCCGCAGATCGGACGCGGTGATCGCGGTGCCGTCGGACCAGGCCGCGCCCGGCACCAGCGCGAACGTCACCGACCGATGGTCGGCGGCGAGCGTGTCGGAGCCCGCCACGACCAGCGATGGCTGCCACGAGCCGTCGGGGGCGGCCACGAAGAGTTGCGGAAACGTGAGCGCGCGCACCGCGGCGCCGCCCAGAGTCGGCGCCGACGGGTCAGGTTCCTCCCACACACCGACCCGCGCCGCGCCACCGCGCGGGTGCGCCGATGCCGGTACCGACGCGGTCGGCGTCGATGTCGCCGGCAGGCTGCGGTCGAGCCGCGGTGGGTGCGAGCCGGAGCAGCCGGCCGCGACCAGCGCGGCCCACAGGAGACCGGCTGCTACGGCGCGCCGGTGAGCCACACCTGGGTCGCGTCGAACGTCCCCAACGCCGAGAGCACGAGACCCCGCACGCGCGTCGCAATCACCGCGTCGGTCTCGAACTGGGCGATCGGCACCACCGGCAGCTGCGCCATGATCGTGCGCTCGGCCGACTGCTGCTCGGCGAGGCGCTTGGCCGCGTCGGGCTCGGCCCGCGCCGCCTTCAACAACCGGTCGACGTCCGGCGAGCTGAAGCCGGTGACGTTGTCGGCCAGCCCCGACACGAACAGCGGGAACAGGAAGGCATCCGGCGTCGGGTACGCGCCGATCCAACCGAGGCGGAACAGCTCCTGCTTGCCGCTGATCGCGAACGTGAGGTAGTCGGCATACGGATGCGGGCGGAGCGCGGCCGGGATGCCGGCGTCCTTGAGGTTGGCCTGCATCGCCTTGGCGATCGCGCCTTGCGTGGCGTCGTCGTCGTAGTCGATCTGGACGGTGGGCACGGTCTGCCCGGCGAACGCGGCGGCGACCAGGCTGCGCGCCTTCGCGATGTCGTTGCGACAGCGGTCGCCGCACGGGTCGGCGACGTGTCCCGGCACGCCGTCGGCCACCAGCCCGGTGACCGGCCGCGCGGTGCCGCCGTAGACCGCCTTCACGATCGCGTCGCGGTCGATGGCCCGCACGATCGCCTCACGGAACCGGACGTCGGCGAACTTCGGGTCCTTCACGTTGAAGCCGTAGAAGAGCTCGGCCATGTACGGCTTGCTCACCCGGCGGGTGCGGACGGCTTCGTCGCCCAGCTTGTCCGGCGGCACCGGCGCCCAGTCGACCTTCTTGTCGGTGAACGCCTTGTATGCCGCCGCCTCGGTCGCGGCGAGGGTGACGTCGATGGCGTCGACCCAGTGCTGGGTGCCGGTGGCCGGCACCAGGTGCAGCGAGTTCGCAGTTCGCCGGCCGATGCGGAAGGGGCCGCTGCCGACCGGCTGGTCGGCGAACGCGCTCGCGGTCGCCGCGTCCTTCGGCACGATCCCCAGCGCGGGGTTGCCGACGACCGCCGGCAGGGCGGATTGCGCCTGGTCGAGGTCGATGCGCACGATCGACGGCGAGACGACGATGACGCCGGCCAGCTCGGGCGCGGCCGCCTTGGCCCACGACCCGTACCCGTGGATCAGCTCGAGCTGCACCGCCAGCGGGGACGTCGACCCCTTCGACGCGATGCGCTCCAGCGTGAACTTCACGTCGGTCGCGGTGACGGCGCGACCGTTGGCGAACGTCGCCCCTGGCCGGATCGTGAAGACCCAGTGCATCTGGTCGGGCGTCGTGACCCATCGCTCGGCGATGCCCGGGCGGACCTCCATCGTCGCCGGGTCGTACGTCGTGAGCCCTTGGAACAGCTGCTGCGCCAGGAGCAGCTCGCTCGGCAGTTTGGCCTGGGCCGGGTCGAGGCTCGCGGGCTTCGCGACGGCGATGCGGAGGGTGCCGCCCGCCTTCGGCCGGTTGGCCGACGCCGACTTCGACCCGCCGCCGCACGCGGCCGCGACGAGCGCCACCGCGACGATCACGACGAAGACCTGGAACCGGCGCACGGTGACGGTCAGAGGACGCTGCGCTCTTCCGGGAAGTGGCACGCGACCCAATGCCCCGGCTCCTGCTCGGCGAGCGGCGGCGGGACGTTGCGGCAGATCTCCTGCGCCTTCCAGCACCGAGTGTGGAAGCGGCATGCCGGCGGCGGGTTGACCGGCGATGGCGGATCCCCCTGGAGGATGATCCGCTCGCGCGCCCGCTCCTTGCGCGGGTCGGGGATCGGGACGGCGGACAGCAACGCGACGGTGTACGGATGGCGCGGATGCTCGTAGAGGTCGTCGCGATCGGCGACCTCGACGACGTGGCCGAGATACATCACCGCGATCTTGTCGCTGATGTGGCGGACGACCGAAAGGTCGTGCGCGATGAACACGTACGTCAGGCCGAGCCGGTCCTGGAGGTCCTCGAGCAGGTTGACGATCTGCGCCTGGATCGACACGTCGAGCGCCGACACCGGCTCGTCGAGGATCACCAGCTTCGGGTCGAGGGCCAGCGCCCGGGCCACGCCGACGCGCTGGCGCTGGCCGCCCGAGAACTCGTGCGGGTAGCGGTCGCCGTGCTCCTTGGCCAGCCCGCACAGCTGCAGCAGCTCGAGCACCTTCGCCCGGGCATCGTCCCGGCGGACGCCGCGGATCACCAGCGGCTCGGCGATGATCTGCCGCACCGTCATCCGCGGGTTCAGCGACGCGTACGGATCCTGGAAGACGATCTGCATGTCGGCTCGCATGGCCCGGGTCGCGCCCTTGTCGAGCGGCAGGACGTCGCGCCCCTCGAACATCACCTCGCCGCTCGTCGCGCGCAGCAGCTTGAGGATCAGGCGGGCAGTGGTGGACTTGCCGCAGCCCGACTCACCGACGAGGCCGAAGGTCTGGCCGCGCTGGACCGCGAACGTGACGCCGTCGACGGCCCGCACGGTGCCCACGCGCCGGCGCAGGATGGCGCCCTTGGTGACGGCGAAGTGCCTCGTGAGGCCGTGCACCTCGAGGATGGCGTCGGGGCCGCGGCCCGGCATGCCCTCGACAGGAAGCGGCCCCGTGGTCGCGGTGGCGTCGGTCGGTGCCGCTTCGATGCTCATGACTTCCGGCTTCGTCGCCGGCCCGGCTTCTGGGACGCGGTCAATGCGTCGGCCAGCGTCTCGGGCACCTGTTCGCGCGCCGCGAGGTCGTCCGGGAGGTCGACGTCCGGCGCCGCCGAGCGATCGGTCGCGGCCACGATGAGCACGTCCCACTCGACCTCGGCGACCGCCAGCCGCTCGCCCGGCGAGTACCACCCAGGTTGCAACGCGTAGTGGCACCGGGCCTGGCGGTCGAAGCGGAGCTCGATGAGCGACGGCTCGTCGGAGACGCAGCGATCGCCGTCGGAGTAGGGACAGCGCGGATGGAACCGGCAACCGCTCGGCGGCCGGAGCATCGACGGCGGGGACCCCGAGATGGGTTGCAGCCGGCGGCCGCCGCGACGCTGGTCCAGCCGCGGGATGGACTCGAGCAATCCCCACGTGTACGGCATGCGCGGCTCGTAGAAGATCTCGTCGATGGCGCCCGTCTCCACGATCTGGCCGGCGTACATCACCGCGACTCGGTCGGCCATGCCGGCCACCACGCCGAGGTCATGGGTGATGAGGATGATCGACGAGTTCGTCTCCTCCGACGCATGCTGGAGCACCTCGAGGATCTGGGCCTGGATGGTGACGTCGAGCGCAGTGGTGGGCTCGTCGGCGATGAGCAGGTCGGGGTCGCACGCGATCGCCATGGCGATCATCGCCCGCTGGCGCATGCCACCGGAGAACTGATGGGGATAGTCGTTGGCCCGCTGCTCCGGCCGCGGGATCCCCACCAGCTCGAGCATCTCGATGGCCCGGTCCCTGGCCTCCTGCTTCGACACGTCGTTGTGGACCCGAACGATCTCGGCGATCTGCTGGCCGATCGTGTAGACGGGATTCAGCGAGGTCATCGGGTCCTGGAAGATCATCGAGATCTCCTTGCCCCGGATGCGGCGGAGATCGGCGTCGGTCGCACTGAGGAGGTCGGTGCCCTTCCACAGGATCTCGCCCGACTCGATGCGGCCCGGTGGCATGGGCACGAGACCGAGGATGCTCATCGCGGTGATGGACTTGCCGGAGCCGGACTCGCCGACGATGCCGAACACCTCGCCCGGCATGACGTCGAACGAGACGCCGTCGACGGCCTTCACCACGCCGGCATCCGTGTGGAAGTGGGTGCGCAGGTCGCGCACGGAGAGGAGCGGCTCGGGTTCGGTCACCGCAACTTGGGATCGAGCGCGTCGCGCAGTCCGTCGCCCATGAAGACGAACGCCATCACCGTGAGGAAGATCGCCGCGCCGGGGAAGAACAACATCCCCGGGATCGTGGACATGAAGCTCTTGCCCTGGGCCACCATCAGCCCCCATGCCGGCGTCGGCTCGAGCGCGCCGACCCCCAGGAACGACAAGGCGGCTTCGGACAGCACCGCGGTGCCGACGAAGATGGTGCCGTAGACGACAACCGGCTGGATCGCGTTCGGAAGCATGTGCCGCACGATGATGCGGGCGTCGGAGCAGCCCACCGCGCGCGCCGCCTCGATGTACTCGAGCTCCTTGATCTGAAGGATGCTCGATCGGAAGAGGCGGGCGAACGGCATCCAGCCGAGGAGGCCCAGGACGAGGATCACGGTGTTGAGGCCGCGTCCGATCACGACGATCAACACGATGGCGGCCACGATGTATGGGAACGCCAGGAAGACGTCGGTGATCCGCATGAGGAGGCCATCGAGGACACCACCGTAGAAGCCGGCGAGGGCGCCCACGACGAGGCCGATGACGAGCGCGATCACCAGGGCCAGGATGCCGACCTTCAACGACACCCGGGCGCCGTAGACCACACGCGCGTAGATGTCACGCCCGAGGAGGTCGGTCCCGAACCAGTGCGTGAGGCTCGGGCCGGTGGGGCCGAGTGTGGTGTTGTTCGTTGTGGGGTTCGAGAACGTGATGAGCGGCGCCAGCGCGGCGGCGAGGACCTCGACCGCCACGACGCCCATGCCGACCAGCGCCAGCCGGTTGTGGCGGAAACGACGCCAGACGTCACCCAGTTGCGACGATTCCGGCGCGAGCCCCTCGGCGGCCGCCAGCGCGGCCGGCCCGTATCCGGCTTCGCCGGTGGGGCTGCTGCCGGCAGGGACGCGGTCGTCGGTGACGGCCATCTACCGGGCTTCCGCACCGCCGTAGCGGATGCGGGGGTCGAAGAATGCATAGCTGAGGTCGACGAGGAGGTTGATCACGACGTACGCCACCACGAGGAGGGTCGTGAGCCCGAGCACGACCGGCGCATCGAGGGAGACCGCGGCGCGCGCGATCTCGGACCCCATGCCCGGCCAGTTGAACACGGTCTCGGTGATGACCGCCGACCCGATGAGGGTGGCGAGGTCGAGCCCGATCAGCGTGACGACCGGGATCATGGCGTTCTTCAGGCCGTGCTTGAGGATGATGGCGTTCTTGGTCAGGCCCTTGGCCGCGGCGGTGCGCATGTAGTCGGCCTTCATGACCTCGAGCATGGTGCTGCGCGTCATGCGGGCCACGACGGCCGTCGAAACCGATGCAAGGGTCAGCGCCGGGAAGAGCAGGAACTTCCACTGGTTGCCGAGCGGGATGAAGAGGAACCAGTGGTTGGGCCCGATGCCCTGCACCGGGAACCGCGCCCAGGAGCCGAGGTTCTGCTTGTTCGGCAATATCCCGAAGACGTACTGGAACAAGTAGCCCAGGACGAAGACCGGGATGGCGACGACCATCGTCGTCGACACCGTGGTGAGCGCGTCGAGGAACGAGTAGCGCCGCACCGCTGCGATCACCCCCGCGGCGATGCCGATGAGGATCTCGAGGATGATTGCCCAGATCGCCAGACGGAGGCTCGCCGGCGCGTCTTGGCGGAGGATGTCGTTCACGCTGCGGCCCTGCTTGTACGAGTCGCCCAGGTCGCCGCGGACGAGGCGCCCGATGTAGCGCCCGTACCGCACGTACGAGGGCTCGTCGAGCCCGTATTTGTGAATGATCTGGGCACGGGTCGTCGCGCTCACCGCCCGCTGACCGCCGGCGATCGTCTCGACCGGGTCGCCGGTGACCAAGAAGGCGGCGAAGAGCAGCGTGACGGCGCCGACCACGACGGGGATGACGAGGAGCGCCCGGCGCAGGATGTACCCACCCATCGTGGTGCCTCACTCTAGATGCAGGCGAGGGCCCCGTCGCGGGGCCCTCGCCACGTCATGCCGCTGATCAGTCGGGCGCTACTTGACCCAGATGCTGTCGTACTTGACGAACTGGAGCGGGCTCTGGACGACGTTCTGCACGCGAGTGGCATACACGACCGCGCCCTTGTACCAGTTGAGCGGGATGGCGACGACGTCCTTGTTGAGGGCGACGTCTTCGGCTTGGCGGTACGTCGCCTCGGCGTCGGCACCGGTTTGCGCGCGAGCCTTGTCGATCAGCGCGTCGAACTCGGCGCTGCTGTATTGGTAAATGTTGTCGCCGCCGATCCCTGCGGTGTCGAACGATGGGTACAGCTGATTGTCGTATGAGGTGTAGTCGGCGATCCAGCCCGACCGCATGAATTGCCCGAGGCCCTTGCGCATGTCCTTGAAGTAGGTCTTGCTCTCGTGCGGCACGACGACGGAGGGCACGCCGAGTTCATCGAGGTTGCCCTTGATGATGCCGGCGTTGATGTCATGGCCCGAGCCGATGTTGAAGTTCACCTGGATCGGCTTGAGGCTGGCCGCCTTCTTCCCGGTCGCCTGCTCCCACTCCGACAACAGCTGCTTGGCCTTCGTCAGGTCGCGCTCGGCAAACTGGTACAGCCCGGTCTGGTAGCCCGGGACGCCGGGTGGGGTCCAGCCGAGCGCCTTCAGGCGCGAGTTGTTGTAGGTGCGGGTGATCATGGCGTCCCGGTCGATCGACAGGGCGATCGCTTGACGCAACTTCAGGTTCGCGGGTCCACCGACTTCCGGGTCCTTCATGTTGAAGCCCCAGTCGTAGATGCCGAGGATCGGGCCGTTGGCCACGTGGCCGGCATAGGTGGTGAGCGCCTCCTGGTACTTCGCGGCCGGGATGTAGGCCGTGTCGGCCTGGCCTCCCTGGAACGCCCCGTACGCGGAGTCGAGGTCCTTGGAGATCGTGAAGACCAACTTGTCGAGATACGCCTTGTGACCCTCGTAGCCGCCCCAGTACGTGGGGTTGCGGGCCAACGTGATCGACACGTTGTGCTTCCACGCCTCGGCCATGATGAACGGCCCGTTGCCGATCATGATGCCCTGCTCGTACTTGGCGGTCTTGGTCACGTCGGTGGTGCCGGTCTTCGCCTCGACGTCCTTCTGGTCGAGCGGTGACATCGAGAGGTGCGCGGCGAGCCCGTCGACGAAGCTGATCGGCTTGTCGAGGTTCAAGGTGAGCGTCATGGCGCCGTCGTCGGCGGTGAGGCCGCTCAGCGTCGCCGCCTTGCCGGCCTGGACGTCGGCGGTGCCCTTGATGCCGAGGGTGGCCGGGATGTACGCGACCTCAGAGGCGAGCGCCGGGTTGAGGATCCGATTCCACGCGTAGGCGAAGCTGCTCGGCAACACCGCGTCGCCGTTGCTGAACGTCACGCCGCTGCGGATGTGGAACACCCATTGGGTGAAGTTGTCGTTGTGGGTCCAGCGGTCGGACACCTGAGGCACGACCTTGCCGGTCTTGTAGTCGTTCTCGGTGAGCCCGTCGAAGAGGAGTTGGCCGGTCGCGGACGAGTTGACGTCGGCGGCCAGGTCCGGGTCGATGTGGTCGGGCTCGCCCTGCGCGTACTGCTGGTAGTCGTTCAGCGTCCCGCCCACGACGGGCGTGCCAGCGCTGCCGGATCCGCCGGCCGTGCTCGTCTTCTTGCTCGAGGAGCAGGCCGCGGCCACCAGCGCCACGCAGACGATGAGTACTGCCAGTGATGCCCTACCACGCATGCGTCGCACAGCGGAACCTCCGTGTCCCGGAATCGGACGGTCTTGGATTCGAGCGCGCCGTTACCCGAACCGGATGGCCAGGATGATCGTCGTGAAGGAGAAGATGATCGCCGTCGCAACCGTGATCCGATCGAGGTTGCGCTCGACCACGGTGGAGCCGGCCGCCGCCGTGCCCATGCCTCCCCCGAACATGTCGGACAAACCGCCCCCGCGGCCGCTGTGCAAGAGGACGAGGATCACCAGCGTCACCGACACTGCGACGTGGACTGCCACGATGAGCGCGGTCAACACGGGCGGGGGGGCCTCCGATTCACCGGGGGATCACCGTAGCACCACGGGCACTCAGGTCGTGCGATACCGCGCGATGCGCGCGAACTCGTCCGGGTCGAGGCTGGCCCCGCCGACCAGGCAGCCGTCGACGTCCGGCCCGGCCATCAGCTCGGGGGCGTTGGCCGCCTTCACCGACCCGCCGTACTGGATCCGCACCGCGCCGGCGGCGTCGGCGCCGTGGGTCCGGGCGACGGTGGCCCGCACCAGCGCGCAGGTCTGCTGGGCGTCGTCGGGCGTCGCCGTCCGCCCGGTGCCGATCGCCCAGATCGGCTCGTAGGCGATCACCATCGCCGCGACCTGCTCGGCGGTCACGCCGTCGAGCCCGGCCTGCACCTGGCCCTCGACCTTGGCCTGGGTGCGCTCCGCCTCGCGCTCGTCCAACGTCTCGCCGACGCACATGATCGGTGTCATCTCGTGGGCGATGATCGCCTTGACCTTCTTGTTCACCCAGTCGTCGGTCTCGGAGAAGAGCTCGCGCCGCTCGGAGTGCCCGGCGATCACGTACCGGACGTTGAGCTTCGCCAGCATGACCGGGCTGATCTCTCCGGTGTACGCGCCCTTCTCCTCCCAGTGGCAGTGCTGGGCGCCGAGGATCATCGGGATCCGGTCGGCGTCGAGCACGGTCTGGACCGAGCGCAGGTCGGTGAACGGCGGGTGCACCGTCACGTCGACGGCCTCGTAGTCGTCGCGGGTCAGCGCGTACGAGAGCTTCTGCACCAGCTGGATCGCCTCGAGGTGGGTGAGGTGCATCTTCCAGTTGCCGCTGATGATGGGCTTGCGGTCGTCAGGCATTGGGGGCCTCCCGGAGGGCCTGGAGGCCGGGCAGGTCGCCCCGCTCGAGGAATTCGAGCGACGCGCCCCCACCGGTCGAGACGTGGTCGACCTCGTCGGCGAGGCCGAAGCGGGCCAGCGCGGCCGCGCTGTCGCCGCCACCGACGACGGTGTACGCCTTCGAGTCGGCGACCGCTTGGGCGACGGCGCGGGTGCCGGCCGCGAACCGCTCGTCCTCGAACACGCCCATCGGGCCGTTCCAGAACACGGTGCCGGCATCGAGGATGCAGTCGCTGAACGCCGCCGCCGTTCCCGGGCCGATGTCGAGGCCCTTCCAGCCCGCCGGCACGCCGGCGCCGACCTGGCGGACCTCGCCGCCCGGGCCGAGCGCCACCAGGTCCTCGGGCAGCCGGATCTTCGCCGCGTCCGCGGCCAGGAGCCGGCGGCAGTCCTCGACGCGGCCGTCCTCGACCAGCGAGTCCCCGATCTCGCGGCCCTGGGCCTCGAGGAACGTGAAGGCCATCGCGCCGCCGATCAGCAGCGCCTCGACCTTGGGCAGCAGCGCGTCGATGACGCCGAGCTTGTCGCTCACCTTGGCGCCGCCGAGCACCGTGACGAAGGGCCGGCGCGGCTGGTCGAGCAGGCTGCTGAGGACTTCGACCTCCCTGGCCAGCAGGCGGCCGGCGGCGCTCGGCAGCCGCTTCGGCGGCCCGACGATCGAGGCGTGCGCCCGGTGGGCGGCGCCGAACGCGTCGTTGACGAACATGTCCATGCCGGCGACGAGCTTCTCGACGAAGCCGGGGTCGTTGGCCTCCTCGCCCGGGTCGAACCGCAGGTTCTCCATCAGCTCGACGCCCGGCGCGAGCTCGGCGAGCCGGGCCCGGACCGGCGCCATCGACCAGCGCGGGTCGGGCTTCCCCTCGGGCCGGCCGAGATGGCTGCACGCGACCACCGTCGCGCCGTGCTCCTGCAGCCAGTGGATCGTCGGCAGGGCGGCGCGGATCCGCAGGTCGTCGGTGATGCGACCGTCCTCGATCGGGACGTTGAAGTCGGCGCGGAGCAGGACGCGCCGGCCGTGGGGATCGGGCAGGTCCTCGAGCTGCGGGAGGCGCACCGTCCTCAGGACTGGTTGGCCCGGCCGACGATGGCGGCGAGGTCCACCAGGCGGTTGGAGTAGCCCCACTCGTTGTCGTACCAGCCGAGGACCTTCACCAGGCTGCCGAGCGCCATCGTCAGCTTGCTGTCGAACGTGCACGAGGCCGGCGAGCCCACGATGTCCGACGACACGATGGCGTCGGCGGTGTACACGAGCACCTTGGCCAAGGGACCGCTGGTGCTCGCCGCCTCGAACGCGGCGTTGATCTCCTCGACGGTGACCTCCCGCTCGAGGATGCCGACGAAGTCGGTGATCGAGCCGTCTTGAACGGGCACCCGGAGCGCGGTGCCGTCGAGCCGGCCCTTCATCGACTCGAGCACCAGGCTGGTGGCCCGGGCGGCGCCGGTGCTCGCCGGGACGATGTTGGCCGCGGCGGCGCGCGCCCGGCGGAGGTCGCTGTGGGCCAGGTCGAGCAGGTTCTGGTCGTTGGTGTAGGCGTGCACCGTCGTCATGAGGCCCTTCTGCACGCCGAAGGCGTCGTCGAGGACCTTGACCATGGGGACGAAGCAGTTGGTCGTGCACGAGGCGTTGGAGATGATCTTGTGCCTCGCCGGGTCGAAGGTGTCGTCGTTCACGCCGATTACGAAGGTGCCGTCGACGTTGGTCGCGGGCGCGCTGATGATCACGCGGGGGGCGCCGCCCTCGATGTGGGCCGCCGCCTTCTGCCCGTCGGTGAAGATGCCGGTGGACTCGATCACCACGTCGACTCCGAGGTCGCCCCACGGCAACGCCTTCGGATCGCGCTCGGCGAAGACCTTCACCAGCTTGCCGTCGACCGAGATCCCGTCCTCGGTGGCCTTCACGTCGCCGTCGAGCCGCCCATGGGTCGAGTCGTACTTGAGGAGGTGGGCGTTGGTCGCCACGGGGACCAGGTCGTTGACGGCGACCACCTCGACGTCGCCTCCCGCCTTGCGGGCCGCCCGGTAGAAGTTGCGCCCGATCCGGCCGAACCCGTTGATCCCGACTCGTACCGCCATGTGGAGGCCTCCTTGCCTTCCGCCCTGTCGTGCTTCTCTGCCCTGGTGTCTATCCGACCAGACGGCTCAACACTCCGGCCAATCGGGCCGGGTCGTGGGCGGTGCCGGCGTCGTCGGCCACCGCGGCCTCGACCGTCCGGGCGGCGACGTTCCCGATCGGCAGGCCTGCGGGGTCGCACACCACCACGTCGACCGTGAGGCGATGGGCGGCCAGCGCGCCGACGTGGGCGGCCACGTCGTACCCCGCGGTCTCGGGTACCTGCTCGCGCAGGTTGCAGACGTAGACCTTGGCGGCGCGGGTCGCGGCCAGCGCGTCGCCGATCGCCGGCACCGCGACCACCGCCAGCACGCTGGTGAACAACGACCCCGGCCCGAGGACGATCTGGTCGGCGGCCGCGATCGCGTCGAGCGCGGCCGGTGGCGGCTCGGCGTCGGCCGGCACGACGGAGACGCCGGAGATCCGCCCCGCGTTCTGGACGTTGACCTGGCCCTCGACCGCCCGGCCCTCGGCCTCGGCCTTGAGCACCACCGGCTCGCGCGTGGCTGGCAGCACCCGGCCGACCGAGCCGAGCAGCCGGCCGGCTTCGGCCAACGCGACATCGAAGTCCCCGGTCGCGTCGGCCAGGCCGGCGATGATGATGTTGCCGAAGGCGTGCCCTTCGAGCTCGCCCGAGGTGAAGCGGTGCTCGAAGGCCTCGACCCAGGGCGAGGCGGGATCGGCCAACGCGACCAAGCAGCGGCGGAGGTCGCCGGGCGCCGGGATGCCCATGTCCTTGCGCAGCCGGCCGCTCGAGCCACCGTCGTCGGCCACCGACACGATGGCGCACACGTCGGTCGCGTACCGGCGCACCGCAGCGAGCGTCGCGGCCAGCCCGTGCCCGCCGCCGATGGCGACGACCCTCACGCCCAGATCACCGGTCGGTCACGTCGGTCATCGGTCCACGTCGCGATGCAGGACGGTCGGCCGGAACCCGCGGGCGGACAGCAGGCGGGCGATCTCGTCGGCCAGCACCACCGAGCGGTGCCGGCCGCCGGTGCACCCGACCGCGATCGACAGATAGGACTTGCCCTCCTTCACGAAGTTGGGCAGCAGGAAGCCGAGCAGGTCGTCGAGCCGCCGGAGGAACTCGCCGGTCTCGGCCTGCCCGAGCACGTACTCGCGCACCGGCGCGTCGCGGCCGGTGAGCGGACGGAGGTCGTCGACCCAGTGCGGGTTGGGCAGGAAGCGGCAGTCGAAGACCAGGTCGACGTCGAGCGGCAGGCCGTGCTTGTACCCGAACGACACCACGCTCGTCTGGAGCCCGGACTCGTCCTCGGCGGTGAACAGCTCGAGCAGCCGGTCGCGCAGCTGGTGGACGTTGAGGTCGCTGGTGTCGACCACGACGTCGGCCGCCGCCTTGACCTCGTCGAGCGCGGCGCGCTCACGGGCGATGGCGTCGGCCACCCGTTCGGAGTCGGCGAGCGGGTGGCGCCGGCGGGTGTTCTCGTAGCGGCGGAGCAGGGCCTCGTCCGACGCCTCGAGGAACAGCACCTTCACCTTGGCGCCCGTCGACCGCAGGTGGTCGAGCGCCGGCGTGAGGTCGTCGAGGTACGCGCCCGTGCCCATGGCCAGCGCGACCCGCTCGGTCTCCGATCCCGGGTTCTGCACCAGCTCGGCGACCTTGGCGATGAGGGCGGGCGGCAGGTTGTCGATGACGAACCAGCCGAGGTCCTCGAAGGTGTTGGCCGCCTGGCTGCGTCCCGCGCCCGAGAGCCCGCTGATGATCAGGAACTCGCTCAAGCGAGCTTGGCCGCCCCGAGCACGAGACCGGCGACGCCGAGCATCGAGGCGATGTTGGCGGTGATCATCTTGGGCAACTGGGCCCGGATCTCGGCCCTGAGCTCGGCCAGCTCGCCCCTGAGCTCGGCCATCTCGCCCCTGAGCTCGGCCATCTCGCCCCGCACGGCGACGCCCTGCGCGGCCAGCTCCGACGATCGGGCGACATCCGCCCAGCCGACGGGCGGCAACAGCTCCATCAGAATGGCCGCCGGGCGATCACCCAGCCGGCGCTCCAGCGCCTCGAACAGCTCGCGGCGATCGTGGTCGGACACCATGTCGTTCGTTCCCCTTCGGTCACTCCATGCGATCGGGGGAAGCGCATCCGCGAAAGGGTACCCGGGCGTGCGGGAGTGTTCCGGCGACGGGGCCGTCCGATCAGCTCAAGCCGGAGCCGACATTGCTGAACTTCGCCGACGCCGACGAGCCGACGAAGGTGATCGCGGCGATGCACACGATCGCGATGAGCGCGACCAGCAAGGCGTACTCGACCAGGCTCGCGCCGTGCTCGTTCCGGTCCGTTCGGTTCTGCAGCCAACACCAGATGGACGTGAGATTCATTCGAGTTCCTTGCTTGTCAGAGCCTGGCGGCCCGCCGGTTACCTCGTCAACGTCACCGGTGGCCGTCGGGGTACGGCGGCGCCGGCAAATGAGTCACGCGGCTCATGACGAATTGGGCGGCTCCCGGACCGAGCGAAGCGGACGGTCGCGGTCAGCGGCGCGTCGCAAGAAGGAACAGCAAGCGCGGGATCGTCGCCGCCGCCCCGTATTCGGACGCCCGGGCCAAGAACCCCGGTGGTGGCGGCGGCTCGGCCATGTGACGGATCACCAATCCGGCGGCGGCCATGGCGTTGACGTAGCGCGACAGCGGGCGGTGGAAGAACGGGAGGAACACGTCCTTCTCGACCTCCTCGATCGTGCGGTCCTCGACGAGGTACTGGCCGATGCGCCAGTACTGCTCGGGCGGGTCGAGCACGCGGTCGTCGATCCAGCCGCTGTTGGGCGTCTGCAGGAGCGGATGGTTCAGGAAGAACAGGAACCGACCACCCGGCAGCAGCACCCGGCCGACTTCGGCGAGGGCGGCCTCGAACGCCGGAATGTGCTCGAACACCAGGCACGCGACGGCCGCGTCGAACATCGCCGCGGCGAACGGCAACGCCTCTGCCGTCGCCCGGGCGTAGTGCGGACCGCCCGCCCGTTGGCGGGCGACCGCGACCTGCGCCCGCGTGGGGTCGACGCCGACGACGGTCGCGGCGCCCCCGCGGGTCGCGAGCCGGGCGAGCTGGCCGTCGCCGGCGCCGACGTCGATCACCGTCGACGCGCCCGCCAGGTGCTCGGCTGCCATCGGCACGATCTGCTCCACGTACTCGGGGTCGGCGCCCTCGGTGAACCCCTGGACCCACCAGTCGGCGTGCCGCTCCCAGAGGTCGTCAGCCACTGGCGCCCGATCGTCGATGGTCTAGTGCGTTTGGATCATCCCTGGAATAGGCGTTAAGGATCGCGGCGCATACGACCGAAAGACAACGGACACTCGTCTGCTTTTCCCTGGAGGAACGTTGATCACGACCCAACTGTGGTGCTGGATGCTGTCCAGACTGCAACGAGACGAAGAGGGCGCCAGCCTCGTCGAATATGCGCTGTTGGTGGCGCTCATCGCCGTCGTGTGCATCGCGGCCATCACCTTTGTCGGCTCGAGCGCGTCCACGAAGTTCAGCACCGTCGGCTCGAACCTGAGCTGACCGGTTCACGGCGCGCCGTGGATCTTCTCGTGCACCGCGGCCGCGACCGCGTCGGGCAGCCATGACAACGACGTCAGCTGCTCGAGGGTCGCGGCCTTCACGGCCGTTACGCCGCCGAGCTCCTTGATCAATCGCTTGCGACGGCCCGGGCCGAGACCGGGGACGTCGTCGAGGACGCTCTTGGTCATCCGCTTGGCCCGCAACTGGCGGTGGTAGGTGATCGCAAAGCGGTGCGCTTCGTCGCGCACCCGTTGAAGCAGGTACAGCGCCTCGGACTGGCGCGGAATGCGCACCGGCTCTGCCTGGCCGGGGAGGTAGATCTCCTCGAACTGCTTGGCCAGCGCCGCGACTGGGATCTCGTCGTCGAGGCCGAGCTCCTCCAACACCCGCACGGCCACGTTCAGCTGGCCCTTGCCGCCGTCGACCAGGAGCAGGTTGGGCGGGTACGCGAACTTGCGGGGCCGGTCCCCCGGCGGGCGGTCGCGCTCGGCGAGGAGCGCGGTGAGCCGGCGGGTGAGCACCTCCTCCATCGCGCCGAAGTCGTCGTTGCCCGGAACGTGCACCTTGAAGCGGCGGTAGTCGCTCTTCTTCGGCAGCGCGTCCTCCATCACGACCATCGAGCCCACGTAGTCACTGCCCTGGATGTGACTCATGTCGAAGC
Organism: Acidimicrobiales bacterium; assembly: GCA_025463925.1. Taxonomy (GTDB): domain Bacteria; phylum Actinomycetota; class Acidimicrobiia; order Acidimicrobiales; family AC-14; genus RYN-50. Next base: position 77,807 of record JAODBK010000042.1, on the reverse strand, counting down.
ACTCGATCCGGAGCGGTGCCTCGGGGAGGTTGAGCGCGTCCTGCAGCGCGTTGAGTGCCTTGGCCCGCGCGTTGTGGTCGCTCGATCGCTTGAGCCGGTGGCGCGTGAACTCCTCCTTCGCGTTCTGCACCGCGGTCGTCTGCAAGGCCCGCTTGTCGCCCCGCTGCGGGACGCGCACGCCGACGTGTGAGCCTCGCAGTCCGCTGAGCCAGGTCTCGTAGAGGTCTTGCTGGTCGGGCGCGACCGGGACGAGCACCTCCTTGGGCACGCCGAGTGCCGCCGGCTCGTAGTAGAGCCCCTCGAGCACCCGCGCCACCAGCTCGGCCGGTGTCACGTCCTCGACCTTGTCGACGATGAAGCCCTTCCGCCCGACCATGCGGCCCCGCCGGACGTAGAACACCTGCACCGACGCCTCGAGCTCGTCGTCGGCGATCCCGATCACGTCGATGTCCTCGGCCCGCTCGGCGACGATCGCTTGGCGCTCGATGGCCTTCGTCACCGCGGTGAGTCGATCCCGCAGCCGGGCGGCCCGCTCGAACTCGAGCGATTCGGCCGCCTCCTTCATCTGCGCGGTCAACCGGCGGACGACGGGCTGGGTCTCGCCGTCGAGGAACGAGACCAGCTCGTCGACGAGCCGGTCGTACTCCGCCTTGTCGATGGCGCCGACGCACGGCGCCGAGCACTTCTCGATGTGGGCCAGCAGGCAGGGCCGCCCGAGTCGCTCGTGACGGCCGAACTTGTTGTCACTGCAGGTGCGGACCGGGAACGTCCGCAGCAGCAGGTCGAGCGTCTCGCGGATCGCGTACGCGTGGCCGTACGGGCCGAAGTACCGGGTCCCCTTGCGCTTCTGGCCGCGCATCACCATGGCCCGCGGCCACTCGTCGTCGAGGGTGATGGCGAGGAACGGGTAGCTCTTGTCGTCCCGGAGGCGGATGTTGAACCGGGGCCGGTGCTGTTGGATGAGGCTGTACTCGAGCATCAGCGCCTCGACCTCGTTGCGGACCTGGATCCACTCGACGGTCTCGGCCGCGGCCACCATCTGGGCGGTGCGGGGTGGAAGCGTGCGGGGGTCGGCGAAGTAGTTCGACAGGCGGTGCCGCAACGACGCCGCCTTGCCCACGTAGATCACCCGGCCGTCGGCGTCCTTGAACTGATACGAGCCCGGCGCGTCGGGAACGGTGCCGGTGGGCGGGCGGGAAACCACGGCATCATCGTCCCATGCGGCTCGGCCAATTCGGTCAACGGCCGGCCGTCATCCTGGCCGTCCTGATCGGCGCGTTGGCACTGGGCGTGCAGCTGGGTGCGACCCATCCGCTGGGCGTGTCGCGGGACTCGGTGGACTACCTGCAGACGGCGCGTTCCCTGCGGTCGGGACACGGTCTGACGGAGCCGGTCCCGTCGTACAACGAGCCGTGGCGGCCGGGGGTCAGCGGCGCGGTCGCGACCAACTTCCCGCCTCTTTACCCCGCGGTCCTCGCCGCCGGGTCGGCGATCACCGGCCGTGACGCCCTCGTCGTGGCGCGCTGGCTCGACGCCGTCGCGCTCGCCGCGAGCCTCGCGCTCCTGTACCTGCTGGGCGGGCGGGCGGGCGGTTCGTCGTGGGCCGGTCTGGGAGCCGTGGCGCTGGGTGCGACCTCCTACGATCTGATGTGGGCCCACCTCATGGCCTGGAGCGAGCCGCTGTTCGTCGTCTTGCTCCTCGCAGCCGTGCTGCTGTTCGCGCGGTTCCACGACGACCCGTCACCCGCGAGCGGCGTCGCGGCCGCCGCGGTCGCCGCGCTCCTCGCGTTGACGCGCACGGTGGGGTTGACGGCCGGGCTGATCGCCCTCGGAATCGCGATCAATCGCACCGACGCGGCACGACGCCGGCGCACGACTGCATGGGTCGCGACGATCGGTCTGTTCGCACCGATCGCGGTGTTCGTCGGGCAACGGATTGCGAGCGGCTCGGCGAGCCGCTCACTCGGCTGGCATCCGGTCAGCGGCGCCGAGCTGGGTCAGGTGGTGAAGGTCGGCGAGCGGTGGCTTCTGGCCTCGTCGCCCGACCGCGCATTCATCGTGTTGATCGGTCTCGCAGTCCTCTGCATGCTCCTGGCGGCCGGACCCCGTCGACCCGTCGAGATCCGGACCGAGACCGCCATGGCCGCGGTGCTGGTTGTCGGTTTGCTGGGCGGAGTCGTCGCGGCGCGCTTCCTGCTCGATGCCGCCGTGCTCGATCAGCCGCTCCGCATGTTGGCGCCGGTCCACGCGCTTGCGGTCCTGGCCGTCATCGGAATGGTCTCGGCGCTGTCAGGGGTGACCGACGGGCGGCGGCGGCACGCGGTCGGCGGAGGGGCAATCGCCCTGCTGGCCCTGATCCTCGTGTCGGGCGCGCACGCGACCTCCGACTTCGTCGGACGGGCGTCGACCAACGGCGCAAAGGGATACACCGACGCGTCGTGGGACGGATCGCCGACGCTCGCGGCCGCCGCGAGATTGCCGGCGCCCACGCGGATCCTCACCGACGGGCCCGACTTGCTCTACGCGCGGACTCGCCGCGCCAGTGCTGCGGTGCCGCCGCGCCGGGACCTCCGGACGGACAGGGTGAACGGACGCCTGACGTCCGATCTGGAACTCGCCGGGCGCTGGCTCGGCTCTGACGGAATCGTCGTGTGGTTCGCCGACCTCGCTCAGCCATTCCTCCCGACCGAGGCCGAGGTGGTGAGCGGCCTCCGCCTCCAGTTGGTGGCCCGTTATCCCGACGGGGCGGTCTACCGCCGGGCGTAGCAGCGACCACGGCTGCGAAACCGGCGGTTGCCGCTTACACTGGGTGGACGCCGGCCTGGCTTCCGGCGACATATCCGGTCCCGAGACCGACAACCCCGCGGATGGGCGACCAGGCTGTCCCCGCCGGTCACATCGGGACTCTTCGAGGGGGTCCATCCCTATGCGAATCCAGACGCCGCTCGATGAGCGGTTCACCGGCGTTCCGCCGGAGGAGCTGGAGTCACGGATCAGTGCGGCCAAGGCCCTGCTCGGTCCCCGGCTCCTCATCCTCGGGCACCACTATCAACGCGACGAGGTCATGCGCTGGGCCGACCACCGGGGCGACTCCTTCGGGCTCTCCCGGCTGGCCGCCGCCAACACCGACGCCGAGTACGTCGTCTTCTGCGGCGTCCATTTCATGGCCGAGTCGGCCGACATCCTGACTCCTGACCACGTGCAGGTCGTGCTCCCCGACCTCAACGCCGGCTGCTCGATGGCCGACATGGCCGACCTCGACGCGGTCGAGGACGCGTGGGGCGCGCTCGGCGCGGTCACCGACGTCGAGCGCCTCGTGCCGATCACCTACATGAACTCGGCTGCCGACCTGAAGGCATTCGTCGGCCGGCACGGCGGCGCGGTGTGCACCTCCTCCAACGCCCGTGCCGTGCTGACCTGGGCGCTCGAGCGGGGTGACAAGGTGCTGTTCTTTCCCGATCAGCACCTCGGCCGCAACACCGCGTACCAGCTCGGGTACGGGCCCGACGAGATGCGAGTGTGGGACCCGCGTCGCGATCTCGGCGGCCTTGAGGAGCGCGACGTCAAGGAAGCCCGATTCCTGCTGTGGCGCGGCCATTGCTCGGTGCACCAACGGTTCAAGACGACCCACGTCGAGGAGTTCCGGGCGGAGCATCCCGACGGGATCGTCGTCGTCCACCCCGAGTGCGCCCACGAGGTCGTGCAAATCGCCGACCAGGTCGGATCGACGGACTTCATCATCCGCGCCGTCGGCGAAGCACCAGCGGGGTCGACGATCGCGATCGGCACCGAGATCCATCTCGTCCAGCGGCTCGCGGCCGAGCACCCCGACCGCACGGTCGTCTCGCTCGACCCACTGGTCTGCCCGTGCTCGACCATGTTCCGCATCGACGCCGCCCACCTGGCGTGGGTGCTCGAGTCGTTGGTGAGCGGCGAGGTCGTCAACCGGATCACCGTCGACCCGGACACCGCCGAGTGGGCGCGGGTCGCGCTCCAGCGGATGCTCGACATCACGTAGCCCCTACGCAGTTCGAGGCAGGATAGGACTCGCATGGACCTCTCCGACGCCACCATCCTGCTCACTGGCGGAACGGGTTCGTTCGGCACGGCCTTCATTGACCGTGTCAGCACGGCCTGGCCCGCGTCCACGATCCGGATCTATTCCCGGGATGAGTTGAAGCAGTCACAGCTCGCCGCTCGGTTCGGGGACCGGCAATTGCGGTTCTTCATTGGCGACGTCCGCGACCGGTCACGCATGGCCAGGGCCGCGCAAGGTGCAGACATCGTGATCCATGCCGCCGCGATGAAGCAGGTTCCGGCGTGCGAATACAACCCATTCGAGGCAGTCAGGACGAATGTGCTGGGCGGTCAGCACGTCGTCGATGCCGCGATCGACGCCGGAGTGGAGCGGGTCGTCGCGCTCTCGACCGACAAGGCCGTGAATCCGGTGAATCTCTACGGCGCCACCAAGCTGTGCGCCGAGAAGATCTTCGTGCAGGGAAACGCGTATGCCGCACAATCGCGCACGCGTCTGGCTTGTGTCCGCTACGGCAACGTCGTCGGGTCGCGCGGCTCGGTCGTGCCGGTCTTCCGCGAGCAAGCGGCCGCCGGGCGGTTGATGATCACCGACGAGCGGATGACGCGGTTCTGGATCACACTCCCCCAGGCCGTGGACCTGGTCCTTTACGCCCTCGAGCACATGACGGGTGGTGAAGTGTTCATCCCGAAGATCCCGTCGATGAGGGTGGTCGACCTCGCCGAAGCGATGGGTCCCGGCTTGCCGCGCGAGATCACAGGGATCCGGCCAGGCGAGAAGGTGCATGAGGTGCTCATCACCGCCGACGAGAGCCGACATGCGATTGACGCCGGCCAGGTGTTCGTCGTGCTCCCGGAGCACCCGTGGTGGGAGGCGCACCCGAGGTGGGTCGATGGCAAGCCCCTGGCCGATGGGTTCGTGTACTCGAGTGAGCTCAACGACGAGTGGCTTACCATCGATCAACTTGCCGACATGCTCCCGTGATTCCTTATGGTCGGCAGTCGATCGACGACGAGGACATCGCCGCGGTAGTAGCGGTTCTGCAAGGCGACTGGCTCACACAGGGGCCACACATCGAGTCCTTCGAGCATGCCCTCGCCGAGCGCATCCACGCCCGTCATGTCGTCGCGTTCGCCAATGGGACTGCGGCGCTGCACGGCGCAGCCGCAGCATCGCGGTTGGGTCCGACCGACACGGTGTGCACGTCCCCGTTGTCGTTCATCGCCAGCGCGAACTGTGCCCGCTACGTCGGCGCGAAGGTCACATTCGCGGACATCGACCCGAAGACCCTCAACCTCGATCCGGCGAAGATTCCCGGCGACGCCACTGGTCTCGTGGCGGTCCATTATGCCGGCCTGCCGTTGGACCTACGGGGCCTGACAAGCCGCCCTCGTGTCGTGATCGAAGACGCCGCGCACGCACTCGGCGCAACAACACCCGACGGTCCCGTCGGCAACTGCGCGCACTCCGACGCCACCGTGTTCTCATTCCACCCAGTGAAGGCCATCACGACTGGTGAAGGCGGCGCCGTAAGCACCAACGACGATGAAATCGCTGAACGGCTGTTGGCCTTCCGCAACCACGGCATAGTGCGCAAGCCGGCACGCGGTGCGTGGGCGTACGAGATCTCCGAACTCGGCTTCAATTATCGGCTCACCGATATCCAGGCCGCGTTGGGTACGAGCCAGCTCGCGAAGCTCGACCGCTTCATCGTGGCCCGCCAACGGTTGGCGGAACGGTATCGGAAGGCGCTCGCAGACCTCCCCGTCGAATTGCCTCCCGAGCCGCACCCCGGGTTCTCTCACGCTTACCACCTCTTTCCCGTGCAGGTGGATCGTCGCGATCAGGTCTTCAGCGCCATGCGCAACACAGGGATCGGTGTCCAAATCCATTACATCCCGATCTCCAGCCAGCCCCTCTACCGGGCCGCATCGCCACCAGTGCCGAACGCCGACTCCGCGTTCGCCCGCTTGCTGAGCCTGCCGCTCCACCCTGGTCTCACCACCGACGAACAGGACCAAGTCATCGGCGCACTGGCAGCATCACTGTGAGCCGTCGGCTCAACAGGTCACGGGCATGGTGGGCGCGGGCCGAACGGGTGATCCCGCTCGGGACACAGACGTTGTCGAAGAGCCCCACCCAGTTCGTGCAGGGTGTCGCGCCGATCTATCTCGAACGTGGCCGGGGCGCTCACGTCTGGGACGTGGACGGCAACGAGTACATCGACTTCCCGATGGCGCTCGGTCCGGTGATCCTTGGTTACGCGGACAGCCGGGTCGATGGTGCCATCACCAGGCAACTGGCGAACGGCATCACGTTCAGCCTCATGCACCCCCTCGAGGTGGAAGTCGCTGAGCGGATCGTCTCGATGTGCCCCGGCGTCGAGGCCGTGCGATTCGGGAAGAGCGGTTCGGACGCGCTGAGCGCCGCGGTTCGGGCAGCGCGGGCGTTCACCGGCCGGGATCATGTCCTCGTCGCCGGATACCACGGATGGCACGATTGGTACGTCGGATCCACGACCCGGCACCGCGGTGTACCGCCATCGGTGCGTGCGCTGACCGAGACGTTCGTCTACAACGACCTGGCTGATCTCGACAAACGCCTGACAGCGCATGCCGGCGAGGTCGCGGCAGTCATCCTCGAGCCTTCAGGTCTCGAGACACCGAACGACGGATTCCTTCAAGGCGTTGTCGACCTGGCCTGCGAGCACGGCGCACTCTCGGTCTTCGACGAAGTCATCACCGGCTTTCGTTTGGCGCCCGGCGGAGCCCGCGAGCGGTACAACGTGATCCCTGACATGTCGTGTTACGGGAAGGCCCTCGGCAATGGCATGCCGATATCGGCGATCGGCGGTGCCTGGAAGGTGATGCGTGAGTTCGAGGATGTGTTCTTCTCCGGGACGCATGGTGGCGAGACGCTGTCGCTCGCAGCTGCCAAAGCGGTATTGGATGCGTTGCGCGACGGCAGCGTGCTGACCCGGATCGAAGTCCTGGGCCGGCAGATGCTCGATGGGATCCACGCTCATATCGACGATCACGGTGTCGGCGCCCGGGTTCGGGTCGGCGGTGAGCCACACCGCGCCGTCGTGGCTTTTTCGGGCGACGACTCTCTGATCGTCAAGAGCTGGGTGCAGCAGTGCCTCATCGACGGGGGCGCGCTGTTCAACGGGTCGATGTTCATCTCCGCCAGCCACTCGGACGAGGACGTCGCCCGTGCCCTCGCGGCATTCGACGTCGCGTTCACCGCGCTCGAGGACGGGCGTGACGTCCGCGGACTTCTCCGAGGCGAGCCGGTGCAGGACGTGTTCCGCTCCCCGTGACGAACGTGCTCGTGCTCGGCGCCGGATCAGCCGGCACACGGCACGCGACTCACCTTCATGCCCTCGGCGCCGCGGTAACGATCACGGACCCTGATCCGGCGAAAGCCGATGCTTCGGGCTTTCCGACTCGGCCGTTCTCGCTCGATCATCTCGAAGCGCAGGACGGGATCGTCGTGGCCAGCCCGACGGTGTTCCACCTGGAACAGGCGCAGGCGGCGGTCGCCACCGGCGCATACGTGCTCGTCGAGAAGCCGTTGGCCACCACTGGCGTCGAGCTCGACGGCCTTGTCGCTGAAGCGGGTGACCGCCTCATGGTCGGGTACAACCTCCGCTTCTTCGAGCCCCTGGCGCGATTCGTCCGCCGGGTTCAGGCAGGCGACTGCGGGACGCCCGTGGCCGCGAGACTGTGGTTCGGCAGTTGGCTTCCCGACTGGCGACCGGCCGTCGACTACCGGTCGACGTACTCCGCCCGGGCAGAACTCGGCGGAGGCGTGCTCCTAGACGCCATCCACGAGGTCGACATGCTCATATGGTTGTTCCGTGGGGCAGAGTTCGACGTCGTCGGCTCACTGATCGGGCGGGTCGGGCCTCTCGACATCGACGTCGAGGACACCGTCAAGGCACTGCTCCGCCACCCCAGCGGCGTTGGGATCGAGCTCTCGTTGGACTATCTCAGCCGGCGGTATCGCCGGGGCATCGAGGTGATCGGCGACCGAGCAACTCTGCGTCTCGACTGGGCTCGCTCGGTGATGGAGATCGAGGATGCCGACGGCGTCGAGGTCGAGACGATTTCGACGTCGGTGGCTCACTCCTACGAGCTCCAGGCCGAGAGCTTTCTCGGCTTCGTCCGCGGGCAGTCATCCCCTCCCGTCGATGGCGCGACCGGCGCCGCATCTGTCGTCCTCGCCGATCGGATCCGGAACGCGGCATCGTCGTGACTGCAGGTCGCACCGCGTGTGTGGTCCAGGCCCGCACCGGCTCGTCCCGTCTGCCCGGCAAGGTGCTTGCCGAGTTTGCCGGACGCCCGATGCTCCAGTTCATGCTCGAGCGCCTGGAGAGTCTGCGCGTCGACAACCTGATTGTCGCCACGTCAGTGCTCCCGACCGACGACGTCGTGGCAAACGTGGCCGCGAGCTGCGGGGTTGCTGTGGTTCGTGGTCCAGAGCGCGACGTGTTGGGTCGATTTGCGATTGCACTTCGTGAACATCCGGTCGAACGCCTCGTACGCTTGACGGCAGACTGCCCGTTTGCCGATCCCGAATTGATCGAGGCGGTACTCGAGCGCCAAGAGGAGACCGGCGCAGACTACGTCTCCAACACACTCGTCCGGACCTTTCCCGACGGGCTGGACGTCGAGGTCGTGTCGAGCGCGGCGTTGCTCGCCGCCGCGGCCGATGCCGCGGATCCGATTGAACGGGAACACGTGACGCCGTTCATCTATCGCAGGCCCGAGCGGTTCCGCTTGAGAGGCTTTCGCGGCCGTGAGGCCCTCGGTGACGAGCGCTGGACGGTTGACACGAACGAGGATCTCGAGCGTCTGCGGGGCATTGCCGCACGCCTGACTGCGCCGACGTCAGCCGGTTGGCGGGATGTGCTCGCAGTCGCCGGAAGGGCGGATGGGCCTCGTGCCGACGAAATCGCCCTTGTCGTCCCTGGGGAAAACGAGAACGACCTGGATGCGCTCGAGTCTCCGTTGTTCCTCGCGTCCGACTCGGGCGACGAGGTGCGGCGTTGTCTCGTCGTTGACCAGGCCGCTGAACCGTCCACCCGAGCCTGGTTGGTCCGACGTGGCGGATCCACCGTCGGCTGGGCCGCTGTCACCGTCGAGAACGGCGTCGGCACATTGCGAGGAGCCGTGACGGATCCGACTGCCGCAGTCGCGACGATCCGCGCGCTCGAGCAGGTGCTCCTGAACGACTACCAAGTGGTCGAGTTGGTGGCGCCAGCCGGCGACGAGGCAACGCTTGCCGGCGCCGGCTTCGTCCAGGGTCCACGCGGCCTTGTCTGGCGCCGCTGAGTCACTCCGGAAGCAGGTCGTCCCAACTGAGGGGCGTGCCGCGATCGAGAGCCCGCTTGGTCCGCCGACCGACGACTGCATCGATGTGCTTCGGTGCGAGGCCATGTGATGGGCGAACTACGGCGATGTCGTCTCGCGTGAGGGCGGCTCCCGCCGCAACGTGGCGACCTACATGGAGCGACCGCCGAAACATCACGCTCGCCTCCTCGGCCGTCGTGGGGCCATAGCGAACGGAGCCGAGCGCCGCCTCAGCCTCCCGTATCGACTCGACCATCGTGCGGAACTCGTGCGGCTCCAGCGAGAACGCCGAGTCGGGACCCGGTTCAGATCGAGTCAGTGTGAAGTGCTTCTCGATGAGGCATGCGCCGAGCGCCACCGACGCGATGGCCGCCGTCGCGCTCAAAGTGTGGTCGGACAGGCCGACCGGTACTGCCCAGTTCCGCATCATGTCGGGAATGGTGGCGAGGTCCATCTCGTAGGGAGGCGCTGGATACGCGCTGTTGCAACGAAGGAGACAGATGCCACCCGAGCCGCTCGACCGCGCGACCGACACTGCCTCTCCGATCTCAGCGGCCGTCGCCATTCCGGTCGACATGAGGATCGGACGGTTCGTCGACGCGGCTCGCTCGATCAGCTCGAGATCCACCAACTCGAACGAGGCGATCTTCAAGGCCGGTACGCCGAGCTTGTCCAGGAAGTCGACCGCCCTCGCATCGAACGGCGACGACAACAGATCGATCCCGCGCGCCACGGCGGCATCTCTGAGCTGGGGGTGCCACTCCCACGGCGTCTGTGCCTCGCTATACAAATCGTGGAGGGTGCGCCCGTCCCAGAGCGTGCCACCGGAAACGACGAACCCGGGAGCGTCCGACTTCATCGTCATCGTCTCGGGCGTGAATGTCTGGAGCTTCACCGCGTCGGCGCCCGCTTCCGCCGCGAGATCCACCAGGGAAAGCGCCCGATCGAGGCTGCCGCCGTGGTTGGCCGAGAGTTCCGCGATCACGTAGACGGCGTGACCAGTCCCGACCTCGCGGCTCCCGATACGGATCGACGGTGTCACGGCAGCACCCTTGTCAGCGGGCTCGGTGATCGGGTCACGCGGCATCGCCTTCGAGAGCGTAACGGAGCGCTGGGCCGCCGTTCCGCGTCTCCTCCCCGGCCAGGGAGAAGTTGGCGTGATCGAACGTCGCCAGCGAAGCCGCGTTGTCCGGCTTGATCAGCGCGTCGATTCGACGCACATGAAGGTCGCGGAAAGCTTCCCAGCACCCCGCGACGACGAGCGCGCCGCCCCACCCGCTCCCCCGGACATCCGGCGCAACGCTGACCCCGATCTCGGCCGCGTCGGCGCGTCTGTCGAAGCGGACGGTGCCGACCGGCGTGCCATGCCGCTCGGCGACATAGGTACGGGCTTCAGGATCGCGACGGCGGTCGTCGAACCAGGCCACGTGCTCATCCCACGGGATGCGCTCCGAGAAGAACGCGGCCCTCCTGACGACAGAGTCGTTTGCCCACTCCCACAGCAGTACAGCGTCCGCCTCCTGGGCCGGGCGGAGGGTCAGCAATCCGGCGCGCAGGGCCGCGGCGACGCGCGGCGCACCCATCCCGTCGACAACCGCCCGCTGCGCGGTGACCATGGACTCGCGGAGGCTTGGGTCGAGGGCGATCTGCCGCACAAACCCGGCGAGGGTCTGACCATCGATCCCATCCGGAGGACCCGCGTTCAATGCGGCGCCTCGCGCCGCCAGCGCGGACGCGATCGGGAGCTGATTGGTGGCGATCGGGAGGAGGACAGCAGGTAGTCCGACCACGCAAAGCTCCCATGCCGTGCCGCCGGCTGCGGTCACGGCGAGGTCGCAACTCGCCATGACTGCGCCGAGGTCATCGGCATATGGTTCGGTACGCCCGGGCCAGACGGGCACGAGCCCGGAAAGGCCCAATCGGCGCACGGCGTCCTCGACCATGCTGATCGCCGCGGCGGGCGCTGCGCCGCCGAGCGCGACGAGAAGTCGCCGCGGAAGGGCTGATTGAGATCGCGCCAACACTCGTTGCGCCAAGAACTCACGGCGGACGAGCGTGTAGCGACCACCGAGCAGGTGTCGGGTGTTCGCCGGGACGGACTGGTACGCCTCGATCGGAGTGTCGACGTTCTGGTCGAGAACGAGGTCCGCCTCGTAGCGGCCCAGCGACCCGTGGTCGTCGACGACGAGGAGGCGCTCTACGCCGCCGCGCAGCTGCGCTTGGAAGCGATGGCCGAAGTGATACCCGTCGAGCACGAGGCAGCTCGCGCCCGTCTCGGCGACGAGCGACGCCGTTGCCAAGGCATCGGCCTCCGAGCCGGGGGCCTCGGACGCGATGACCACGCGGGCGCCCGCGGCCTCGATTCGACGCACGAGGAGCGAGGGGATCGCACCGGCGAACACGACCTCTCCTGCTCGGCGCCATGCTTCGGCGAGCGCGACCTCTCTGAGCACGTGCCCGGAACCGATGGCGCCGCCATCAGCGCGAACGAGGAGGGTGTCAGTCAAGGGAGGGCAGGAACTCACCGCCGCCGAGCAATCCGTCACAGATCCGATCGATCCCATCGTTCCGGCCGGGACCCAGCTCCGAGAGATCCCGGATGGTCGTCCGTGCGAGACCCGGGATGTGCTCCTCGACACCCGGCGATGCGACCGGCGCCGTGAAGAAGAAGTGATACGCGTAACGCCGGGCAAGGTCCGTCGAGGGTGCGACTGACGCCGGCTTGGCCAGCGCCCGACCGAGTGTGGCAACGAGTTCCTCGGGCGAGTTCACGTCGAGCGTGAATCCCTTCTCGCGGTAGTGGGTGTGCCCGGCGACGATGACCGGCTTCCCGTGGAGCGCCAGCTCCAGGCCGGTCGTCGACGTGAGGACCAGGCCGATGTCAGTGGCCTCCATCAGGGTGTACGAGCTGATCGGATCCGTGGCTTCAATCACCTCGACGTTGGATGGCAGCGTCGGATACCGCTGCCGGATGAACGCGGCGAGGGGCTCTCGCGTCTGCTTGCCGGCGAGCTTGACCTCGGCAGGATGAATCCTCACGATCAAACGGTCATCAGGGTGATCGCTGAATGCGTCGATGACCGTCGTCAGCCAGTCGTGAATGCTGTCGAACCCTCCCTCCTGCCCGAGAACGGCCGAATCCCACGTGAGATTGGTGAAGAGCGTGGCCAACCGTCCGGTCCCAGCGCTGGGCGCGTCATAGGTCGCACGGGTCCAGTACCGATCGTTCGTACGCCGACCCACTCGGCGATCTGCGAGATAGCGATCGAGCGCGGCGTCCTGCTCGCCGGTCAAGGGCGTCGACTGAGCCGCGCTCCACAGCGGCGAGATGTCATACAGGTTCTCAGGCGACGAACGATGGAACAGCAGCGTGTCAAGAAGAAAGCCGCGTTCATAGGTCACGACGTCGATCTCGCGCTGAGCGCAGATCGCAGTCATGATCGACTCGAACAGGAACAGACCGTTCAGCAGCAGGACCACATCCGGCTGCAGGTGATCGAGCGCGGCGTTGGCTCCTTGGGCAATCCGGCGCGCCGCCCGCAACAGACGGCGGGCCGTCAGCGCGGCGAGGGGGTCGTCGTCGATCTGCGATCGCATCAGGAACCATCGGAGCGGCACCGCGATGAGCCGCCCATACTCCAGATCGTCAGCCTCGACCCGCAGGAGCTCAGCGAGGCCGAGGGCGTCGAGTTCCTCCCAGGACGGCGAGTGATCCTCCCAACCGTCGCGAATGGCAACGCGGTCGAAACCATGCGCATCGACCAGCCCGTGGACGTAACGCCGGCAGGTCGTGCATGGCACCGGTGGCCCCTCGTACGTGTTGACCCGGTCGCACAGGCCAAGCTCTCCGCCGCAGGTGATGAACGTCACTCGCGCGCCGCGAAGGCGGAGCGCCTGGCCGATCATGGTCTCCCACTGGACGTGAACGGCCCAGTCCCGCGGTGTGAGCACGACGACGTGCTTTTCCGTTGGCGGCTCGAGCGTCATCGCTTGCCGGGCCAACGACCGGGCGCGGATTTCCTCGGGCGCAAGATGAGCCTGCCGCAGCGCGAGGTGGACGCCCTTCGTCGCGTATTCGGCGAGGCGGTCGCGGTCAGGCAGAGGGCTCATCGTGGCTCCGAGCCCGCCGGTCGGGTATCGAACGGCCGCCGGCGCGCGACTCTGCCCATTCCGGCCCAAAAGCCCGCGCCGTACGCCCAATGACAGATCACGAAAGCGCCGGTGACGCGGTGCGGCGCCACGCCGGGATCTCGCGAGGGCCCGACCGACGCGATTGCGCACGCGCCGAGGTGTGCGAGGGGAAGGGCAAACCGCCTCCAGCGTCGTCCGCATACCGCGAGGACAACCGTCGCGCCGACGAGTCCCGCAGGGGCGAGGGGTCGGTACGACGGGAGGTCACCGTGCTTCGCGATGGTGGACGCCTTCGCCAATCCGTAGTTGAAGTACTGCCGAGCGAGAGCGCGCGGCGTGTCGCGCGGGAAGTACCAGGATCGGATGGCGGGACTCAACAGGATCCGGCCGCCGCGCTTTCGGATCCGGTGATTCAGCTCCTGGTCCTCAGCGGCCCACTGAAGGGAGTCCTCGTCGTAGCCGCCGAGCGCATCAAGGGTTTCGCGCCGCCAGCATCCGAGCCACACCGTGTCGACTTCGCCGACCGCGTCGGCAAAGTGGAACGCGCCAGGGCCGACGCCGAAGCGGCTGGTCGTCGCCGCCGCCACCGCACGGCCGAAGTTCGTCGTCCCGACCGGTCGCATCGAGCCGCCGACGTTGTCGGCCCCGCTCGAGACCAAGAGATCGACGCACCGCCTGACGTAATCCGCGGCATACCGAGCATGGGCGTCCACACGACAGAGGATCTGGCCCTTCGCTTCCGCGAGTCCGATGTTCATGGCGGCCGCCGCGGTCACACGCGGGTTGGCGATGGTCCGGATGATCGGATCGAGCGCTTCGGCAAGAAGGACGGTTCCGTCGGTCGAGCCTCCATCCACCACGAGGATCTCGATGAGGTTGGGATAGTCCTGGGCCAGGAGGCTGTCCAAGCAGTCGCGAATCCACCCACGCTCGTTGCGTGCCGGCAGGACGACGGAAACGGTCGGTTGAGCGTCCTCGGGCATGCCCGGATCGGGTTCTACCATGTCGGTGGTCCTTTCCCGGACACAGCCACGGAGGACGAAATCCGATTGTTGCGATCATTCGTCGTCGCGCGCGTCATCCCCCGATGAGATGACAGATCGGGCCGGTGATCGCGCCGTCGGTCTCGACGAGGTAGAAGCCGTAGAGGCGAGCTCCGGCATCGCGAACGCGGAGGACACCGGAACCGCTGGCGAGAAGCTTGGCCGCGTCTGGGAAGAGCTCCGTCAGCTCAGCGAACACCGCTCCATGAGCGGGGACCGTGACCTCCCGAACCGCGGCCTTCGTGCCACTCATGTCAACCAACGTCAACGTCGCCGTCGACACGCGCTGCTCCTGGTCGGGAGCGGGATAGCCCAGATGGATGAACGTCCTGGCCGTGCCGTCCACTCGCACCCGTCCGAACGTCCGGGTGCGCCGGACGTCCGGCAACGCGATGCCTGGCGGCACCGGAGCGTTGAAGAACTCGCCACCGACCTGGACTTCCCCTTGGAGGACACCGCCGCGCGTCAATCCGACGAGGATGTCCAACTGCGCCGGCCGCTCACGGACTCCAGTCGGCGTGTCGAGGCGGACCTCGGCGTGCCCCACGAACCGGCCCGCATGGCCAGCGGCTCGGACGATCTTCCCAAGGCTGACCGAACGAAGGCCAAGTGCAGGGACCGGCTCGACAACGGCCCCGACGAGCTGGCCGGCCGCGTCGTACACGGAGATGGCGGCCTGATACGGAGCCGGCACCGGGCCCCACACGTTGACGAGGGTCAACACGGTGTCCTGCCCGTCTCCAACGATGACGAAGGCGCTCGCCATAGGTTCCGACTCCGTCCAGTCGCGAGGAATGCCGGACCCCTGGTGATACAGACGGTCAACGGTGCCATGGTTGACGACGCGACGCCCATCGTCGAACTCCACAAAGGTCGCCACCCGCGAGACCGGGCAAGGGAAGAGGACGCGCGCGTGGCCGGGTTGGCCGCCCAGAAACGACGGCAGGTCATGGAAGAGATCGTCGAGGTACACGCGGCGGCTGCCGCCCGCCGGGAGCGCGTCCAGCCGCGCCGACCGCGAGTGGCCCTCGGCGTCGGTAACCGTCAGTCGGGCCCGCATCTCGACTGGTGCGCCCGGTCCGTCATAGGGATTCACCAAGACGATTGCCGTCCGGCGGTCGGGCCCGGCCTCGACACGCATCGTCGACACCATCTGCGCCGCGGGCAGCCCCACCCACCCATACTGCCCGTGCACGCCCGACGCTTCGCCGTCATCCTTTACGTACTCGCCGAACGTCTGCAGTGGTCGCCCAGCGGAGAGCTTTTCGTGACGAAGTTGGAGCACGAGTTGACCTTCGAACGGCAGCGCGACTCCCACGTCGCGACACAGACGACGGATGTCGATCACCTCGGTCGCGTCCGGCGCGAGGGTGAACGACCATCGGTGTGCCGCTCTACCATCGGCGCTGAGCAGTGCTGCCGTCAGATGCGGTCGCTCGATCGCGTATCCGTCCGACCAGTAGTTGTGGACCCAGACGAGTGTCGTCTCACTCGAAGTCGCCACCGACCAGGTGAAACTGCTGTTCTCGATGACCGACCCGGATGGGCGGCCAGTCAGCCGGGTCAGTCCCCAGCCGGCCGTCGCAACCGGCGACAAGCCCACAGCGCCGGCAGCCATTCGCCGCAGCTCCCGCGCCCGCGATCGGCCTCGCCGGCCAGCTGCCTGAAGGCGATCCATCATCATCACGTTCACTCTACGGACATTCGACGACTGTTCCCGGGCCCTTGAACATCGAGGCCCGCCCCTACCGCAGGCGACTACTGCAGAACGTTGTCGCGGCCGGTGCCGGCAACGTCTGGGCGATGCTCGTCGCGGTCGTCTCACTTCCCCTGCTGCTGCACGCGTTGGGCCCGACCGCGTTCGGTTCCTGGGTACTCATCCAGACCTTCTCCGCGGTGAACGGCTGGTTCTCACTGGGTGATGTCGGCGTTGGCGCGGCAGCGACCTACTTCGTGGGCTTGGGCCTCGGTGCCGAAGATGAGGCTGGTCAGTACCGCTCAGCCGGCACTGCCGTCTGGATCTTCATCGCGCTGGGAATCGTCTCCGGCGCAGTCCTCGCACTGTGCGGGCCGGTCGTGTTGCCTCACGTCTTCAGCACTCCGGCGAGCCTTCGAGGCGCCGTTCGGGCCGCGATCCAATGGTTCGGCATCCAGATCCTGTTCGACACCGTCACCGAAGGATGCGAGTCGGTTCTCGAGGGCTGCCAACGGGTCGACCTTTCGCGTGCCGCCGACGCCTTGCGACGGACGTTGGTCGCAATCGGAACGGTATTTGTGGCGTCTGCCGGGGGCGGCCTGCGCGACGTGGCCCTCGTCAGCGCCGCGGCGTCGGGAGTCGGGATGCTGTTCGCCGTGATCCTCTTGACGCGGCAGGTCCCGGGCGCCTGGCGATCGGCGAGGGTTGCAGAGGTCCGCCGGCTTCTCGCCTACGGCTGGCGGGTTGCTGCGCTCGATGCCAACGGTGTCCTCCATCGCACGATGGACCGACTCCTGGTGGGCTCGTTCATCGGCCCCGCTGCCGTGACCGTCCTGGAAGTCGCGATGCAGGTGATGAATACCGTCGCGGCGGTGTTGTCGTCGGCCTCGTATGCCGTCCTGAGCAGCGCGGCCCTTCTCGCTGGCCGGCGCGACCGTCACGCGATGGCACGACTGCTCGATGAGGGAACCCGTCTCACACTGCTCGTGACGTGGCCTGTCGCGGCAGGCGCCGCGATGCTCGCGGGTCCGATCGTGCACGTCTGGGTGGGGCCCCGTTATCACGGCGCAGCTGGCCTCGCTGCCGTGGCGATCGCGTACATCGCGTTGGCCGCTCCGCTGCAGGTCGGGTCGAATCTGCTCCGAGGCACGGGCCGGGTGAACGACGTGCTCCGTCCGGCCATGGCGGCGGTCACACTCAACCTCGTCGCCAGTTTCCTGCTCGTACAAGCGGTGGGGACGGTCGGGGTGCTCGAAGGCTCACTGGTCGGGTTGGTGATCCTGCTCCCGATGCTCACGCGATCGTTCCTCGACGTGGCGGGACTGTCCCTGCGCGAGTTCCTCCTGCATTCCGTCGGACCAGCCCTCGTTCCTCTCCCATTCCTGTGCGCCGCCGTGGGTCTGGTCCTGGCGTCCCCGCTGGGTCCGCTCCAGACACTGCTCGTGGGTACCGGCGTCGGCGGGCTCGTGTACGTGGCTGCCATGCTCCTCACCGTGCTCCCTCCGGCCAAGTTGCGCGACGTCCTCAGCCTCGGCGGCGGTGGCCGCTCCGCGCCGAAGGAGGTCTCGTGACGGACGCTTGGGAGCACGCGTATGCCGAGCGCGCCGCTTCGTTCCGGCACTGGCCGAACGAGGAACTGATCAGATTTCTCGGTCGACAACCGCACCTTCGGAAGCAGGCCGACGGCCGGGCTGGTCGCGTGCTGGAGCTGGGATGTGGCAACGGCGCAAACCTCTGGGCTGTTGCGGCCGACGGAGTCGCCGGGTTCGGTGTCGACGTGTCGTTGTCCGCCCTGCGGCTCGCGCGAGCTACCTTTCAGCATCGGGCCGTCGACCCGCCGGTGCTGATCGGCGACGCCCGCTGCCTGCCCTACGCCGATGAGACGTTCGAGGCGGTGTTCGACGTCGTGTCGTTGCAGCACATTCCGTTTTCGGATCTCGGACGGGCGTATGCGGAAGCGAGAAGGGTGCTCCGACCGGGAGGTTGGTTCTTCACCTGCCACATGGGCGCAGCGACCTGGGACCACGACCACGGGGGCGGCCGGCTCGTCGGCTACCACACGTTCGATGAGATGGGTCCGGAGGCGCTCTTCCCGCATCTCGGCACGATCTCCCTTCCGGCACCGGAGGACCTGCGAGACCTGCTCCGAGCGAGTCGATTCGAAGAGCCGACCATCGAAGACGTGATCAAGTCATATGACGGTCGAACCCGTCACGTCCAGTACATCATCGGGACGACGCGCCGATGCTGAGAGTCGTCGAACCAGCCGGTGAAAGTGACGACGCGTGGGACCACTTCTGCGAGCTGTCGCCGGATGCCTGGTTTTGGCATACGTCGCATTGGCGCGAATACACCCTCACGTACCGGCCTGATCTCGAGAGCAGAAGCCGAGCGTTCACGGTCGTGGAGGATGGCGAAACGCTCGCGGCGATCCCTCTCATGGTCGAACATCATGACAATCACGCCGAACTCTCCTCCGGCGCGGGCCCCTGTTGGAGTCCGGCGTTTGCTCCTGGGCTGTCGCCCGCACGCCGCGCGTCCGCGGCTATCGCCGTCTATCGGCAGATCGACGTCGTCGCGGCCGAGGAAGGCGTCGTGCGCGCCGCGCTGCGGCTCAGTCCGCTCGCCCACGATCGTCCCGTGTCGGGTGAGTCGTTCCTGACGGACACGGGCCGCAACGGCTACATCGACATCAGCCTGTCGAGTCTCGTGATCGGAGTCGATCGTCCCCTCGAGGAACTCAGGCGCGAGATGACGAAGGGTCATCGCTCTGACATCAGCCGGGCCGCGCGTTCCTTCACCATCGACGTGTTCGACGCCAGCTCGATCACCGACACGGCGTTCGACGAGTATCGCCTCCTTCATCAGAAGGCGGCCGGCCGAGTCACGCGACCTGCAGCCACGTTTCAGATGATGCATCGCTGGGTGCAGGAGGGCCGGGCACTCCTTGTGACCGCCCGGCGCGACGGAGAGGCGAAGTCCTGCGCACTCGTCAATCTCTTCGGTCGTGGTGCCTACTACTCATCTGCCGCCACCTCGCCTGGCCTTCGGGAGCCGGCCGGGCACGCCGTGCAATGGGCGACGATCGAATGGCTCCAGGCTCGCGGCTATCAGCGGTATGAGCTCGGCCTCCAGCAGTTCGGGCCGCTGCCGCACGACGTTCCATCGGAGAAGGAGCGCAACATCGCCCGCTTCAAACGAGGCTTCGGTGGCTCGGTCGTTCCCCTGCTGACGAGAGAGAAATGGTACGACGCCTCCGCCTACAGCCTTGCTCTTGAAGCGCGGACCCGTGCGTACGCCGACGCGGTGGATGCTGAGGACATCAACGACGACGGCCGGTGACCGTCACCCGTATTCGGGCCGACCGACTGCGGGTCCATCGAGTGAGACGTCGCCAAAAGTCTCGTGGGTCGGCGGCGAGCGTCCGGATATGCGCCAGGGCGCGGTTCGGCAGGCCGAGCGGGGCCCGCAAGGGCACGGTGGCGATCTCGCGTTGAATGGAGCCGACGACCTCGCGCCTCGGCGCGGCGGCGCTGAACACCGGCTCGACAGCCTGCGCGAGCAGCCAGAGCTCCGAGTCCGCGGCCGAGGCGTAGCGGTACGAGATCGTCTTGAAGCCGGCCGACGCAAGCAGATTGGAAAGCGAGACGTCCGTGAACATGTACGTGTGCGGCGCAGTGAAGCACGACCAGGCCCACGTCCGCGCCTTGCGGAACGTCGGCACGACAATCAACAGATACCCGCTCTGCGCAGCCAGGAGCTTGTGCGCGACCGCGCTCGTCGCCCGAGGATCCGCAAGGTGCTCCCACACGTGACAGCTGTATGCGAGGTCGAAGGCCTCACCCTCGAGGACGCTGTCGTCCAGGAAGCCCTGGACGAGGCGCAGCCCGAACCGCAGTCGGCCAGCTGCTGCAAGATTGGGATCCGGCTCCACTCCGGTCACGTCCCAGCCTCGCTCTCGCAGGCAGACGAGTGCGCCGCCGATGCCCGACCCGATATCGAGCGCGCGACCCATTCGACCTCTGAGACCCGGCTGCTCGAGACCCCATGCAATGGCGGCCTGCGAGCGCCGAAGCGAATACCTCACATAGTGCTCGGGGATCCCACCCCGCACCTCGTGGTATCCACCCTCCAGGTACATCGCGTCGACCGCGCCGGCGTCGGGACGCGGCGACTGAAACACCAGGCCACATTGCTCGCACACGACCCACCTCGACCGCCCGCCGCGGACGCCGATGGCGACTGCGAACTCGTCGCGCGGGACGCGCAGGCGGGCGACCTGCGTCGTTGTGGACCCGCAGACCGCGCAGACAACCGTCTCCAAGCTGGTCATCGCCCGCCTCGACCCACGACACTGCGCAGTGTCCGACCCATGATCCGCAGGTCAAGGCTGAGGCTCTGGTGGCGCAGGTAGAAGAACTCGTACTGCAACTTCTCGAGCGCATCCACGTCCGAGGCACCGTAGTCGTACTTCACTTGCGCCCAACCCGTCAGTCCAGGCCGGACACGGTGGCGCAGGTCGTAGAACGGGATCTTTGCGGTGAGTTCGCGCACATAGCGTGGTTGCTCAGGCCGGGGCCCGACGATTGCCAGATCGCCGCGCAGGATGTTCAGCACCTGCGGCAGCTCGTCGAGGTGCGAGCGTCGCAACAGCCGACCGAATCGAGTGATCCGCGGGTCGGCCTCACCGGTCCAGTCGCTCGGACCCTCGCCGGGCCGCATGGTGCGGAACTTCACGATCTGGAATGAGGCGCCGTTCCGGCCGACGCGCTCCTGCCGGTAGAGAAACGGACCGCGGTTGGCGATCAGGTTCCCAAGCGCGACGAGCGGCAGCACGACGATCAGCGGAAGCAAGCCGACCGCGGCGACGAGCACGTCGAGCAGGCGTTTGAGCCGCCCGTACCGGGCGCGGTGGATCTCACCGATGTCGAACATCAGGGAGATCCGTTCGAGCTCGCCCAGCGGGAGCTTGCCGAGCCACTCGTCGTAGAAGAGCGTGAGCGTCCGGATCCGCACACCGTTCTCGTGCAGGGTCGCCGCCTGCTCGACGATCGTGTCGTCCAGCTGCGCCTCGCGGTCGAGCACCACAACAGTCCCCCGCGCGGTGGTGACCTGCTCGACAAGTGGCTTGGAGCGTGGGCCGTCCGGTCTCGCCGCCTCGGGCGCCATCGTCGCGACCAGGCTCGCGCTGCGTTCCGGTGCCTTGGCCAACTCCTGTCGAAGCGTTTCCGCTTCATCGTCGCGCACGACCGCAACTACCCGATCGCGTTCCTCGGGCCGGTAGCCGCCGCCCCGGACGATGTCGGCGCAGAGCACGTACCACGGCACCAGGATGGCCACCGCACCGAACACGGTGAACCGGGGCAGCACCTGGTCCCCCAGGGCGAGTTGCAGCGCGGACATGGCCAGTGCAGCCACCAAGGTGGAACCCAACGCGGCGATGAGGGCGACCTTCCTGCTCCGCGTGAGGTCCGGCAGGCCGACGCCGTAGGCGGCGATGCACAGGACCGCCGCGTACGCGAGGGACCACGGCAGCCGGAACGACGAATGGAAGACGTAGTGGCCGATGAACTGCGCGTGGTACCGGCCCAGCGCGATGACGGCGAGGAACGTGCCGACGTAGAGCAGGCCCCGCGCCGCGCGGCGCACGAGCCGGCCTAGTCGCCGAGGATGCGCGCCAGGAACTGCCCGGTGTAGCTCTCGGGCGTCTTGGCCACGACCTCGGGTGGGCCCTCGACGATCACGGTGCCACCACCGTCACCACCCTCGGGTCCGAGGTCGATGATCCAGTCAGCGGTCTTGATCACATCGAGGTTGTGCTCGATCACCAGCACAGTATTCCCCTGATCGACCAGCCGACTGAGGACATTGAGCAGTTTCCGGATGTCCTCGAAGTGCAGCCCCGTGGTGGGCTCGTCGAGGATGTAGATGGTGTGGCCGGTCGAGCGCTTCGACAATTCGCTGGCCAGCTTCACCCGCTGGGCCTCGCCGCCGGACAGCGTCGGCGCCGGCTGACCGAGCCGGACGTAGCCCAGCCCCACGTCCACCAGCGTCTGCATGTGCCGGCTGATCGCGGGCTGGTTGACGAAGAACTCGGCCGCCTCCTCGCACGAGAGATCGAGCACCTCGGCGATGTTCTTGCCCTTGAAGGTGATGTCGAGCGTGTCGCGGTTGTACCGGGCGCCCTTGCACACCTCGCACGGGACATACACATCCGGGAGGAAGTGCATCTCGATCTTGATGGTGCCGTCGCCCGCGCAGGCCTCGCAACGCCCGCCCTTCACGTTGAACGAGAACCGTCCCGGCAAGTAGCCGCGCACCCGCGCTTCCTGCGTCTGGCTGAACAACCGCCGGATGTGATCGAACACCCCGGTGTACGTCGCGGCGTTCGAGCGGGGCGTGCGCCCGATCGGTGACTGGTCGATGTCGATGACCTTGTCGATCGACTCCCAGCCCTCGATCTTGGTGTGCCGGCCTGGCACGTCCTTCGACCGGTACACCTTCTGCATCAACGACCGGAAGAGGATGTCGTTGACGAGCGTGCTCTTGCCCGAGCCCGACACGCCGGTGATGCAGATGAACGTGCCGAGCGGGAACTCGACGTCGATGTCCTTCAGGTTGTGCTCGCGAGCGCCTCGGACGACGAGCCAGTCGTCGGCCGGCTCCCGCCGCATCGCCGGCACGGGGATCGACCGCTTCCGAGCGAGGTACTGCCCGGTGATCGACTCCTTCTTCTTGAGGAGTTGTGCGACCGTGCCGGAGACGAGGATCTCGCCACCGTGCTCCCCCGCCCCAGGCCCGATGTCGACGACGTGGTCCGCCACCCGAATGGTCTCCTCGTCGTGCTCGACGACGATCACCGAGTTGCCGAGGTCGCGCAGTCGCAGGAGCGTGTCGATCAGCTTGCGGTTGTCGCGCTGGTGCAGGCCGATCGACGGCTCGTCGAGCACGTACAGCACGCCCACCAGGCCGCTGCCGATCTGGCTGGCGAGACGGATGCGCTGCGCCTCGCCGCCGGCGAGCGTGCCGGCGCTGCGGTTGAGATTGAGGTAGTCGAGGCCGACGTCGAGCAGGAACTGCATGCGGGCATTCACCTCGCGCACGACCCGGTCGGCGATGAGGTGGTCGCGCTCGCTCAGGTCGAGGTCGACCAGCACCTCGGCGGAGTGGCGGATCGACAGGCTGCACAACTCGTTGATGTTGCGGCCGCTGACGGTGACCGCGAGCGACTCGGGCTTCAGCCGGGCGCCGCCGCACTCCGGGCACGGCACCTCGCGCATGTAGCCCTCGATCTGCTCGCGCATGTAGTCCGACTCGGCTTCCGAGTGGCGGCGCTGCAGGTACGGGACGATGCCCTCGTAGTGGGTGTAGTACGAGCGGGTGCGGCCGTACCGGTTGCGGTACTGGACGTGCACCTGCTTGGTGCCCGAGCCGTACAGCAAGACCTTCTGGTCGGCCTTCTTCAGCTTGCGCCACGGCACGTTGGTCTTGAAGCCGTAGGTGTCGGCCACCGCGGCCAGCACGCGCGTAAAGTACTCGCCGCGATTGCCGGCCCACGGCGCGACCGCGCCCGCGTCGATCGAGAGTCCAGGGTCGGGGATGACGAGCTCCGGGTCGACCTCGTACCGCGTGCCGAGGCCGGCGCAGTGCGGGCACGCGCCGTAGGGCGAGTTGAACGAGAAGCTGCGGGGCGCCAGCTCGTCGAAGCTCGAGCCGCACTGCGGGCACGCCAGGTGCTGGCTGAACGTCATGCTCTCCGGCTCGGCCTCGTCGTCGCGCGGTACCAGCTGCACCTCGGCCACGCCGTCGGCCAGGCGGAGCGCGGTCTCCAGCGAGTCGGTGAGCCGCCGCTCGATCCCGTCCTTCTTCACCAGCCGGTCGACGATCACCTCGATGGTGTGGTTCTCGTAGCGCGCCAGCTTCGGCGCGTCGGCCAGCTCGTGCACCTCGCCGTCGATCCGGGCCCGGGCGTAACCCTCTCCGGCCAGCTCCTCGAGCAAGCCCTCGTACTCCCCCTTGCGGCCACGCACCACCGGCGCCAGCACCTGGAACCTCGTCCCTTCCGGCAACGTGAGGACCCGGTCGACGATCTGCTGGGGCGTCTGGCGCTCGACGACGGTGCCGTCGTTCGGGCAGTGCGGGACGCCGATCCGCGCGTAGAGGAGCCGCAGGTAGTCGTAGATCTCGGTGATCGTCCCGACGGTCGACCGCGGGTTGCGCGACGCCGACTTCTGGTCGATGGAGATCGCCGGCGACAGCCCTTCGATGAAGTCGACGTCGGGCTTGTCCATCTGCCCCAGGAACTGCCGGGCGTACGCCGACAGGGACTCGACGTACCGCCGCTGGCCCTCGGCGTAGATGGTGTCGAACGCCAGCGACGACTTCCCGGAGCCCGACAGCCCGGTGAAGACGATCAGCTTGTCGCGCGGCAGCTCGAGCGAGACGTTCCTCAGGTTGTGCTCGCGAGCCCCGCGAATCACAAGCTTGTCGGGCATCCCGGTCAGGCTACCGGCTGGCCACGCCTACAGTGGCGGATCAGTCGAACGGGTGTTCGGCCCCAAGTCGGTGGGCCCGACCTCCTACGGGAGGCCGATGGACGTGAGGTCCAGGCGCTCCCCGCTCGCGACCCGCCGAAACTCCTCCGGACTGCCGGCGAACGTCGCGGCTCGCGTCGGTCGACCGGTCTCGAGCTGCCACGCCGCCGACGTGTCCCAGTCCGAGACGAGACCGACGACGCCGCTGCGATTCAGCGCCGCCGGCCCGATCAGCACCTCGCCGGCGGGTGCCGGGAACCGACGAGTCAGCGCATCCACGATGACCTCGGCATCTCGTCCCGCTCTCCAGTACGAGCGGTCGCGCTCCCAGCGAGCAGAAACCGCGAACGACATCAGGGTGAGGATCCCCGCGATCCCGATCATCCTGCGCCATCGCACCAGCATGGCGAGGAGTCCTGTCCAGACCATCGCGGCGCCGACGGACGACACCACGTTGGCCCGATCGTTGATCCCGATCACCGCGATCGGGAACTTCACGAACGGCAGCACACCGATGACGATCACGATCAAGCCCGCGATGACCAGGCGCTCGGGTGGCCCGGCCAACTGGCGGACGCTCGGAAGAAGCAGCCGTCCGAGGGCGGCCGCGACGGCCACGATTGCGATCGTGGCGAGCAGGCGTCCCGACGTGATCGACGGCGAGACGCCGGCCCCGAAATGGTCGGTCCAGACGAGTGACACATCCGCGTACCTGCCCGGCACCGGGCGCCATGAGTGGGCCAGCGCCCATGCGCCCGCCAGGCCGATCGCGACGCCTCCTCGAAGCACGGCGTCCCACCGGACATGGCCGCGACAGAGAAGGGGAACCGCAAGCAGCGCCAGCCCCGCAGCCGGGAGTACGGCCTCGTAGCAAAGGCCGCCGACCAGGAAGCACAGGATCGCCGGCCACATGCCCGTTCCCCGGTCGGTGGCCCGAGCCACGAGGCCCACGCCCACGGTCAAGAAGAGGAGGGCGACGACGATCTGCATCGTGGACGCCCAGTGATCCATGGCCGAATGGTTGGGCAGGAGCGCCCACGTCGCCGATACGCCCGCCGCGGTCCATGGACCGAGGAACCGGCGCGCCACGATGAAGAGGGCGACGACCACACCCGCGTTCAGGGCCGTCTGGACCAGGTAGAGCGCGACCGGATGCCGGCCGATCAATCCGAACTCGATGTTGAACACCAACCACGCGCCCGGCCGCGCGATCAACTGCTCGTGGCCGGCGGCGCCGAACGCGCCCGAGAACCGGGCGTTCCGCAGCGCCCACCAGTCGTCCAGGAAGAGCTTCGGCCCTCGCACCAGATACGGCACGGCACGAGCGGCCGCGAGGCCGACGAGCGCGGTCGCGACAGCCCAGTCCGATCGGTTGCCCGATGCCGCAACGACGGCATCGCGATGGGCCGGTGAGGTGGCCGTGGTCACGGGGATTGCCCGTCGGCAGTCAACACCGTGACATGCCATGTTCCCTGTCGCTCGATCACCTCGTGACGCGTCACGTGGTACCCGTCGAATCGGATCACTTGGGACGCGTCCTCGCGATCGACCAGCGTGATCTCGGCGATGCCGGCGTCACGCAAGCGGCGGCCGGCCACCGGCAACTCAGGCGGGAGCACCAGAAGCCAACGTTGGTGCGCGTAGGTGCGCCACGACATCCGCGGCAGGAACGACTCGGTGGTCACGATGACCGGGCGCTGGCCCGTCGAGACCGTCGATGCCGCGACCCGCTCGACGCCACCCACGAGCTTCGCGTAGTCGTCGTGCACCGCGCGCAAGCTGCCGACGGCGAGGAACGAGAACAGGATCGATACCGCGGCGAGGCCGACCGCGCCGACGCCCCTGGCGGCACGGGACAATGACGCTCCCTGTCGGATGAGCGACACCAGGGCCAGCGGGACGACCAGGGGCACCATCAACGCGAAGTAGCGACCACCCCATTCCGCGGAACCACCCTCCGGATACTGCGTCAACAGGACGCCCACTGCGAACAGCGCCGCCGTGGCGGCCGCGATGCGCCGCGGGAGACCCGCGAGGTCGGCCCGACGAAGGAGGAGGATCCCGACCCACCCGATCGGAAAGGCCATGATCAGACCGGGGACGGGGTCGAGCGGCGCCGCGACCACCCGTACGGCGGCGGCTCCGACGCCGATCGCCACCAGCAGCCGGAGGGCCCCGACATCTGACGGGCGGCGCCGGGCCATCACGGCCGCGATGGCGGCCGCGACCGCGACCGCCACGACGCACAGCGCGGCGACCTTCAGATCGCGAGCCGTCGGTTGAAGCCAGGTGGTGACGAAGCCCTCCCATCGGCCACCGACGAACGAGCGGCCATTGCCTCGCGCGGGGACGCCCACCGAGGCATCAGCTCGTCCGAGTGCATGGCGAATCATCAACGTCTCGGCCGCGCGCGCGCCGACGGCGCTGGTCGCGGCCGCGACCCCGATGACCGCGAGAAGTGGCTTCCGAGCCCGCCACGCCGCCAGCACCAGCACCACGGCGAGCGCAGCCGCGAGGAGGAGCGCCTCGCTCCTGACCACGACCGCGGCGCCCACGCCGACGATGACCCCGACGACGCGCCATGTCGGTCGCGCCCGAGCCGATACTGCGGCGAGCACCGCGAGACCTGCCCCCGCGGCGCCGATCGTGTGGCCGACCGCGAGGAAGCTGTCGAACAGCAACGGGCTCGCGAGCCCGGTGACCCAGAGGGCCGGGACGGCCAAACGCCTGTCGAACACACCGGCAAGACCTGATGCGGACAGCGCGGCGGCGACACCGGCCAGGACGGAGAGGCCGATCACCCCACTGACGCCGCCCAGCCGGTACGCGCCCGCCATCGCCATTGCGTAGAACGGATGCTTGCCGAAGGGGGCGCGGCCCTTGGGGCCGATCTCGTACGGCTCCAACGGGAACCACCGGCCGTCAGGATCGACTTTCGGAAGTGGGAGCGGCACCACCCATCCGTCGCCGCGTGCGAGTGACCGCGCTTGGAGGATCGATGCTCCTTCGTCCGAGACGAACGAACCCCGCGTCCCGATGCCGGCGCCGAGTGCGACAAGCACTGCGAGCAGCAGGCCGGCGTGCACTGCCAGCGGCAGATGGAGGAACCGTCTCGTCACGTCGCCAACCGATAGCGCCACACCGCCAACCGGAAGCCCAGCAGTCCGACGTGGCGGGCGGATGCCGGCTGCCAGCCGGCGATGTTGGGCGCGACCTGTCCTCGATCAAGGTCCACGACGTCCATTTGGGTCGCCCCCGCGTCGCGGACGATGGACGCGGCCCGGGCGACGCCGTCGGACCCGCCGGCCGAGAGCCAACGATGGTCGCCATAGAACGAGCCCGCTTCTCGACCGAGATGAACGATGTGCGACACGACGACCACGTCACGCGGGGCCTGTTCAATGGCTGCGATCGCCCGCGCGTACGCTCGCGTCCTCCGAACGTGCCAGGCCGCGCCGGAGAGCGAGACCGCCAATGCGATCGTCACGATCAGCGCGGGCGCGGGTCGACGCCACCCGACCTCCTCCATGGCGACGGCACCGAGCACGGTGAGCAGCGCACCAGAAACCAGGACGTATCGGCCGCCCCACTGCGGCACCAGCTGACCCTGCCACGAGAACAGCCACACCAGCGGCAGGGACACCACGGCGGCGACCATGACGACGCGGGCGCGATCGCCGCGGGCTGCGACCGCCGCGGCCCCGGCCGGTGCCGCCGGGATGAAGCCGGGCACGAATCCCAGCCCGTTCGCAAACCGGGCCCCGTACAGAGCGATGATCGCGGCCGCGGACGCTCGCCCGCCCGTGCTCCGCAGCTCGACGTCGCGTCGCAGCGTCCACGCCGCCCCGATCACCAGCGTCAGGACGAGTGCCGCCCCCAGGACGTACGCCTTTCCCGACGACTCCGACAACACGCCGACCGCGGTGAGCGCGCCGTCGCTCAGCCGGCCGAGGATTCCGTGGCCGGCCGAGGCGACATTGCCAGCGGCGCGCGTGTCGCGAACGCCGTGGCCGAAGACCGCGCGCTCCACCACGCTGTTGGCGACGAGCGGCACGAACAGACCGACGGCCGCCGCCAGGAGCGACCACGGGCGGCGGAGCCAATGGGATCGCTGACCGGAGACGACGAGCACCGCGACCGCCAGCGCGGCCACGTAGACGAGTATCTCGGTCCGCATCGTCGCCGCGAAGCCGGCTGCGAGACCGGCCAGTCCGCAGTACAGCGGCCCGAACCGGCTCCGTTCGCCGCCCTCGAACAACAACGCCACGGACAGAAGCGCGAGCCCGACCGCCATCGAGTGCTCCCAGAAGTCGGCGGCATAGAAGAGCATCGGGCTCCCGAGACCAACCAGCCAGAACGCGCCCAGTCCAGAACGGGCGCCGAGCGCACGGGCCAGCCGTCGAGCGGCGTACGCCGCGAGCAGGCTGCCGGCGACCGGCAGGACGAGGATCCCGTCACGCCCTGCGATCCGCCACAACGGCAGTCCGGCATAGACGAACGGCAGCGTCGTGACCTGGACCCAGTTGCCGCCAATCCTCGATGTGTAGACGAGCGGGTGGTAGTCACCTCGAGGATCCCAACGCTCGGCCCAGTAGCCGACCACCGGCCGGAGCGTGTGGTGTTGATCCATGAAGCGGATCGTGGCCACTTTCCCGCCGGCATCAGAACCCGACCAGGCCCGGCTGTCGCCGACTCCGATGAAGACCGCGTAGATGCAGGCGAGTCCTGCGAGCGACAGCAGCAGCTGCCGGCGTGGCGTCAACCGACCTGCTTGAGCTCGCGCTTCAGGTCGTTGATCTCGTCGCGCAGGCGGGCGGCGTACTCGAACCGGAGGTCGGTCGCCGCCTCGCGCATCTCCTCCTCGAGGGTGCGGATCAGCCGTTGCAGCTCGTCGTGGGGCAGCTCGGCGAAGTCGCTGCGCGCCTTGCCGCCGCGGCGGTCCCGACGGCGATCGCGACCCGGTCGCGGCGCCTCACTGTCAGGCCGGAGGTGGGCCAGGATGTCGGTGACCGCCTTGCGGATCGTCTGCGGGTCGATCCCGTGCTCCTCGTTGTACGCCGTCTGCAACGTACGGCGACGCTCGACCTCGGAGATGGCCCGCTTCATCGAGTCGGTGACGGTGTCGGCGTACATGACGACCTGGCCGTCGACGTTGCGCGCCGCCCGGCCCATCGTCTGGATCAACGACGTCTCACTGCGGAGGAAGCCCTCCTTGTCAGCGTCGAGGATGGCGACGAACGACACCTCGGGGAGGTCGAGGCCCTCGCGCAGGAGGTTGATGCCGACAAGCACGTCGAACTCGCCGAGCCGGAGGTCGCGCAGGATCTCGATCCGCTGGATGGTGTCGACCTCGCTGTGGAGGTACCGAACCCGAATGCCCATCTCGAGCAGGTAGTCGGTGAGGTCCTCGGCCATCTTCTTGGTGAGCGTGGTCACGAGCACGCGGTCGCCGCGCCCCACCCGCTGGTTGATCGCTTCGATGAGGTCGTCGATCTGGCCCTTGGTCGGCTTCACCACGACCTCGGGATCGACCAGGCCGGTCGGGCGCACGATCTGCTGGACGACCTGCGACGACTGGCCGATCTCGTACGGCGACGGGGTGGCCGACAGGAACACGCACTGGTTGACGCGCTCGTAGAACTCGTCGAACCGGAGCGGCCGGTTGTCGGCCGCCGACGGCAGCCGGAACCCGTGATCGACGAGCGTCTCCTTGCGCGACCGATCGCCCTCGTACTGCCCGTGCAGTTGCGGGACCGTGACGTGGCTCTCGTCGATGACGAGCAGGAAGTCCTTCGGGAAGTAGTCGAGCAGGGTGTACGGCGGCTCGCCGTGGGTCCGGCCGTCGATGTGCATCGAGTAGTTCTCGATGCCATTGCAGTAGCCGAGCTCCTGCATCATCTCGAGGTCGTACTGCGTGCGCATCCGCAGCCGCTGGGCCTCGAGCAGCTTGCCTTCCTTCTCGAAGTACGCCAATCGCTCCTGGAGCTCGTGCTCGACGCCGACGATGGCGCGCTTCATCCGCTCGTCGCCGGCCGAGTAGTGCGTCGCCGGGAAGACCGTCAGGTCGTCGATCTCCTCGAGGTACTCCCCCGTCACCGTGTCGACCCGGCTGATGCGCTCGATGTCGTCGCCGAACAGCTCGATCCGGACTGGTGCCTCGTCGTAGGCCGGGTGGACCTCGATGGTGTCGCCCCGCACCCGGAACTTGCCGCGCACGAGGTTCATGTCGTTGCGCTCGTACTGCATCTCGACGAGCTTCGACAGGATGTAGCGCTGGTCGTGGGTCGATCCGCGGACGAGGCGCAGGATCGACCGCTCGTACGCCTCCGGCGAACCGAGGCCGTAGATGCAGCTGACCGACGCCACCACGATGATGTCGCGGCGGGCGAGCAGACCTGAGGTGGCCGAGTGCCGCAGCCGGTCGATCTCGTCGTTCACCGACGAGTCCTTCTCGATGTAGGTGTCGCTCGAGGGCATGTAGGCCTCGGGCTGGTAGTAGTCGTAGTAACTGACGAAGTACTCGACGCGGTTTTCCGGGAAGAACTCACGGAACTCGTTGGCCAGCTGGGCCGCCAGCGACTTGTTGGGCGCGATCACCAGGGTCGGCCGCTGCACCTGCTCGATCGTCCACGCCATGGTGGCGCTCTTGCCCGACCCGGTGATGCCGAGCAGGGTCTGGAACCGGTCGCCGCGCTCGATCCCCCGAGCCAGCTCTGCGATCGCTTTCGGCTGGTCGCCGGCCGGCGCGAAGTCGGAGACGACTCGGAACGGAGGCACCCCGGTATGGTACTGACATCGATGTGGTTTTGACGCCCGTCGGGCCGCCCGCGGTCGACCGCCCATCCCGCGCACGTGTCGCGGCACGATGGGCTGCTGTGGGCTTGGCGGCCCATCTTCTGATCGTCGGGCTGTTCCTCGCTCGGGCGGACGGTGACCCAGCGTGGTTCGTGCACTTCGGCCGCGAAGGCTCCGTGATGCCCCTGGCCCGCAAAGTGCTCGGGCCGCACGTCCTGGTCCCGCACAAGGACGGTCATGACGGCCAGGCGTTCTGGCTCCTCGCCCGTGATCCCTTCCTTCGTCACGCGGCGACGCAAAAGGCGTTCCTCGACCGGCCCGCGTACCGGGCCCAGCGCATCGGGTACCCGCTCCTCGCGTGGCCATGGCACGGTTTCGGCGAGCGCCCTCTCCTGTGGGGTCTCGTCATCACGAACCTCGGGGCCGTCGCCGTCGGGACGTTCGCGGCCGCGCTCCTCGCCATGGCGGTCCGTGCGCCGCCTCGGGCGGCGCTGGCGTTCGCGCTGAACCCTGCGGTGATCATCTCCGTGATCATGGACGGGTCCGACGCGTGGGCCCTCGCCTTCATGGTGATCGCGATCCTGATGCTCGTCCGCCGCCGGCTCGGCTGGGCGGGCGCGGCCGCCGCGGCGTGCGTGCTCACCAAAGAGCCGACGCTGCTCGCCTTCGCCGGCATCGCGGTGTTCCTGCCGGCGGCCGCGACGGTCGGTGGCATGGGGCTCTCGCGACGGCAGCGGGCGGCGCTCCTCGTCGTGCCCGGCGTCCTCGTCGGCGTCTGGGCCCTCTACGTCCGATGGCGATTCGGTTGGCCGCCGAGCGGTATCGAGGAGTTCGCGGCGCCGTTCTACGGGTTCTGGGACGCGTGGCACCGGGGTTGGCACTACTTCCAC
Source organism: Acidimicrobiales bacterium (assembly GCA_025463925.1). GTDB lineage: Bacteria > Actinomycetota > Acidimicrobiia > Acidimicrobiales > AC-14 > RYN-50. Next base: position 45,328 of record JAODBK010000042.1, on the reverse strand, counting down.
AACTACGCCGACATGGTCATCGCCATCGCGTGCGTGCCTCTGGCGGTGTTCTGCGTCCTGCGGTGGTGGCGCGAGCGATCCTTGCTCCTCAGTGCGGCGATGCCCTTCGCGCTGGTGGTGCCGTTCCTGTCCGGCCAGGTCTACGACCTGGCAGACAACTCTCTCCGGGCCATCGGCCCGATGGTCACTCTGCTGTGGATCGCGCTCTATGTTCCGCGCGCACCGACTCCAACCACGTCCAGCACCGGGTGACCTGGTCGCCGAGTGCCTCCGGCGCACCTGAGTTGTCGATCACGAAATCTGCCTTGGCCAGCCGCTCGTCTCGTGTGACCTGAGCGGCGACGCGGCGACGGGCATCGGCCTCGTCGAACCCGCGGTACTCCACCAGCCGCCGCACCGCCTCGTCGACCGGGCAGTCGACGACGATCACCTCGTCGGTCGTGACCCGGCCGTTCTCCACCAGCAACGGCACGTCGAGGAGCACCAGATGGTCGGTGCCGGCTTCCGCGGCCATCCGGGCGGCGATCTCGGCGCCGATCGCCGGGTGCGTGATGGCGTTGAGGTCGGCCAGCGCCTTCTCGTCGGCGAACGCGATCTCGGCCAGCGCCTTCCGGTCGATCGTGCCGTCGGCGGCAACGATCGTCGGGCCGAAACGGTCGATGAGCGGCTGGTAGGCCGCGCCGCCCGGGGCGCGCACGTCGGCGGCGATGCGATCGGCGTCGATCACGATCGCGCCGCGCTCGGCGAGCAACCCCGACACGGTGGACTTCCCCGAGCCGATGCCGCCGGTGAGGCCGACCACGACCATCCGCTTCTCCCCGGTCACGCCCACGAGCATTCTGGACATCGTTGGTGTCGGATACCGACACCAACGGTGATGAGAACCGTCGGTGCCATCCGGCGAACGTAGCCCGCGATGGCATCATGAGGCATCCGCCACGATCCACTCTTCTCACCGCAGCCGGCCGAGCGTTTGGCGGCGGCGCGCGCTGCCGGTTGGCGCGAGCAGCGCCGCCTCACCCGCCGGGCGCGCGACTGGCCGCCGAACTCGCCGGGGTCGGTCAACGCGTGGTTGCTGATGGTCACCGAGCGGGCGCCCGTGTGGCGTGACCCGTTGCTCGAGCTGGAGGAGCACCCGCCGACGTGGGGCGAGCCGCACCCGACGTTCTTCTATCCCGACCCGCTCGGGTTCTGGGCCGAAGTTCGGCGGTGGTCGGTCGAGCTGCTCCGCATCATCGAGCCGTCCTGGGGCCGGATCGAAGCGCTCTCGGTCACCGCGCTGATCCACACCGGCGACGACGCCGACCGAGTCGCCCGCGCCATCGTCGCGTGCTGGCCGCGCATGGTGCTGTTCCTCGACGACGCGTCATTCGCGGCTTCTGGCCTGGATTTCCCGCGCGACGTGCACCACATCACCGATCCGCATCGTCCCGGTCAAGCGTTCGAAGGCTTCTGGGGCCACGGGCCCGACGGCATCACCGTCGGCAAGGCGCCGCAGCACCCGACGACCCACAAGCTGTACCGCGCCGACGAGATGCTGGCGTTCCTCCGCTCCGCGCCCGCACCGAAGGACTGACCACTGGGTCGTCCGACTCGGGTGTGTTCACTTTGAACTAGTTCGATCGTGTCATGACGGCATAGCCGAAATTGGCTATCAAGTTATTGGTCCTTCCCTCCGACAATCAGTACGAGCCAACGTGGAAGCGAACAGAACGTGCCGTTGGACTGGGGTTCGAGGGGGACCATGACGCGAGGGACGATCATCGGGAGGGCCGACCGGAACGAGTCGGGCGTCGCGCTCGTCGAGTTCGCGTTCGTCCTCGTGCTGTTCGTGATGCTGCTCTGGGGGATCATCAGCTTCGGCTACGCGTGGTCGCTCAAGGAGCAGATGCAGCACGGGGCGCAGGAGGGGATCCGCAGCGCGCTCGTCGCCACTGCATCCGCAGGCGATGACACGGCCAAGCAAACGGCGGCCGTCGATTCCGCTCGAGCCAAGCTGCAGTCGATGCTCGGCGCCGACTCGGCCGAGCCGACGGCAACGCCTGCGGGTGGCCTCGAGATCATCACCTCGAACTACAGCGTCGTCGCCGGAAAGCCCGTCTACCAGCCATGCAAGACCACCGCCGGAACCGACGAGCCCAACACCAAGTGCATGACCATCACACTGACGTACTACTGGGCGAACAAGCCCAAGATCGCGCCGCTCCCCGGCATCTTCGCGTTTCTCCCCTCGACCATCCACACCACCGTTACCGGAAAGATCTCCTGAGAGGTCGTCATGCGGACCCACCCCCACGCACTGTTCGCACGTGTCACTCGTCGCCTCCATCTGCGCCGGCGCGGCGATGAGGCCGGCGCGGTGTTGATCCTGACCGCGGCCGGACTCATGTTGGTGATGGGTGGTGCGGCAATGACGGTGGACATCGGTCATCAGGTCGCCGAGAAGCGAAAGATGCAGACCTATGCCGACCAGGCCGCCGGTGACGCACTCGGCGCCCTCGGGACCGCGACCGCGGTCAACGACGCGACGACGATGGCGTCGTCGAGCCTGCATCGGAACAATTTCGATGCCGTCAGCCCCAACGTCGTCAACATCGCGGTCGGAAACTGGGACTCGAGCGCCAAGACGTTCACTGCGGTCACCAGCGCCGCCGCGGGCGCCACGCAGATGCTGGCGAATGCCGTCCAGGTGTGCATCAGCACGGCTTTCCACTACAACTTCATCCCAGGCGATACCACGTTGAGCTCGTGCGCCACCGCCCTCAAGTCGGCCGGTGCCGGCGTCCAGGTGGGCTCGTTCCTCAGCCGAGTGACGATCGGCGCCACCGAGACCGCGCTGTCCAATGCGATCCTCGGTTCGGAATTCGGCAGCGCGGTCAACGTCACGACCGCCGGTTACCAGGGCCTGTCAGATTCCAGCGTCACCCTCGGAGATCTCGTCGACGCGGCCGGCAACGTGGGAACCGTCGACAACCTGCTCAACCAGTCGATGACGGTGGGCCAGGTCTTCACGGTCATGACCAACGCGCTCAACGCGAAGGGCGACGCAACGAGCTTGCAAGCGGCCGCTGCGCTGAATCTCCTGAAGGGCTCCCTCCAGACCGGCGTCGGTGGTGCCATGACGAACTCGACCACGATGAAGCTCCGCGACATCATCAGCATGAGCTCCGGCGACGGCTCGGTCGCCTCTGCCACCGCCGCTCGCAACTTCAAGCTCCGCAGCCTCGACTTGGCACAGATGGCCGTGCAGGCCGCGGTGGCCAACGGCACGAACCTCGTCCACGTCACGCTGCCACTGACCCTTGCGGGTGTCGACTCCATCACCATGGACTTCTCGTTCATCGAGAAGCCCCAAGCGGCGTGGGGACCGGTCGGCACCGTCGCCAAGACCGCGCAGGCCCGGCTCTATTTTCTGGAAACGTTGAGCCAGACGGTTCCCGGCCTCGGCGGAACGCACGTCCAGCTGCCCGTCTACATCGAAGGTGCCGGCGCCGACGGCACGATAAGCAGCATCGCGTGCGCGGCGACGGCCGACACGACCCCGGTGGGGATCCTCGCCGGGACGCGGGCCGCGCAGGCTTCGATCGGCAACGTGGACCCGACGCTGATGGCGGACGCGAGCAAGACGGTGACGATCCGAAGGCTCGGTGATCTTGTCAACGTCGGCGGCGCCGTGACCGTCACCAGTGACGCGGACGCCACCGTGCTCGCGGGCTCGACACCCTTGACCTTCAACGGCACCTTCGACCGGCCGATGCAGACGGTCGGGTCCACCAGCCCGACTGTCTCCCGGCAGCTGGCGCCGAGGATCAACATTCAGACCGTTGCCGTCGGCATCGGTCTCAATGCCAATCTGATCGGTACGACGGTCAGCACCGCGGTGAGCACCCAGCTCAACACCGATTTCGACACCGGTGTGCTCGACAGGATCGGCGCCGTCATGGGCCTGCGCATTGCCGGCGCCGATGTCTGGAACAACCAGCAACTGCTCTGTGACCTGCCCCAACTCGTCAAGTGACCTAGCTCGCACCATCGCCGGCGCGTGCGGCGCCGACGCTCTCGCCAACCCGCCCCGGCCGACCGCACCGGCCGGGGCGGGTGGCCTCAGGTCGAGGCCACCCGACACCAAATGACTAGCAAAGTCGGGCCAGCCCGAAATGATGCGATCTCACTATGGGCAGAGCCTGTCCGACTCGGGACACTTGTTCTGAGTTCCTGATCTGGAGGATTCGTGCGCCAACGTTCCAATCTCGTCGTCGTCCTCGGCGTCTCAGTGTTCGTGCTGGGCGTTGCCGCGACGTTCCTGATCCTCCGCAACGACAACAACTCGTCGAGCGGCGGCGGTGGCAAGGTCGCGGTCCTCTACGCCAAGGGCAACATCGCCGCCGGGACGTCGGGCAGCACGGCGTACAGCACCGGCCTGATCGAGACCCGACAGATCGCGGCGAGCAACCGGCCGCCCGGCGCCCTCACCCTCCCGACCGAGCTCACCGGGAAGAGCGCGACCCACGGCATCGCCGCCGGGTCGGCGTTGACGGTCGACCAGTTCACGGTGCCGCAGACGGTGATCGGCTCGCTGCCGGCCATCCCCGCAGGCAAGCAAGCCGTCGCGGTGCAACTGGCGAAAGTGCCCGGCGTGGCCGGATTCGCCGGCGCCGGCGACACCATCGACATCTTCGCGGTGACGAAGGTTCCCGACCGCAGCGGCGCCCAGACCCGGCTCGTCATGCAGGGCATCCAGGTGCTCAGCGTCAACGGCACGACGCTCGCCTCGGCGCCGGGCCAGCCGGGCGGCGACGGCCTCGTGTTCCTGCTCGCGGTCGCGCCCGAGCAAGCGGAGCGGCTCGTCTACTTGACCAACTTCGAGAGCCTGTACTTCTCGCTGCTCCCGAAGAACCAGGCTGCGGTGCCGGGGACACCCGGCGCCGGCGCGCCGACCGCGCTCATCCCGGTCGGCTAGGAGGAACACGGTGCGGACAACGAAGATCCTGGTCCTCGATCGGAGCGAGGACCTCGCCGCCCAGGTGCGAGGCGTGGCCGACGAGCTGCGACCCCGGCCCGAGGTCGTCGTGTGCGAACGGGTGGGCGCGGTGGCCGACGTGCTCACCGACCAAGGGCCGTTCGACGTGCTCGTGGCCGGCCCGAGCCTCGGCACCCGTTCGGGACTGTCGCGCCTCGAGGTCATCCACGACGACCTCCCGGGCATGAGCCTGATGCTGGCCTTCACCCACCGACCGGACGCGCAGCTGCGCGACATCGTCCGCACCGGCGCCATCGACCTCGTCCAGCTCCCGATCGAGGACGAGGGGCTGCTCGAGAGCCTCGAGCGCTCCATCGCGCTGGCCAAGGCGCACCGCGCCGCCGAACCGGCCTTGGCGGGCGCGCTGGCCGGCGCGCAGCCGGGCGCGCCCGGGCGCGTCTTCACCATCAGCTCGGCCGCCGGCGGCTGCGGCAAGACGTTCTACGCCACCAACCTGGCGTACTTCCTCACGCACCACACCGGGAAGCGCGCGTGCATCGTCGACCTCGACCTGCAGTTCGGCGAGGTGTCGACCGCGCTGCGGCTGCGGCCGCGCTACACGATCTTCGACGCCTTGCAGCGCGATGACACCGACGAGGCCGACCTGCGGGCCCACATCGAGGAGTACACCGTCTCCCACGAGACCGGCCTGCACGTCCTGGCCGCGCCGAAGGATCCGACCGAGGCCGATCGCATCAGCCCGCCGGACGTCACCCGCATCATCGAGGCCATCCGCAGCCGGTTCGACTACGTCATCGTCGACACGCCCGCGGCGCTCACCGAGATCGTCCTCGCCGCGCTCGATCTGTCCGACGAGCTGTACGTGATGGCGACCCTCGACCTGCCGAGCGTCCGCAACATGGGGGTGTTCCTCAACACCCTCGACAAGTTGAAGATCCCGTCCGACAACGTCCAGCTGATCATGAACAAGGCCGAGAAGGACGTCGGGATCGACATCGACCAGGTGCTGAAGCTGTTCCCCCAGGGGTTCAGCTCGGTCCTCCCCTACGCCCGTGAGGTCTCGAAGTCGATCAACGTCGGCACGCCGGTGATCGCCTTCATGCCGAACACCGAAGTGAGCAAGAAGCTCGCCGCCGGCATGGCGTCGCTGCTCCCGGATGATGTCCGGGCCCGTGTCGACCTCGCCGCCGAACCCGCCCGCAAGGGACTCTTCCGCCGCAAGGCCAAGCAGGCCGTGGCCCCGGTCCAGCCCTAGTTCGCAGGAGGAACCGTGAAACTCTCAGAGAAACTCGCCGCCCTCGAAGAGGCGGAGCGCCTCGAGACCGAGGCGACACCGGTGACGCAGATGCCGGGCCAGACGCCGCGCAAGAGCACCACCGGACCGACGACGGTGTCGGGCAAGGCGAAGAAGGCCGTCAACGAGAATTGGGAGGCCTCGAAGCGCAAGGTCCGCGAGCTGGTGCTCACCGAGGTCGCGCCGAAGATGGGCAACCTCTCCGGCGACGCGCTCATCGCCGAGGTGAAGTCGGCGCTCGACGGCATCCTGCAGCGCGAGGACGTCAAGGTCTCGCCGCTGGAGCGCCGCAAGTTCGTCGAGGAGGTCATCCAGGACACACTCGGGTACGGCCCGCTCGACCCGCTGCTGGCCGACCCGAGCATCACCGAGGTGATGTGCAACTCGTACGACGACATCTGGGTCGAGCGCGAGGGCCGGATCGAGCACGTCGACGTGGCCTTCACCGACGACAACCAGTACCGCGCGGTGATCGACAAGATCGTGTCGGCCATCGGCCGTCGCATCGACGAGGGCTCGCCGATGGTGGACGCCCGCCTGCCCGACGGCAGCCGCGTCAACGTCATCATCCCGCCGCTCGCCGTACACGGCACCGTGATGACGATCCGGAAGTTCGCCGCCGATCCCTACACGGTCAAGGACCTCATCAACTTCGGGACGTTCACCCTCGACCTCGCCGTGGTGATGGAGGCGTGCGTCCGCGGCAAGCTCAACATTCTGGTGTCGGGCGGCACCGGCACCGGCAAGACGACGAACCTCAACGTGCTGTCGTCGTTCATCCCGGACGGCGAGCGCATCCTCACCATCGAGGACGCGGCCGAGCTCCAGCTCCAGCAGCCGCACGTCATCACCCTCGAGGCCCGCCCGGCCAACGCCGAGGGGGCCGGCGAGGTCCGCATCCGGGACCTCGTCAAGAACGCGCTCCGCATGCGGCCCGACCGCATCATCGTCGGTGAGGTGCGCGGCGCCGAGGCGCTCGACATGCTCCAGGCCATGAACACCGGCCACGAGGGGTCGATGACCACGGTCCACTCCAACGGCCCGCGCGACGCGCTCAGCCGGCTCGAGACGATGGTGCTGATGGCCGGGTTCGAGCTTCCGGTGAAGGCCATCCGCGAGCAGATCAACGCCGCGATCAACGTGATCATGCACCTCGACCGCCAGCCCGACGGCCGCCGCGTCGTCACCTCGGTGTCGGAGCTGCAGGGCATGGAGGGCGAGACGATCCTCCTCCAGGAGATCTTCAAGTTCCGGCCGTCGATCGACGCCAGCGGCCGCTCCGTGGGTGAGCTCGTCGCCACCGGCCTCCGACCCAAGTTCCTCGACAAGCTGGCCGAGGCCAACATCGACGTGCCGGCCAAGGCGTTCCAGGCACCGCGCCTCTCCAGTGCCGCACCGACCGCGACGCCGCGGACCAGCCGGGCGATGCGCGTCCCCAACACCAAGGAGTTGGCGACACCGGAGCGATCACGATGATCGCCATGAGCTCGGGGAGCCTCTTCGCCGCGATCTTCGTCGGCGGAGGGCTGTCCCTCGTCGTCGCCGGGATCCTGATGCGGGTGCGCGACCGCGAACGGGCGCTCGCCGACATCCTCGACCTGCCCTTCGGCGAGCGCGACGTCCCGGTCGAGTCGGTGACCGAGAGTTACAGCCAGCTGACCGAAGGCGCCATCGGCTTCGCGGGCCGGATGGTCGAGCAGTTCGACACCAAGGGTTCGCTGACCGCGTCGCTCGAGCGGGCCCGCCTGCCACTGCGGCCCGGCGAGTTCGTCCTGCTGACGCTGTCGGGTGGGCTGGTGTTCGGCGCCATCCTCGCCGGCATCACGACGCAGTGGTTCTTCGGCGTCATCGGTGTCCTGGCGAGCCCGTTCCTCGCCAACGTGGTCGTCCGCCGGCGCATCAGCCGCCGGCGCAAGAAGTTCGAGCAGCGCCTGCCGGACGCGCTCACGCTCGTGGCCTCGTCGCTGTCCGCCGGCCACACGTTCCTGCGGGCCATCCAGATGATGTGCTCGGAGTCGGAGCCGCCGCTGTCCGAGGAGTTCAGCCGCGTCGTCTCGGAAACGCGGCTCGGCGGCTCCCTGGTCGACGCCCTCGACCGCATGGCCAAGCGGCTCCAGCTCCGCGATCTCGACTGGGTGGTCCAGGCCATCCGGATCCAACAGACCGTCGGCGGCAAGCTGGCCGACGTCCTCCACACGCTCGCCGACTTCATCCGGGCCCGCGAGGAGGTGCGCCGCGAGGTCGACGTGCTCACCGCCGAGGGCCGGATCTCGGCCTATGTGCTCGGCGCGCTGCCGCTGTTCCTGCTGCTCGCGGTGCAGGTCATCTCGCCCGGCTACATGGAGCCGATGTACCACGGTGCCGGGCCGTTCGTACTGGCCGGCACCGGCCTGTCGGTGCTGTTCGGGACCTGGCTGATCTTCCGCATGGTCAAGTCGATCGAAGTCTGAGAGGGCACGACATGCACGACTTCGGACTTCTGCTCTTCGTCGCCGCCGCGTTCGGCGGGGCCGGCCTCGCGCTCGCCGGGTACGTCAACGCCCGCCGCCCGGCGACGGACGCCATGGAGTACCTCGGCTCGCTGGACGGCGCCGACGAGCTGGCCGACGAGTTCCAACAGCACCTGGCGCTGCCGTTCATCAGCCGCGTCATCCGCCCACTGTCCGGCCGGGCCCTGCAGGGCGTCGGGCGATTCACGCCCGCCAACCATCTCGACGGGATCCACCGCCAGCTGCTGCTGGCCGGGCTCTCCGCCTCGCTGCGGGCCGAGGAGTTCCTCACCATCCAGGCCGTGCTCACCGGTCTCTCGACGGTCGGCGCCATCGCGTGGGTGGTGTTCTCGCAGCCGTCGGCCCGCATGGGCCTGCTCGCGCTGATCTTCGCACCGGTGGTGTCGTTCCTGATCCCGCAAGCGTGGTTGTCGCGCAAGGTGCAGGACCGGCAGGCCGCGATCCTCAAGGACCTCCCCGACACCCTCGACCTCCTCGCCATCTCGGTCGAGGCCGGGATGGGCTTCGAGGGCGCCATCGAGATCGTCTGCCGGCACTTCCAATCGCCCCTGGCCGACGAATTCTCCCGTACGCTGAAGGAGATGGAGCTCGGCCTGCCCAGGCGGGACGCGTTCCAGAATCTCAAGCGACGCACCGAGGTACCCGAGCTATCGAACTTCGTGCTGGCCATCACACAAGCGGACGCGCTGGGCATCCCGATCGGCCGGGTCTTGAAGACCCAGGCGAGCGAGATGCGGTCGAAGCGACGGCAGTGGGCGCGGGAGCGGGCCGGCAAGCTGCCGGTGAAGATCCTGTTCCCGCTGATCGCCTTCATCTTCCCGGCGATCCTGGTGATCCTCCTCGGCCCCGCGGGCTCTTCGATCAAGAAGGCGTTCTCGAGCTAGCGCCGTCCGGGCGCGGGCCCGATCAGCTCGCGTTCTTCTCGCCCCTCATCCCCGGAATCCGCTGGGGCACCATCGCGATCGGCATCATGGTGGGCGCCCTCCGGGGCGAGCTGGGCACCGTGCACACCGCGGCGTGGGGCGCGGCCCTCCTCACCTATGCCGCCTGGCGCAGCTTCCGCCCACTCCACTTCCACGGCGACGTCCGCGGCACGTTGCTCATCGCGGTCGACGTCGGCGTCAACGTCGCCGCCGTCGCACTCACCGGCTACTGGGACTCCCCGTTCGTCTTCTGCCTGATCACCGCGGTGATCACCGCCGGCTTCGCCCAGGGCTTCGTGCTGTCGATCATGACGGCGGCCGTCGCCGCCACCGGGGTGAGCGCGCCGTACTACGCCCACGCCCACGGCACCGCCGGCTTCAGCATGCAGGCGTCCGGTCAATGGACGATCGAGCTGGCACTCGTCGCGGTGGTGGCGTCCTACGCCCGGCGGCTCTTCGGCCAGGTCGAGCAGCGCCACTCACTGGCTCTCGACCGGATGAGCCGCCTGGCCGAGGCCAACGCGCTCCTGTTCTCGTTGCACCGCATCGCCCAGAGCCTCCCGGCCTCGCTCGACCTCGACGAGGTCCTCGCTTCGACCATGGGACGGATGCGCGACCTGTTCGACTTCGACACCGCGGCCGTGGTGCTCCGCGACGACACGACCGGCAGCTGGATCGTCGGTGCCGCCGAGGGGGTCCGCCTCAAGCACTCGCTGCTGACGAGCGAGCTGCCGGTCGGCATCGTGCAAGCGATGGAGTCCGAGACCGCGGTCGTCGTGCCCAATCTGCCCAAGGCCGGCAGCGCCGGGCTCGGCCTCATGACGTTCTCGGCGCTGTACGCCCCGCTGCGGGCGCGTGGGCAGCTGGTCGGCGTGATCGCCCTCGAGCATCACGCGCCGGGCCACTTCAGCGCGCGCGAGGTGGAGCTGGTCCAGGGCTTCGTCGAGCCGGCCGCGCTGGCGATCGACAACGCCCGGTGGTTCGGCCGCCTGCGCACCGTCGGGGCCGACGAGGAGCGGACGCGGATCGCGCGTGACCTCCACGACCGCTTGGGCCAGTCCCTCGCCTACCTGGCCTTCGAGCTCGATCGCATCTTGAAGCGGTCGCAGAAGGAGCTGGTCCACAACGAGCTTCAGCAACTCCGCCAGGACGTGCGGGGCGTCGTCAGCGAGATGCGGGAAACGCTGTACGACCTGCGCACCGATGTGTCGGAGACCCACGACGTCGTCGACACCCTCGAGGACTTCCTCCGGCGCGTCGAAGAGCGCACCCACCTCCAGATCAGCTTCCGCCACGACCGCCAGGGCCGGCTGCCGCTGCCGCAGGAGCGCGAGTTGTGGCGCGTCGCGCAAGAGGCGATCACCAACGTCGAGCGCCATGCCCGCGCCACGCACATGAGCGTCAGCTGGCACTGCGACGGCGAGAGCGCGCTCCTCGCGATCTACGACGACGGGCAGGGGTTCCCGGCGGGTTACGCCGGTCGCATGGATTCGTACGGCATCATCGGGATGCGCGAGCGGGCCGACTCCATCGGTGCGCGGCTCGAGATCGAGTCGGCGCCGGGGCAGGGCACCACCGTCCGGTGCCGCCTGCATGCCGGTCGCATCTCGCGCCCATGACACGGGAGCCGAACAAATGACGATCCGACTGATGCTGGCCGACGATCACCGCATGCTGCGCGAGAGTCTCAGCCGCACCATGACCGAGCACGGGTTCGACGTGGTCGGCGAAGCGGCCGACGGCGAGGAGGCCGTCCGGCTGGCCACCGAGCTGAAGCCCGACGTGATCTTGATGGACGTGACGATGCCCGTCCTCGACGGCGTCGAGGCGACGCGCATCATCCGCGACCGCCTGCCCGACACCCAGGTGGTGATCCTCACCATGCACGCCGACCGTGACGTGCTCACCGGCGCCATTCGCGCCGGCGCGGCCGGTTACCTCGTGAAGGACTGTTCGACCGAGGAGGTCGTCGACACGGTGCGGCAGGCGGCCAGCGGCGAGACCGCGCTCTCGCCGGAGCTGGCGGCATCGATGCTGGCCGAAGCGCAGAAGCTCGACGGCGCGACGACCACCGAATCGGTGATCTCGAAGCGCGAGGAGGAGGTGCTGCAGCTGGTGGCCGATGGCCTGTCGACGCCGGAGGTGGCGGCGAACCTCTACATCAGCGTGAAGACGGTGAAGAACCACCTGGCGTCCATCTACCAGAAGCTCGACTCGCGTGACCGCACCCAGGCCGTGCTGCGGGCCGTCCGCATGGGCATCATCCGGCTCGATTGACGCGGTACCTGCGCTGGGCCCAGCACGACCTCGTGATACTGCGCAAAATCGCCTTCCATAGGCCACCCGGATCATCCACGGCACAATGATCCGATAGCCCTATGCACCGTGAGTGGTGACTCACCGATACTCCTAACTGCAAGGGCAAGGCGCCGAACCCCCGGCGCAAGTCGGAAAGGGAACACCACAACATCATGGATCTCATCGCTTACTGGCAGAAGCACGTGGCCCCGTACCTCCGGGCCCGGTTCGGCAAGGACGAAGAGGGCGCCAGCCTGGTCGAGTACGCGCTGCTGGTCGCGCTGATCGCCGTTGTCTGCATCGCCGCGATCACCTTCGTCGGCACCAGCGCCTCGAAGAAGTTCTCCACCGTTGGCTCGAACCTGAGCTAGTTCGCAACTCAGGCGCCAATGGCGGCGCTCGGGTGTTCTGGGCAAGGGAGTGGGCCATCTGGCCCACTCCCTTGTTCGTTTCCACGGACAACGAATCAGGCCCGCTGGAGCGCGATCCACGTCGTGTCGGCGTAGATCTGACGCCAGCGACCCGTGGCCTGGAGCTGGCCCACCAGCGGTAGACCCTTGTTCCACAGGACGACGTCGACCCCGTAGCGGTCGAGGACGTCCAACGCCGTCGCACCGCCGTGCAGCAGCGTCCCGTAGGCCCTCGACACCGCGAGCGGATACATGTCGTAGCGGTCGTCGATGAAGTCCCTCGTCGTGCGCAGTCCCTCGGGCTTGGTGACGTCGCGGAGGATCAAGTAGCAGCCGACGATGTCCTGCTCGGCGACACGATGCGGCTCCCGGAGAAGGCCCATGCGGTCCAGCTGGCGGGCCGCCGCCACCGGGTAGGTCTTGGTGTCGAGGCCGGTCCCTTGGAGGCTCCCGACGGCGAATGCCAAGTACACGATGGCCAGGACGCCGCCCAGAGCCCAGTTGACGCCCCCTGGCGGTGCCAAACGCGCCTCTACGCCCGGGAGGGCACCCTGGGGCCGGAGCGCCCGCCCGATCACCGGCGCCAGGACGATGCCGGCCGCCGGCACATTGCGCATCGCCAGGAGCCCGAGGGCGACGAATCCGACCGCGGGCAGGAGATCGGCCCAGTCGACCTTGCGTCGCAGCAGCACGATCAGCGCCACCGAGAGGAAAACGAGCGACGTGAGGCCGGCCGACTCCTGGAAGTTGGGCGAGCGCCACTCGACGATCGTCTTGAAGATCTCGCGCTTGTCCCCCACCGCGAGCGGGAAGGTGAGCAGCTTGGGTCCGACGGGATTGAGCGCGGCCACGCCGAGCCCGAGGATGAACACGCCCAGGTAGCGCAACGTCTCCCGCGGCACGGCGCGACGATCGATCAACTCGCCGACGACGCGAGCCGCGAGCCAGGCCAGGCCCAGCGGGAACGATCCGTGGGTGTTCACCCAGATCCAGACCACGGGCAGCAACAGCCATGGGCTCTTGCGCCGGTCGACCACCCACACCGTGAGCGCCAGTGCCAACAGGCCGTAGAGCAGCGGCCGCGGCGACCAGAAGGCACTCCCGACTCCAACAGCGATCACCGCGGCCAGCGCCGTGCGCAGTGGGGTTCCGGCCCTCGCCAGGATGGCGATGAGCAGCGCGAGGAGGCCCATGAGCAGACCCTGCTCGAGGGAGACGAGTGAGAAGCCGCCGATCCGGTGCGCGATGCCGTAGGTGAGCTCGGCGAACCAACTCTGCACGACCCAGCCGTGACCGTGCGCGGTGAACGAGTACGGATCGTGGCTCGGGATGCCGTGGCCGGTCGCGATCTCGATGCCCGTGCGCATGTGCAGGAACATCGAGTTGTCGGAGATCGGCCGCGTGCCCGACCCGAACCCGAACAGCGCCACCGCCGCGATGAACAACGCCTCGAGCGACGGAGCGCGGCGGGCGGCCATCGGCCGCAACTTACGACTTGAAGTTGTGGGAGATGTTGATGATCGCGGGGCCGATGACGACCACGAACAGCGCGGGGAAGATGCAGAACACCATCGGGATCAGCATCTTCACCGGCGCCTTCTGCGCCTTCTCCTGGGCCAGCTGGCGCCGGCGCACCCGCATCTCGTCGGCCTGGGCGCGGAGTACCCGGCCGATCGACACGCCGAAGGTGTCGGCCTGAAGGATCGCCAGGACGAACGAGCGGACCTCGGGCGTATCGGTGCGGGTGTCGAGCGCCCGCAGGGCGTCGGCGCGTGAGGATCCGGCGCGGACCTCGTTGAGCATGCGGACGAACTCATCGGACAGGGGGCCCGGCACCGAGTTGATCGTGCGGTCGAGGGCCTGCTCGAAGCCGAGGCCGGCCTCGACACTGATGACGAGGAGGTCGAGGATGTCGGGCAGCTTCACCTGGATCGCGTGCTGGCGTTCGGCGACCTTGCGGTTGAGGATGCTGTCCGGGCCGAGGACCGACGCCAGCGTGAGGAGTACGAACACCGCCAACGGGACGTTGCCGGTCACCGGCAACACGTAGAAGGCCAGAATGAACCAGACCGGGATGAGGGCGAAGAGCACCACCCGGAGCGCAATGAAGCGGTCGGCCGCGTCGGTGCTCGGGTTGCCCGAGAGGGTGAGCTTCCTCCGGGCGTTCTCGGCCTGTCCCGAAGGGATGTACCGCTTGCCCATCGCGACGATCGCCCGGAAGATCGGGGCGACGGCCCGCTGCTGCACCGGCGCCAAGAGCTCCCGGTCGCGCAGGTTCTCGACCTCATAGCCCTCGAGGTTGCGAAGCGAGGACCGGATCGTCGCCCGTTCCTCGGCCCCCTCGAGCACGGCATAGGTCGCCAACGCAAACGCGGCGATGATCGCGACACCGACGACGATCAGCACGTCACACCTCGATCTGAATCGTCTTGTACATCCACCAGAAGCCGAAGACCGCCCAGAGGCCCGCGGCGACCAGCATGAACTGGCCGAAGCTGTCGTGGAAGAGCACCTTCATGTACTCGGGATTCAGCGTGTACATGATCGCGCCCAGGCCGACCGGCAGCGCGCCGATGATGATGGCGCTGATGCGCCCTTCGGCCGTGAGCGCCTTGATCTCGCGCCGCAGGCGCTCGCGAGCGATCATCGTTTCCCCGACCGTCTGGAGCAGCTCGGCCAGGTTGCCGCCGACCTCACGCTGGATGCGAATGGCGGTGACCGCCCATTCGAAGTCGAGGCTCTCCATGCGGCTGGCGGCATCGTCGAGCGCCTCCTCGAGCGGCCGGCCGAGACGGGCCTCGGTGAGCACCCGCCGGAGCTCGCGGCCCATCGGGTCGCCGACTTCCTGTGACACCGCCTCGACACCCTGCAGGAGCGAGAACCCGGCGCGCAACGAGCCGGCCAGCAGCTGGAGCATGTCGGGGAGTTGGCTGGTGAACTTGCTCTGGCGCCGGCTCGCCATCAACGCGAGGACCGCCCACGGCAGGATCGCGACGATCGCGACGAAGATGAGTGCCAGGACCGGGGCAAGGAGGAAGAGGGAGGCGACCGCGATCAGCGCCACCGCTGCGATGTAGACGAACAGCGCCTCGGCCGGCTGCAGTGGCAGGTCGGCCTTCTCGAGCATCCGCTCGAGCTTGGGCATCAGGCCCCGCTGGATGGCGATGCGCTCGGTGACGTCGATGGCCCGCTGGAGCAGCGCGGTCTCCGAGAGCTGGATCTCCCGACCCTTGAACTCCTCTTCGTCGCCGGGGACGACGCCAGGGTCGTAGGCGGACAGCGCGGCCCGGAGGCCGGTTTCCTCCCGCATCGCCAACCGGGCGACCGCCCACACGAGGAGGCCGGCCCCGATCGCGACGAGGACGAAGATGAAGATCAAACCGCCGCCGAGGCTTGATGCGAGCATCACCGGGTGCCGACCGCCTTGCGAGCGAAGCCCTCGGACGTGAACAGCTCGGCCCCGAGGCGGATGCCGAGGTCCTGCAGCTTCTCGGTGAACTTCGGGCGGATGCCGGTTGCCTTGAGCGTGCCCTTGAAGCGCCCGTTCTCGTCGATGCCCATGCCGAAGTCGAACAGGAAGATGTCTTGGAGGGTGATGACGTCGCCCTCCATGCCCTGCACCTCGGAGACGTGGGTGACGCGGCGGGTGCCGTCACGCAGGCGCGTCAACTGGATGATGAGGTCGAGGGCCGAGGCCATCTGCTCACGGATGGCCCGGATGGGCAGGTCGTAGCCGGCCATCAGCGTCATGGTCTCGATACGGGCCAGGGCGTCACGCGGGCTGTTGGCGTGGACGGTGGTGAGCGATCCGTCGTGGCCGGTGTTCATCGCCTGAAGCATGTCGAGCGCCTCGCCGCCACGGCACTCGCCGACGACGATGCGGTCGGGACGCATGCGGAGGCAGTTGCGCACCAGGTCGCGGATGGTGACCTGGCCCTTGCCCTCGATGTTGGGAGGCCGCGCTTCGGTGGCCAGCACGTGGTCCTGGTGGAGCTGCAGTTCCTTGGCGTCCTCGACGGTGACGATGCGCTCGTCGGTGGGGATGAACGACGACAGCACGTTCAGCGTGGTCGTCTTCCCGGTGCCGGTACCGCCGGAGACGATGACGTTCAGCCGACCGACGACGCACGCCTCGAGGAAGCGCGCCGTCTGCGGCGACATCGTGCCAAAGCTGATGAGGTCGTGGACCTTGTACGGGTCCTTCGAGAACTTTCGAATCGTCAGGAACGGCCCGCCGATGGCGAGCGGGTGGATCATGGCGTTGACGCGAGAGCCGTCGGGCAGACGGGCGTCGACCATCGGCGTCGCCTCGTCGATCCGGCGACCGACCTCACCGACGATCTTGTCGATGATGCGTCGGAGGTGGGTGTCGTCGACGAAGGAGACGGTGGTCTTCTCGATCTTGCCGCTGCGCTCGATGTACACCGAGTCGGGGCCGTTGACCATGACTTCGGTGATGCCGTCGTCACGCAGGAACTGGTCGATCGGTCCGTAGCCGAGGATGTCGTCGGAGACGTCGCGGATCAGCTGGGCCTTGTCGGCCGCGGACAGTGGCGCCCGCTCCTTGGCCAGCACGGCCTGCAACTGGTCGTGGACCCGGCGGCGCAGCTCGTCCTGCGACAGGCGCCGGTCGTACAGGACCGGACCCAGCTCCTCGATCAGGTGGTGGTGGACCTTCTGGCGCAGCTCGTCCAGCACCGGATCGCGCCGGTTCCCCCCCGGGGTCTGCGGCTGAACCTCGTGCAGGCGTTCGTAGAGCGACATGATGCGGTGACCCTTCTCGAGCTAGCGACGGGCCGACTTGGCGTCGGCAGTGTGAAACAGCTCGGCGAGTTGTTCGAAGCTTCGGGCGACGCCCGCTTTGGGGGAATCGATCAGCACCGGCACGCCCTTGTTGACGGACTGCGGCACCGCGACGTCGCTCGGGATGAGCGCGTCCGCCTTGATCCCGAGGGTGCGCTCGACTTCGCCGACGTCGAGCTTCGCCTTGGAGTTGGCGCGGTTCAGGATGAGCTTCAGCTTGCTGACCGGAATGTTCAACAGTCTGAGGGTCTGCAAACCCAGCTTCACATTCTTGATGTTGGGGATGTCCATCCCCGCGATCAAGACAATGTCGTCCGAATCTTCCAACAACCCCAGCACAACCTCGTTGAAGTGGGCCGGGGTGTCGATGACCACATATGCGCAGAACGTCTTCAGGAGCGACACGATCGTGTTCATGTCCGAGGCGCTGACCTGATCGGCGAACGCCGGCTCCAACGGGGCCGGCAGGACGAGCACGCCGCTCGGCTCGTGGCGGATCAGCAGGCTCTGCAACAGCTGCGGGTCGAGCCGGTCCATGGCCGAGACCGCTTCCACGATCGTGTGCTGCGGCGTCAGCTTGAGCATGACCGCCACGTCGCCGAACTGCAGGTCGGCGTCGACCAGCACGACCTGACCGGCGGTCTTGCGGGCCAGCGCCACTGCGAGGTTCGACGCGACGACCGACTTGCCGGCTCCGCCCTTGGTGGAGAAGACCGTGATCACCCGGCCGAGCTCGGCCGGCGCCTCCACCATCGCCGGCGCGGGAGCCGATCGGCTGGGGAGCGCGTTGAGGGTTTCGGCCACCCGCGTCACAGACTCGGTGAGCTGGCCGGAGTCGGCCGGCGCCGCCAGCACGTCCTTGACGCCCGCCCGCAACGCCTGCTGCAACGCCTGCGTGGACAACTCCTCGACGACGAGGATCGCGCCGATCTCGGGCCGCTGCCGGGTGAGGCGCTCGACATCCTTCAAGCCTTCGGTCGTCGCGAAGGACGGGCCGAACACCACGACGAGCGGGTCACCTGCGACGAACCGCTCCTCGAGCAGGTCGATCGACGGGAAGGACGCCGAGCGCACGCCCGTGCCGAGCTGCATCGCCAACCGTGTCCGCAGTTTGGGGTCGTCGTCGACGACCGCCACACTGAAGGCCTCGAAATAGGGCTCCACCACGTTCACATTCTCATCTTTCGCCGTGCTTCGTCGTTGCAAAGAGGGTCACAGGCCGGGATTCGCGGCCTTGCAGTCGGCTGTCGGCTGCACAGTCGGCCCGGTGTCGAGGCAGGCGACCAGTGGCCCCTTGAGGAGGTTGCCGGCGTCGGCCGGCGCGATGGCGGTCGCCTGGTTGGTCTGCGGGACGAGGAGCAGATAGATCCCGTTGGTCGAGTTGGCCGCGGCGAGCACGATCTTCTCGGCCGCGAGCGCCGGGACCTCGAACGTGATCTCGCCACCTCCCGGTGTCGCCGGTGTGGTGGAGCCGGCCGTCGGCGCCAGCTGGCTGCCGATCGCGAGAATCTTCACGTTCTGGTAGAGAAGCCGCTCATTGGTGTTGATCGTCGTGGCGTTGCCCGGGCTGACGAGCGCCGGTGTACCCGGCAGTGGCACCGAGTTGATCGACACCATCATGTCGACGAGGTCGCCCGGCACGAGGTTGTTGCCAACTGCCTGGATGCCACCGATCGAAACGGTGACCGCGACATTGCCGGGGTGCACATTCTGGGCAAATGTCACCTGAGCGACACTCGGCTTCACGAAGAGGCCGTCGACCAGCACCTGATTCTTCGGAAGGTCATAGAGAGCGACGAGCTGCGTGATGCCCTTGGTATCCGTGATCGTCGTGTCGGGCCGGAACTTGTGCTGGATCCTGGTCGTGGCGATGGCTCCGTCGTCGAGAGCCTTCTGCCCGGTGGTTCCCTTCGCGATCGGCTTCTTGATCTCGAAGACGGTGTCGAGCTTGGCGCCCTTGTTGGCGCGGTCCTGCACCGTCTGGAGATATCGCACGGTTGCGAAACCCGCCACTGCGGCAACCACGATTGCCGCAACCAGGATGATCAAGCGCCGAGAGCCCACACGCACCTCATTCGTTGGCCAAACGGGCGGCAACCAGCTGCAGTCACCCCCCTCAGGACGTGAACAGCATCGGCTACCGGGCGTCCGGAGACAAGGATTCCGCCCGAATTTCCCAAGCGCGAAGGGCGGAATGAGCCACTCGACTCATTTGGGCGCGGTCGCGGCGGTCAGAACGCCGAGCTTGAACCCTCATGTCCGAGATCGCGGTGTCGATTGTGCAGAATGGGATCAAAGGTCAGGGCCCGAGGTGAACGGGGCGCAGCGCTCGTCGAGATGGCGATCATGCTCCCGATCCTCACGTCACTCCTCGTCGGCATCGTCAGCGGCGGCACCAACTACAGCCGCAAGATCTCCATTGACACCGCCGCACGGGATGCGTCTCGTTACGCGGCAACGCTGCCGGTTTCGAACTACTCAGGCCTGAACGCCTGGCTGGCTGCCGTTGCGGACGTTGCGCAACAGAGCGCCGTCACCGATCTGAAGGCGGGCACCGCCGGGCGCCGCATCTGCGTGGCCTACGTCTATCCGAGCGGGACAGCCGGGAGCACCACCGACAGCACGACCATGCTCGTGAGGACCGATGCCGCCGGCGACGTGGCGACGGCGGGCTCGACCTGCTTCAGCGACGCATCCGCGAACATGAGCAACTCCACCCGCCGCGTCCAGGTGTTGATCTCACGCCAGTCCACCCTCGAGGCGGCGGTGTTCAGCACGAACCTCACACTGAGCTCGCAAGGCCTCACCAAGTTCGAAGCATTCTGATGCGCAGGACGAAGCCCGACCGCGACGAGCGTGGCTCTGTGCTCGTGATCTCGGCCTTGGCCATGGTCGCGCTCGTCACGGTGTGCGCGCTCGTCATCGACACCTCGGTGCTCAGATCCGATCGACGGGTCGACCGAGGGGCGGCCGATGCCGCCGCCACCGCTGCCGCGCTCGACCTGGACGGCAGCAGCTCGGCGACGTCAAATGCGTGCGCGGACGCGTGGAACGTGGCCCTCCAGAATCTGCGCCTCAACGGATCGGGCGTGACATCGCCCTGCGGGGCCGCGTTTCCCGCCGGCACGGCGTGCTCGGTGGCCGCCCCCGTTCAGGCGGCAGGGACGGTCTCGGGCGTCACGATCCGCATCACGATCCCCGTCGTCGACGGCGCGGCACTCATGTCCGCGACCGCGATCGGCGGCAATGTCTCGCAGGCCGGCAACGCGCTCGATGGAACGGCTTGCCAGCGGGTCGGCGTCGAGATCCAACGCAGCCGAACGAGCGTGTTCGGGAGGGCCGCGGGCTCGAGCGGCCAGTCGACCACGGTCCACAGCGTCGCCCGCTACAACACGTCGCCCGGCAACGTGACGAACATCCCAGCCCTCGTCGCGTTGAACAAGACCGCGTGCCCCAGCGTCGACGCCAGCTCGGGGATCATCCACGTCTACAGCAACGGTGCGTACCCCGGCATCATCGACAATGACTCCGTCGCCTCGGCCGCCTCCTGCTCATCTTCGACGACCGACAACGCCGGTTCGTCGGGATCGATCATCACGGACACGTCGTTGATCAGCGGGAAGGTCGGTGTGCTCGGCTACTCGGCGCCGACGCAGACCAAGGCCTTCTCGGCCAGCGGGACATACGTCGGCAGCCCAACCTACGAGCCCCCCATCACTCGCACGTATGTGGATACCGCCTATCACTGCGGCAATGTCAGCCCGCTTCCCACCGGGTGCACGACCGGCCTGGCCGGCAACGACGCCATCTCCGCGATCCAGGCCCGCTACGGCCAAACCGCGGCGGGCGCGCCTTCGGGATTCACGACGTTCCCGAATCCCGCGCTCGGGCAGTCGTGCAACACGATCCCGGCACTGTTCGTGTCCGGCAATTGGTACATCAACTGCCCCACCTTCACCGTCGGAAGCACGGTGACGTTCACCAGCGGCGACATCATCTTCGCCGGCAACATCGCCTTGGGAGCACACGCCACCCTCAACATCAACGCCGCCAATTCGTCCGACACGACGGTCGTCGTGCAAGGGACCACCGGGATCTCCACGTCGTCGAACACCTGGCTGCTCAACTGGTACCGAACGACCGTGGTCATGACCAACACGGCCTGCCAGACGACCATCTCGAGCTGCGGGACAATGACGATCCAAAATGGCGGCGGTGTATGGACCGCGCCGCTCGCGAGCGCCACCAAGGGCCTCATCTACTGGACCGAAACCAGCCAGACGACATCGTTCCAGGGCAACCCGCTCCTCACCTGGCAAGGGGTGTTCTTCGCGGGCTCGTCGGTGTTCGATCTCCAGGGCAACGCGGTCGTGGACGCGTCCAACGTGCAGCTCTGGGTCGACTCCGCCACGCTGCACAACAGCAGTGCCCGGCTGTATCTCAAGCCCGATCCGGCCACAGGTCGGAGCACGCAGCGGGCGGGCAGCTCACTCATCCGCTGACCGGGGGCGGTCGCCGATGAGTCGGATGGCTCATTTGGGTGTCTGTTGGTCGAAGTCGGCGGCCATCGGGATGTCGCGCTGGCTGCATCTCTACAACCACCATCGACACCACACCGCTCTCGGAGCTCGCCGGGCGTGTCGGCAACGTCACTGGCTCCGACACCATCGTCCGGGCGCTATCTGAGTGAGGTTCTCGCAATGTGGCTGAGGGCTATCGCCCACGACAGACCACCGGCCAGGAGCACCCAACGGCGGATCTGCTCGCGGGGCGACGTCGAACGATGGATGGTCGGGCGGCTGACGAACACGTCTTCGGTCGTACTCATGGATCAGTCTTCGGCTGTGTCGGACCGATTGCTGAGGCCTTCACCGCCGAAGGGAGGCACCGCGCCGTCGCCCCGACCACAGCCAGGCCATACGACCTATTTGGGCAACTGTTGGGTCACGTATGACTTGCCAAGCCCCGTAGCGGACTCCAAACTTTGCCTCATGGCGCGGGGGGTGTCGACCACAGCCGAAATCGAATGGTCGTCGCGCCTCGGCGCGCACGCCGAGGCCGCCCGCCTGCGAGCTGGGATGCGCCGCTCGGCGCTCGCTGCGAAGCTCCGAGTGAGCGAGGAGACCGTTCGCCTGTGGGAGCGCGGCTCCGTCCAACCGTCGCCGGACAACCTGGCCCGACTCATCGTCGTGCTGGCTATCGACGCCGTCCAGTGGACGAAGACCGAGTCCCAGCCCCCCGAAGCGCCACCGATGGCGCGCCGGCTCCGCCAGGAGCGTCAAGGGCGCGGCATCACGCAGGCCGAGGTTGGTCGACTTCTCGGGGTACCCCAGCCCACTTACGCCGGATGGGAAACCGGCCGGAGCACTCCAAGCGCTCACTTCTTCGCGAGCCTGGCCCGCTTCCTCGCGATCCCCGAACCTGATGTCGCGGCGCTGTGTGCTTCTCCGTACGTCGTCGACGCCTCGGGATGGCCTCCGCTCGGCAAGCTGATGGGTGCGAAGCGACAGGAACTCCGGTTGACGCGTGCCTTGCTTGCCGACGTGATCGGCGTGGCGGCGAGCACCATTGTGGCTTGGGAGCACGGATATCGAGTGCCTCCACCGAATCAGCTGCGGCGCCTGGCTGACGTTCTCAAAGTCGATGTGGACACACTCACTGATGCGATCCCGCGCCGGGGTTCTCCGACCACAACCCTGGGCGAGCTCATCCTCGAGCGTCAACGCGAACTGGGCCTTCGACTGGTAGACGTTGCTGAGCGCGCTGGCGCGACGGAGGCGACAGTGAGCCGTTGGGTGCACGGTCGAAACAAGCCGGCTGCATCAAGTCTGCAACGCCTGGCCGACGCCCTCGAACTCCCATTCACCGACGTCGCACGCGCAGCGGGATACGCGGCGTGAAGCGACATCAGACTTCCATCAGGCGGAGGGAACAACAACGCATGAAGCTCAGGTCAGTAACCCGACGCAATAATGAGGACGGAGCGAGTCTCGTCGAGTTCGCCCTCCTGCTCCCCGTCTTCATGATGATCGTCCTCGGGATGTTCTCCGGGGGGCAGGACTACAACCGCCAGCTCGACGTCACGCATGCTGCCCGGGAGGGCGCCCGGTACGGCGCAACCCTTGACCGCACACTGGCAACATTCCCAGCGGGAGGCACGTGCTCGGGGTCGACGTGGGCGTCCGCGCTCCAGAACACGATCGTCGACCGAAGCAGCGGCACTCTTGGTTGCAATCAAGTCTGTGTTGCGCTCGTAAGCGGCGGCGCGGGGTCTTTGCCGGCGATTGCCAACGTGACCGGCGCCACAGCGACGTTCGTCAACACTCCGGCTGACCGCGGCTACTGCTACGACGACGCCAACAACACCGACCCCGGAAATCGCGTCCAGGTGTGCGTGGACCGCGACCAAAAGTCTCCGGCTCCGGCAAGCGCATGCGTCAAAAATGGAGCAACCGACAGTAACGACAAGATCGAAGCGCTCCTTTTTTCTGTCGGTGTCCACCTGCATTCGCAAGCGACCGCGAAGTACGAGTCAACGTGACATACAAGGCGAGGAACCTCATGCAGCGAATCAACCGTCGTGCCGATGATGGCGAGCGCGGCGCGTTCGTCGTGATCTGGGCGCTCCTGCTTGTCGCCTTGCTGATCATGGTCGCCATCGTCATCGATCTGGGCTCGGTCCGGTCGAGTCACCGCACTCTCCAGTTGGACGCCGATCTCGCCGCACTTGGGTCAGGCCCGAGCTTCGGCACGCTTCCCTTGGTGAGTCCGCAGGCCGGCTGCGCCGACGCCTTCAAGTATCTGCGGGCGAACACCGCGGGCATGTCCTCCGCGACAGTCGACTGCTCACCCCTCGGCGCCGCCGCCAGTTGCAGTGATACGACGCCGGCCCCTCATGACGCCATCGTCACCGGCGCGACGTCGGAACTGACGGTCATCATCCGGTATCCCGTCCCGGACAGCCAGATATCTGACACCTATCGGTCGTCGCCGCTCCCGAAGAGCGACGGCACACCCTGCCAACGCCTCATGGTGCAGCTCGTGCGAACCCAACAGACGTTCTTCGGCCGCGTCGCTGGCTCCAGTTCCCTCTCCACCCATGCGACCGCGGTCGTCCGAGGCTTCGCCGGGATCCTGGGGAAGCAGGTCGCTGCGTTGATGATCCTCGAGCGAACTGACTGCCAGACGCTCTGGACGAGCGGCAGCGGCAATGTATTCGTCAGGAAGGCCGATGATCCCGGTCCTCCGATCGTGCAGCACCCAGGCATCATCCACTCCGACAGCTCGGCCACGACCAACTGCGGCGGCAGCTCCGCCGGGAACTACAGCGTTTACGGCGGATCGATCCCGAATGGCGGAGGGTCGTCGCATCCGGGCGCTCCGAGCATCATGGCTGAAGGTTCCTTGAGCCCGGCATGTCCGAACACGGGCGGCACGATTCTCCGCGGCCTCCTCGATCTCGTGGCCAACCCTGCCGGCGGGCATGCAGCGTCGTCCGTCGATGACGGCGTGTGCCCTGGGCCCCTCACCGCGGCGAACGTCACTTCCCGCCAGCCCTTTGACGACCGCTACAACTCCGCCACGAATGGCAACGGCATAAACACGCTGCAGTCGAACACCGCTCCGCTGGTCACTGACACGAAGACCGCGGCGGGCGAGACGGCGCTCGCCACCTTGGGCTACAAGTTCTATCCGGACGCCTACGCCGCGGCGCCCTGGAGCGTCAAGAACTGCACGGACACTCCGGCAGCGCCGATCACCGATGCGATGGTCTACATCCGGTGCGCGGACTTCGCCCCGAAGAACAGCGCAACGTTCACCGGTACCACCTTCGTCACCAAGGGAGCGATCAGTGTCGGGTCGGGGACCGCCCTCGCCTTCCCGAACGCGATACAGATCGTGGTCGCCGGGTGCGGATCGTGCAGCGGCGGAAGCCCGACCCATGCGGTCGACGTGAGCGGTGCGGCCGGCACCGCCCTCCTGATCAATACCGGCGTGACGGACTACCTGCAGACCTGTGGCGCACGAAGCACCAATCCCTTGCTCACCCCCACAACCGTCGTGATGGCAACGGGGCCGTTCACGATGGGCAGCAACGCGACGGTGCGCATGTGCCAGACGTTCGTCTACATGTCCGGCAAGTCGTCCCCGCAGGAGACGACGAGCGGGGGGACGTGCACCACTTCGCTTCCCTGCCCGAAGGTGACAACGAACGGCAACAGCACCGATGGTTATGTCAGCTTCAATGGCCAACTCGTCGAGTGGTCCGCGCCCAACCAGAGCAGCGTCCCTGGTTGCGATACCGGGGCGTCTCCTTGTTATGACCCGGCGAACGCTCGCTACACCTTCGAGGACCTCGCCCTCTGGACAGAGACCGGAGACGGCTCCACGTCTTCTCCCGCTCCAAACAGCGATATTGGGAGCAACGGGGTCACGACCGTCTCAGGTGTGTTCTTCCAACCGAACGCGCTGTTCACGTTCCATGGAAACACGACGATCGCCCAGCCTTTGGACGCCCAGTTCGTGGCACGTCGGATGAAGTTGGCCGGCCAGGGCGACCTCTCGATGAGCCCAAAGCCGGCCAATGCCGTGCCAACACCGACACCGGCCTTCTCACTGATCAGGTAAGCGACTGCTGCTCGACGATCGTCGACGCGTCCAAACTCGAGGGCCGGCCGCAGGGCCGGCCCTCGCTCCATGAAAAGAATCTTCGAAACTTTCGGCCGCGTCGCGCCGATAAGGACTCCGGGTGGCTGCGACTAAGCCTTAGCGGGAGTCGCACAAGTGGATCGAATCTCGGCGAGCAAGACCCCGGGAGCCAAGCGCGCTCATGACGAGCGCGGGGCTGCGTTCGTAGAATTCGCGCTGATCCTGCCGCTGTTCATGACGCTCGTCATCGGTGTCCTCACCGGCGGGTTGGCGTACAACCGCAAGCTCGACATCACCCACGCCTCCCGTGAAGGTTCTCGGTACGGCGCCGCGCTGGACCCGAAGACGCCGGCGTCGACCTTCACCGCCGGGTCGTGCCACTCGTCGTCGGGCGTCGCCGCGACCCAGACGTGGGCCGCCGCGGTCGCCAACACCGCGGTGGCCCGGAGCCAGGGGGATCTCGACTGCTCGCAGGTCTGCGTCGCCCTGGTGACGGGGCCGCCCGGAAGTGAGGCACTGGTGTCCGGTGCGGCCACCGATGTCAGCACGTCCGGGGCGAAGTGCTACTCCGACCCGACCGGCACCGACGACGGCAACCGCGTCCAGGTCTTGGTCGACCGAGGGACCGGGAAGGACAAGATCGAGGCGATCTTCTACTCGGTGCCCGTGCACCTCCAGAGCCGCGCGACCGCCAAGTCGGAGACATGAGCGGGCGGATCCGTCGGCGCCGCGGCGATGACGAGCGTGGCGTCATCGTCATCATGTGGGCACTGCTCATGGTCGCCGTCCTCATCGTGGCCGCGCTCGTGATCGATCTGGGCCAGCTCAAGACGACGCGGCGTTCCGGGCAGTCGGTCGCCGACCTCGCGGCATTGGCGGGCGGGAAGTCGCTGTCCTCCGGAGCCCCACAAGCGGCATGCGGGGACGCCCTGAAGTACCTCAAGGGGAACACGCCGGATCTGCCGGCGTCCGCCGATCCGGCATCGAACACCTGCTCGAACATTCAGAGCCTCGCTTCCTGCAAGGCATCGCCGACCCCCACGGACGCCGGCTTCATCGGCGCGACGGGCGCGTACACGGTGGTCATCCGCTATCCGGTCGCGGACAACGACTCGGTCATGACCGACGGCTTCCGGGCGCTCAACGCGTCGATCGACGGCACGCCGTGTGAACGCATGGCGGTCACCGTCGCGAGGTCCCGGCCGACGTTCTTCGGCGGGGTCGTCGGGGTCAGCTCGTTGACCACGCACGCGACCGCGGTCGTCAGGGCGAGCGCCCTCAAGAAGAAGGGCATCCCGGCGCTCTGGCTCCTGGAGCCGGCGAACTGCGCCGCCCTCAAGGTTTCCGGGTCGGGAACGGCCGTGAACGTCGGCGACCTCACCGTCGACCCGATCGTCCCGGGCTACGTCAGCATCGACTCCGACGGCAGCGGGTGCTCCGGCGGCGCGACGACGCTCAGCGTCCCCACCGGGAGCCTCATCGCGGCACCGACCAGTGGGTCGACGCCCGGCCTCATCTCGCTGTTCGCGATGCCGTTCCTGACCGCGTGCAGCGGGGCCACGCTGCACGACTGCGACCCGAGTGACGTCCAGGCCAACCGCCTGCTGCCGCAGCCGAGACCCTCGGGCGAGCGTGCGACCCGCGCCCCGGTCGACTGGACGTTCAACTGCAAGGCGTCGTATCCAAACTACAAGCCCGGCACGGTCGCGGTCCCGATCGAGTCCTGCCCGAGCACGGGCGACGGTGCCCACTTCCCCTACATCGACAACCTCGTGGCGGCGATCGGCAACACGACCGGCTCGGCGCCGGCCACGGGTGCATGGCAGCGGTGGACGACCGGCGGCGGCGGCCACAGCTGCAACCCCAGCGGCAACACCACCGTCACCGGCAACTGGTGGGTCGACTGCTCGACCCTGAGCGTCGGGGGCGGCGCGACGGTGACCTTCGCCAACGGCAACGTCGTCATGGACGGGCACCTGAAGCTCACCGGCAGCGGCGCGGTGAGCATGAACACGGCCAACGCAGTCGCGACCCTGCCGGCGAGCTGCCTCCCGCCGACCGTCGCCACGCCGTGCGTGAACAACGCGAGTACCAACGCGGCCTTCCTCTACATGCGCAACGGCGACCTCAACCTCAACGGCGGCGGCATCAACTTCAACCGGGTGTTCGTGTATCAGGCGAACGGCGTCCTCGGGAACACCGGTGGTTCGCCGCCGACCTGGTCGGCGCCCACTGAAGGGCCGTTCGCCTACCTCGCCCTCTGGTCGGAGAAGCAGAGCACCGCCTATCAGATCAACGGCGGCGCCTCGATGGCACTGCAGGGCATCTATTTCACGCCGTACGGCGACATGTCGCTCGCCGGTGGATCGCCGGTCGCCCAGCAGCACGCGCAATTCATCTCGCGGAGCCTCGCCGTCTCCGGCGGCGCCACCTTCAACCTGGCGCCCGACGGAAACAACTTCATCTCGATCCCGCCCAAGGCCGGCACGCTCATCCGATAGCCATTTGCTCGAAATTTCGCGCAAGTCCGCACCGAATCAGGCCGAAAGACCTAAGGGGTCTTCGGAGGAACACGGGTGGGCTGGCGCGTGAAGTGGAAAAGCAGGCGTCATCACGATGAGGCGGGCGTCGCGCTCGTCGAGTTCGCGCTGATCCTGCCGATCTTCATGGCGATCGCCCTCGGGACGTTGAGCGCCGGCCAGGCGTACAGCGCCAAGCTCGATCTCGCGCACGCCGCCCGCGAGGGCGCCCGGTACGGCGCCACGATCCGGGCCAATCAGACATTCAGCTCCGGCAACTGGGCCGCCAACGTGAAGCAGCTCGTCATCGACCGAGCGGCCGGTGACCTGAGCGGGACGGGGGCGGTGATCTGCGTCAGCCTCGTGCAAGGAAGTCCCGGCGTCGTGGTGGGCCCAGCGACCGCTCCGCACCCCACGTCGAACGCCCAGAGCAACTACACCACCCAGGCCAACGGCTCGTCGCCGTGCATCGCCAACGAGACCTACCCGGTGACATCCAGCGACCCGGGCCGGCGGGTGCAGATCAGCGTCTCGAAGCCCTCGAAGCTCGAGGTGATGCTCTACTCGATCCAGCTGTCGGTGACCGCGAAGGCGACGTCGCACTCGGAGTCGAACTCCTGATGCGGGCCCGGGGCGACCAAGGCGCCTTCATCCTTCTTTGGGCCTTGCTGATGACCGGGCTGCTGGCGATGGCCGCGGTCGTCATCGACCTGGGCCAGGACCGAGCTGTCCGGCGCGAGGCGCAGTCGTGGGCCGACTTCGCCGGGCTGGCTGCCGGTACCAACCTGGCCGGGCTCAACAGCTCGCCGGCGGTGTCCGACCCGCAAACAGCTTGCGTCGACGCCATCAGCTCGGTGTTCCGCAACAGCGGCCAGTCGCCGCCGGCGAGCACGCCGTGCGGATCGTTCCCGGCCGCCGACTCGTGCGTCAACGACAACTCGACCGGCCAAACGCCGACGCCGCAGACGACCTACGACACCGTGAGCTCGGGCGGGGTGTCAGTGACCCTGACGTACCCGGTCGACGACGCGACGATCGCCGACCCGCGATTCGCGAGCGGCACCGGGACACAGGACGGCAAACGGTGCGACCGCATGGTCGTGAAGGTCAGCAAGGCCAGCGTCAGCTTCTTCCGCAACTTCGTCGGCGGCTCGACGCCGGCCATGACCGCGACTGCGGTCGTCAGCGGTGCCCAGGCGGCCACATCGCATCAGGTGGCGGCGCTCCTGCTGCTCGACCGGACCAACTGCGGGACGCTCACCACGTCGGGTGGCGGCAACGCGCAGTACGGCGTGGTCGTCCAGTACGCCACCAACTCCCAACCCGGGCGGATCCAATCGGACAGCGCCGGTGTCGTCGGGGGCGACGGCAACTGCACGACCAACAACAACTCCACCGGATACGTGCTGTACGGCACCGCCCTCCCGGGCGGCGGCGGGCCGAGCATCATCGCCCAGAACGCCCCCGACGGCACGCCCGGCGGCATCGGGCTGTTCTCGCTCACCGCCGGGGTCGACGGCCGGACGGCGGCGGTGTACCCGGGCGGGATATCGCCGGCGCCGTCCGTGGGGTCGATCGCCTCGCGCAAGCCGGTCGACGACTACTACAACGACTCGAACAAGCTCGTGGGCGCTGCGATCAGCAACCTCTACACCACCTTGTGGAATGGTTCGGCGTTCGGCTCGACCCCGGCGGGCTACACGACCTACGCCAACTGCAGCCCGGCCGACGGGACCGTCGTGGCGGGCGACCTGTTCGTGAACTGCGCCGACTTCCAGCCCGGCAACAACGTGCAGTTCACCGGCACGAACTTCATCTTCGCCGGCAAGGTGACCATCGCCAACAACAAGGTCTTCGCCCTCCCCAACGCGCACACCATGTACGTGCGGGGTTGCGTGGCGAGCTGCAGCGGCAACAGCAACTACAGCGTGAGCGCCACCGGCTCTCTGCTGGTGAACACCGGCAACGGCACCACGCAGACCGCGTGCACCAGCCGGGCCGGTCCCGGCGCCGGCGGGTCGACGACCAACTGGGCGATGATGGCGACCGCCAGCGGACCGTTCCTCGTCAGCGGCCACGCCAGCCTCTGCCAGACCTTCGTCTACATGGGCGACGTCATGCCCGAACGACAGGACACGACGAGCTACCCGACGACCTTGTACGCGTGCACGACCGACCTGCCGTGCCCGACGACCTCGGGCACCGGATCCGGCTACATCAACGTCTCGGGCGGTGGTGGCGACGTCGACTGGTCGGCGCCGAACCAGCTCACCGGCGCGCCGACCGCGTCCAGCCCGTACGAGGATCTCGCGTTCTGGTCGGAGTCGAGCCAGACGTCGACCATCAAGGGGCAGGGCACCAGCCGGACCGAGGGTGTGTTCTTCATGCCGAACGCGTTCGGCACCTTCACCGGGCAGGCGTCGCAGACACAGCCGCTCAACGCGCAGTTCATCGCCCGCGGCTTCGACATCTCCGGCCAGGGCAGCCTCTTCCTGAAGCCGGCGACGACCGACGCGGTGCCGATCCCCGTCGCCGGCACCTACAGCCTGATCCGCTGACCTAGTCGGCCGGCGGCACCTCGGCCTCGTCGGCGGCGGGCGCGGGCGCCGGCTCCGCGGTTGTCTCAGTGGCGGCGGCCGACTCAGTGGCGGCGGCCGACTCAGTGGCGGCTGGGTCGGTGGCGGCGGACTCAGTGGCGGCCTGGGGCTCGACCGCCGGCTCGGCGGGTGCCGGCCCGGCGTCGGGCGCGGCGTCGGGCGCGCCTTCGGCCGGCGGCTGGTGCTCCAGCTCGGCGGCGTAGTCGGCCCAGGCGGCCTGCGCTTCGGTCTCGGGCTCGAACTCGCCGGTGCCGATGTAGTTGCCCTGGTCGTCGTACGCGTGCTCGCCGAACGCGTGCTGGTACTCGGCGGCGACGACGCCGCCCTCGGCCGCCTGCTTGATCGACAAGCTGATGCGGCGCCGCTGGAGATCGAGGTCGATGATCTTGACCCACAGCTCCTCGCCCGGCGTGACGACCTGCTCGGGGAGATCGACGTGGTGCACCGCCATCTCCGAGATGTGAACCAGCCCCTCGATGCCCTCCCCCACCTGGACGAAGGCGCCGAACGGCACGAGCTTGGTGACCCGCCCGTAGACCAGCTCGCCCACACGGTGGGCGTTGGCGAACTCCTGCCACGGGTCCTGCTGCGTGGCCTTCAACGACAGGCTGATCCGCTCGCGATCCATGTCGACGTCGAGCACCTGCACCTCGACCTCGTCGCCGACGGTCACCACCGACGAGGGGTGGTCGACGTGCTTCCACGACAGCTCCGACACGTGGATGAGTCCGTCCATGCCACCGAGGTCCACGAACGCGCCGAAGTTGACGACCGACGAGACGACGCCGCGGCGCACCTCGCCCGGCTTGAGGTTCTCGAGGAACTCCTCGCGCTGCTCCTTCTGCGTCTCCTCGAGCCACGCCCGGCGCGACAGCACGACGTTGTTGCGGTTCTTGTCGAGCTCGATGATCTTGGCCTCGAGCGACTTGCCGACGTACGGCTGGAGGTCGCGCACCCGGCGCAGCTCGACGAGCGACGCCGGCAGGAAGCCGCGCAGCCCGATGTCGAGGATGAGCCCGCCCTTGACGACCTCGATCACCGGGCCGGACACGACACCGTCGCTGTTCTTGATCTTCTCGATGGTTCCCCACGCCCGCTCGTACTGGGCCCGCTTCTTCGAGAGGATCAGCCGGCCCTCCTTGTCCTCCTTCTGGAGGACGAGGGCCTCGATCTGCTCGCCGAGGGTGACGATCTCACTCGGATCGACGTCGTGGCGGATCGAGAGCTCACGCGCCGGGATGACGCCTTCGGACTTGTAGCCGATGTCCAGGAGGACCTCGTCCTTGTCGACCTTGACGATCTCGCCCTTGACGATGTCGCCGTCCTCGAACTCGACGATGGTGCCGGCGATGGCGTCCTCGAACGACATGCCGTCGAGGTCGTCGGCGGTCACCTGCTTTGGGGTGTACTCACCCCCGTCGTCGAGTGCTTCTGTCGGGGTGAGCTCCGCTGCGGGTGCTGCCTGATCGGCCTGGTCGGACATGGTGAGGGTCGCCTTCTTTCCGGACGTGGCTCCCGGCCCGTCCTTCGGGCGTACAGAAGCGGCGAAAATCGTACCTCAGCCCGGCCGCCGGGCCACCACGAGGAACTCCGGGTGCTCGAGATCGGGCGGGTCGGCCCGGTACGCGCCCGGTCGCACCGACCACAGGTGCTCGACCACCAGCCCGGCCCGTTCGAAGAGCAGGCGCAACTCCCGCGGGGTGAAACAGGAGGTCCACAGGTCGAAGGACTTCTCGACGCCCGCCTCGTTGCGCACCGACGTCGTTTCGTGATTCACGCCGGTGGCGGCGTCGAAGTCGTCACCGGTCTCGAGGTACCGGACGGCGAAGTACGCCGAGAACGCCGAGACGCACACCACGCCGCCGGGCCGGACCGACGCCGCCATCTGGCGCAGGACCTCGCCGTCGCCCGCGCCGAGCAACCCGAACCCGCCCTGGCACAGCGACAGCGCGGCGTCGAAGGTCCCGGGCCGCACCGGCAGGGCGAGCGCGTCGCCCCGCACGAACGCCGCACCCGGCGCCGAAGCCGCGGCCAGCTCGACGAAGCGGAGCGAGATGTCCACGCCGACGATGCCGACCCCGCGCTCGGCGAGTGCGATGGCGTGCCGCCCCGGACCGCATCCGACGTCGAGGACCCGCGCGCTCGGCCCGAGCCCGAGCGTGGCGAGGAGGAAGTCGATCTCCTGGTCAGTACCGCGAGTGAAGGAGTACCGCAGGTACGCGGCGCCGGTGTGGTCGGCCAACGCCTCGAACCAGTGGGGCACTAATGGTTCTGGGTGAACCTGAAGTGACCCGTGCCGCACTCCCACTTCGGCGGCATGACGATCCAGTGCTTCTTGCCGAAGTACGGCGCGCCGTCGCACTTCTGGTTGTCGGTCAGCGCCTTCCCGACCGAGGTCAGCGCGAACGCGAGGATCACGATCGCAGCGATGAAGAAGATGGGGTGACCGCGCTCGGCCTTGGCTTTTGTCACGCCCCATGGTCGCATGCCCGGCCCAGCGGGGGATGGACTATCCCTTGGCGTCCGCCCAACTCGCGCCCCAGGAGAGGTTGACCGCGAGCGGGACACAGAGGGCACAAGCGCCACCCATGGCGTCGCGCACGATCGCCTCCGCCGTCGACTCCTCAGCCGGCGGCACCTCGAGCAGCACCTCGTCGTGCACCTGGAGGATGATCCGGCTGGCCAGGCCCTGGTCTTCGAGGGCGCCGTCGAGGCGCACCAGCGCGACCTTGAAGATGTCGGCGGCCAACCCCTGAATGCCGGCGTTCATGGCCTGCCGCTCGCCCGCCTGCCGGATGCGGTAGTTGGTCGACGACAGCTCGGGGATGAGGCGCCGGCGACCGAAGAGCGTCTCGGTGTAGCCGCGGTCGCGCGCCTCGGCGACGACGCGGTCCATGTACGACTTCACGTTCGGGAAGGCGTCGAAGTACGCGCCGAGGATCAGCGCGGCCTCGTCGGTGGGGATGCCGAGCCGCTGGCCGAGCCCGTACGACTCCATGCCGTACGCCAATCCGTACGACACCATCTTCGCCTTCGAGCGCTGGCCGAGATCGACGTCGGCCGGCGCGACACCGAAGACGCGCGCCGCGGTCGCGTTGTGGATGTCCTGGCCGGTCGTGAACGCCTCGATCAATCCGGGGTCCTCGGCCAGGTGCGCGATGACCCGCAGCTCGATCTGGTTGTAGTCGGCGACGAGCAGCCGGCAGCCGTCGGCGGGGATGAACGCCCGCCGGAAGCGCCGGCCCTCCTCCGACCGGATGGGGATGTTGTGAAGGTTCGGCTGGTCCGATGACAGGCGTCCGGTGCGGGCGACCGTCTGGTGGAACGTGGCATGGATCCGCCCGTCCGGCGCG
The DNA here is from genome assembly GCA_025463925.1 of Acidimicrobiales bacterium. Taxonomy (GTDB): domain Bacteria; phylum Actinomycetota; class Acidimicrobiia; order Acidimicrobiales; family AC-14; genus RYN-50. The sequence continues at coordinate 10,991 of JAODBK010000042.1, read as the reverse complement.
ACGTATGACAGCAGGTTCTCCCCGTACGTCGACCGCAGCTTCTCGACCTCGCGGTAGCGAAGGAGCTTCTCGATGATCGGGTGCAGCCCGCGCAGCTTCTCGAGCGAGGCCGCGTCGGTGGAGTACCCGGTCTTCGTCTTCTTCTGGGGGGCCAGCCCCAGCTCGTCGAACAGGACCTCGCGGAGCTGTTTGGTGGAGTTGACGACGAACGGGTGGCCGGCCAGGTCCTGGATCTCGCCCTCGAGGATGCGGCACTCCGATTCGAGGCCCTGCGCCAGCTCGCGCAGGTACTCGCCGTCCACGCGGACGCCAGCTTCCTCCATGCGCGCCAGCACGCGGATGAGCGGCCGCTCGATGTCGTCGTAGAGCGGCTGGAGGTTGCGGGCCGCCATCGCCTCGGCCAACGCCGGCGCGGTGCGGGCGATGGCGACGGCCCGGCGACCGGCCTCCTCGCTGTCGTCGGTGGCGCTGCCGGCCAGGTCGAGCTGGCCCGCGGGCGGCGCGTCCGGTGACGTGAGCTCCAGGCCGGCGTAGCGGAGGGCGAGGTCCTCGAGCCGGTACTGCGACTCCGCGGGATCGACGAGGTACGCGCCCACTTGGGTGTCGAGGTCGAGGCTGCGCACGTCGACGCCGATGACGGAGAGCCCGCGCATCAGCTCCTTGGCGCCATGGGCCCGCAGCGCCGCTCCCTTCGGGCCGAACGCCATCGCCAAGGCGTCGCGCACCGCGGCGTCGGCCAGCAGCTCCGCCCCGAGCCACGTCGCGGCATCGTCGGACGTCGCGAACGCCAGCCCGACCAGATCGGATCGCCCGGCCGGCCCGGCCCACCCGGCGGCGACCGCGACCGGCGACGGCAGCCCCGCCAACGCCTTTTCGGCCTCGGCCACGGTGTTCAGCCTCGTCACCGCCACCTCGAGCGCCTCACCGGCCGGGGGCGCGGGCGCGGTGCCCGCAGCGTCGCCGGCGCCGCAGGCCTCCAGCAGCCGGTCCCACAGCGTGCGGAACTCGAGGAAGTTGAACAGCGACTTGACCGTCTCGCGGTCCCAGTCCCCCATTTGCAGGTCGTCGATGCCGACCTCGAGCGGCACGTCTCGGATCAACGGCGTGGCCTCGGCGTTGCGGCGAACCTGCTCCTCGTGCGCCGCCAGGTTCTCGCGAAGCTTCGGTGTGGCCTTGTCGAGGTTGGCGAACACCCCGTCGAGGTCGCCGTAGTCGTTCATCAGCTTGGCCGCGGTCTTCTCGCCGACGCCCGGCACACCGGGAAGGTTGTCGGACGGATCGCCGCGCAGCGCGGCGTACTCCGGGTACTTCGTCGGGTGGACGCCGGTGCGCTGCACGATGCCGGCCTCGTCGTACAACGCGTACTCGCTGACGCCGCGCTTGTTGTAGAGCACCTTCACGTGCGGGTCCTCGACCAACTGGTAGGTGTCGCGGTCGCCGGTGACCACGATGACGTCGCGCCCGTCGTCGCGCGCCTGCGTCGCCAGCGTGGCGAGGATGTCGTCGGCCTCGAAGCCCGGCGCCTCCAGCAGCGGGATCTGCAGCGCCTCCACCACCTGGCGGACCAGGCCCATCTGCTGGCGGAGGATGTCCGGCGCCGCGGCCCGACCGGCCTTGTAGGTGTCGATCATCTCGTGGCGGAACGTCGGCTCGGGCCGGTCGAAGGCGACCGCGATGCCGTCGGGCTTGTGGTCCTTCAGCAGGTTGATCAGCATCGACGTGAAGCCGAACACCGCGTTCGTCACCTGCCCGCTGGCCGTCGCCATGTCGGTCGGGAGCGCGAAGAACGCCCGGTAGGCCAGGGAGTTGCCGTCGAGCAGCAGGATCGGCGCCATGTCTGCGGCCGATGGTATGGCCTGACGGCGGCTACGGGGCCAGCGATCCGTCGAGGATCTGGTGGGCCACGTCGATCATCTTGAGCCGCGTCTTCATGGCCGTCTTCTGGATGAAGTTGAAGGCGTCGTTCTCGTTGAGCTTGTGCTCGTCCATGAGCTTGCCCTTGGCCCGGTCGACGATCTTGCGGGTCTCGAGCTGCTCCTCGAGGCTCTGGTTCTCCTTGTGGAGTGCCTGCAGCTCCTTGAACCGGCCGAGGGCCACCTCCAGCGCGGGGATGAGCTCGCTCTTCTGGAACGGCTTGACGAGGTACGCCAGCGCGCCGGCGTCGCGCGCCTGCTCGATCAGATCGCGCTGGCTGAACGCGGTGAGGATGAGGACCGCGGCCTGCCGCTCGGCCGCGATCTCCCGGGCGGCGCTGAGGCCGTCGAGCCCCGGCATCTTGATGTCGAGGATGACGAGATCGGGCGACAGCTCGCGCACCAGCCCGACGGCTTCGTCGCCGCGACCGGTCTCGCCCACGACCTCATAGCCCTCTTCTTCGAGGATCTCCTTGAGGTCGAGACGGATGATTGCCTCGTCCTCGGCGACCACGACGCGCACCGGCAAGGCTCGCTCCTTGGGGGATCTGGCTGGCTGTCAGCGCGATTCCGCGACGAGCCGGTCGAGCAGCTCGTCCTGGGACCGTTCCAACTCCTGGATGGATGCCAGCACATCGGCATGGTGTCGCGCCATTGCGTCGGCGTGCTTCTGGGCCTCGTGGTGGTCGCGGTCGGCCAGCGGTGTCTCCGAGACGAGTGCCCGGAGGCGCGTCTCGTCGGCCTCTTCGGCGAAGAAGGCGAGCTGCTCGTCGACCACGGCGAGCTCGGCGCGCGCCCGCTTCAACCGGTCGGCGACGTCGGACAGTCGTCGCTCGATGAGCCACCGCGACATAGGACCAACAAGTGTAAACGCCTCCCGGCCAGTCGAGCAGCCTGAATACCGCGCCCGCCTGAATACAGTGGCCCGGTGCGGCGCCTCGTCCTCCTGGCCGGGATCTGGGGCTGGTCGTTCCTGTTCATCAAGGTGGCCGTCAAGGGCATGCCGCCGGTCGCGGTGGCGTGCACCCGGTGCACCCTCGGCGCGCTCGTCCTGCTGGCGGTGCTCCGATCGGCCCGCCTCCGGCTGCCCGCGGACCTGAGGACGTGGCGGGACATGGCGGTGATGGGCGTCCTCGGGAGCGCCATCCCGTTCAGCCTGCTCGCCTGGGCCGAGCAACCGGGCCGCATCTCGTCCGCGCTCACCTCGGTGCTCAACGCGTCGACGCCGCTGTTCGCGGCGGCGTTCGGCGCGGTGCTCCTTCGCGAGCGGCTCCGGCCGGTGCAGCTCGGCGGCCTGCTGCTCGGGTTGGGGGGCGTCGCGATCGCCGCCGGCCTCGGCGGCGGCGATCTCAACTCGTCGTCGGTGACGGGCGAGTCGGCCGCGGTCGCGGCGGCCGCGTGCTACGGGTTGACGTTCGCGTTCGCGCAACGCCGGCTCTCCGGGATCGAGCCGATGACGGCCGCCACCGGCCAGGTGTTGACGGCCGCGATCGCGCTGCTCGTCCCGGCCGGGCTGGCGGTGTCCGACCGTGGCGTCTCGCTCACCTTCACCCGGGTCGTCGCCCTGCTGCTCCTCGGCATGGTGGGCACCGGAGTCGCGTACGTCCTCAACTACCGGTCGATCGCCGAGCTCGGGCCGACGACCGCGTCGGTGGTGACGTACGTCGCGCCGGTCGTCGCCGTCGCGGTCGGGGTGGTGTTCCTCGGCGAGGAGTTCCAGCTCCGCATGATCGCCGGCGGATTGCTCACGGTCGCCGGCATCGTGCTGCTGCGCGGGCGCCTGGTCCGGCGCCGCGCTCAGGCGGCGATGGTGCCGTGACCGCGCCCGACTGGGGCGTCGCGCCTGGCTATTGGGACGCGGCCGGGCAATGGCACGACGCGCCGCCCGAGACCGTCGACGCGATCCTGGGCGCGATGGACGCGGACCGCGACGAGGCCCCGCCGACCGAGAGCGACGCCGTCGTGGTCGCGCGCGCCGGCGCGGCCATGCCCGTCGGTCGCGGTCGGCTCGTGCTGGAGGACGGGGGTGAGATGCTCGTCGCCGGAGAGCTGCCGTCGGACGTCCCGCTCGGCTACCACCGCATCGTGGCCGACGACCGGCCCGAGCGGCTCCTCGTCGTCAGCCCGGGTCGGTGCCATCTCCCCGAGCTGCGGGCATGGGGCTTCGCCGTCCAGCTCTACGCGCTGCGCTCGGCCGGGAGCTGGGGCGTGGGCGACCTCGCCGACCTGGCGGAGCTGGGCCGATGGTCGGCGGCCGAGCTCGGTGCCGGCTTCTGCCTGGTCAACCCGTTGCACGCCGCCCGGCCGACGCTCCCGCAGGTCGCCAGCCCCTACTCCCCGAGCAGCCGGGTGTTCCGCAATCCCCTGTACCTCCGCGTCGCCGGTGACGACGGGCGGGCGCTGAACTCGGAGCGACGCATCGACCGCGACGCGGTGTTCCAGTTGAAGATGGCGGCGTTGGCGCGCGAGTGGGAGGACCCGTCCGCTCACCCGGGCCCGGAGTTCGACGCGTGGTGCATCGATCAGGGTCGCGCGCTGGTGGACTACGCGACGTTCTGCGCGCTGGACGAGCGGATCGACGGCCCGTGGCCGCAGTGGCCGGCGCCACTCCGCGGCGCGGGATCGGACGCGGTCGCGACCTTCCGGCACCAGCACGCGGCGCGAGTGCTGTTCCACATGTGGTTGCAGTGGCGGATCGATCGGCAACTCGCCGAAGCCGGACGCACCATCCCGCTGTGCGCCGACCTCGCCGTCGGTGTCGAGCCCAACGGGGCCGACGCGTGGATGTGGCCGGATGCATTCGCACGCGGGGTCGCCGTCGGCGCACCGCCCGACGAGTTCAACACCCAGGGCCAGAACTGGGGTCTGCCGCCGTTCGATCCGTGGCGGCTGCGCGCCATGGCATACGAACCGTTCATCCGCACGATGCGATCGGCGTTCGCGCACGCCGGCGGGGTCCGGCTCGACCACGTCATGGGGCTCTTCCGCCAGTTCTGGATCCCGGAAGGTCTCGCGCCCACCGACGGGACCTACGTGCGGTACCCGGCGGCCGACCTGCTCGACATCGTCGCGCTGGAGAGCACCCGCGCCGGCGCGTGGCTGGTCGGCGAGGACCTGGGCACCGTCGAGAACGAGGTGCGGGCCGAGCTCATGGCGCGCGACGTGCTGTCCTACCGGTTGCTGTGGTTCGAGGACCGGCCGCCGACCGAATACCCCGAGCGGGCGCTCGCCGCGGTCACCACCCACGACCTGCCGACGGTCGCCGGCTTGTGGAGTGGCGCCGACCTGGAGGCCCAGCGGCGGATCGGCACCAAGCCCAACGAGCGTGGCACCGCGGAGCTGCGCGAGCGCGTGCGGGCGCTGGCCTCGGTCGACGAGGACGCGCCGGTCGACGAGGTCGTGCGCGGTGTGTACCGCGCGTTGGGCGACGCGCCGTCGCGGCTGCTCGCGGCGACGCTCGACGACCCGCTCGCCGTCGAAGAGCGGCCGAACATGCCGGGCACCGTCGACGAGTGGCCCAACTGGTCGCGGGCGCTGCCGAAGAGCCTCGAGGAGATCCAAGCCGACCCGCGGGTCGCCGAGGTCGGCCACTTGCTGCGGCGCGGGTAGGTTCGGTCCTGCCATGTTCATCAAGGGACTGCCGCTCTGGATCGCGCAGACCAACGCGTGGATCGCGTCGGCCAGTGGCCCGGGCGGCGAGTGCGTGCTAGTCGACGCGCCCCCCGATCCGAGCGCGATCCTCGAGCAGCTGGCCGAGGACGGCCTGCGACTGGTGGCGCTGCTCAACACCCATGGCCACGTCGACCACGTGGGCGGGGTCGGCACCGTCGTGCACGCGCAGGACCACGACGTCCCGGTGCACATCCATGACGACGACCGGCACATGCTCCTCGACCCGGCCGGCACGAGCGGCGGCTTCGGCCAGTACCTCGCCGCCGAGGGCCTCGACTTGCGGCCGCCCGAGCTGGTGCTCGGTCTCGACGACGGCCAGCAGGTGTCGGGCGCGGGGATGACCTTCACCGCGATCCACACGCCCGGTCACACCAAGGGGTCGGTGTGCTTCCTGCTCGAGGTGGAGGGCGAGCGGGTGCTCTTCTCCGGCGATCACCTCTTCGCCGGCTCGATCGGCCGCACCGACCTGCCGGGCGGGTCGCACGAGCAGCTGATGGCGTCGATGGCCGAGAAGATCCTTCCGATGCCCGACGACACTCACGTCCTGCCCGGCCACGGGCCGGTCACGACCATCGGCCGCGAGCGCGTCGCCAACCCCTTCCTCCTGGAGCTTCAGGCCTGAGTAGGTAGCCCCGGCCCACGATCGGGTAGACCGTCCGGGTCGTGGAGACCACCGAGCACGCCGGTCTGCTGGCCGGCCGGTACGCATGTGGCGAGCTGCTCGGCCGTGGCGGCATGGCCGAGGTGTGGGACGCGGTCGACGAACGCCTCGGCCGTCCCGTCGCGGTCAAGATGCTGCTGCCGCACCTCGCGGTGCGGCCGGACCTGCGAGCCCGCTTCGAGGCCGAAGCCCGATCAGCGGCGCGGTTGTCGCACCCCAACGCGGTCGGTGTGTTCGACGTCGGCGAGGACGCCGGCCGCCCGTTCCTCGTGATGGAGCGGCTGCCCGGTGAGACCCTCGCCGACCGGATGGCCGAGGGCCCGATCGACGAGACCTGGTTGCGGGCCGTCGCCATCGACGTGCTCGGCGCGCTCGGCGCGGCCCACGCCGCCGGCATCGTCCACCGTGACGTCAAGCCCGGCAACATCCTCATCAGCGCGGACGACCGGGCGAAGATCGCCGACTTCGGCATCGCCAAGAGCGTCGACGGAGGTGTCGACACTACGGCGACCGGCCAGCTGCTCGGCACCCCGGCGTACCTCGCGCCCGAGCGGCTGAGTGGCTCGCCCGCGACCGCGTGCTCCGACCTCTACTCCCTCGGCGTCGTGCTCTACGAGGCCCTCGCCGGCGAGAAGCCGTTCACCGGTTCGACGCCGGTGCTCGTCGCGCACGCGGTCAGCCAGGGCGCGCACCGACCGCTCGCCGAGGTTCGGCCCGACGCCGACCCGGGCTTCGCGGCCGCCATCGAGCGGGCACTGCGCATGGACCCGGACGATCGCTTCGCGTCGGCCGAGCACATGCGAGACGCGCTGGCGGCATCAGCCACCGCCGGTGCCGGAGCGGCGGACGCGACGGCGTTCGTCGAACCACCGCCGGCCGACGCCACCACCGTGCTCGCGATGCCGCCTTCGGCCGCCGGCGAGCGGGCGCCGGTGGCCGCCGGCTGGTCGCCCACCCGTCGCGCCGTCGCGATCGCAGTGTGGCTCGGCGTCCTCGTGCTGCTCGGCCTCACCGCGATGGGCGCGCTGGCCGGAAGCAGCCGGAACGGCAAGCCGGCAGTCGCGACGCCGACCAACGCGTCGCCGGCCACCACGGTGACGACGCCGCCGACCACGGCCGCGCCGCTCGTCAACGTCACGCTGCCCAAGTTGCCCGGCAAGACCAAGGGCGGCCACGGGAACGGCGGCGGCGACTGATCGCGACGATTCACCCGTTGACGCGCAGCACCACGATGGCGACGTCGTCGGTGGGCCGGTCGGGATGATCGGCCAGCACCGCGCTCTCGATGCGCCGGGCCATCGTCTCGGCTGACGTCCCGGTCTGCCGCCGGACCAGCTCGACCAGCCGGTCCTGACCGAACAGCGACCCGTCGGGCCGGCGAGCCTCGATCACGCCGTCGGTGTAGAGGATCACCGCGTCGCCCGGCCGGAGCCGCACGACGGCGTCGCTGAGATGCACGTCCTCGAAGAGCCCGAGCAGGTTGCCGAGCGCCGCCTCCACGACCTCGACCCGCCCGTCGGCCCGCAGCACGAGCGGCGGTGGATGGCCGCCGCAGCTGAGCACGGCGCGCGCGCCGTCGGGCTGCAGCTCGAGCCGCAGGTAGACCGCGGTGCAGAACCGCTCGTCGGGTCGTTGGCGCAAGATGGCGTCGTTCAACGCGCGCAGCACCTCGCTCGGGCGGTACTCGTGCATCGCGACCGCGCGCACGGTGTAGCGCGCCACTCCCGTGATCGCGGCCGCCTCGGCGCCGATCCCCGCCACGTCGCCGACGACGACGGCCCAGTTGGCGTCGCCATCCTGGAAGACGTCGTAGAAGTCACCGCCGACGAGGTTGCCGGCGCCCGTCGGGCGGTAGCGCGCCGCGATCTCGACACCCGGGATCTCCGGCAACAGCGGTGGCAGCAAGCTCTGCTGCAGGGCGCGGGCGACGCGCGAGCGCTCCTCGTACAGCCGGGCGTTGTCGACCGCGATCCCGACGCGGCGCGCGAGGTCCTCGGCCAGTTCGACGTCGGACGGCAGGAACTCGCGACCGTCGCCGGTGCGCCCGAGCGCCATGATGCCGACGACCTGCGTTCCGGCGGTGAGCGGCATGAGCAGGACCGCCGTGATGCCGAGCCGATCGAGGAGCCGCTTCTGGTCGGGGTCGTCGGCCGGCGCCGACCAGGTGACGGTGCTCGGCGCGCCGACGACGATCGACCGGCCGGTCGCCAGCACCTGCGCCGCGGGGTGGTCGCTCGGGCCGGGATCGGTCCAGCGCGCCCGGGCGATGGTGATGGCCGCTTCGAGCTCGGGATCGGTGTGCGCCACCGCGACCTGGCGCAGGCCGTGGTCGTCGACCAGGTCCACGGCGCAGACGTCGGCGAGGTGCGCCAGCGTGAGCCGGGCCACCTCGCTGACCGTGCGGTCCAGGTCGAGCGACGACGCGAGGATCGTGCTGGCCTCGGCGAGGAAGCGGGCCGTCGTCTCCGCCCGCCGCCGGGCGGCGATCTCGCGCTCGAGGGCTCGCGCCTCCTCCTGTGACTCGCGGTAGAGATTGGCGTTGTCGACGGCGAGCGCGGCCCGCCGGGCCAGGTCCTCGGCCAACGCGAGATCGTTCGGGCCGTACCTGCGATCGGAGTCGGTGGTCGTCAACGTGATCGCGCCGAACGTGCGGCCGCGAGCGGCGAGCGGGACGACGATCACCGATCGCATGCCGAGCGCCTCGAGCAGCGCGAGGTGCTCGGCGTCCCGCGCGTAGGCCTGGAGCAGGCTGTCGGGCACGTCGGGATACAGCTCGCTGGGCCCGCCGCGCAGGACCGCGGCCACGCCGATCGGCGCGTTCGGGTCGAGCCCCTTGTTGATCCGGAGCTCGGTGGCGCGGGCCGCCTGCCGCTCGTCGAGGCGCGCGATCGCAACCTGCTCGATGGCGCCGTCGTCGCGGATGACGTCGACCGCGCACCAATCGGCCAATGCCGGTACCGCCAGCTCGGCGACGCGCTGGAGCACCTCGACGAGATCGAGGCTGCCGGCGAGCGCCACGCCGGCCTCGGCCAGGAAGGTCAAGCGATCGTCGGCCGCACCTGCGGTCTCGACGACGACGGCTTGGATGGCGAACAGCGCGCCCGCCGCGTCGCGCACCGGGTAATAGCTCGCGGTCCGCGACGCCGGCGCGGCGGCGACTGGTTGGTCGAGCACGGGCATGCCGCCGGCGAGCACCCGCCCCAACGCTTCGGCGACGGGCTCGCCGGACCGGCCCAGCACGTCGATCGGCGTCCGGCCGACGTGCTCGTCGGCCGGCGCGCCGTGCCACTCGGCCAGCCGATCGTTGACGAGCAGGTAGCGCAGCTCGAGATCGAACACCGCGATGCCGACCGGCGCGGTCCACAACACCGTTTCGAACAGCGCCGCCCACCGCTCCGGAGGGCCGGGGACCATCGCTCGCGCCGGCATCGGCGGGACGGGCGTGGTCACGGCAGCACCGCGGCCGGGAACGTCACTTCGATGGTGGAACCCTTGCCGGCCGACGACCACGTCACCCCCGAGCTCCCACCGTGGGCCTCGACCAGCTGGCGGACGATCGTCAGCCCGAGCCCGGCGCCGCGGCTCACACCGCTCTCCTTCACGTCGGCCCGCCACAGCGGTTGCCAGATGAGCTCGAGATCGGCCTCGGGGATGCCCAGGCCGCGGTCGGTGACCGAGATGGCGACGCCGTCGTCGCTCGATTCCGACCGCACGAAGATCGGGCTGCCGAGCGGCGAGAAGCGGACTGCGTTCGACAACAGGTGCTCGAGGATCCGCACCAGCGCGTCCCGGTCGGCCCACACCGTCGGCGCGTGCAGCGTCGGATGGACGGTGTGGCCGGCCAGCACGGTGGAGAGCTTGCGTTCGACCGCGTGGAGCACGTCGGCCAGCTCGAGCGTCTGGGGTTCGATCGGGAACTCGCCCCGCGCGATGCGCGACGCGTCCAGGAAGTGGAGGATCGACGAGTCGAGCGAGGCGACGTTCAACGCGATCGTGTCGATGAGGTCGAGCTTCTCGGCCTCTCGCAACTTCGGCCACCGGTGGGCCAACGTCGAGGTGAGGCCTTGGATGAGCGTCAACGGCGTCCGCACCTCGTGCGACACCGTCGTCACGATCTCGGCGCGGAACTCGGCCAACGCCTTGGCCGAGTCGCGCACGACCGTCTCGGCCGCTCGATGCGCCTCGGTGATGCTGGCGACCGCGACTGCGATCCACACCAGCGCCGCGGCGCCGGCGACCGCGCCGAGCAGGTTCAATGCGTGGCCCGACGGCGCGATGATCGCCGCCGCGATCGCCATGGCCAGCGCGGCCAGGCCGACGAACAAGCCCCGGTCGCGACCTCCCTGGCCGGCATGCAGCGCGACCGGTGGGACGGCGGCCAGCACTCCGAGCGCCGGCGCCCGGAAATGCGCCGCGCCGACGACGGCCAAGCCGACGAGGACGAGGTCGGCCAGCACGACCGCGAACACCCGGACCCTCGCGGCGCGCGTGGTGGACCGGTCGGCCAGGGCCCACACGACGACGGTCGCGGTGACGAGGGCGGCCGCGGTGACGACACGCGGGCCGGCGCCCCGGCCGGCGGCCAGCGCGGTCAGCGCGGCCGCGACCGTGATGACCCGGCCGGCCGGCTCGAATCGCGGCCCATCTGCCTTGGGCTCGACGGCCGGCGCCGACGCGATCGGCGCCTTCGGCGTGTGGGCCGGGGCCGGGGCCGGCTGCGGCTCGGGGTCGGCGCCCCCCGGTGC
>JAODBK010000029.1 GCA_025463925.1 Acidimicrobiales bacterium | reverse complement strand
CACGACCAGCTCGGGATGGGCGATCGCCAGGTCGAGGGCTGCGACCCAGTCGTGCGCCGCGACCGCGCTCACCAGCAGCCGGTCGAGGAGGGCTTCGACCCCTGGCAGGCGGGCCCGGACGTGCGAGCGGACCGGCTCGCCGAACAAGGGCAACCCGGCCGGTTCGGCGCCGGATCCGGGTACCGGCATGGCCAGCACCGCGCCCGACGCGTCACCCGCTCGCAGCGCCTCGATCGACCGGCGGGCGGCATCGGCTCCGTCCACGACGACCGCGGCGATCGCCTCACCGGCGGCCGCCTCGAAGGCCTGTTCCCACCCGCCGTCGACCTCGACCAGCTCGAGCAGGGTGCCGACTACGCCGTCGACACCGGCCAGCCGCTCGGCACCGGCCCGGGCCCGGGCCTCGTCGAGTGCCATGGCCAGGGCTTCCGATCGAGCCGTCCACGACCGGTGCTCGGCCTCCGCCTCCCGCAGCACCGCCTCCGCCTCGGCTTGCGCGTCCCGGAGACGGGTGGCGTCGGTGGCGGCGGCGTCGACCTCGGGGACCAGCCCCTCCTCCGCGGCTTGAGCCTCGGCGATCTGGGTCCGCAGCCGCTCGGCCTCGGCGGCGAGCAGCGCGCCCTTTTGGGCCAGCGCCGACCGGCGCGACTCGAGCCGGGCCACTTCCGTGCGGCCCCGCTCGACGCCGGTTCGCACGGCGGCCAACTCGCCCCGCACCTCGGCCGCGGCGCCGCTGGCCCCACCCGTCGACAGGTCGCCGTCAGCGCCCCACTCGCCGTCGAAGGCGGCCCGCTCGGCGGCCAGCTCGCCCTCGGCTTCGGCCAGCTCGCCGGCCTGGGGCACCAGTCCGGTCGCTTCCGCTTCGACCCCCTCCAGCTGCGCGCCCAGGTGGGTGGCGTCGGCCTCGAGGCTGGCGACGACGCCGGCGTCGACCGACGACTGCCGGTCGCGTTCGATGGACCGGCGCCGCTCTGTCAACACCGCGGCGAGGCCCCGCGCCCGTTCCCGCAGACCCTCGGCGCGTGACAAGGCGTCGCCGGTGTCCTCATGATCGGCACCAGTGGTGGCGGCATTGAGCTCGGCTTCGGCGGCCATCACGTCGGTGTCGAGGGAGGCCAGCGCGGCCCTCACGTCCCGCTCGCTGCCGGCCAGCTCGCCCTGGGCCCGGGCGGTGGCCTCCAGCCGGGCCCGCAAACCGGCCAGCTCCCGTCCGGCGAGATGGCGGCGCAACCCGTTGAGCTCGGCCTGCAGGTCGCCGTGGCGGCGGGCCGCGTCCGCCTGCTTCTCGAGCGGCCGCAGCTGGCGGCGGACCTCCCGCAGCAGGTCCTGCAGCCGCAGCAGGTTCCCCTCGGTGGACTCGAGCCGCCGCTGCGCCTTCTCCCGCCGCCGCCGGTACTTCAGAACCCCGGCCGCCTCCTCGATGACCAGTCGCCGGTCCGTCGGTTGTGCGTTGAGCACGCTGTCGAGCTGGCCCTGGGACACGATGACGTGCTGCTGGCGGCCGACGCCCGAGTCCGAGAGCAGCTCCTGCACGTCCAGCAGCCGGCACGGCGCGCCGTTGATGGCGTACTCGCTGTCGCCGCTGCGGAACAGCGTGCGGGTGATCGTCACCTCGGTGAACTCGATCGGCAGGAGTCCCGCCGAGTTGTCGATGGTGAGGCTCACCTCGGCCCGGCCCAACGCCGGGCGCTTCGACGACCCGGCGAAGATGACGTCGTCCATCTTCTGCGAGCGCACGGTGCTGGGTGCCTGCGCGCCGAGCACCCACGCGACGGCGTCGACGACGTTGGACTTGCCGCTGCCGTTGGGGCCCACGACCACCGTGATCCCGGGCTCCATCTCGAGCGTGGTGGTGTCGGCGAAGGACTTGAAGCCCTTGAGCGTCAGCGACTTCAGGAACACGCGCGGCCACGGTAGCGGCCGCGCGGCACCCGGACGCGCACCCTGATTCCCGCGCCGGGGGCGGGCGGTCGGTATCTTCCGCGGGTGGCCATGGACATCTGCTTCCTGGCGCCCCGGCCGGGCGGGACCTTCGCCGACGCCACGGCCGCGCTCGACGCCGCGCCCGCGCCGGCCACCGCGCTCACCGAGGGCCAGATCGCGCTCTGGGACCGGCTCGAGCGCCGGATCCGCGTCCTGGCGCCGGCGATCCGAACGGCCGGCGGCGACTCCATGCGGGAGCTCGACGACCCCGCCACCGGAATGCAGCTGTCGTTCCGTCCGCCGCGACTGCTCCTCACCGCGCCCGGCAGCGTCGATCTCCTGCGGCAGGTCGCGGCCGCGGTCGAACACGAGACCGGCCTGACCGCATTCGACACCGCCACCGGCGCGCCCTTGAGCGCGGTCCGGGCGAGTGTGCCGGCGCGCCCGGAGACCAGCGTGATCCCGGCCGACGCCGTCGTGCCTTACGCGGCGCCGCCGCCGGCCGACCCGTCGACGTCGCGGAACCCGCGGCGGTCGGGGAGATCGCGCCGCGATGCGCCGCCCGCCGATGCCGGGCCGTCCACCCGCGAGCCGAGCAGCCTCGTCCTCAAGGTGATGCTGCTCTCCTACATCCCGGCGGGCGCGGTGCTGTTCACGCCGTTGCGGTTGCCGGGCGCGTTGGCGGTGGTCGTCCTGGCGCGCGTCGGGCTCAGACTGTACTGGCGGAGCCGCCCGCACTGACGACGTGGTGCCGCCACCGCGTCACCGCCCAGAAACCCGGACGGCCGAGCCACGAGACCGGCGGGAGCAGCAACGGCCGGCCCACCACGGCCCGCCACCCGCCGGCCGCGAGCATCGCGTGCGCGACGGCGCGGTGGCCGCGGAAGCGGCGACCCTCGCCGTCGATCCACCACGCCGTTTCCCGCGCGTCGGCTGGGCTCAGCCCGCGGCGGGCCAGACCCGTGGTGCCGAGCTGTTGCCAGGACAGCGCATCCGCCGGTGCGGTCCACTCGCCGGCGAGCCACATCGCGTACGTGGTGCAGAACCGGCAATCCCCGTCGTAGATCAGCAGTGCCGCCATGCCGACATTGTTCGCGCAGCCCACCCCGCAGGTGGTCGACCGTCGGCGCCCGTCAGACGGTCAAACTTGGCACTGCTCGCAGAGGAACGACGAGCGGCCGTTGACCTTCACGCGCACGATCGTCGACCGGCACCGCCGGCACGCCTCGCCTTCGCGGTCGTACACCTTGTGCTGGCTCTGGAACTCGCCGACCGCACCGAACAGGTCGCGGTACTGCTCGTCGGCCAACGACGACCCGCGGTGCTTCACCGCGTCCTGCAGCGTCTCGATCATGGCGCGATAGAGCCGGCGCACTTCCTGCGACGTCAACGACTCCGACGTGCGGTCCCATCGCAGGCCGGCGCCGAAGAGGATCTCGTCGCTGTAGATGTTGCCGATGCCGGCGATGAACTTCTGGTCCATCAGCAGCGCCTTCAGCTTGACGTTCCTCTTGCGCAGCAGCTCACCGAAGTCGACCCAGCTCATGATGTCCTCGAGCGGGTCGAACCCGAGGTGGGCCAGCTCGGGCACCTCGGTCATCAACTCGTCGGGCGTGGTGACGAACAGCTCACCGAACGTCCGCGGGTCGACGAAGCGCAGCTCGCCGCCCTGGCTGAACGTGAACACCGCGTGGGTGTGCTTCTCCTTCGGCTCCTTGGCCGACTTGGCTCGGAGGAGCTGGCCGCTCATGCCGAGGTGCACGACGAGGATGTCGCCGCCGTCGAGCCGCACGAGCAGGTACTTGCCCTTGCGGTTGATGCCGATGATGCGATGCCCCTCGACGCGGCCGATGAACACCTTCTTGGTGACGCGCCGCACCGATCGGGTGCCGTTGACGGCCACCGCCTTGATGCGCCGGCCGACGACCTCCTTCTCGAGGTCCCGGCGCAGCGTCTCGACCTCGGGCAGCTCAGGCACTGGCGTGCTCCGTCTGCAACGCGAGCCAGGCCTGGCGGGCCGCCGCCTGCTCGGCCTGCTTCTTCGACCGCCCCTGACCCTCGCCCCGCGCCAGTTGGTCGACATAGACGACGGCGTAGAAGAGCTTGGCGTGGTCGGGGCCCTCGTCGCGCACGTCGTAGCGCGGCAACTGGTCGAACTGGCGGGCCGCCAGCTCCTGCAACCGCGTCTTGAAGTCCTGGCCGCCGGGCCCGGCCGCGGCCTCGGCGATCCGGTCGCCCAGCAGGCGCATCACCAGCTCGGCCGCCGGCCGCCACCCGCCGTCGAGGTAGACCGCGCCGATCACCGCTTCCATGGCGTCGGCCAGGATCGACGGCTTCTCGCGGCCGCCCGAGGCGTCCTCGCCCTTGCCGAGCGCGAGGGCCCGGCCGATCTCCAGCTCGGCGGCCAGCTCGGCCAGCACCCCGGCGTTGACGACCGACGCCCGCACCTTGGCCAGCTCGCCCTCGGGCAGCGCCGGGTACGTGCCGAAGACGTGGTCGGTGACGACCAGGCCGAGCACGGCGTCGCCCAGGAACTCGAGCCGCTCGTTCGACTCCGTGCCCGGGTTCTCGGCACACCAGGATCGGTGGGCGAGGGAGCGGACGAGGAAGTCGCCATCGCCGAAGCTCCAACCCAACCGCCCCTCCAGGGCTGACACTGCCTCCGCAGAGGTGATCTAGGCCGCCCCGGTAAGGCGGCCGTGCACATAGTCGACCGCGTCGCGCACCGTCTTCAGGTCCTCGAGGTCCTCGTCGTCGATGCGGAACCCGACGGAGCGCTCGCCCAGCTCGTCCTCCAGCGCCTCGACCAGCTCGATCAGCGCCAGCGAGTCGGCGTCGAGGTCGTCGGTGAACGAGGCGCCCTCGGTGATCGTGGCGGGCTCGACCTCGAGGATGTCCGCCAGGCGGTCACGGATGAGCTCGAACACCTGCTGGCGGTCGAGCGGGCCCTGTTCGACGTGGGTTTCGGCCGGCACGAGGGGGAATTCTACGCGACGGCGTCACCTAGGTCGGCGACCAGATCGGCCGCGACCATCTCGCTGGCCACCCGGACCGCGTTCACAATGGCACGAGCGGTCGACGATCCGTGGCTGATGATGCACACACCGTCCACACCCAGGAGCACGGCGCCGCCGTGGCTGTCCGGGTCCATGTCGGCCGCCAGGGGCAGCAACGGGGCCAGCGACTCCGCCGGCAGCGTGGCCGCGATGGCTCCGACCAGGAACTTCAGCGCCCCCTCGAGCGTCTTGAGGGCCACATTGCCGGTGAACCCGTCGGTGACCACCACGTCGGCCGCGTCCCCGATGAGGTCCCGCCCCTCGACGTTGCCCACGAACTCGATCCCTGGCGTCTTCGTCAGGAGCGCGTGGGTCTCCTTGACCAGCGGCGTCCCCTTCGTGTCCTCCTCGCCGATCGACAGGAGGGCGACGCGCGGCCGCTCGATGCCGTAGCGGCGAGCGGCGAAGACCGACCCCATCTGCGCGAACTGGACGAGGTACTGCGGCGTGCACTCGGCGTTGGCCCCGGCGTCGAGCAGGACGGTCGGGTGATGGCCGGGGTGCGGGATCGGCGTGGCGATCGCCGGGCGCAGCACGCCCTTCACCCGCCCCATCCGCAGGAGCGCGCTGGCCATGGTCGCGCCGGTGTTCCCGGCCGAGATCATGGCCGAGGCCCGCCCGTCCCGGACGGCCTCGGCAGCCCGCACCAGCGACGCGTCCTTCTTGCGGCGGACGCCGTGCGCCGGGTCGTCGTGCATCTCGATGACCTCGGACGCCGCGATGACGTCGAGACCCTGCGGCCCGCCGGCGGCGTCGATGGCGTCGGGCCGCCCCACGAGGACCACCGGAACGCCGAGCTCGTCGGCCGCCTGCCGGGCGCCGGCGATGATCTCGCCCGGGGCGCGGTCGCCGCCCATGGCGTCGACCGCTATCGGCAGCACGCCGGCCTCAGCTGACGTCGATGGCCTGGCGGCCGCCGTACCACCCGCAGTTCGCGCACACGACGTGGGGCAGCTTGGCCTGGTGGCACTGCGGGCACTCGCTGCGCGCCGGTGCCTCGAGTCGCCAGTTCGACGCCCGCCGGGTCCGGCTCTTCATCTTCGATGTCTTCTTCTTCGGGACGGCCACGTCTTCAGCTCTCCTGCTCGGAGCGCAGCACGTCGAGTGCTGCCCACCGGGGGTCACGGTCGTCGGGGACGCAGTCGCACGGCCCCTCGTTGAGGTCGGCCCCACACGTGGGGCACAGCCCGCGACAAGCGTCGTCGCAAAGCGGCGCCAAGGGTAGCGCCAAGAGCAGCGATTCACGAACGAGCGGCTCGAGGTCGACCTCCTCGTGCTGCAACGGCCAGGTCTCGCCCTCGGTCGGGTGCTCCTCGAACAGCTCCCGGAACGTGACCTCGGCGTCGCCCTCGACGGCGCGGAGGCATCGCCGGCACTCGCTCCGCCACGGCGCCCGCGCCGATCCGGTGGCGAGGATCCCGTCGGACACCGCTTCGAGCAGCACCTCGACCTCGACCGTCGCCTGGTCCGGGACCGCGGTGTCGAGGACCTGCAATCCCGGCAGGCCGGCTTCCAGACGCTCGCGCCGACGGGCCCCCGGCCGGTGGTGGATGTCGGCGACGCTGACGGCGAACGGTCGCATGTTCTTTTCCGGGAAACGGGCCGCTTTCGGTTCAGGATCGACGACGAGAACGGGTCACAACTGGTCTTGGTCGAAGAAGGCGTCGTCGGCGCCCTCGAGCTCGGCCGGCTCGTCCTGGACGACGGGGGTGGCGCGGAGCTTCTCGCGCCCGGCCTCGACCGTCTTCAGCGTGCGCTCGAGCACGATCTCGAACCGGCCCAGCTGGGTGTCGCAGTAGTCCTCGGCCTCGTGCCGGAGGCGCCGGGCCTCGTCGTCGGCCTCCTCGACCGTCCGCCGGGCCGTCGCCTGGGCCTCGCGCACGATCTCGGTCCGCTGCACCATCCGCTCCGCCCGGTTGCGGGCCGCTTCGAGGATGTCGTCGGCCTCCCGCTGCGTCTTGGTGAGGAACTCCTCGCGCTCCTTCAACATCCAACGGGCCTGCCGGAGCTCCTCGGGCAGGCGCGTGATCGCCTCGTCGAGCAGCTCGAGCACCTCCTCCTTGCTGTCGAGGCGGACGGTGTTCGACAGCGGGATCGGCTTGGCGTTGCTGACGATGTCGTGGACGCGGCGCAGGAGCGTCTCGGCGTCGACGTTGGTGCCGTTCTGGTCGGCGAAGGTCACGTGATGCTCACTTGGCGAACCGCTCTTTCAGGCGCTGGGCCACGACGGTCGGCACCATCGACGACACGTCGCCACCGAAGCGGGCGACCTCGCGCACGAGGCTCGACGAGAGGAACGAGTACTGCGGCGAGGTCGGCATGAAGAACGTATCTATGCCCGAGAGCCGGTGATTCATCTGCGCCATCTGCAGCTCGTAGTCGAAGTCCGACACCGCGCGGAGGCTCTTCACGATGGCGCGGACGTCGTGATCGCGGGCGAAGTCGACCAGCAGGCCCTTGAAGAACTCGACCTTGATGTTGGAGAGGTGCGCCGTGACCTCACGGATCATCTCCTCGCGCTCGTCCAGCTCGAACAGCTGCTGGGCCTTCTGCGGGTTGCGGATCGTGGCGACGATGAGGGTGTCGTAATGGGTCGAGGCGCGCTCGATGATGTCGAGATGCCCGAAGTGCACGGGGTCGAACGAACCTGGGTAGATGGCGATCGCCAACGGGGCCTCTTCAGTCCTCTGGCTCGGTGAGCTCGGTGAGCGTCACAACGGTACCGCCGTAGCGCTTGGTCCTGAGAAGTCGCCACCCCCCGGGCAGCCGTGGTTCCCGGTCCGACTCGAGCACCGCCAGCCCGGCCGGGAGCGTCTCGAGCAGGGCGTCCCACTCGTCGAGCTGGTACGGCGGGTCGGCGAACGCCAGGTCGAAGCGGTCGCCGCGGTGGTCCCGGCAGAAGTGGACGGCGTCGGCCCGCACGACGTCGGCCCGGGCCGCGAGCCCGGTGGCCGAGAGGTTGGCCCGGGTGGCGGCCACGGCCGCCGCGGTCTCGTCGACGAAGACGGCCCGGGCGGCACCGCGCGACAGGGCTTCGATGCCGAGCGCGCCCGACCCGCAGTACAGGTCGAGCACCGAGGCGCCGTCGATGGCGCCCATCGAGACCAGCGAGGAGAACATGGCCTCGCGGACGCGGTCGCTCGTCGGGCGGATCGACGAGCCCTTCGGTGCAACCAGGCGCCGGCCCCCGGCGGTGCCAGCCACGACGCGCACGCGACCGACGGTAGCGTCGGCACTGCGATGGAGGGCACCTGCTACGGCTGCGGCGACGACAATCCGATCGGGTTGGGGCTGGTGTTCTCGGCCGAGCCGCCCGGGGTCGTCGCCGAGTTCTTGCCGCGGCCCGAGCACTGCGGCGCGCCGGGGATCATCCACGGCGGCGTGCTGGCGACCTGCCTCGACGAGACGATGGCGGCCCTCGGCTTCGTCCTCGACCGCGTCCACTGCGTGACGGCGACGCTCGAGCTGAAGTACCGCCGGCCGGTGCCCCTCGACGGCTCGCCGGTGCGCATCGAGGCCTGGCGGGACCGCAGCGACGCCCGGCGCCGCCAGCGCGTCGACGGCCGGCTGGCCCTGCCCGACGGGACGGTCGCGGTCGAGGCGTCGGGCATCTTCGTGCAGGTCGACCGCTGATGGGCCGCTGATGAGCCGCTGATGGGCCGCTGATGCAGCCGGATGCCGAGATCGTGTGCGTCGAGTGCGGCGGGCGGGCCCATCTGCTCGCGCCGCCCGACCCCGACGAGCTCGAGCCCCAACCCGGCGACGTGTTCGCGTACCGCTGCGCCGACTGCATGGACCGCTTCGACATCGTCCTGCCCGACGACTGACCCGCCGGCGTCGCGGCGGGGCTCAGGCCAGGCGGCCCGTCCGGGGCGCCATGCCGGCCGCCGTGTAGATCGCGTCGATGGCCCGCATGTTGGCGATCGACTCCGGCGGCGGCGTCAGCGTCGGCTCGCCCCGCAGCACCGCGGCGCAGAACGCCTTCAGCTGGTACCAGTACGTGGCGTTGCCGGCGATCTTCTCGCGCCGCTTGCCGCTCGGCGTCGTCACCTTGAAGCGATGGAAGAGCGACGGCTGCGTCGCATTGAAGATGTCGATGCGGCCGGTGTCGCCGATGACGTTCGCCTTGAGCGCCAGGATCGTGGACGACCACATCGACGCGAAGACGTGGCCGGTGACGCCGTTGGCGAACCGGAGCTCGGCGTCCATGACGCGGTCGACGCCCGGCGACTTCTGCTTGGCCTTTGCGCCGACCACCTCGGGCTCGGACCGCGCGAACGTGCGGACCTGGTGCACCGCATAGCAGCCGGCGTCCATGAGGGCGCCGCCGGCCAGGTCGAGTTGCCAGCGGATGTCGGAGCTCTTGAAGAGCGGGAAGGCCATCGCCGCCTCGACCCGGCGCAGCTCGCCGATCTCGCCGCTGTCGACGATGTCGAGCACCCGCGCCGCCAGCGGGTGATAGCGCCAGTGGAACGCCTCCATGACCACCAGCCCGGTCCGGGCCGCAGCCGCGGCCACGACCTCGGCTTCGGCGGCGTTGGCGGTGAAGGGCTTCTCGCACAGCACGTGCTTGCCGGCGTCGAGCGCCTTCACCGTCCACTCGCCGTGCAGCCCGTTGGGCAACGGGTTGTACACCGCGTCGATGTCGGGATCGGCGACCAGCGCGTCATAGGAGTCGTGCACCCGGGCGATCCCGTGCTTGGTGGCGAAGGCGCGGGCCCGCTCGGGGTCCCGGGCGGCGACGGCCACGACCTCGGCCTCGTCCACGGTCTTCGCCGGCTTGGTCAGCGCCCCCGGCACGATGCGAGCGGCGCCCAGAACTCCGATGCGTACGCGGTCCACGTCCCCATCCTGACCGAGCGGCGGCGTTCTGGACATCGTTGGTGTCGCACAGCGACACCAACTGCGGGGAAAGCGGTCCTAGGACTTGAACAGGAACTCGGCCTCGGCCTCGTCCAGCAACAGGCCGAGCTCCTCCTTCAGCACGTCGTGGTCGACGAGTCCCGGGTCGGCGTCGACGATCTCGAACGCCACCTCCCGCGCCCGCACGACCCACTCGCGGTCCCGCTTCAGCGATGCCAGCTTGAGATCGTTGCGGCCCTTCTGGCGGATGCCGAGCACCGTGCCCTCGCCGCGGATGTCGAGGTCGACCTCCGCGAGCTCGAAACCGTCGGTCGTGCGCTCGAGCGCGCCCAGCCGCTCCTCGGCGTCGGGCGTCGCCCCCTCGCCGAGCAGATAGCACCACGCCTGGTCGCTCCCCCGGCCGACCCGGCCGCGCAACTGGTGCAGCTGCGCGATGCCGAACCGGTCGGCATCCTCGATCAGCATCACCGTCGCGTTGGGGACGTCGACGCCGACCTCGATCACCGTCGTCGACACCAGCACGTCGGCCTCGCCGCGACGGAACTCGCTCATCACCGCTTCCTTGTCGCGCGACGCCATCTGTCCGTGCAGCAGCCGCACCCGCAGGTCGGGCCACACCTCGGTGGACAGCCGCTCGAACTCCTCCTTGGCCGACTTCGCCTGGATCTTCTCGCTCTCGTCGATCAGCGGGCACACCACGTACGCCTGCCGGCCGGCCGCGACCTCGGTCCGCACCCGGTCATAGGCCTCGAGCTGGTCGAGGCCGCCCGGCCCGCGGAGCCACTTCGTCACGACCGGCGTCCGGCCCGGCGGCAGCTCGTCGAGCACGGTGACGTCGAGGTCGCCGTACACCGTCATCGCCGCGGTGCGCGGGATCGGCGTCGCCGTCATCACCAGCACATCGGGGTCGTCGCCCTTGCCGCGCAGCGCGGCGCGCTGCTCCACGCCGAAGCGGTGCTGCTCGTCGATGACGACCGCGCCGAGCTCGTGGAACGCCACGCCCTCGGTGATCAGCGCGTGGGTGCCGATCAGGATGTCGATGCTGCCGTCGGCCAGCCCGGCGGCGAGCCGCTCGCGCTCCTTGGCGGTCGTGCGGTTGGTGAGCAGCCCGACGGTCACCGGGCGCTCCTCGAACAGCGATCCGCTCTCGTCGGGCACGGTCAAGCCGGCCAGCATCGTCCGCACGCTGATGTCGTGCTGCTCGGCGAGAACCTCGGTCGGCGCCATCAACGCGCCCTGGTACCCGCTCTGCACCGCGGTCAGCAGCGCGGTCACCGCGACGACGGTCTTGCCCGAGCCGACGTCGCCCTGCAAGAGCCGGTGCATCGGGTGTGGTCCGGCCAGGTCGGCCGAGATCTCGGTGATGGCGCGCTGCTGCGCGCCGGTCAACGGGAACGGAAGCTGGTCGTGGAACCGCGTGACGAGCGCGCCGTGCACGTCGTGGCGGATGCCCTTCGACTCGCGCTCGTACATCCGCTTGCGCGACACCAGCGTGACCTGCAATCGCAACAGCTCGTCGAACGCCAGCCGGCGCCGGGCGGCATGGGCATCGTCGATCGACTCCGGCGCGTGGATGTGGTGCATGGCCCAGGAGCGACCGGGGAGGTCGAGGCGGTCGAGCAGCGCCTCGTCCAACGGCTCGGCGAACTCGCCGGCGCGATCGAGCGCCTCCTCGACCCACTCGCCGATCTCCCACGTCGACAGCCCGGCCTTCTCCGACTGCGGGTAGACGGGAACGATCCTTCCCGTGCGGTTGCCGACCAGATCCACCACGGGGTTGGTCATCTGGCGCTTGCCGCGGTACACGTCGAGCTTCCCGAAGAAGACGGCCTCGGTGCCCGCCGTGAGCTGCTTGGCGCGCCACGGCTGGTTGAAGAAGGTGCACGTCAGGTAGCTCTTGCCGTCGCTGATGTCGACGGTGACACGCGGCGGGCCCTTGCGGGACCGGACGAACTGCACCCGCCGCACCGTCGCCAGCACCATCGCCTCCTCGCCGACCTCGAGGTCGCGGATGAGCCGCTCCTTCGTGCGATCGATGTGCCGGAGGGGGTAGTGCGTCAGGAGGTCGAGGACGGTGTGGATGTCCATCTGCGCCAGGGCGTCGGCCTTCTTCGGGCCGATGCCGCGGAGACTGGTGACCGGCTCCTTGGCCAGTCGCCCGAGCCGGCGGGCCACGGCTACTCGACCGAGACGAGGTAGGGGTAGAGCGGCTGGCCGCCGTGGTGCACCTCGACCGCGATGGCCGATCGGTGCTCGGCCAGCCACTCCGTCACGCGGCGGGTGTCGGCGGCGGACGAGCCCTCGCCCTCGATGAGGGTGACGATCTCGTGGTCGTCGCCGACCAGTCGGTCGAGGAGGCCGATGGTGGCCTCGGCCAGCGTCGGCTCGACGACCGCGATGCCGGTGCGGGTGACACCGAGGAAGTCGCCGGCCTTGATCGGCCCGGCCTCGCAGCTCGAGTCGCGGACCGCCCGCGTCACCTCGCCGGACGTGACCCGCTGCGCCGACTCGGTCATGAGCCGGGCGTTGGCGTCGACGTCGGCCTGCGGGTCGTACTCCATCAACGCCGCGAAGCCCTCGGCGATGCCGCTCGTCTTCACCACCCGCACCGTCTTGTCGGTGAGCCCGTCGACCTGCTCGGCGACCGGGATGATGTTCTTGTTGTTGGGCAGGACGACGACCTGGTCGGCGGGCGCGGACTGCACGGCTTCGAGGATCTGCGCGGTCGACGGGTTCATCGATTGACCGCCGGCGACGATCGACTGCACGCCGAGGCTCCGGAAGATGCGCCGGATGCCGTCACCAGTGGCGATCGCGACCACCGCGGTGGGCACCGGCGTCATGTCGGGCGGCTCGTCGGCCGGCGCCTCGCGGACCCAGCGCTCCTCTTCCACCTGCTCGTGCAGGTCGGTGACGCGGATGTTGCGCGGCCGGCCGCAGTCGATGGCGGCCTCGACCGCGGCGCCGATGTCGTCGGTGTGGATGTGGCAGTTCCACAAGCCGTCGCCGCCGACGACCACGATGGAGTCGCCGATGCCGGCCCAGACGTCCTTGAACGCGGAAATCGTCTGATCGGCCGCCTCGAGGAAGTACATGACCTCGTAGCGGAGGTCGCCGATCGGGTCGTGCTCCGGCGCCACCGGACCGGCACCGCTCGACGCCGCCGCGGCCATCGCGGCGGCCGGCACCGCTTGGGCCTCGGGCACCGGCCGGCCGTCGGCGATGTTGAGCAGCACGTCGAGCAGGAGGACGAAGCCGGCACCGCCGGCGTCGACGACCCCCGCCGCCTTGAGCACCGGCAGCAGGTCGGGCGTCCGTTCGAGCGCGTCGCGCGCGCCGAGCGCGGCGGCGTCGAGCACCTCGACCAGCGCCTTGCCGTCGGTCGCGGCGACGCCGGCGGCATCGGCTGCCTCGCGCACGACGGTGAGGATCGTGCCCTCGACCGGCCGCATCACCGCGCCGTACGCGGCGTCGCTCGCGCCCTTCAGGGCGTCGGCGACCGCGACCCCGTCGGCGGCGTCGATGCCCTTGAAGGTGTCGGCCAGGCCGCGCAGCACCTGGGACAGGATCACGCCCGAGTTGCCGCGGGCGCCCATCAGCGAGCCGTGGCTGATCGCCTTGCACGTGCCCGGCATGTCCTGGTCGGCGCCGTCGAGCTCGGCCACCACCGATTCGAGGGTCAGCGCCATGTTGGTGCCGGTGTCGCCGTCCGGCACCGGGTAGACGTTGAGGCGGTTGATCGTGTCCTGATGGGCCCGGAGCGCGTCGCGGTACCCGCGGACGGCACGTCGCAGGTGGGATGCATCGAGGCGCTCGAGCGTCTCCACGGCGAGGGATCGTAGTGGGCCTGCTATCGTTTCCCGGTTCCCCGGTAGGTCGATTTCGAGAAGGTGCGCGTCATGGCGTCGGTGTGTGAGGTCTGCGGAAAGCACCCCAGCTTCGGCATGAGCATCAGCCACTCGCACGTTCGCACCAAGCGGCGGTGGAACCCGAACATCCAGCGCATCCGGGCGATCGTGAACGGCACGCCCCGCCGGATCGACGTCTGCACCGGGTGCATCAAGGCCGGCAAGGTCGTCAAGGCCGGCCGCGGCCGAGCCTCCGCCTGACTTCCCCGGCCCGCTAGTCCCGCGCCCAGCCCGGATCCACCGGGCCGGTCCCCTTCCCCAGCTCGACGCCATGCGCGATCGCGCCTTCGACGAAGCGCTTGGCGGCGACGCACGCGTCGGCGACCTCCATCCCGCGGGCCAGTTCGGCCGCGATCGCCGCGCTGAGCACGCAGCCGCTCCCGTGGGTGGTGGGGCGGTCGATGCGCCGGCCCTCGAGCCAGCGGACCTCGGCTTCACCGGCGAGGGCCAGGCAATCGGCCGGGTCGCCGGCGAGATGGCCGCCGGTCACCAACGCCGCGCCGGCGCCCAGCGCCACGAGGGCCAGCGCCGCCTCGGCCATGCCCGCCCGATCGGTGATGGGCCCGGCGCCGGTCAGCACGGCCGCTTCGGCCAGGTTGGGCGTGACGACCGCGGCCCGCGACACCAGCGCGTCGCGCAGCCGGCCGACCGCGTCGGGCTCGAGCAGCGCCGCGCCCGACGTCGACACCAGGACCGGGTCGACCACCAGCGGGACATCGGCCGGCACCGCGGCCGCGACCGCGTCGACG
The DNA here is from genome assembly GCA_025463925.1 of Acidimicrobiales bacterium. Classification (GTDB taxonomy): domain Bacteria; phylum Actinomycetota; class Acidimicrobiia; order Acidimicrobiales; family AC-14; genus RYN-50. Next base: position 15,877 of record JAODBK010000029.1, on the reverse strand, counting down.
ATCCCGGCGGTCGCCAGCATCCCGGTCTTGGCGACGTCCACGCCGATGTCGCCGACGACGGCGTCGACCTGGGCCCGCACGACCGCCGCGGGGACCGCGTGCACCGCGTGCACGCCGGTCGTGTCCTGTGCGGTCACCGCCGTCACCGCGCCCGTCCCCCACACGCCGTGGGCCTCGAACGTCTTGAGGTCGGCGGCGATGCCCGCGCCGCCGGACGAGTCGACGCCCGCGATCGTCAGCGCGACCCGCCGCCGCGGAACGTCCGGGCTCACCAGCGGTGCTCCCATCCGCCCGCCGGCAGCGGCGCGCCGGCGAGGGTGCGCACCGACGGGTCGGCGACGCAGCGGCCGATCGCGATGAAGGGCAGTCCGGGCGGCCCGGCGATCACCAGCTCGAAGTCCTCGCCGCCGTGCAGCGCGTGCTCGAGCGTCGCCCCTTCGGCGACGGGCACCGCGTCGAGCTCGATCCCGACGCCGGACTCGTCGGCGAGGTGCCCGACATCGGCGGCGAGGCCGTCGGACACGTCGATCATGGCGGTCGCACCGGCGAGCCGGGCCGACTCCCCCTCCTCGACGCGCGCCGTCGGCCGCGGCCGCCACGACGCCGCGGCGGCGCCACCGAGCGGCCCGGTGACGTAGAGCCGGTCGTCGGGACCGGCACCCGACCGGAGCACCGGCGGGGGCCCGGCGTCGACCGCGCCGACGATCGACACCGACAGCACGAGCGGGCCGGTCGTCGACGTGAGGTCACCCCCCGCCAGCTCGCAGCCGTACTCGGCGGCGGCCGCGGCGATGCCGTCGAAGACCGGGTCGACGTCGACGCCGGGCGGGACCGACACCGTGGCGAGCAGCCATCGCGGGCGCCCACCCATCGCCGCGACGTCGGACACGTTGGCCACCACCGCCCGCCAGGCGAGGCCGTCGAGGCCGATGACCGCGGGGTCGCCGTGCACGCCCGCGACCACCGCGTCGGCTCCGAGGAGCCACCACCCGGCACCGCCCGGAGCGGGCACGACGGCGCAGTCGTCGCCGGTGAGCGGGAACCGCGGTCGCAACCGGGCGATCTGTGCGAACTCGCCGGTCATGTGAGTGCGACGGTACTGTCCGGCCATGCAGGGCGTCATCAAGACCTATGACCCCGGCACCGGCGTGGGGGCGCTCGTCCGGGACACCGACCGTGCCGAGATCGAACTGGCCGACGATGCGCTGGCCGGCTCGATCTTCCGGATGCTGCGCCAGGGGCAACGGGTCGTCTTCGACCTGAACCCCGACGGCCTGGCCACCGGATTGCGGCTGGGCTCCGAAGTGGACATGGGTACAAAGGGGTTCCCCCCGAGAAAGGACACCTCGGCGTGACCACCAATCCGAAGCTGCTGGCGTGGGTCGACGAGATCGCGGCGCTCACCGCACCGTCGGCGGTTCAGTGGTGCGACGGATCACGCGAGGAGTACGACCGCCTCTGCGCATTGATGGTGGAGCAGGGCACGCTCACCCGGCTCAACGACGAGCTGCGGCCCGACAGCTTCTGGGCGGTGTCCGATCCGGGCGACGTGGCCCGCGTCGAGGACCGCACCTTCATCTGCTCGGTCGACGAGGCCGACGCCGGTCCCACCAACAACTGGGCCGACCCGGCCGAGATGAAGGCGAAACTGGCCGAGCTGTTCCGCGGTTCGATGAAGGGCCGCACGATGTACGTGGTGCCGTTCTCGATGGGACCGTTGGGCTCGCCGATCGCGCACATCGGCGTGCAGCTCACCGACTCGCCCTACGTCGCGGCGTCGATGCGGATCATGACGCGCATGGGCCAGCCGGCGCTCGACGTGTTGGGTGACGGCGCGTTCGTGCCGTGCCTGCACTCGGTGGGCGCGCCGCTCGAACCCGGCCAAGCCGACGTGCCGTGGCCCTGCGACGCCGAGAACAAGTACATCGTGCACTTCCCCGAGACGCGCGAGATCTGGTCGTACGGCTCGGGCTACGGCGGCAACGCGCTGCTCGGCAAGAAGTGCTTCGCGTTGCGCATCGCGTCGACGATGGCGCGCGACGACGGTTGGCTGGCCGAGCACATGCTGATCCTCGGGGTGACGTCACCTGAGGGCGAGAAGCGCTACCTCGCCGGCGCGTTCCCGTCGGCCTGCGGCAAGACGAACCTGGCCATGCTCGTCCCCACCGTGCCGGGCTGGAAGGTCGAGACGATCGGCGACGACATCTGCTGGATGAAGTTCGGCGACGACGGCCGCCTCTACGCCATCAACCCGGAGGCCGGGTTCTTCGGCGTCGCGCCCGGCACCGGTGACGACACCAACCCCAACGCCATGAAGACGTTCACCCGGAACTCGATCTTCACCAACACCGCGCTCACCGACGACGGCGACGTCTGGTGGGAGGGCATGACCCACCAGAAGCCGGCCCACCTCACCGACTGGAAGCGCCAGGACTGGACGCCCGAGTCGGGGACGCCGGCGGCGCATCCGAACGCCCGCTTCACCGCGCCGGCCAGCCAGTGCCCGACGATCGCGCCCGAGTGGGAGGATCCGAAGGGCGTGCCGATCTCGGCCATCCTCGTGGGCGGCCGCCGCTCGTCGGTCGTGCCGCTCGTGCACGAGGCGTTCGACTGGCAGCACGGAGTCTTCCTCGGGTCGATCATGGCGTCGGAGACGACCGCGGCCCAGGCCGGCGCGGTCGGCAAGCTGCGGCGCGATCCGTTCGCGATGCTGCCGTTCTGCGGCTACAACATGGGCGACTACCTCGACCACTGGCTCGAGATCGGCAAGCAGACCGACACCGCCAAGCTCCCGCGCATCTACTACGTCAACTGGTTCCGCAAGGGCCCGGACGGCTCGTTCCTGTGGCCCGGCTTCGGCGAGAACAGCCGGGTCGTGAAGTGGGTCGTCGAGCGGGTGATCGGCTCGGCCGACGCCACCGACACGCCGATCGGCCGGATCCCGGCCCCCGGCGCGCTCGACACCGACGGGCTCGACGTCGACGCCAACGACCTCGCCGAGTTGCTGCGGGTCGACGTCGAGGAGTGGCGCAAGGAGGTGCCTTCGATCGAGGAGCACTACGCCTTCCTCGGCGAACGGATGCCCCACGCGCTGCGCGACCAGCTGGCCGGCCTGGAGAAGCGTCTCAGCGACGCCGGTTGACATCAGCCGGGCAAACGGTCCCGCAGCCGGGTCGCTAGGGTGAACCGACCCAGTCGGCCGTTCCGCAGGAGGAAGCCACATGGCGGTCAGCGCGTACGTCCTCATCCAGACAGAAGTCGGCAAGGCCGCCCAAGTGGCCTCCGAGGTCGGGAGCATCGAGGGCGTCGTATCCGCGGAAGACGTCACCGGGCCCTACGACGTGATCGTGCGGGCCGAGGCCGACTCGGTCGACGACCTCGGCAAGATGGTGGTGAGCCGCGTGCAGCTCATCGACGGGATCACCCGCACCCTCACCTGCCCGGTCGTGCACCTCTGAGTCAGCGAGCGCGGCCGACGCGACCGGCGCGCCGGCGGTGGCGGGCCAACGCGAACGCAACCAGCCGGTCGATGAGCTCGGCGTAGGGCACGCCGCTCGCGGCCCACAGCTTCGGGTACATCGAGATCGGCGTGAAGCCCGGGATGGTGTTGACCTCGTTCACCAGCAGTCCGCGCCCGGGCGACTCGAAGAAGAAGTCCACCCGCGCCATGCCCTCGGCGCGCAGCGCGCCGAAGGCCAGCACCGCCAGCCGCTGCGCCTCGCCGGCGACACCATCCGGCAGCTCGGCCGGGATGGCGAACCGGGCGCCGTCGGTGACGTACTTGTCCTCGTAGTCGTAGAACTCGCGCGACGGGATGATCTCGCCCGGCACCGAGGCCTGCGGATCGCGATCCCCGAGCACGCCGACCTCGATCTCACGCCCGCGCACCGCCTGCTCGACCACGACCCACTCGTCATACGACAGCGCCCCGTCGACCGCGGCGCGCAGCGCGGCCGGCCCGTCGGCCTTCGCGACGCCGATCGAGCTGCCGAGGTTGGCCGGCTTCACGAACACCGGCCACCCGAGCTCGGCGCCGGCACGCGTCGCCAGGTCGTCGCCGACGGCGTCCTCGCGCACCGCGATCCACTTCACCTGCGGGACGCCGTGCTGCGCGAGGACCTCCTTGGCCTTGGCTTTGTCCATGGCCAGGGCCGACCCGAGCACGCCGGCGCCCACGTAGGGCACGCCGGCCAGCTCGCACAGCCCCTGCACGGTGCCGTCCTCGCCGAACGGGCCGTGGAGCAGCGGCAGCACCACCGTCTCGGACGGGGTGATCGTCGCCAGCGGCGCGACCTCGGGCCCTTCGGCGACGAGCGTCGGCGGCAGCGCCCGCGCGCTCCCGCCGGCCAACACGCGCATCGCGTCTTCGGCGAGCACCCACCGGCCCTCGTGGGTGATCCCGACCGGCACGACGTCGTAGCGACTGAGGTCGAGCGCCTGCAGCACCGACACCGCGGTCGCGCACGACACCTCGTGCTCGGCGGACCGCCCGCCGAAGAGCACGACCAACCGGACGCGCTCGGCCATCGTCAGCGCTTCCCGACGAGCATCGCCCGGATGCCGAGCCCCATCAGGAACAGGCCGCCGCCGCCGTACAGGAGGTAGATGCGCTCACGGGCCCACTCGGACTGCCGGTAGGAGTAGATGAGCCCGACCGCGATGATGGCGACGAAGCCGTAGAACATGTGGAACTGCTTGGCGTGGTAGTGCTGGCCGGCGACGAGGCCGACGCCGAGGCCGACCTGCACGAAGATGGTGAGCTCGGCGAACAGCGTGAACCACCACAGCGCGCGGGTGCGCAGCGCCGGCCACTTGTGCGCGCCCAGCGCCCACAGCCCGGCCAGACCGTTGCTGATGATCACCACCCACGCCCAACCGACGTGGATGTCGCGGAGCGATGCGAGGAGCAGGCCGCTAGCCCTCGACCGGCGCGGCCGCCGATGCCATCGCCTGGGCCTCGGCGTACGCCTCGGCGGCGACGTCGACGAGCTCGCTGATCTCGTCGTCGCTGAAGCCGGCGAGCGAGCGGAACTTCCGGGCCAGGTGGACCGGGTTCTCCTCTTCCTCGCCGCGGAAGCCGCCGAAGCTGAACAGCTTGTCGACCGTCCGCTGGAAGTCGAGCGCCGCCTGCTGGCGCTCCGGGTCCTTCGCGGTGATGCGCCGCAACCAGTCGGAGCCCATCTTCACGTGGGTCACCTCGTCGGCCAGCATCCAGTCCTCGCAGAAGAAGAGCACCGGATCCTTGGTGGCCGAGCCGAACTCGCGCATCGAGTTGAACACGTCGATGGCGAGGCCCTCGAGGGCGCGGTTCACGCCGCACAGCCGGAAGATCGGGTCCGCGGAGCACGCCGCCTCGAAGAGCATCGTCTGCTCGGCGAACTCGCCGATGCCCGAACCCATGTGCTCGGCGAGCTTGACCGAGATCTCGACGTGGCGGGACTCGTCCCAGCACTGCCGAGCCATGTCGAGCTTCAGCTCGAACGGCACGTCCTCGCGGCCGGCGCCGGTGTCGAAGTCGAAGCAGGTCCGGCCGGCGCCCTCCAGCGCCTGGATCTCGCCGACGAAGATGGCGTGCATCAGCTGGCGGGCGGCGTCGGGTGCGTCCGGGTCGGCGGGCCTGAACCCGTTGCGCTGCTTGTCGACGGGCATGGCGGCGTTGCGGGGATCGAACACGACGTCTTCGATCTTGATCCGCTCGAACCGCTCGTCGCGAGCCAGGTCCTGGACCGAGAGCATGCGCTTCATGGCCGGAGATCCTACAGGGCCGAGTCCGAGGCGGTGTCCCCCGCGAACGCCGTCCCCTCGCCCCGCAGGGCCGCCTTCAGCACCTTCCCGGCGGGGTTGCGGGGCAGCGGCTGATCGACGAACTCGACGTGCTCCGGCACCTTGAAGTCGGCGAGCCGCTCACGACAGAACGCCCGCAGCTGGTCGGCCGTCAGCGTCGAGCCCGGCTTGCGCTGGACCACGGCCTTCACCTCTTCGCCGAGCGTCTTGTGCGGGACGCCCACGACGGCGGCGTCGATGACGTCGGGGTGCTCGTACAGCACGTTCTCGATCTCGACGCAGTAGATGTTCTCGCCGGCCCGGATCACCATGTCCTTGGCCCGGTCGACGATGAAGAGGAAGCCCTCCTCGTCGAGCTTGCCGATGTCGCCGGTGTGGAACCAGCCCTCGGTGAACGACTCGGCGTTGGCGTCGGGCCTCCGCCAGTAGCCGTGCACCGAGACCGTCGGGCCCTTGATCAGGATCTCGCCCGGCTCGCCCGCCGGGAGGTCGGCGCCGCCCTCGCCCACGATGCGCAGCTCGACGGTCGGCGCGGCCCGGCCGGCCGAGCTCGGGTGGCTGAAGTAGTCGTCGGCGATGTTGGCCGTCGCGACCGACGCCGTCTCGGTGAGCCCGTAGGCGGTCGACAACCCCGACTTGGCGTTGGGGAACACCTCGCCGATGCGTTGCACCAGCTCGGGCGCGGCGGGCGCGCCGCCGTACCCGATGCGGGTGACGCTCGACAGATCGAACTCGCCGAGGCGCGGCGACTCGATCATGCGCCACATGATCGTCGGGACCCCGCCGATCGACGTCACCCGCTCGTCCTGGATGATCTGCATCGCCGCCTCGGGCTCGAACCGGCCCGGCGGCATCAGCACGAGCTTGGCGCCGGCGGCGTAGTTGAGGACCATGGTCGAGTGGCAGCCGGTGGTGTGGAACAGGGGGACGACGAGCAGCGCCGCCGCCTGGCCGCCGGAGAGCTCGGACGGTGGCGCGCCGCTGGCCAGTCCGGCGGCGGTGCCGAGCACGAACTGGTTCTGCAGGTTCGCGATCACCTGCCGGTGCGTGAGGGTCGCGCCCTTCGACCGGCCGGTCGTGCCCGACGTGTAGAAGATGCCGCAGATGTCGTCCTCGTCGACCGCGACATCCGGTCCGGCGCCGGCGTCACCGGCTGCCGTGAGCTCGGCGAACTCGCCTGAACCGATCACGACGACCTGTTCCAGCTGCGGCAGACCCTTGGCGACGACGCGGGCGACGTCGTGCCGCCGCTCGTCGCACACCAGCACCTTGGCGCCGGAGTCCTCGAGCGCGAACGCCAGCTCCTCGGCCTTCCACCACGCGTTGAGCGGCACGCACACCGCGTTGGCCGCCGCGCAGGCCCAGAAGGTGACGACCCAATCGGGGTTGTTGGCCGACAGCAACGCCACGCGGTCGCCGCGGCCCACGCCCCGGGCGACGAGCCCGTGCGCCAAGCGGCGCGCCGCGGCGTTGTGGTCGGCGAAGCTCATCCGCCGGCTGCCCTGGACGAGGAACTCCGTCTCGCGGCGCGGATCGGTCATCGCCATGAGGTCGCGCATCGACTTCAGGCGGCTCCGGTAGACCCGCGTCGGCACCCCGCCGACGTCCTCGACGACGATCGCGAACGGTCCGTCCGGGCCGGTGAGGGAGGCGACTGCCTCGGCGATGTTCACGCCCGCATCATGACCGGGGCGTACCGGACCGCGCTATGCCGCGATGAGCAACACCACGCCGATCATCACCAGCACGAACACCAGGCCGAAGCCGGCGAGCCACATCCACGAGGAACGGGCGACCTGCCGCCAGGAGGGTGCCGCCAGCCGCGGCACCGCGAGCTCCGCCGACCGGCGCGCCGGCGGGTCGTAGGGGTCGACCACCGGGCCGGAGCGGGACACCGCGGCGCCGTCGTGGGCGTGCGCCGTCGCGCTCGGCGCCGCCCCGACCGCGAGCACCCGGTCGAGCACCGGCGCGCTGCGGACCCGCCGCGGCGCGTCGTCCGCCACCATCGGCACGACCGGCGCGAACAGCTTGTCGGGGAGGCTGGACTCGAAGCCGGGGTCATCGGCCAGTCCGTGGCCGTGCTTCAGGTGACCGATGAACGCCGCCGCCGATTCGACCGCCTTGCCGCAGAGCAGGCACGTGCCGGCGCCGTGGTCGCGCAGGTCGATGACGAGGTCGTCGGGCGCCGGCACCGTCAGCTTGTCGATGCGCCTGAGGATCGACACCCGTTGCTTGTGCTGGCGCTCGTGCCGCGAGATCGTGGCCAGCTCGCTCGGCGAGAGCCAGTCGAGCACCGACAGGATCGCCGAGGCGGTCAGCGCGTCGTAGTCGTCGACAGGGAGCCCAGCTTCTCCCGACATGCACTGATTCGATCAAATGGACCGGACCATTCGATATAGCCCGTCCGGGTCATTTGTACGTTGTCAGTACGCCGCCTCGAGGATCGAGCGGGCCCCGGCCTCGCCCACCGGCCGCGGGTTGTGCTGCACGTTGGCGTTGCCCTCGGCCATCAGCGCGACCGCGTCGACGTCCTCCTCGGACACCCCGCACTCCGACAAGCGCGACGGCAGGCCCACGCGGGCGGCCAGCCGCTCGACCGCACCGGGTGCGTCGTCGCGGTCACCGAGCGCGGCGCCGACGCGAGCCAGCTCGGCCGGCACCGCGTCCTCGTTGAAGCGCATGGCATGGGCGAGGATGACCGCGTTCGCCAGGCCGTGCGGGATGCCGGTGCGGGCGCCGAGCAGCTGGGCGAGCCCGTGGTGGACGCCCATGCCGGCGTTCTGCAACGCCCGCCCGCCGAGCGCGGCGCCGGCGAGCATCTCGGTGCGGGCGTCGATGTCGTCGGGGTCGTCGACGACCGCCGGCAGCGCGGTGCCGATCCGCTCCACGCCGGCCAGCGCGATCGCCTCGGCCTCGGCGGTGCGGCGGGGCGAGTACGCCGCTTCCACGCAATGCGCGAGCGCGTTCATGCCGGTCTCGGCACTGACCCGAGGCGGCATCGAGCGGGTGAGATCGGGGTCGTAGAGCACTGCGACCGGCGCGATCGTCGGCCCACCGGCGCCGGTCTTGCGCCTCGTCGTCTCGTCGGTCATGCCGAAGAAGGGCGTGAGCTCGGCGCCCGAGTAGGTCGTCGGCACGCACACGTGCGGCAGCAGGGGGCGGTCGAACTCCGACATGCCGGGCGCGCCCTGCTCCTGCTCGTGGAAGAAGCACAACGCCTTGCCGAGGTCGGCGCACGAGCCGCCGCCGAACGACACCACGCAATCGACGCCGTCGCGGCGCGCCTGCGTGGCCGCGAGCTGCACCGACGACGTCGGGACGTGCGAGCGCACACCATCGAAGGTCGACACCAGGTCTCGGCCGAGGGCCCGCACCAGCCGTTGGCCGTCGCCCGACGCCAGGCGGCCGGCGGTGGTGACGAGGAGCACCCGCCGGCCACCGGCGTCGCGCACGAGCTTGCCGAGACCGCCGAGGCTTCCGGCGCCGAACACGATCCGCTGCGCGTACCCGGTGTGGGTCCAGGAGCTCGGGGTCACGGGTGATCCTCTCTGAGGCGGGCCTTCTCGATCTTTCCGGTGCCGCTCTTCGGGAGCTCCGGCAGCACGTCGACCCGCTTGGGCGCCTTGAAGTGCGCCAGCCGCTCGCGCACCCAGTCGATCAGCTCGGCTTCGGTGGCCGACGCGCCGGCGCGCAACGCGACGAACGCGCGCGGCACCTGCCCCCACCGGTCATCGACCACGCCGACGACCGCAGCCTCGAGCACCGCGGGATGGGTGCACAGCGCGTGCTCGACCTGCACCGAGCTGATGTTCTCGCCGCCCGACACGATCACGTCCTTGCGCCGATCGACGATCGTCACGAAGCCGTCGTGGTCGACCGTCGCCAGGTCGCCGGTGTGCAGCCAGCCACCCGCCAGGGCCGCGGCCGACTCGTCGGGCTGCCTCCAGTAACCGGCCATCACGTGGTTGCTGCGGGCACAGATCTCGCCGACCGCCTCGCCGTCCCACGGCACCTCGACGCCGTCGTCGCCGAGCACGCGCAGGTCGACGCCGATGATCGGCTGCCCGGTGGTTGCCCGCACGGCGCGCCGCTCCTCGACGGTCCGGTCGTCCGCGCCGCGCGTCGGGATCGACCGCGTCAGCGTCGGTGATGCCTCGGTCAAGCCATAGCCGCAGATGACGTCGCAACCCAACGCCCGTTCCAGCCGGGCCAGCAGCTCGGGGCTCGACGGCGCGCCGCCGATCGAGACCTGCGACAGCGACGAGGCGTCCGTTGTCACGACGGCCGGATGCTCCAGCAATGCGGTCGCCATCGTCGGCACGAGGAAGAGCCGCGTCACCCGCTCGGTCTCGACCAGTCGCAGCACGTCCGCGGCGTCGAAGCGTTCGATCATGACGTGGCGCGCGCCGAGCGCGGTGACGTAGTGCGGCGTGCCCCAGCCGTTGACGTGGAACAGCGGGATGGTGTGCAGCACGACGTCACGATGGGTCAGCCCGTTGGTGAGCGCGCTGTCGACCGCGTGGGTCGCGAGCGCGCGGTGCGTCAGCATCGCGCCCTTCGGCTGGCCGGTCGTGCCGGACGTGTAGAACAGCTCGCACACCGCGTCCTCGTCGACGTCGCCTGGATCGAACGACGTCGACGGCGCCGCCGCCAACGCCTCCTCGTAGTCCGGCCCGATGTCGAGGCGGCGCGCCGGCGCCAACGACTCGGCGACTCCCGCGAATGCCGGGTGCACCACGAGCAGCGCCGGCTCGCAATCGTCGAGGATGAACTGCAGCTCCGGCGCCGCCAGTCGCACGTTGAGCGGCGTGAGCACGCACCCGGCGAGGACGACGCCGTAGTACGCCTCCAGCAGCTCGTGGGTGTTGCCGCCGAGCCACGCCACGCGATCACCGGGCCGGCAGCCGCGGGCCACGACCGCGTGGGCCAACCGGTGGGCCCGGTCGGCGAACTCGGTGTACGTCAGGCGCAGCTCGCGGTCGACGACCGCGTCGAGCGGCCCGAAGAGTCGCCGGGCGCGCTCGAGGAAGTCGAGTGGTGTGAGCGGCACGCGCACGGCCGCGCAGGTTACGCCGGGTCGCGCACCTCGATGCGGTCGCACGTGGCATCGACGACGACCGGCCGCCCGCGGACCCGGCCGCTGTCGATCGCCGGCCGGCTCCGGAGCTCGCCGGCGGCGGCGAAGCCGTCGAACAGGAACACCTCGCCGGTGTCGGGGCGGTAGAGCGCCGGCGTGGCCCGGCCGTCGCAATCCCAGTCGCCCAGCAGCGCGAGATCGCCGGCCCGTCCGAGCCGGTACCGGGCGGGCGACGCGCCGGCCACCATCATCACGCCACCGGCCCAGGTCACGTAGGTCCGGCAGCCGCGGCCCTCGACGTCGCCGGCGAGCAGCGAACCGCCGGGCGGGGCGGCCGGCGCCGGGCCGCACGGCGGAATCGGGGCCGATGTCGTCGTGGTCGTCACGACCGTCGACGGGGTCGTCGACGGGTTCGTCGAGGGGGTCGTCGTCGCCTTCGCGGTGGTCGCGCGGCTGGCGACCAGGCGCGGGTGACTGCCATCGCGGCGCCCGACGCCGCCGGCGACGACCGCCACGGCGACGACGGCGACGGCCACCCCACCGGCGATCAGCGGACCAACCGGCGGTCGCGGGCGCGACACTGCCGGGCGGGCCGGGAGCTGCCGCGCCGGTCGCGGCGGTCGCGACCCGCCGAAGTGGCGGGTACCCGAGTCGGCTGGCGTCAGCGCCAGCACGACCCGGCCGTCGAGCGATGTCGCGGCGCGCCGGAATGCGGTCGCCAACTCGGCCCCGGTCGAGAAGCGGTCGCCCGGCTCGCGCGCGGTCGCTCGTTCGATGACGTCGGCAAGTGCCGCGGGCGCCGGCACTGGACCCAACGCCTCGGAGCACGCCGCGCCGAGCCCGTACACGTCGCTGCGCTCGTCGGCGACCGCGCCGGCCGTCACCGCAGGATCGAGGTACTCGGCGGTGCCCATGACGCCGTCTTCGCCCGCGGGCGGCCCGCCGTCGACGCGCGCGATGCCGAAGTCCGACAGCAGTGGCTCGCCGCTGGCGGTGAACAGGATGTTGGCCGGCTTGACGTCGCGATGGCGCACCCCTCGGCGGTGGGCCCACGCGAGCGCGTCGGCGACGGCCGCGCCCATCGTCGCCACGTCCACCGGCGACAGTGGGCCGTCGCGCGCCAGGCGGTCGGCGAGCGAGCCGCCCGGCGCGTACTGCATCGCGATGGCGACACCGTCGCCGTCGGCGATGACGTCGTGGATACGGACGATGTGCGGATGATCGAGGGTCGCCAGCACCGCCGCCTCGTGGCGCAGCCGCTCCACCAGGGCGGCGTCGGCCACGCGCACCCGCTTCAGCGCGACCACCCGGTTCACCGATCGCTGGCGCGCCCGGAACACCGTCGCCATCGACCCCGCGCCGATCGGCACCTCGATGTCGTAGTCGTGGATCATGCGACCACCGTCTGCGTGGGCCGGGCGACTTGCACGAGCTGGCACTCACCGCGGTCGACCAGATAGCCGCGGCCGGTGTCGTGGTGGGTCGGCCCGCGACGCGGGAGCGACGTGGCCAGCAGGTCACCGTCGACGTCGCGGTCGGGTCGCAGGAGCAGTCCCTTCCCCGACCGGCGGACCTCCAGGGTGAAGTGGCCGTACCGGCCACGCAGTCCGTCGGGCCGACCGGCGATCACCACGTGCACGTCGGGCCGGCGGGCCGCGAGCAACCGAGCCACCGCGCCGTCGTCGTCATCCACCAGGTCGGCGTCGTCGATCAGCACCAGCTGCGGTGCGGCATCCGTGGCGACCGCCGCCGCGACGGCGCTGATGTCGCCGGCCGTCACCGCGAGGCGCGCCAGTCCCGGCGCGCGAGCGAGCGCCGACGATCCCGGTGCGATCGCGCTCACGACCGCTTCGGGCCGCGAGCGGCCCGCCAGCTCCGCCAGCGCGAGCAGCGTCGTCGTCTTGCCCGACCGCGGCGGCCCAGCGATCAGCGCGTGATCGCCCGGGCCGAGCGCGAGCCCCACCGGCGCGAGCTGCCCGTCGCCGACGCCCAGCGGGAGCACCCACGCGCCGGCATCGCAGGTGGCGGCGGCCACGACGTCGTCGAGCGCAACCACGTCCGGGAGCACCCCGATCCGCGGCGGCCCCATGGTCGGCGGGCATCCATCACTGGACGCGACCGCGGCGACGGAGTCGACCAGCGATCCGCGTCCCGGGAGGGCGACCTGCAGCTCGCGACCGGACGCGGCGTCGATGGCCCGGCCCGGTCGGAAGCGCGTGGGCAACCCGCGGGCGGCGATGCCGAACGTGGCGTAGTCGTAGGCGTCGGCCAGCCGGAAGACCAGCTTGGCCGGCACCAGCGTCGCGACCGCGTTGGCCACCGCCGCCGAGCGGTCCGCGGTGGCAACGACGCAGATGCCGAGGCCGCAACCGTCGGCGACGACGCGCGCCAGGGCGTCGGTCCACTCGAGCCCGCCGACGTCGTCGAATGCCGCTTGGAACCCGCCGTAGTTGTCGAGCAGCACGACGATCGCCGGCCGGCCGGCCAACGCCGTCGGGCCGGACCGAGCCACGAGCCGGCGCCGCCGGTCGATCTCGTCGAGCAGGTGTCGGAGCAGGCGCTCCTGCCGCTCGCGCTCCCCGGCGCCGACGACCGCGCCCACGTGCGGCAGCGCCGCCAGCGGCGCCAGCGCCTGGGTGCCGAAGTCGAGCACGAACAGGTGCACCTCGTCGGGCCGCCGCGTCCGCGCCAGCGACACCGCCAGTGTCGCCAGTGCGGTCGTCGTCCCGCTGCCGGCGACTCCGTAGAGCAGCAGGTGGCCGTCGGCCGGCGACCAGGTCAGCACCGACCGCCGCTGCTCGGTCGGCTCGTCCACCAGCGCGAGCGGCGCGCCGCTCCCGTCCGGCACGAGGTCGTCGAGCACGACCCGGTCGGGCAAGGGTTCCGGCCACGGCAGCCGCGGGTCGGCGAGGCCCGACCGGCGGTGTGCGTCCACCGCGGCGTCGACCAGCCGGGCGAGGTCCGACGGGCCGGTGCCGGCCGGGCGTTCCGGCGACGGCGGCGCCGGCGGGCCCGCGGGGTCGGGCCCGAACAGGAATGGCCGGACCTCGACCGCGCTCGTTCGGCCGCCGCCGGTCGCGCCGGTGACCAACGCCGTCTGCACCGGGAACACCTCGCCCGGACCGAGCCGCACCAGGGCCCGCCCCGGCTGCCGGCGGCCGATGGCAGCCGCGCCCGGCGTCCCGACGACGTCGGTCGAGTCGGCGACGTCCTGCACGCGCAGCGCGATGCGCACGTTGGTGTTGGCGCGGATCGCGTCGCTCACCGAGCCCGTCGGTCGCTGGGTCGCGAGCACCAGGTGCACGCCGAGGCTGCGCCCGCGCTGCGCGACGTCGACCAGCGAGTCGACGAAGTCGGGCAGCTCGGCCGCCATCGTCGCGAACTCGTCGATCACGACGACCAGCCGCGGCAACGGCTCGTCGCCCGGCCCGGCGCGCGAGGACAGCTCGCGCACGTCGGAGGCACCGGCCTCGCGGAGCCGGCGCTCGCGGTGACGCAACTCGGCTTCGAGGCATCGCAGCGCGCGGCGGCCGAGGTGCTCGTCGAGGTCGGTGACGAGGCCGACCACGTGTGGCAGCCGGGCGCAGGCGTCGAACGCGCTGCCGCCCTTGTAGTCGATGAGGACGAAGGTGAGATGATCGGGACCGGCGGTTGCCGCCAGCGACGCGATCAGCGTGCGGAGCAGCTCGCTCTTGCCCGACCCGGTCGTTCCGGCGACCAACGCGTGCGGGCCGTCGGTGACGAGGTCGAGCACCAGCGGGCCCGCCTCGGCGCGAGCCAGCGGCGCCGCCAGCCGGTGGTGCGACGCGGTTCGCCATCGCGAGAGCAGCGCGTCCGGCGCCGGGTCGGCAAGATCGAGCAGCGCCAGCAACGACGCCGCGTCCGGCAGGTCGCCGCCATCGACGGCCGCGTCGGGATCATCGAGTCGGGCCAGCGCGCGTGCCGCGCGTCGCGCCTCGGCCTCGGCCACGCCGGCGATCAGCAACTCGTCGACCGCGACGCCGGTGGCGGGCTCGCGATACGACGCCAGCCCGTCCGGCCCGTCGAGCACGACGATGCTCGAGCACGCCGCCGGCAGCCGATCGACGCTGGACGCCACGACCACACCCGCGACCGGTCCGCCGGCGCCGCCGAGGAGGGCGCGGGCCGGCGCATTGCGGCCTTCCGTCAGCCCGTCGGCATCGACGACGAGGAACGTCGACGGCCCGCCGGTACTGCCGCGGCCGAGCAGCCCGCCCAGCATCGCCTCGACGTCGGCCGGGGCCGACGCCAGCAGCCGCCGGCCGCCGTCCCCCGCGCGTGCGTGCGGGAGCCACTTGGCCCAGTCCCAATCGGCCGCCCGGCTCGGGTCGGTGGCGATCGCGACGAGGACGTCGGCCGGGCCGTGGTGCACCGCCACCTGCACCACGAGACTGCGGGCCAGCGCCAGCAGCGACTCGCGCGGCCCCACCAGACCGATGACGCGGCCGGGTGACAGGTCGACGTCGACCGGCGCCGATCGCAAGCCGGCGGCATCCGCGAGCACGTCGCTCACCGCCCGGGGGCGATCGGCCGCCGGTCGCACCGGCGGTGACCATGCGACGTCGCCGACACCGACGCGCAACCGGCCGGCGTCGGCGTCGCCCGGCCGGCGTTCCCACAACGAGGTGGCCGGCAACGTCGCGCGGCGCACCACTTCGGCCGGGTCGGGCCGGGTCGCCCACCGGCGGGCGACCTCGACGCGGCCGGCCGCGGCCAGCGCGACGCGCAGCTCTTCGAGGTCGCGCCCGAGCCTGGTGTCTCCGTCGCGGCGTTGGTGACGGACGCGGCGGCGATCCTCCAGCCAGTTGCCCAGCAGCATCACCGGGCTGAAGAGGCAGAAGGCCGCCATCAGCGGGTCGAGCACGATCGCCAGCGCGCCGCCCATCACCACCGGCACGAGCAGCGCGGCCAAGCCGAACCGCGCGCCCGGTGCCGGTTCGATGGGCGCCGGCGGCGTGGCGATCGGGGGCCGCGGCGCCGGCGGCGCGGCGCGCG
>JAODBK010000021.1 GCA_025463925.1 Acidimicrobiales bacterium | reverse complement strand
AAGCCCCGGTAAACGGCGGCCGTAACTATAACGGTCCTAAGGTAAACCCCTCTGCGTGCAGCAGAGGATTGCCCCTGTCGGAAGCAATTCCGAACAGTGCAGCTGGCCAATTGCTGGAAAACCCGTGTATCCGGCCGGTACTCGTTCATGTCGCACCCTCTTCGTAGGGTCACGGGACATGGGCAGTGACAATCCGGCCGGTGCGGCCAATCAGCAGGAAAGGCCAGGTGCCGAGCAGTGGGTCGTCGGCTTCGTCGACGGCGAAGGATGCTTCTCGATCTCGGTGGTGCGGAACCCCGGGTGTCGGTTCGGCTGGCAGGTCCAGCACGAATTCGCCGTCACCCAGGCCGCGTCATCGAGGCCGGCGCTCGAACTCCTCGAAGAGGTGTTCGGGTGCGGGCGCATCGTCGAGCAGCTTCGACCGCACGATCATCGCCAGGTGTTGCTCCGCTTCTCCGTGAAGCGGCGCAGCGAGCTGGTGGATCGGGTGGTGCCGTTCTTCGAAGCAAACCCACTGAGAACCGCGAAGCGTACCGACTTCGAGCGATTCGCTCAGGTCCTGCAGCTCATGCAGGCCGGAGCTCATCTCTCGGACGTCGGGCTGCGGAACATCGCCTCCATCACGGAGTCTATGAATCGCAGGCAGCGGTCTCGGTTCCTGGAATCCTCAGAGGCCATACGCCAGCCACCTCGTTCGACAGCGAGGTGAAGATATGGTCCTAGCCCTATGGCGACATAGGGGTTTCTAGAGCGAAATTCCTTGTCGGGTAAGTTCCGACCTGCACGAATGGCGTAACGACTTTCCTACTGTCTCAACCACTGACCCGGCGAAATTGAAGTACGAGTAAAGATGCTCGTTAGCTGCATCAGGACGGAAAGACCCCGTGGACCTTTACTACAGTTTGATGTTGAGGTTTGGTACGTATTGTGTAGGATAGGTGGGAGTCTTGGAAGCCGCGGCGCCAGCCGCGGTGGAGACACCCTTGAAATACCACCCTGTACGTGCTGGGCCTCTAACCCAGACCCGTGATCCGGGCCGGGGACAGCGGCAGACGGGTAGTTTGACTGGGGCGGTCGCCTCCCAAAGAGTAACGGAGGCGCCCAAAGGTTCCCTCAGGCTGGTTGGCAATCAGCCGTCGAGTGCAATGACACAAGGGAGCTTGACTGCGAGACAAACAAGTCAAGCAGGTGCGAAAGCAGGGCATAGTGATCCGGCGGTTGCGTGTGGAAGCGCCGTCGCTCAACGGATAAAAGGTCCCCCGGGGATAACAGGCTCATCTTCCCCAAGAGTCCATATCGACGGGAAGGTTTGGCACCTCGATGTCGGCTCGTCGCATCCTGGGGCTGAAGCAGGTCCCAAGGGTTGGGCTGTTCGCCCATTAAAGCGGTACGCGAGCTGGGTTTAGAACGTCGTGAGACAGTTCGGTCCCTATCCGATGCAGCCGTAGGAAACCTGAGGAAGGCTGTCCCTAGTACGAGAGGACCGGGACGGACGCAGCTCTCGTGTGCCAGTTGTCCTGCCAAGGGCACGGCTGGTTGGCGACCTGCGGAAGGGATAAGCGCTGAAAGCATATAAGCGCGAAGCCCGTTCCAAGATGAGGTTTCCCACAGGGTTAACCTGGTAAGGCCCGTGGCCAGACGACCACGTTGATAGGCCGGAGGTGTACGCACCGCAAGGTGTTCAGCCGACCGGTACTAATCGGCCGAGGGCTTGGAACGATTTTGCCCGTGCTCGCTATGGAGTCCTCGAGGGGTCCCTCGATTGACAACAGGTTTCCGGTGGCCATAGCGGTGGAGTCACACCCGTTCCCATTCCGAACACGGAAGTTAAGCCCACCAGCGCCGATGGTACTTGGGGGGTAGCCCCCTGGGAGAGTAGGTCGCCGCCGGATTTTCGCAACGAATAGAGCCCCCCGATTCGGGGGGCTCTTTCGCGCGTAGTCTCCGTTCATGACTCCTCCGTCCGGTGGCAAGCCGCGCCCGCGCAAGGCCGGCCAGCCGCCCCGGCGGCCGGCGGCGAAGCGTGGGGGACGGCCGGATCGGATTGCGCGGCCGGAACGTCCGGAACGGGCGCAGCCCCGCGCCGACGAGAACCGCAAGGGCTGGGGCGGTGTCGCCCGGCGGGGCGCGGGTCAGGTGCGGCGGGAGGACGAGCCCGGGCGGCCGGTCAGCCGCACCGACCGGGACCGGGGCCCGAGAGCGGCGCGGCAGGACGAGGTGTGGATCCGCGAGGAGCCGCCGGTGCGCGACGTCGCCAAGAAGGCGGTCCAGCGCGGCGCCGACGCGACCGCGGAGATCGGTGCACCGACGCGGAGCCGGAAGGCCCCGCCGAGGGTGCGCAAGGAGCTGGTCGACGTGCTGCCGCCGGCTCGAGCGGGCCGGGCCGAGCAGCGCCTGATGGAGGCGGCGAAGGCATTCGAGCGGGAGCGCTACCAGGACGCGGCCCGCAGCCTTCGCCCGCTGGCGCAGGACGCGCCGGGCGCGGCCACTGTGCGGGAGCTGTACGGCCTCGCGCTCTACCGCCTCGGACGGTGGACCGATGCCGCCCGCGAGCTCGAGGCGTTCCGCAAGCTCACCGGCAGCGTCGAGCAGCACCCCGTGCTGGCCGACTGCCACCGCGCGCTGCGGCACTGGAAGAGTGTCGACAAGCTCTGGAACGAGCTGCGAGAGGCCTCGCCGAGCGCGTCGTTGGTGACGGAGGGCCGCATCGTTGCCGCCGGCGCGCGGGCCGACCAGGGCGACGTCGCCGGCGCCATCCGCCTCCTCGAGGGTCGGGCCGACGCCAGGGCGAAGCGGCCGGACTGGCACCAGCTGCGCCTCTGGTACGCGCTGGCCGACCTGTACGAGCGGGCCGGCGACGTGCCCAAGGCGCGCGACCTGTTCTCGCGGGTGGCGAAGGCCGAGCCCGATTTCGCCGACGTGGCCGAGCGGCTGCAGGCCATCTGACCCCCCACCGCGTCACTGTCTCACCCCCTCGGTAACGTTCACCCCGAGCGCTTCCCCCGCGACAGCAGCACTGGACAAGGGGAAGCAATGATCGATGTCGCGACGAACGTGGTGGCTCTGGTCGGCCGCCTCAACCGCCCGGCCGAGGAGCGCGAGCTCCCGTCCGGCGACCGCCTGATCGGCCTCGAGCTCACCGTCGAGCGGCCGGGCGACAAGGCCGAGAGCGTGCCCGTGGTCTGGCCCGGTGGGCCGGCTGGTGTGCTGGCGTGGGCGCCAGGGGAGCTGGTGGTCGTGGTGGGCCGGGTCCGCCGTCGCTTCTTCCGCGCCAACGGCTCGACGCAGAGCCGGACCGAGGTGGTGGCCGAACAGGGCGCGCCGGCCCGCCACAGCAAGCGCGCCCGGGCGGCACTGGACTTGGCGTTGGGGCGGCTCGACGACCTGCTGGAGCTCACGTGACCGTGATGGCGTGCGGAACGACGCGGGTAGGCTCCGGCCGTGGACATCGCAAAGCTGCTGGGCGACGACGCCGACGACCTGCTGACGTACGAGTCCAAGGGAATCCCGAAGGACGACCTCATCCTGCCGGGCCCGGACTTCGCCGAGCGGGTGCTGGTGGACACCGACCGGCCGGTCGCGGTCAACCGCAATCTCCAGAAGCTGCTGGACCACGGCCGGCTCGGCGGAACCGGCTACGTGTCGATCCTCCCGGTCGACCAGGGCATCGAGCATTCGGGCGCGGCGAGCTTCGCCAAGAACCCGAAGTACTTCGACCCGAAGAACCTGGTCGAGCTGGCGATCGAGGGCGGCTGCAACGCCATCGCCAGCACGTTCGGCGCGCTCGGCATCGTCGCCCGGCGCTATGCCGACCGGATCCCGTTCATCGTGAAGCTCAACCACAACGAGCTGCTCACGTACCCGAACAAGTTCGACCAGATCATGTTCGGCTCGGTGCGGCAGGCGGCGGACATGGGCGCGGTCGGCGTTGGCGCCACGATCTACTTCGGCTCGGAGGAGTCCACCCGGCAGATCCAGGAGGTGACCGCGGCGTTCGCCGAGGCCCACCAGCTCGGGATGTTCACCGTGCTGTGGTGCTACCTCCGCAACAACGCGTTCAAGAAGGACGGCGTCGACTACCACCTGTCGGCCGACCTCACCGGGCAGGCCAACCACATCGGCGCGACGATCGAGGCCGACATCATCAAGCAGAAGCAGCCGGAGAACAACGGTGGGTACCTGGCGCTCGGGTTCGGCAAGACCGACAAGCTCGTGTACGAGGAGCTGGTCACCGACAACCCGATCGACCTCACCCGGTGGCAGCTGGTCAACTGCTTCATGGGGCGGGTGCCACTGATCAACAGCGGTGGCGAGTCCAAGGGCGAGGGCGACCTGGGCCAGGCGGTGCGGACCGCGGTCATCAATCGACGGGCCGGCGGCTCCGGGCTGATCGTCGGCCGGAAGGCGTTCCAACGCCCGTTGGCGGAAGGCGTCGAGCTGCTCAACGCGGTCCAGGACGTCTACCTGGATCCGTCGATCACCATCGCGTAGCCCTGCCACCAAGTCCCGGTCGCGCGGAGCGCGGCGGTAGCATGGAACCCGTTCCATACTCCGCAAAGGCTGGATTTTCGTGACAGACATTGCCGCGCCGGGCCATCAGAGCACCGAGCTCGACCGGGTCGTCATCCGATTCGCGGGCGACTCGGGCGACGGCATGCAGCTCACCGGCGACCGTTTCACCAGTGCGTCCGCCGTGTTCGGCAACGACCTCTCGACCCTGCCCGACTACCCGGCCGAGATCCGGGCCCCCGCCGGCACACTCGCCGGCGTGAGCGCGTTCCAGGTGCACATCAGCGACCACGACATCCTGACGCCGGGCGACTCGCCGAGCGTGCTGGTCGCGATGAACCCGGCGGCGCTGAAGGCCAACCTCCACGACCTGTTGCCGGGCGGCACGCTGATCGTGAACAGCGACGCCTTCGAGGAGCGCAACCTCACCAAGGCGGGCTACGCCGAGAACCCCCTCGGCGACGGCAGCCTCAAGGCGTTCACGGTGTACGAGGTGCCCATGACCAGCTTGACGGTGGAGGCCACCAAGCCCACCGGCGCCAAGCCGCGCGACGCCGAGCGGTCCAAGAACTTCTTCGCCCTCGGGGTCATCAGCTGGATGTACACCCGGCCGACCGAGCCGACGCTCGAGTGGATCCAATCCAAGTTCGGCAACAACCAGACGGTCGCCGAAGCGAACACGCTGGCGTTCAAGGCCGGGTACAACTTCGGCGAGACCGCCGAGCTGTTCGAGTCGAACTATCAGGTGAAGCCGGCCGCGCTCGAGCCGGGCCTCTACACCCAGATCAGCGGCAACGTCGCGGTGGCGTACGGGCTCATCGCCGCCGGCCAGCTCAGCAAGCTCCCGGTGTTCCTCGGCAGCTACCCGATCACGCCGGCGTCGGACATCCTGCACGAGCTCTCGCGCCACAAGAACTTCGGGGTGCGCACGTTGCAGGCCGAGGACGAGATCGCCGGGGTGTCGTCGGCGATCGGCGCCGCGTTCGCCGGCCACCTCGCGGTGACGACGACCAGCGGCCCGGGCATCGACTTGAAGTCCGAGGCCATCGGTCTGGCCGTCAGCCTCGAGCTGCCGCTGCTGATCATCGACATCCAGCGCGGCGGGCCGTCGACCGGCCTGCCGACCAAGACCGAGCAGGCCGACCTGCTGCTGGCCCTGTTCGGCCGGCACGGCGAGGCGCCGGTGCCGATCGTCGCCGCCAAGACGCCGGCTCACTGCTTCGAGGCCACGATCGAAGCCGCCCGCATCGCGCTGAAGTACCGCACGCCGGTGTTCCTGCTCTCCGACGGCTACCTGGCCAACGGCGCCGAGCCGTGGAAGCTGCCTGACGTCGCGACGCTGCCGGACATCGCCGTGCCGTTCGCCGACGGGCCGAACCACGACCGCGGCGACGGCACCCGGGAGTTCTGGCCGTACCTCCGCGACCCGGAGACGCTGGCCCGGCCGTGGGCCATCCCTGGCACGCCGGGCCTCGAGCACCGCATCGGCGGCCTCGAGAAGGCCGACGGCACCGGCAACATCTCCTACGACCCGGCCAACCACGAGCACATGGTGCGGTTGCGCCAGGCCAAGGTCGACGGGATCGCCGACGACATCGCGCCGGTCGAGCTCGACGACCCCGACGGGCCGGGTGGCGCGCCGGTGCTGGTGGTCGGGTGGGGCTCGACGTACGGCACCATCGCGGCCGCGGTGCGGCGGGTGCGGGCTCGCGGGCTGAAGGTCGCGCAGGCCCACCTGATCCACCTGCAGCCGTTCCCGCCCAACCTCGAGGACATCCTCGGCCGGTACGACAAGGTGCTCGTGCCGGAGATGAACCTCGGCCAGCTGGCCTTCGTGCTCCGCGGCCGCTACCTCACCAACGCCCAGTCCATCAACAAGGTGCAGGGCCTTCCGTTCAAGGCGGCCGAGATCGAGTCCGCCATCGTCCAGCTGCTGGAGTCGAACCCGTGACCGACGTATCCGTGCCCGTCACCACCAAGAAGGACTGGACCAGCGACCAGGAGGTGCGCTGGTGCCCGGGTTGTGGCGACTACTCGATCCTCACCGCGGTGCAGATGCTGATGCCCGAGCTCGGCGACACGCGCGAGAACACGGTGTTCGTGTCGGGCATCGGCTGCTCCAGCCGCTTTCCGTATTACATGAACACCTACGGGATCCACTCGATCCACGGGCGGGCGCCCGCGGTCGCGACCGGTGTGGCGGTGGCCCGGCCCGACCTGTCGGTGTGGGTCATCACCGGCGACGGCGACGGCCTGTCGATCGGCGGCAATCACCTGATCCACGCGCTGCGCCGCAACGTCAACCTGACGATCCTGCTGTTCAACAACCAGATCTACGGATTGACGAAGGGCCAGTATTCGCCGACCAGTGAGGTCGGCAAGGTCACGAAGTCGACGCCGTTCGGATCGATCGACCATCCGTTCAACCCGATCAGCCTGGCCCTCGGTGCCGAGGCCACGTTCGTCGCCCGCACCCACGACATGGACCGCAAGCACATGCAGGAGGTCTTCCGCCGGGCGCACCGGCACCGCGGCGCGGCCTTCGTCGAGATCTACCAGAACTGCAACGTCTTCAACGACGGCGCTTTCGACCAGATCCTTTCCAAGGAGGCCCGGCCGACCAACCTGATCCCGCTCGAGCACGGGCAGCCGATCCGCTTCGGCGCCGACCACGAGAAGGGCGTGATCGTCGACGGTCAGGGCAAGGCCCGCATCGTGGACGTGGCCGATGTCGGCGAGGATGCGATCCTGGTGCACGACGAGCAGCGGGCCGAGCCCGGCCTGGCGTTCATGCTGTCGCGACTCGCCACCGGACCGTACGAGCCGACGCCGGTCGGGGTGTTCCGGGCCGTCGACCGGCCGACGTACGGCGAGGAGGTCCAGCGCCAGCTCGTCGCCGCGCAGGAGCGGCAGGGCCCCGGCGATCTGGCGGCGTTGCTGCGTTCCGGAGCGACCTGGGAGGTCTGACCCCCGCGGGCTAGTGTTCGCGGCCGTGCTGCGAAGAGGCGGTCGGGGGATCGCCGTGCTGGCTGGGGTGCTCAGCGTCGCCTGGCTCGTCGTGCCGAGCGGCGCGGGCGCGGACAGCGCGCCGGTGTCCGGTGGATCCTGGTTCTGGGCCGGTCAACCCGATCCGCTGCCGCCGCCGGTCGGCCAGCCGGCGGGCCCGCTCCCGGCGCCCGACGTGCCCAAGACCGACTTCCCGGTGGCGGCCAAGGCCGGTCAGGTCGACAAGGAGTCGTACCTCCACATCGAGACGGCCACGATCCCGACCGGGTCGACCGTGCCGGCGTTCACGTTGACGCTGAAGGAGGACCCGGCCGGAACCAACGCGAACAACGCCAGCGCCAAGATCCGGCTGATGGCGGTGAAGGACTTCTGGGCCGACGGGGTGACCGGCGCGCCGGTCAGCCAGGCGCCGGCCATCGACGACAAGGCGCCGCAGAGCGTCGGCAGCCGCGCCGCCGACGGCACGTGGACGTTCGACCTCACCGCGCTCGTCGCCATGTGGGTCGGGGGCTCGCTGCCCAACAACGGCGTCGCCCTCCAGCCGGTGACCGATCCCGGTGCGACCTTCGAAGTGGTGTGGTTCGGCGCCGGGGCGGGGGCACCCTCGACCGCGGGGACGTTCACGCCACCGGCGGCGACCACCGACACGACGATCGGCGGCCCGACTGACACCGTCCCGTCGGCGGCTTCGGTGCCGATCGTGCCGAATACGAGCGCATCGATCGTCGCGCCCGACACGCCGTACAACCCGCTGCCGGCGCGGCCGGCGACCACCGTCGCCCCGGCGACCAGCAAGACCAACCGCGCCCGCGTCATCGTCGCCCATCCCAAGCGCGGCGCGCCGCCGGCGTTCTATCTGGCGGGCATCGCGGTGATCGCACTCATCGGCCTCGGCGCCGTGGCGCTCGGCGATCTCGGGGAGCCGACCCCGGCCCGACGCGGTGCCGTCCTGCGCGCGCTCGAGCAGCGCCGAGCCCTCAAGGAGGAAACCCCATGAACCGTCGCCTCCGGCTCGTGCCGGCCGCGCTGATCGTGACCTGCGCGATGGTCGCAGTCGCGTGCGGCCAGAAGTCCGGCGTCCACGTGGCGTCGGGCGGCGTCACCCGCAACGCCGCCGGCCAAGTGGTGGACGCGAACGGCAACGTCGTCGACAGCGGGACCGGTGCCACGCCCGGGGACGCGGGCACCGGCACGGCCAGCGGGACCGGAACTGGGACCGGGACCGGTACGGCCAGCGGGACCGGCACCGGAACTGGCACCGGAACCGGCACTGGCACCGGAACCGGCACTGGGACGGGGACCGGCACCGCCGCGAGCGGGCCGGTGAACCGGACGGGCGTGACCGACACCGAGATCGTGATCGGCATCCACGCGCCGGCCACCGGCGCCGGCGCGCCGGCGCCGAGCTTCGACATGGGCAAGGACGTGTACTTCAACTTCGCCGGACCGCTGTTCGGGCGCAAGGTGCGCGTGGTGTTCGCCGACGACGGCTACAACCCGGGCCAGGCGGTGTCGGCGTGCAAGTCGCTCGTGCAGCAGAGCCACGTGTTCATGCTCGTCGGTGGTGGCGGGACCGACCAGATCGTGGCGTGCGCGCAGTACGCCGCCTCGGTGGGCGTGCCGTACATGGCGGAAGGCGTCACCGAGCAGGGCTTGAGCAAGCTGCCGTCGTACTGGGCGCTCTCGGAGACGTACAAAACCCAGGGCGCGCTCCTCGCGCAGTACATCAAGAACGTGCTGCACAAGACGAAGGTCGCGATGGTGCGGGGCAACACCGCCAACTTCGAGGATGCCCACACCGGCTTCGTCCAAGCGGCGCAGGCGGCCGGGCTGACGATCGTGCGGGATCTCGCCATCGACAAGAACGGCAGCGACGTCACGACGGCCGCGGGCCAGGTCTGCACGAGTGTTCCGCCTGGCACGACACCGGACCTCGTGGTGTACCCGTTGATGTCGCCGAAGGTGTTCATCCAGTTCGCCGGATACGCCAGCGGGCAGCAGTGCTTCCCTCGATACGCCGGCGTGGGCATCACGCTCGGCCTGAACGTCGTCGCGCAGGCGCTCTGCCCGAGCGGCGCGCTGAAGACGGGAGCGAGCTTCTTCTCGCCCTACCAGGGTCTCGACGCCACCGACCCGGACTACCAGCCGGCGTACCAGAAGCAGAACGGCCAGGCCGGCGATGACATCGGGTACGCGCTCTGGGGCGCCGGCAAGCTCATTTACGCCATGCTGAAGGCGACCGGCAAGGACCTCTCCCGCCAGAGCTTCGCGGCGGCGGTCAACGGGCACGCCTTCTCGACGGGGGTCTACCCCGCGACCAACTACGCCAAGGGCCCCTTCGGTGGCAGCGCGGTCCACGTGCTGGTGGCCAACTGCGGCAAGAGCAAGTACGACACCCAGTTCCAGAACAAGGCCAGCTTCTGATGCAGGGCGTCGGCTTCGTCATCGCGAGGCCGATCGTGCAGGGTTTGGCGAGCGGCGCGGCCGTGGGGCTCGTCGCCGTGGGGCTCGTGCTCGTCTACAAGTCCAGCCGCGTCTTCAACTTCGCCGCCGGCGAGTTCGTGACGCTGGGCGCGTTCGGCACCTATCTCGCCGACTTCTGGCTGCCCTTCGGTCTCGCGGTCATCGTCGGCATCGCGACCGGAGCGATCGCCGGTCTGCTCACCGAGCGCCTGGTGGTGCGGCCGCTGTCGAGCCGACCGAAGGTGACGATCCTCGTGGCGACGGTGGCGATCGCCTTCGCCATCATCCCCATCGAGATCATTCGATCCTCGAAGACTCAGGCATTTCCGGCGCGACCGATCGTCCACGGCAACGCGTTCCAGATCTTTCGGGTGTTCGTGAGCTGGCAGCAACTGATCATCGTGCTGGCGTTGGTCGTCGTGGGTGCCGGGCTGGCGTACTTCTTCAATCGAACGGACCTCGGCCTGGCCACGTTGGCGTCGAGCCAGGAGCCCACGGCCACGCGGCTCATGGGCATCCGCCTGAACCGGATCTCCATGCTGGTCTGGGGCATGGCCGGTGCGCTGGGCGGGCTCGCCGGCGTGCTGCTGCCACCGCTGAACCTCAACTTCTTCGCCGGCTTCGGCACGACCGACGTCTTGATCGCGGCGTTCACGGCCGCGGTGCTCGGCGGCATGACCTCGGTCCCGGGGGCGTTCGTCGGCGGCGTGCTGCTCGGGATCGTCCAAGCCGGCGCCTTGGCCAACGTGAACAGCAACAAGTTCCCGGGCGCGCCCTCGGTCGCGGTGCTGGCGGTGCTCGTGATCGTGCTGGTCGTCCGCCCGACCGGGCTCCTCGGCAAGGAGGCGTAGTGGCGACCGCGCTCGAGCCCGAGGCGGCGTCGCCCGAAGTGCACGTGGTGCCGACGAAGGCCCGCGCCGGCTTCCGGCCGACTCCGGCCGGGTGGGCGGCCCGGTCGCTGGCCGTGGCCCTCCCGGGGCTGATCGTCGTCTGGTACGTCCACCACTACGCGCCGGTGCGCGCCGACTTCCTGGCCGGCGGTGTGATCATCGCCATCGGCGCGCTGAGCCTGAACGTCCTGGTCGGGTACACCGGCCAGATCTCGCTCGGCCACCAGGCCTTCATCGGGATCGGCGCGTTCACGTCGGCGTACTTCATCGGCGAGTCGGGCCAGAGCTTCTACGTCGGGATGATCGCGGCCATCGTGGTCGGCGCGGTGCAAGCCGTCGTGCTCGGGCTCATCGCGCTCCGCGTCCGCGGCCTGTACTTCGCGCTGGTGACGCTGGCGTGGGGCTTCGTCGGCGAGCAGTCGATCTTCCAGCTGAAGAGCTTCACCGGTGGCGGCGCGGGGGCCCACGCGACGCGTCCGGGTGGGTTCACCACCGACCGGATGTTCCTGGTGTTCTGCGCGATCGTGCTGACGCTCATCCTGCTGGTCGACTGGCGGCTCGTCGCGACGAAGGCCGGCCGGGCGCTGCAGGCGATCCGTGAGAACCCGCAGGTCGCGGCGAACTACGGCATCAACGTCAAGGGGTACACGCTCTTCTCGTTCGCGGTGGCCGGCGTCTACGCCGGCTTGGCCGGTGCGCTGTTCGCGTCGCGCCGGGACACCGTGTCGGCCACCGACCTGTCGTTCTACCTGGTGGCGTTGCCGTACCTGCTGGTCACCGTCGTCGGCGGCCTGCGTCGCCGCGGCGGCATCGTCGTGTTCGCCATGCTGTTCGTGCTGGGCGGCGAGTACCTGCCGGACCTGGCCAAGAGCCTGCACATCAAGTTCATCCAGGAGAACGCCGGCAACATCATCCAGTCGCTCTCGGGGGTGCTGGCCGTCCTCACGCTGATCTTCCAGCCGGACGGGGTGGGCACGATCACCGCACCGATCGGGCGTTGGCTGAAGGGCGAGCGCTTCTCGATGCACGTGAGCGCCGGCGGCGGGGCGGAGGGCGTCAGTGTCCGTCCTTGACGTGCAGGAGATCGCGATCCGCTTCGGCGGCCTGCAGGCGCTGCTCGACGTGACGCTGCGCGTCAACGAGTTCGAGATCGTCGGGCTCATCGGGCCCAACGGCGCCGGCAAGACGACGTGCTTCAACTGCATCACCGGCTTCTACCGGCCCAACGCCGGCCGGGTGTACTTCCAGGGCGAGGACGTGAGCGAGCTCGGACCGCACGTCCGCAGCACGCTCGGCATGGGCCGGACGTTCCAGAACGTCGGCCTGGTGAAGACCGCGACCGTCATCGAGAACATGCTCACCGCGCAGCACGCGGCCATCGAGTACGGATCGCTGGCCGGCATGCTGGGCGCGCCGAGCAGCTTCGCCGGTGAGCGCCTGGCCCGGCGCCGGGCGATGGACATCCTCGAGATCCTCAAGCTGGATCATCTGCACGATTCGCCGGTCGCGGGCCTGCCGTACGGCACGCTGAAGCGCATCGAGATCGCGACCGCCCTGGCGACCGACCCCGACCTGCTCCTCCTCGACGAGCCGTCGAGCGGCATGGGGCCGGAGGAGGCGCACCAGCTCGGCGACGAGCTGCTCGACCTGCGCAACACCTTCGACCTGTCGGTGCTGATGATCGAGCACCACGTGCCGCTCGTCGTGCGGGTGTGCGACTACGTCTACGTCCTCAACTTCGGCCGCCTGCTCACCGAGGGGCTGCCGGGCGACGTGCAGCGCCATCCGGAAGTGGTTGCCGCGTACCTCGGCGAAGAGGATCCGGACGCCGAGGCCGAAGCCGAACGAGCCGAGGGCCGACTGCAGGGGACGGGCGCGTAATGGCTTATCTGGAGGTCCGCGGCCTGCGCGTCGGCTACGGCGCCATCCCCGTGCTGCAGGGCATCGACTTCGACGTCGAAGAGGGCAAGACGACGGTGCTGCTCGGCCTCAACGGCGCCGGCAAGACGACGACCGTCGCGACGATCGCCGGTCTGCTCAAGCCGTCCGCCGGCACGATCACGTTCGACGGCCAACGGATCGAAGGCCGCGATCCGGCGCAGCTCGTCGAGCGGGGTGTGGCGTTGGTGCCGGAGGGACGTCGAACGTTCCCGTCACTGACGATCGCGCAGAACCTGCGGCTGGGCAGCTGGACCAAACGGCAGCGGCGCCAGGAGCTGCAGGCCACCGAGGCGCGGGTCTACGAGTACTTCCCGGTGCTCGAGGAGCGCCGCGACCAGCTCGCCGGCACGATGTCGGGCGGGGAGCAGCAGATGCTCGCGATCGGCCGGGCGATGATGAGCCTGCCGCGGCTCATGTTGATCGACGAAGCATCCCTCGGGCTGTCGCCGCGGCTGGCGAAGACGGTGTTCTCGATCGTCGACAAGATCAACGACGACGGTGTCACGGTGATCATCGTCGAGCAGAACGTCGGGGTCCTGCGGCACGCCGACAACGCGCTGGTGATGGAGAAGGGCGCGATCGTCTACCAGGGCTCGGGCGAGGAGCTGCGGAAGGGCGACGAGCTGCGCAAGACGTACCTCGGTGCCGCCAGCTGACCATGGACGACGTCAGCGCCCGGTTCGCTGCGCTGGTCGGGCAGCCCGAGCACACGGTGCCCCTCGACGAGGCCGCCATGCTGATCGCCGCCCAGGGCCGGGCCGAGGTCGACGTCGCCGGCGGGCTGGCGGCGCTCGACGCGATCGCCGCCGGGTGCACCGGCCGGCGCATGGTCGACTGGCACCGGCACCTCTTCCGCGACCTTCGTTTCCGGGGCAACGTCGGTGACTACTACGACCCGGCGAACTCGTGGCTCGACCGCGTGCTCGAGCGCCGCGTCGGCATCCCGATCACGTTGACGGTCGTCGCCGTCGAGGTCGGCCGGCGGCTCGGGCTCGACATCTGGCCGGTCGCCATGCCGGGCCACGTGCTGGTCGGTCACCCGGACGGCTGGGTCGACGGGTTCCACGGGGGTGAGCTGCTGGACGAGGACGGGTGCCGGATCCGGTTCGAGTCACTCGCCGGCCCGGGCGCGGTGTTCGACGACCGGTTCCTCGCGCCGGCGGGCGCCCACACGGTCCTCGTGCGCATGCTCGCCAACCTGCGCGCCATCCACACCGCACGCGGTGACGACGCCGCGCTGGCCGGCGTGCTGGCATTGCGGGTCGCCATTCCCGGCGCGCCCGCCGAGGAGCACGAGGCCCTCGTCCGGGCGAAGGCCCGCGCCGCGGCCCGCCTCAACTAGCTCGCTTCTCCCTCCCGGGGACGGCCGAATCCGCGCTCGCGGGGCGGTAAAAGCTGCAGGGATCAGGCGCGGGGGAGGGACGCGAGGACGTCGACGGTGCGGCGGCGGTCGCCACTCGAACCGAAGGGCGCGGCGATGAAATCGGTGGCGCCGGCGTCGGCGACGACCTGCAGTTGCGCAGCGACCGAAGCTTCGTCGCCGACGATGGCGACGTCGGCGGGACCCTCGGCACCTTCCTTGTCGAGCATGGCCCGGTACGACGGCAGATGGCCGTAGACGGCGAATGTGTCGGCGGCCCGCTGCCGGGCGGCGTCCACGTCGTCGGTGACGCAGATGGGGAGACCGGCGACGACGCGCGGCACGGGTCGCCCGGCGTCGGCGGCCGCCTTGGTGATCGCCGGGACGACGTGGCCGGCCAGCGTCTGCGGACCGGTCATCCACGTCACCGTGCCGTCGGCGACCCGGCCGGCCAGGTCGAGCATGCGCGGCGCCAGCGCGGCGATGAGGACCGGTGGCGCCACCGCGCCCGGCACGTTGAGCCGGCCGACCGCCTTCCAGCCGGTGGCCTCGACCGACACCTGCTCGCCGTGGAGCAGCGGGATCAGCGCCGAGAGGTACTCGCGCATGTGGCGCGCCGGCTTGTCGTAGGAGTAGCCGAACATGCCCTCGATGACGACCTGGTGCGACAGGCCGATGCCGAGCACCAGCCGCCCGCCGCTGGCGGCGTTGGTGGTGAGGGCCTGCGCGGCGAGTGCCATGGGGTGACGGGGGTACGTCGGCACCACCGCGGTGCCGAGCTCGACGCCGCCCACCTCGTGGCCGATGAGGGCCAGCATCGTCAGCGCGTCGTACCCGAAGATCTGGGCCATCCAGAGCGAGGGGAACCCGGCCTCGGCGGCCCGCCGCGCGTCGGCGACGACGTCGTCGACGGTGTTGGCCTGGCCCGACAGCTCGCCGATCCCAATGCCGATCCGCATGGGAGCGCAGCCTAGGCTGCGCGGCGTGGCGAGCGATCAGAGCGGCGAGGTCACCGAGCTCCTCCAGCAGTTGATCCGCAACGCCTGCGTCAACGACGGGACGGTGGCATCCGGCCACGAGGATCGCAGCGTCGACACCCTCGACAGCTACCTCGAGGGCTCGGGCCTCGACCTCGAGCGCTACGAGCCCGAGCCGGGCCGCAGCAGCCTGGTCGCCCGGATCGAGGGATCCGACCCGGACGCGCCGACGCTGATGCTGATGGGGCACACCGACGTCGTGCCGGTGAATCCCGACGGCTGGTCGCGCGACCCGTTCGGCGGCGAGCTGGTGGACGGCGAGGTGTGGGGGCGGGGCGCGGTCGACATGCTGAACCTCACCGCGTCGATGGCGGTCGGCTTCCGCCGGTTGGCCGACGACGGCTTCGCACCCCGCGGGTCGCTCGTTTACCTCGCGGTGGCCGACGAGGAGGCCCTCGGCACCTATGGCGCCGACTGGCTCACCGAGCGCCAGCGCGACGCGGTCGACTGCGATTGGGTCATCACCGAGTCCGGCGGCATCCCGATCCCTTCGCCCGGCGGCGTGAAGCTGCCGGTCATCGTCGCCGAGAAGGGCAGCCACTGGTGCGTGCTGCGGGTGAAGGGCACGCCCGGCCACGCGTCGATGCCGTTCCGCACCGACAACGCGCTGGTGAAGGCGGCCGAGGTCGTGCGGCGCATCGCCGAGTTCCGCCCGCAGACCGACATCCACGAGACGTGGCGCCGCTTCGTCGAGGGCATGGGCTACCCGGCCGAGTTCACCGAGCCCCTGCTCGACCCGGAGAAGATCGTCGAGTTCTGCGAGGCGCTGCCGATGCTGGGCTTGGCTCGGCAGGCGCACGCGTGCACCCACACGACGTTCGCGCCGACGATCATCCGCGGCGGCACGAAGATCAACGTCATCCCCGACACCGTCGAGCTGGAAGTCGACATCCGCACGTTGCCCGGCCAGGACGCCGCCGACATCGACGGCCTGCTGCAGGAGGCACTCGGCGATCTGGCCGACAGCGTGGAGGTCGTGCGGGCCAACCACGACGGCGCGACGGCGTCGCCGTCCGACACCCCGTTGTGGCAGACGCTGCAACGGGTGACCGCTGCGCTGGCGCCCGGCTCGGCCCTGGTGCCGTTCATGACCGTCGGCGCCACCGACGCCCGGTTCTTCCGACGCCTCGGCGCGGGCGCCTACGGCTTCGGCCTGTTCAGCGACCACATCACCTTCGACGACTTCAACTCGATGTTCCACGGCGACGACGAGCGGGTCGACGTGGAGTCGCTGCGGCTCTCCACCGAGCTGTGGCAAGCGGTGGCGCGCGACCTCCTCGTCGGATGACACCGCTGGGACGCGGCCGGCGGACGGTGTCGTTCACGGTCCACCAGCTCGGTGAGTACGCGCTCGGCGGCGTGGCGGTGATGCAGTCCGGGCATCTCGCCGGAACGCCGCAGACGGTGATCGCGCTGATCGGCGCCGTCATGGTCGCGGCCGCGGCCGTCTCGAGCGGCCGACTCGGGCTGGTGCATTGGATCCCGCCAGTTGCCCACCGCGTGCTGGACGGCGGCATCGTCGTGGTGGCCGGAGCGTCGCCGTGGCTCTTCGGATTCGGCGGCGACGTCGCCGGTGTGCTGCTGGCCGAGACGGCCGCGCTGGCCCTGCTCGTGCTCAGCGGCGCGACGCGCTACCGCGCCGTCGTCACGTCGCGCGGGACCGAGCCGACCGCGACGCCACGACGCGGCCGCGATCGGACGCGGGTCGAGGATGCCGGCAGGGTGGCCGGCTACTTCGCCGGCCGGGCGGCGAGCCGCGGGCCGCGCGCCGCCGGACGCGCCGCCGGCCGGGTCAGAACGAGACGTCGAGACGGGCGAACGCCGCCTGGTTGACCGCGGCCGGCCCGCCCAGCACGACGAGCGATGCCGGGTGGAGGCGCTCCACCTCGGCGACGGTCGCGTCGGGCGCCACGGTCGGGCGGGTCAGCAGCAACGGCGCGCCGGCCATCGCCGCCGCCGGGCCCGCGGCCAGCGCGTCGGCGAACGTCGTGCCGCTGGCGGCGAAGGCCACCGTCGCGCCCGACGGGAAGACCCCCGCCGAGAGCAGCGCCGCGGTGGACCAGCGGTCGGGCCCGGCCACCCGGTGCACCGACGCCGCCGGCAATCCGGCGGCCGACGCGATGCCGGGCAGCACCGAATCGGCGACGGCCGCCGGGCCGCCGAGCACGACGATGGTCGACGGGTGCAGGCGGGCCAGCTCGTGCGCGGTGGCGGCCGGCAACGACGTGCTGCCGGTGAGGAGGACCGGCGCGCCGTTGTGGGCGGCCGCCGGGCCACCAGCCAGCGCGTCGGCGAAGCCCCGGTCCTGGGCCAGGTAGGCCACCGGCGCGCCCGTCGGGAAGGCGTCGGCCGACACCGCGGCTGCGGTCGCGTCGCGGTCGGCACCGGCCACGCGGTGCACCGACGTCGCCGGGAGACCGGCAGCCGTTGCTGCTTGGCCCAACACGCCGGCGCTGACCGCCGCCGGCCCGCCGAGGACGACCAGCGAGGCCGGTCGCAGGCGCGCCAGCTCGGTGGCAGTCGCGGGCGGCAGTGAGGCCGGCCCGGTCAGCAGGACGGGCCCGCCGCGTTTGGCGGCCGCCGGTCCGGCCGCCAGCGCGTCGGCGAAGCCGGTCCCCGTCGCCAGGTACGCAACTGCCACGCCGGACGAGAAGGTGGATGCCGAGACCGCGGCCGCGGTCTCGTAGCGGTCGGCGCCGGCCACGCGCGTGGCCCGCGCCGTCGACACCGGCCCGGCCGACGGGCCGTCGACCACGGGCCAGCCGTCGGCGAAGTCGAGCTTGTCGAGGTGGAGCGTGCGGGCCCCGCCGTGGTCGTACCCGACGGCGCTCGACGACCAGCCGTGGTAGGCGAGCCAACCGTGGCCGGCGGTGTCGCGGAACGCCGACGGCCCACCCGGCCCGGCCACCGAGCCGCGCGACGAGAGGAGCGGGCTCCCGCTGACCTTGAAGCACGGGCCGGCCGGGCCGGCGCACCGGGCCCATCCGGTCGCGTAGGACGGCGAGTTCCACTCGTTCGCCGAGTAGAAGAGGTAGTACGCGCCGGCGTCGGCGAAGAGTGAGGGTCCTTCGATGACGCGCCCTTCCCACCACCGATCGGTGTGGAGCAGCTCGTGCGGGTCCCACGGCGAGAAGCCCATCCCGTCCGGGTTCATGCGCTGGGACCAGATGCGGGTCGGCTCGCCGAGCGGCGTGCCCTCGCTCTTGAAGATCAGCCACGGGGTGCCGCCGGCGTCGACGAACGGGGACGGGTCGATGGACCCGCCGCGGTCGAGCTGGCAGATCAGCGGCCCGGCCGAGTCGTCGGTGAACGGACCTTCGGGCGACGCCGACTCGGCCCGGCTGATGCACTGCAGCCCGGTACCGGCGTCGTGCACCGTGTAGTAGAGGACGTACCGGCCGGCCAGGAACACGACCGAAGGTCCCCACGTCTGGCCCGGGAGGGCCCACGACGGGAGCTGTGGGAGGGCGTCGCCGACGGTCGACCAGTGCACGAGGTCGGTGGACGTGATCTCCGGGACGTTGGCGCCGCGGTTCGTCGAGTAGGCGTAGTAGCGCCCGCCCGCCTGCAGCACGAACGGGTCCGGGAAGTCGTGGTTCCAGACCGCGTTGGTGTAGCTCGCGGCGGACGCGGGCGCGACGGTGGCGCCCAGGGCCGTCAGGAGAAGGAGCGAGAGGGTCCGCCGAATGATCCGCATGATGAAGTGAGGCGCGTGCCGCATGGATGATCGGCACTGGCGAGCCGCCGTCCTATGGGTCGCTCGGCCCTTCTTTCCGGATTGGGACGATCGCCGGCCACCGCGCGTGGCAGGAGTGATCCGGAGCGGGAGCGAATTCTCTCGGCATGGCGAACTCCCGACCAGGCTCCGGTCGTTCAGGCCCGAAGTTCAACGGACCCGCGGGGCCGGTCGCGCAACTCAGCGCGCCACTGGCCGGCGCCGAGGCGCAGTTGCACGCGGCCGCAGCCGAGGCCTCGGGGCTGGCCGCCGAGGTGCTGGCCGCGGCGCGGGCCGAGGCCGACCGACTTGTCGCGAATGCCCGCCGGCAGGCCGCCGAGATCGTGGTCGACGCTCGGGCTGCCGAGGCCGATCAGGCCCGCCGCTGGTCCGACACCGAGCACGCGTGCGGCGAGCTGCTGTCCGCGGCCGATGCCGAGGCGGGCCGCCGCCGCCGCGATGCCGAGCGGCTGCTGGCGAGCGCCGAGGCCGAGGCGCGGGCGGTGCGGGAGGAACTGGTCGCCATCCTGAGCGGCACGAGGGCCGAGATCGAGGTGGCACGGGAGCTGCTCTTCGAGCTGGCGGCGCCGGCGGTGGAGCGCGCCGAGCCGATCGGGTCATCCTGGGAGTAGGACCGAGGACTAGACGGCCAGGCCTTCGAGGCGGGCCAGCTCGTCGTCCTGCCGGTTGGCGATGTCCGCGATCACCGGCCTGAGCTCGTTGACGATGGCCCGCACCTCTTCGGGTGTGGGATTCCAGTCGAAGCGCTTCTCCATGGCAACCGCCCCCTCCTCGGGAACCTTCGCAACCACTGTTTCTGTCGGCATCGGCGGCGAATTTCTGTAGCGTGCCGGTCGCATGGACGACGTGATCGCGGTTGCCGAAGCGGTTCGATCGGGGCAGCGGTCGGCGGTCGACGTGCTCGACGAGTGCCTCACCGGTCTGGACGCCGCGAATCCCGCACTGAACGCGTTCGTCGTGGTCGACGAGGGGCTGGCCCGCAAGGCGGCCGAGGCGGTCGACGCCGCGATGGCCCGCGGCGAGGACCCGGGGCCGTTGGCCGGCGTGCCGTTCGGGGTGAAGGACCTCGAGGACTGCGCCGGGCTGCCGACCTCGCACGGCTCGCTGCTCTACCAGGACCGGCCGCCGGTGGCCGAGGACTCGGTCCACGTGGCCCGGCTGCGGGCGGCCGGCGGGGTGCCCGTCGGCAAGTGCGCGGCGCCCGAGTTCGGCTCGACCTGCATGACGGCGACGAAGGCGTGGGGCGTCACCCGCAATCCGTGGGACGTGTCGCGCACACCGGGCGGGTCGAGCGGGGGATCGGCCGCCGCGGTGGCGGCCGGCATCGTGCCGTTCGCGACCGCGTCGGACGGCGGCGGATCGACGCGCATCCCCGGCGCGTTCTGCGGGCTCCCTGGGTTCAAGCCGTCGTACGGGCGCATCCCGCACCCCGGCGCGCAGGAGTCGAACACGTCGGTGTTCGGCGCGATGGTGACGACGGTCGCCGATGCCGCTCGGCACCTCGACGTCGCCGCCGGACCGGATGACCGCGACCGCACGTCGCTGCCGCCGCCGGGTGTCCGGTACGAGTCGCTGATCGAGACGTTGGCCGTCAGCGGGCTGCGCGCCGCCTGGTCGGCGGACCTCGGCTTCGCGGTCGTCGATCCCGAGGTCGAGGCGATCGCGTTCGGCGCCGCCGAGGCACTGGTCGATGCCGCCGGGTTGGACCTCGTCGAGCGCGAGGTGAGCATCGCCAACGCGATGCGGCTGTGGTGGGGCGCCGGCGCGGTCGACCTGTGGATGGATCTGGAGAAGGACATGTGGCCGGCGCGGGCCGACGAGATCATGGGCTGGAACCGGGCCAGCTTCGAACGCATGGACGGGTACACGGTCGAGCAGTTCGCCCGGGTGTGGAAGCGGCGGGCCGCGCTCGAGCAACAGGCGCACGCCATCTTCCAGGACGTCGACGTGGTGCTCACGCCGGCCACCGCGGTGCCGGCATTTGCGGCCGAAGGCCCGTTGCCGACGGAGATCGACGGCCGCGACGCGCGCCATTCCGGCCCGACCCCGTTCACGATGCTGGCCAACCTGTGCTGGAACCCGGCGGTGTCGCTGCCGGCCGGGTTGTCGGCCGGCGGGCTGCCGGTCGGCCTGCAGATCGTGGGTCCCCGGCATCGCGACGACATCGTGTTGCGCCTGTCGCGCATCTTCGAGCAGGCCCGCCCGTGGCCGCGGCTCGCGCCCGGCTACTCCTGAGGAATCTAGGTCGGGGCCTCGACCGCGAACGCGGTCCACATCGCGGCGTAGCGGCCACCGGCGGCGAGCAGCTCGTCGTGGGACCCCTGCTCGACGACGCGGCCGGCGTCGATCACCACGATGCGGTCGGCCCGGCGGGCCGTCTGCAGACGGTGCGCGATGAGCAGGGTGGTGCGACCCTCGGCGACGACGCCCATGGCCCGGTTGACGCGGTCCTCGGTCGCGAGGTCGAGGTTGGCGGTCGCCTCGTCGAGCAGCAGCACCGCCGGGTCCACCAGCCGCGCCCGGGCCAGCGCGATCAGCTGCCGCTGACCGCCTGAGAGCGACCGACCCCGCTCGCTCACCGGGTGGTGGTACCCGCCCGGCAGGGCGGCGACGAACTCGTGGGCGCCGACGGCGCGAGCCGCGGCTTCGACCTCGGCGTCGGTGGCGGCCGGCCGGCCGTAAGCGATGTTGTCGCGGACGGTGCCCGAGAAGAGGAACGGGTCCTGCGGCACGTAGCCGAGCTGCCGGCGCAACGAGCTGAGGGCGAGGTCCCGCACATCGATGCCGTCGAGCCGCACATGCCCGGCGGTGACGTCGTAGAAGCGGGGAATGAGCTTCACGATCGTCGACTTGCCGGCGCCGGTCTCGCCCACCAGCGCGACGGTCTCGCCCGGTTCCACGATGAGGTCGACGCCGGCCAGGGCCTCGGCCACGGTGTTGGGGTACCGGAAGCGCACGTCCTCGAACTCGATGCGCCCGGAGAGCCGGCCGGGCTCGACCGGGTGCTCGGCCTCGGGGGTGGTCGAGGGTGTGGCCAGCAGCTCACCGATCTTCACGACCGCGGCGCGAGCCTGCTGGTACGCGTCGAACACCTGGGACAGCTGCTGGATCGGCGCGAAGAACTGCGTGAGGTAGAGGAGGAAGGCGACGAGCTCGCCGGCCGTGAGCGCGTTGCTGCGCACCAGGCCCGACCCGGCGTACAGCACGAGCGCCGACGCCGCCACCGACAGCAGCTCGACGAACGGGAAGTAGATCGACTGCAGGCGCTGGGCCTCGAGGCGAGCGTCGAGGTGTTGGCCGGCGACCTCGCGGAACTGGCTGGAGTTCTCGCGCTCGCGCACGAACGCCTGCGCGACGCGCACTCCGGACAGGCTCTCCTGCAGGTTGGCGTTCACCGCCGCGATCCGCTCGCGCGCGGTGTCGTAGGCGCGGGTGGACATGCGGCGGAAGACGATCGTCGCGACGAGGAGCGGCGGCACGATCAGCATCGTCACCAGCGCGAGCCGGGCGTTGTAGACGAAGAGCAGCACCGCGACGCCGGCGCAGATGACGATGTTCGACACCGCGTTGATCAGCCCGTCCTGCAGCAGTTGCGACAGTGCCTCGACGTCGGACGTCATGCGGGTCATGATCCGGCCGGCCATCTCGCGGTCGTAGAAGTCGATCGCCAGCCGTTGCAGGTGGGCGAAGATGCGGACGCGCAGCGCGAACAGCAGCCGCTCGCCGGTGCGGCCGGTGTACCGGGCCTCGACCCACATGTCCCACCAGTCGGCGACGGTGACGAGGCCGAATGCGATGGCGGCGACGAAGAGCGCGCCCTCCGACCGGCGGGTGACGCCGGCGTCGATGCCGCGTTTGGTGAGTGCCGGGCCGGCGAGCATCAGCAGCGAGTCGATGACGACGAGCCCCAGTCCGACCGCGAGGGGCCAGCGGTACGGTCGCAGGAACCGGCGCAACCCGAACTCCGGGTCGGGCTGCGACTCCAGCGTCACGTCGACGCGCGGGTGGTCGTCGGCCGGCGGAAGCTTCGCCAACGCCGCCATGAGCTCGGGCGTCGGCGCCAGCCCTTCGAAGAACCCGCCGCCGCCCATGCCGCCGCGCGACATGCCGGGGCCACCGACGCGCATCGGGCCCTGCACCTGGAAGCTCGGTCGGGCGCCGTCGGTGACGTCGGTGCCGTCCTCGGCGGTGGCCCAGGCCGACGACGTGATGCCCGCAGCCTCACTGTCCTCCTCGACCTCGTCACTCTCACCCGAGAGCAACGAGCGGTAGAGCCGGCAGCGCGACAGCAGCTCCTCGTGGGTGCCCTGGTCGAGGACGCGGCCGCCGTCGACCACGACGATGCGATCGGCCAGGCGGAGGGTCGAGCGGCGATGGGCGACGAGGAGGGTCGTGCGTCCTTTCATGAGCCGGCGGAGGGTGGCGTGGATCTCCTCCTCGGTGCGGGAGTCGATGGACGACGTGGCGTCGTCGAGGATGAGCACTCCGGGGTCGGTGAGCAGGGCGCGGGCCAGTGCGATCCGCTGCCGTTGCCCACCGGACAGCGTCAGCCCGCGCTCACCGACGACGGTGTCGTACCCGTCGGGCATCGCGGTGATGAAGGTGTGGGCCTCGGCGGCGCGCGCCGCGGCTTCGACGTCCGCCGCGGTGGCGCCCGGCCGGCCGTACGCGATGTTGGACCGGATGGTGTCCGAGAAGAGGAAGCTCTCCTCGAACACCACGCCGATCTGGTGCCGCAACGAGTCGAGGGTGACGTCGCGGACGTCGACGCCGTCGACGCGCACCGCGCCGGATTGCACGTCGTAGAACCGCGGCAGCAACAGCGCGACCGTCGACTTGCCCGAGCCCGACGTCCCGACCAGCGCAACCGTCTCGCCCGGCGCGACGGTGAGCGAGAACCCGTCGAGCACCGGCTCGGAGCGCAGGTACCCGAAGCGCACGTCGTCGAAGGTGACTTCGCCGGTGACGGGCACCAGCGTGATGGCGTCGGGCTTCTCGGTGACCGTGGGGTTGGAGTCGAGCAGCTCGAGGATGCGCTCGGCCCCGGCGCGCGCCTGCTGGCCCAGCGTCAGCATGATGGCGAGGAACCGTACGGGCGCGATCAGCTGCGCCAGGTACTGCGCGAACGCGAAGAACACGCCGATGGTGATCTGCCCGTGGATCGCGAGCCAGCCACCCAGGGCGAGGATGCCGACCTGGCCGAGGGCGGGCAGCGCCTGCAACCCGGCCTGGAAGCGGGCCTGGATGTTGACGGCCCGGACGCGTGAGCCGTACAGCCGCTGCGCGGCGTCGGTGAGCCGCTCGAGCTCGCGTTGCTCCTGGCCGAAACCCTTCACGACGCGGACGCCCGACACCGCCTCGTCGACGACGCCCGCGACCTCGCCGGCCTGCTGCTGCGCGTCCCATGCCGACGGGAACACGCCGGTGCGCATCCGCAGGGCCGCGAAGAAGACGAGCGGGATGACGAGCAGCGCCATCAACGTCAGCGGGATGGAGTAGAACGCCATCACCACCAGTGACACCAGCAGCATCAGCAGGTTGCCGGACATCACCGGGAGGATGGCGAGCATCGACTGGATCAGGGTGACGTCGCTGCTGGCCCGGCTCACCAGCTGCCCGGTGGCCAACTCGTCGTGGCGTGCGAAGTCGAGCCGTTGCAACTGGTCGTAGATCGTGTTGCGGATGTCGTACTGGACGTCGAGGCTGACCTGGCCGCCCCACCAGCGGCGGCCGTAGGCGGCGACGAAGCGGAACATGCCGAGTGCCAGCAGCACCACGATGAGGCCGCGGAGGTGGCCGGGGTGGTGGCCGATGATGGCGCTGTCGATGATGACCTTCTGCACCGCCGGCGTGAGCGCCATCGCCAGCGAGCCGAGGAAGGCCGCGCCGAAGGCCACCGCCACGTTTCGCCGGTGGGCCATGAGGTAGGGGAGCATGCGCCGGAGCCACCCGCCGGCCTCGGGCGGGGCCGGGCGGATGACGCGGTCGCCGCCCGGGCGTCGCCTGATCACCCCCCGATTGTGGCCCGCCCGCCGATGTTCGGTTGGCGGACCTGGCAGAATCACACCGATGGTATTTGTCACACCCGGCTGGGATCATCGAGGGTGATGGCCACCACCTCCACCCTCGAAGCTGCGGCCGACCGCCTGGCGGCGCTGCTCACCGGCGCCGCCACCGGGCTGAGCGACGCCCGGCCCAACAGCCTGCTCGAGCTGGACGGCGACCTGCGGCTCCGGCCGCTCGGTCGCGCCGATGCGCCGGGCGACGTCTGGGCGGTGGACGGCGGCCAGGCCATGGTCGCCGACGCCCGGTGCCTCCAGGTCATCGTCACCCGGTCGGCCCGCGTGCGCTTCCGGGCCGGCGTGTGCGACCTGGAGGAGGAGGGCGATCTGCAGGCGGTGCTCCTCGGCGGGAGCGAGCAACGGCTCGCGGCGTTGGCCGCACTGGCGGTCGACGGCATCGACCCGAGCTCCTCGGTCGACGTCAACCTGGTGCGCGACCGTTGGGAGTGGGACGCGGTCTCGCGATCCGTGCAGCAGTGCGAGGCTGGCGGCATGGTCCTGGTCGACGGCGACCTCCAGCCCGACTGGCGGATCCCGTCGTCCTTCCTGCGCGACGTGCTGGCGACGGCGCGCGACCGCGAGGTTGTCGTCGCCGGCGTCACCAAGCACTCGTCGTTGGCGCGCGGTGGCGCGCCGTTGCTGGGTTGGCTCGAACGCGAGGGCGAGACCGCGCTCGGCGATCGGGCGACGTGGTGGACACCGGTCGGCCGCACGCGCGGGGACGTCGGCGGTGTGCAGGTCGTCGCCGCCCGGCTCGACCCGGATGCGCGGTTCGCGTTCCGCGTCGACCTGCCGGAATGGGTCGACCCGGACGCCGCGCTGCCGGCGCTGCGCGCGCTGTCGGACGACGCTGCGTTCCCCGGCTACCCCTACCCGCTGTCGGTGGTCGACGGCCTGGCCGCGTGTCCTGGCTGGCTGCGGGCCGACATCCGCAACCAGCTCGACGAGCTCCTCGAGCGGGCCGGCGTCCCGCTCGACGTCCGCGACCGCGCCTTCACCGATCGCCACTCCCTGATGGAGCGGTCGTGACCGCGTCAGCGAGCGAGCTGTGACGAGCCGAGGCCGGCTGTTCGGCAAGAACGTCCTCGACGGCGCGTTCCGCGCCGCGCCCGACGAAGACCTGTTCCTCGGCGAGCTGCTGGTCGCGGTCGACGAGGCGACGGGTCGGCGGTACCTGTTCCGCATCGTCGACGTCACCTACGGCACCGAGCACCGCGAGCCGGGCTGGGCCGAGCGCGTCGCCGGGACGTTGCTCAACGACGACGCCCGGGGTGAGCCGGGCGCCCACCCGTTGCACGAGCAGGCGCGGCGCACCTACCGGGTCGCCGAGTGTCGCTGCCTCGGCTACCTCACGCCGCCGGGCGCCGCCGGCGGGCAGGAGTTCCGCAAGCCCAAGTCGCTGCCGACGCAGTTCTCCAAGGTGGTGTCGCCCGAGGCGGGTGACTTCGAGTTCCTGCGGTCGAAGATGGGCGACCTCCACGTGGGCCGGCTGCGCAGCGGCGAGAGCGTGGTCGACTTC
This sequence comes from Acidimicrobiales bacterium, assembly GCA_025463925.1. Taxonomy (GTDB): domain Bacteria; phylum Actinomycetota; class Acidimicrobiia; order Acidimicrobiales; family AC-14; genus RYN-50. Next base: position 3,630 of record JAODBK010000021.1, on the reverse strand, counting down.
GGCGTCGGCATCCCGGGCCGCTCGCTGGCGACGCACGTCGGCATCTTCGCGACCACCGGCATGGGCAAGTCGAACCTGATGAAGGTCATCGTCGGCGGGGTGATGCAGGCCGCCGGCCGCTACGGCTTGGTGGTGATCGACCCGCACGGCGAGTACCGCAAGGAGTTGCCGCGACACCCGTGGGCCGCTGACCGCCTGCGCACCTACGCGGCCCGCAACCTGCCGAACACCAGCCGCCTCCGCATCAGCCTCGGCGAGCTGACCGTCGACGACCTGCGCACCGCGTACGACTGGAGCCGCCCGCAGGAGGAGGCGCTGTTCGAGCTCGAGCGGTTCTACGGCGGCGACGGGCTGGCGTGGCTGCTGCCGTTCGGCCAGCTCGACGACCTGCCGACGTTCCGCGACGTCGACCTCGGCAGCCGCGTCGCCCTCAATACGTTGCAGGTCGTGCACCGCCGGGCCCGCCGCATCGTCGACCTCCAGTGCATCTCGGCCGATGCCGCGGTGTCGGTCGGCCGGTCGATCGTCGGCGACCTCGAGCAGGGTCGAGTGGTGCTGGTCGACGCCAGCGGGCTGGGTTCCACCGAGGAGGTCCTCGTGGCGTCGTGGTTGGCCCGGACGGTGATGGACCGGTGGTCCAACGCCTATCTCGACGACCCCGAGGTGCACGAGCGGCTGCCGGTGGTGTCGATCGTGTTGGAAGAGGCGCAACGGGTGCTGTCGAGCACCAGCGACCGCGAGTCCAACGTCTTCCCGCGCATCGCCCGGGAAGGTCGCAAGTTCAAGGTCGGCATCACGGCCATCACGCAACAGCCGAAGCTGCTCGACGCCGAGCTGCTGAGCCAGTTCAACACCTACTTCGTGCTCGGGCTCGCCGACGAGCGCGACCGCAACATCCTGCGGTCGTCGGCCAAGCAGGACCTGTCGGCATCGGCCGGCGAGATCCAGACGCTGATGCCGGGGGAGTGCCTGGTCGTCAACCTCGAGGCGCCGTTCGCGGTGCCGGCCAAGGTCGACCTGTGGGACGACGCCGTCCGCCAGGCCACCGCGCCGCCCGCGCCCCGGGAGGTCGCGCCGCCCAACGTCGGCGCGCTGGTGGACTGATGCGGGTCGCAGCCATCGGCGACGCCCACCTGGGGCGCAACTACCTCCCGATCACCGACACCGAGACCGGCGTCAACCGCCGCGAGCTCGACTTCGAGGAGTCGTTCACGCGGGCCGTCGACGCCGCGCTCGCCCGGTCGCCGGACGTGATGCTCTGGCTCGGCGACATCTTCGACCATCCCCGGCCGAGCTACCGGTCGTTCCGGGTGGCGGCGCGCGAGCTGCGCAAGATCCGCGAGCACGGTGTGCGACTGGTCGCGATCAGCGGCAACCACGACACCCCGCGCCTGCCGGGCACCGGCAGCCCGTACACCGTGCTGGCCGACATGTTCCCCGAGCTGCACTTCGCCTGCCGCCTGCAGTACGAGGCGGTCGATCTCCCGGGCCTGCGGGTGCACTGCGTGCCCCAGACGCTCACCGTGCCGGCGGCGCTCGACGCGCTGGCGAGCGCCGACGCCAATCGCAGCGCCGACCGGGCCAATCTCCTGCTGACCCACCCGCGGCTGACGCAGCTCCGGCCGAAGTACGACGACATCAACGAGATCGAGGTCGACCTCGGCGCGCTGCAGAGCGACTTCGTCCTCCTCGGCCACTACCACGTGCACCAGAAGGTTGACGACGGCATCTGGTACGCCGGCGCGCCGGACACCTTCACGTTCGCCGACGAGCCCGACGCCGCCAAGGGCTTCGTGCTGCTGGACACCGGGAGCGGCGAGTTGGAGCACGTGGTCGTCGCCGGCCAACGGCGCCTCGTCACCCTCGACACGGTGGACGCGATCGGCCTGTCGCCGTCGGAGGTGCGCGAGCGGGTGCTCGATCGCGCCGGGCGGGTGCAGGAGGGCGACGTCGCCCGCCTCTACGTCGACGGTGTCGACGCCGCCGCCTACCGGTTGCTCGACCTGGCCGAAGTGCGAGCCGCCGCCGGCGCCGCGCTCCACCTCAAGCTGGAGCCGAGGTTCCTGGAGACCGCGACACCGGTGGAGCTGCCCGACATGGTGTCGATGGGCGCTCGCTGGGACCGGTACCTCGAGGGCCAGGACATGATCGGGTACGACCGGCCGAAGATCTCGGCATTGGGACACGAGTACCTCTCCCAGGCGGTGGAGGAGAGCGCCTGATGCGCCTCACCCGCCTGTACCTCCGCAACTACCGCGTGTTCGCCGACGAGCTCGACCTGCCGATCCCGGGTGGCTTGGTCGGCATCTACGGCCCGAACGGCGCCGGCAAGAGTGCGCTCGTCGGGTCGATCAGGTGGTCGTTGTTCGGCAAGGACCGCACGCCGAAGGACGAGATCCGCACGACCGGGGTGAACACCGAGTGCATCACCGAGGTGGAGTTCGAGCACGAGAGCCACCTGTACCTCGTGCGCCGGACGCTGGCCGGGGCCAACAGCACGCAGAAGGCCGAGGTCCACTGGAACGGCGCGCAGGTGGCCGAGGGCGTCACCGACGTGCGGCGGTACGTCGAGTCGGTGCTCGGCATGGACGACCAGTCGTTCCGGGCGTCGGTGTTCGCCGAGCAGAAGCAGGTCTCGGCCTTCAGCGACGTGACGGCCGACAAGCGGCGTGAGCTCGTCCTCAGACTGCTCGGCATCACCCCGCTCGACAAGGCGCGCGACCTGGCGCGGGCCGACGCGCGCGACCGCAAGAAGGTGCACGAGGCGCTGCGGTCCAAGCTGCCCGACCTCGACGACCTGCGGGCCAAGCTGGCCGAGGCCGAGGATGTCGCCACCGCCATCGGGGCGCGCGTCGAGCAGGCGTCGTCGGCCGCGACCGAGGCGGCGGCGGCGCGCGACGCCGCCGACGCGGCGTTCGAGAAGGCCGACGAGCGGCGCCGCCAGCACGAGACCGCGATGGCCGAAGGCTTGGCGGTGAAGGCGCGGCTCGAGGAGACCACGGCCCAGCGCGACCGGTTGGTGGCCGAGCAGCCAGCACTCACGGCCGCAGCGGCGCGGGTGGTCGAACTCCGGCCGCTCGTCGACGGCCTGGCCGGCAAGGAGCAGCGGCTCGCCGGGTTGCGCGACGTCGACGCCGCGGAACGCGCGCTGGCGAAAACCCGGCGCTTTCGCGCCGGGTTTTTCGTTGGCACGAATGCGAGCGAAAGCAATCAGCTCTGCGAGTGACGCGCCATGAAGTTGTCGTAACCGACTTCCGCGACCTGGAACCACTGGTAGCTGTTGTTCGAGAAGGCGGTCAGCGAGTCGTAGACCTTCTTGAAATTCGCGTTGGTGGCCGCAACCTCGCTGTGCAACTCTTTCGCCGCCTTGAAGGAGGCTTCCATGATCGGCGGCGAGAAGGCGTGCAGTTTGGTGCCGCCGGCGATCAGTTTGCGCAAGGCCAACGGATTGACGTTGTCGTACTTTGCCATCATCCAGTTGTTGGCATAGTGACCGGCCTGCTCGAGAACATTTTGATAATACTTCGGCAGCGCGTTCCATTTGTCGAGATTGACCATGGCCAGCAGCATCGGACCGCCTTCCCACCATCCGGGGTAGTAGTAGTGCGGAGCGACCTTGTAGAGGCCGAG
>JAODBK010000014.1 GCA_025463925.1 Acidimicrobiales bacterium | reverse complement strand
TTCGTCGTCGGCGGCGCCGCTGGCGTCGGCCGCGCCCGCGGCGGGCATCGCGCCGAGCTGCGCGCCCGGCAGCGCCAGCGTCACCGTCTGGCCGTCGAAGGCGTTCATCGCCATCAACGAGCTGCCGAAGCCGTAGGCCTTGCGCAACGTCACGTGCAGCTTGGGCCCGGGATGCCGGCTCTGGGCGGCGTACATGCGGGCCGCGGCCCGAAGCACGCCGGCCCGCTCCGACGCCGGGCCGGGCAGGACGCCGGGGTTGTCGGCGAGGAACACCGCCGGCAGGTGGAAGGCCGCCGTCAGGTCGAGGAACCGGGCCGCCTTCGATGCCGCGGCGACGTCGACCACGCCGGCCCGCACGGCTGGCTGGTTGGCGACGACCGCGACGGAGGCGCCGCCGAGGCGGGCCAACGCGGTGACGATCGACGGCCCGTAGCGCGGCTGGAGCTCCAGCACGCTGTCGCGGTCGAAGATCACGTCGACGACGCGCCGGATGTCGTACGGCGTCCGCTGGCCGGGCGGGATCAGCGACTCCACCTCCGGCACGGCGCGCCGCCCGACGTCGTCACCGGTGTCGACAGCCGGCGGGGCGTCCCACGCGCTGGCCGGGAAGTACGAGAGCCACCGGCGCGCCCGCTCGAGCGCGGTCACGTCGTCGTCGACGACGTCGTGGGCCACGCCGCTCGCCGCCTGCACGGCGGCGCCGCCGAGCGACTCCTTGTCGACGACTTCACCAGTGGCCTGCGCGACCAGCGGCGGCCCGGCGCTGAACAGGGCCGCACCCTCGACCATGATCACGTGGTCGGCCAGCGGCGCGGTCAACGCACCGTGGCCGGCCGACGGTCCCATCACGACCGCCACCGACGGCACGATGCCCGACAGCGCGACCAAGGCCTGGAGGTCGGTCGGTGCGCGCGACGGCCGGCCGAGCGCGTTCGCCGCCCGCGCCCCCGCGCCGTCGAGCAACATCACCAGCGGCGCCCGCTCCTGCGCCGCCAGCCGGGCCAGTCGCTCCCGCTTGGCGTGGTTGGCCGGGCCGATCGAACCGCCGAGGACGGTGAAGTCCTCGGCGCCGACGACGACCGGCCGCCCGTCGATCAGCCCGTGCCCGCCGACCAGCCCGTCGGCCGGAGCCCTCGCGCCACCGGCCAGGCGCCCGAGCTCGACGAACGTTCCCGGGTCGCACAACCGCTCGACCCGCGCCCGGGCATCGAGCCGCGCGCCGCCGGCCCGCTGCTTCTCGAGTCGTTCGACCCCGCCCATCGCGCCGGCGGCGTCGCGCCGGGCGCGCAGGTCGCCGACCAGCGGCGACCAGTCCCCGTGGTGGTCCGTCACGGCGCCGGCGCCGGCTCCTTCGGCAACCCGAGCACCCGCTCGCCGACGATGTTGCGCTGGATCTGGGTGGTCCCCCCGCCGAGGGTGAACCCGAGCGAGCGGAGTCGCTCCTCCACGATGAAACCCGTCGGGATGCCGGCGAGGTCGTCGAAGGTGAGGCCGGCGCGGCCGATGAACCGGCGGCCGACGTCGTACAGCTCCTGCGCCGCCTCGCACAGCCGCAGCTTGAGCACCGACCCGCCGGGGCCGGGCACGCCGTCGCTGGTCGCTTCGGTGACGTTGCGCTTGGTCAGCGCCCACAGCGCGTCGAACTCGGCCGCCAGCGCGCCGATCTCACGCCGCAGTCCGGGGTCGTCCCACTTGCCGAGCCGTTGCGCCAGCGCGGCCAGGTCGGACGCGTGGCGCCGGGCCTCCATCAGCTCCCCGACGAAGCCAGTGCCGCGCTCGAAGCCGAACGTCACCATGGCGACGCGCCAGCCGTCGTTCTCGAGCCCGACGCGGTTGGTGATCGGGACGCGCACCTCGTCGAAGAAGACCTCGCAGAACTCGGAGCTGCCGAGCGCGGTGTGGATCGGCCGCACGGTGATGCCCGGTGTCGTCATGTCGAGCATCAGCCACGAGATGCCCTTGTGCTTGGGCGCGTCGGGGTCGGTACGGACGAGCACCTCGGCCCAATCGGCAACGTGCGCGAACGAGCTCCAGATCTTCTGGCCGTTGACCACGTACTCCTCGCCGTCGCGGACGGCGCGGGTGCGCAGCGACGCCAGATCGGAGCCGGCGCTGGGCTCGGAGAATCCCTGGCACCACACCTCGTCGCCGCGAAGGATCGCCGGCAGGTGGGCCGTCTTCTGTTCGGCGGTCGCCTCCACCATCAGCGTCGGGCCGGCGTGCAGCAGCCCGACGAAGTTCACGCCGACCGTCGGCGCCCGCGCGTCGGCCATCTCCTCGAGGAACACCAGTTGCTCGCCCGGCGTCGCCCCGCGACCGCCGTACTCGACCGGCCAGCTCATGCCGGCGTAACCGGCGTCGAACAACCGCTTCTGCCATTCGAGGTCGAAGCGCCGCCGCGACGGCCAATCCTCGCGAGCCGGCGTGGCGTCGAGCTCGGGAAGGGTGCCGGCGAGCCAGGCCCGCAGCTCGTCGCGCAGGGCGCGCTCGGCGTCGGACAGCCGCAGGTCCATGAGGGCCGAAGGCTACCGGTCGACGCCGAGCACGAGCCCGCTGGTCGGGACGCCGGTGCCGGCGGTGACGAGGACGTGCTCGGTGCCCTCGACCTGGTTGACCGACGTGCCGCGCACCTGGCGGACGCCTTCGGCGATGCCGTTCATGCCGTGGATGTAGGCCTCGCCGAGCTGGCCGCCGTGGGTGTTGATCGGGAGGCGGCCGCCGAGCTCGATGGTGCCGTCGCGGATGAAGTCCTTGGCCTCGCCCGGCTTGCAGAAGCCGAACTCCTCGAGCTGCACCAGCGCGAACGGCGTGAAGTGGTCGTAGATGACCGCCGTCTGGATGTCGTCCGGCCCGAGGCCGGTCGTGTTCCAGAGCTGCCGGGCGACGAGCCCCATCTCCGGCAGGCCGGTGATCGACTCGCGGTAATAGCTCGTCATCATGTCCTGCTCGCGTCCGGCGCCCTGTGCCGACGCCCGGATGACGGCCGGCTTCTGCTTGAGGTCGCGGGCCCGCTCGGTGGTGGTGACGAGGACCGCCTGCGCGCCGTCCGACTCCTGGCAGCAGTCGAGCAGGTGCAGCGGCTCGACGATCCACCGGCTGTTCTGGTGGTCCTCGAGGGTGATCGGCTGCTCGTAGAACCACGCCTTCGGGTTGGTCGCCGCATGCTTGCGGTCGGCGACCGAGATGCGCCCGAAGTCCTCGCTCGTGGCGCCGAACTCGTGCATGTAGCGCGTGGCGAACATCGCGACCCACTGCGCCGGCGTCAGCAACCCGAACGGCGCGTACCACGAGAAGTGGGCGCTGTCGGCGTTCGCCTGGGGCGGCCGACCCTGCACGCCGGTGCCGAACCGGTTGCCCGAGCGCTCGTTGAACGCGCGGTACGCGACGACCACGTCGGCCACGCCGGTGGTGACGGCCATCGCCGCCTGCTGGATCGTCCCGCACGCCGCGCCGCCGCCGTGATGGATGCGGGAGAAGAAGGACAGCTCGCCGATCCCGATGCTGCGCGCGATCTCGATCTCCGGGTTGGTGTCCGCGGTGTAGGTCACCATCCCGTCGACGTCCGACGGCTCGAGCCCGGCGTCGTCGATCGCGGCCATCACCGCCTCGCACGCGAGCCGCAGCTCGCTGCGCCCGGATGCCTTGGAGAACTCGGTGGCGCCGATGCCGGCGACCGCCGCCTTGTCCTTCAGGAGGTTGCTCTCGCTCATCGCGGCAGTTCCAGCGTCACGGTGCCGGTGACGTGGTCGCCCAGGCTGTTGGCGCCCCGGAGCGCGACGTCGACCGTGCCGGCGGCCTCGTCCTTCGCCGTCACCTGACCGGTGATCGTCATGGTGTCGCCGGGATAGTTCGGCGCGCCGAGCCGGATGGCGACCTTCTTGATCACCGCGTCGGGCCCGGCCCAGTCGGTGACGAAGCGACCGACGAACCCGTTGGTCGTCAGGATGTTCATGAAGATGTCCTTCGACCCGCGTTGCTGGGCCAGCGTGGGATCGTGGTGCACGTCCTGGTAGTCGCGCGACGCGATCGCCGTGGCGACGATCAGCGTGCGGGTCAACGGGATCGGCAACGGCGGCAGCTCGTCGCCGACATCGACGTCGGCGAGGCGCGGCGTGGTGGTCGTGAACGTCATGCCGTCGCCCCCGCGATCACTCGGCCGAGCCGGGCGAGGGTGGGGCTGGCGCCGCCCAGGCTGTCGGACAGCTGCTTGCCCCAGAGGAAGTAGCGGTGCACCGGGTAGTCGATGTCGGCGCCCATGCCGCCGTGCAGGTGCTGCGTGATGTGCACGACGCGCTGACCGCCGTCGGCGGCCCACCACTTGGCGACCAGCACCGCGTCGGCGGCGTCGAGGCCACTCGCCAACCGCCACGCGGCCTGCCACATCGTCACCCGCATCGCCTCGGTCGCGATGTAGGCGTCGCCCGCCTTGAGGGCGACGCCCTGGAAGGTCGAGAGCGGCTTCTCGAACTGCCGCCGGTTGGACGTGTAGGTCGCGGTCATCTCCAGCGCGGCCTCGGCCACGCCGACTTGCGTCGCCGCCTGCCCGACGAGCATCCGGTCGCGCAGCCACTGGACCGAGCTGCCGGGGAGGCGCTCGGTCGGCGCGCCGTCGATGGTGAGGTGGCTCACGACCGAACGGTCGGTCGCGATGGCCCGCTCGGAGCGCACGCCGGGTCCGTTGGGGTCGAGCAGGTGCAGCTCGCCGCCGACCGGCACCAGGACGCGATCGGCCACGTGGGCCCACGGCACGCTGATCAGCCGCGACGGATCGGCGGTCGGCTCCAACGCGCTGGTGAGCACGGCGTCGCCGCGGGCCACGCGCGGCAGCCATTCCGCCTGCTGGTCGTCGGTGCCGAACTCGGCGACGGCCATCGCCGCGGTCACCGTCGCGAGGACCGGAACGGGCGCCACGACGCGACCCTGCTGCTCGAGGACGAGGCACAGCTCGACCAGGCCGAGGCCGCTGCCGCCGTACGCTTCCGGCAGGCACAGCCCGAGAAGCTCGGCCTTGGCCAGATCGACCCACAGCTCGCGGTCGAAGCGGTCCTCGCCGGCCTCGACCGCCTTGACCCGCTCGACGGTGGCGCGGCCCTGGAAGATCTGCTCGGCCAACTCGCGCACCGCGGCCTGGCCGTCGTCGAACGTGAAGTCCATCAGACGGGCCTGAACACGGGGAGGGTGAGCTCGTCGTCGAAGCGCTGGAACTCCACCTGCACCGGAAGGCCGATCTTGACGTCGGCCGGGTCGATGCCGACGATGTCGGACACCAGCCGGGTGCCCTCCTCCAGCTCGATCAACCCGACCGGCAGCGGGTAGTCGAACGCCGGCACCTGCGGGTAGTGGTTGACGACGAAGCTGTAGACGGTGCCGCGCCCGGCAGCCTCGATCGCCGTCCACTCGAGGGAGCGGCAGTGCGGGCAGACCGGCCGCGGCGGATGCCGCAGCTTGCCGCACGACGCGCACTTCTGGATGAGCAGCTTGCCGGCCTTGGCCCCGTCGAAGAAGAACGCGTTGTCCTGGGTGATGGCCGGGCGCGGTCTCGGCGGACGCTCGGTCGCGTCCGGCTTCGCCGGCGGCTTGAACTTCAGGATCCGGAACAGCGTGTCGGCCACCGGCTCACCGTGTTGGTCGACGTAGCGAATGCGGTTGGTGACGAAGCGGCCGACGCCGAGCGCGGTCGTCTTCTCCTCGGACACCGACTCGATCGTCGCGATGGTCGACAGGTGGTCGCCCGGGCGAACCGCGCGGTGGTACTCCTGCTCGCAGTTCGTGGCGACGACCGAGGTGTAGCCCTCGGCGTCGAGCAACCGGTAGAGCTCGTCGGTGAGCGAGCCCCCGGTGGCCGGTCGCGATTTGATGCCGCGCATCACCCAGGCCTGGAGCATCACCGGCGGGGCGATGATGCCGCCGTGCACCGACGCCGCCGCGGCAGCCTCGTCGAGGTACACCGGGTTCTGGTCGCCGATCGCCTCGCACCAGTGCCGGATCATCGGGATGTTGACGGGATCGGCGCCGACCTCGGGCCCGCCCGCCTCCTTCCCCTCGTACTCCTTGAGCCGCTGATCGAGGTCGGTGCTCACCGTGCGCTCCTCGTCATGCCGAGACCGGCCGCGGCCACGATCTCCCGTTGCACCTCGTTGACACCGCCGCCGAAGGTGTTGATCTGCGCCGCCCGCCCGGCCCATTCGAGGTCACCGCGCAGCAGCGCGCCCGGCGAACCGGGCCGCAAGAAGCCGACCGGACCGACGATGCCCAGCAGGACGCGGTAGACGTCGATGAGCGTCTCGGTGCCGAACACCTTGGCGGCCGACGCGTCGGCCGGGTGCAGCTCCTCGGCGGCCAGCGCCGCCGTCAGCCGCCAGTTGAGGAGCTTCATCGCCTCGAGCTGCGCATGGGTGCGGGCCAGGTCGAGTTGCACCCACGGCAGGTCGATCACCTTGCCGCCCTCGGGCGCGTCGGTGACGCGTGTCCACGCGACGACCTCGTCCCACATGCGATGGGTGCGGCCACCCAGCGCCGCCAACCCGACCCGTTCGTGGTTGAGCTGGTTGGTGATCATCCGCCAGCCGCCGTGCAGTGGACCGACCAGATTGGCGACCGGCACCCGCACGTCGTCGTAGTAGGTCGCGGTCGTGACGATGTCGCCGACGGTGACGATCGGCGTCACCTTGAACCCCGGCGACGCGGTCGGCACCAGGACCATCGAGATGCCCTTGTGCTTCGGCGCGTCGGGATCGGTGCGGCACGCCAGCCAGACGTAGTCGGCCTGGTTGGCGCCGCTGGTGAAGATCTTGTTGCCGTTGATGACGAACTCGTCGCCGTCGATCACGGCCTTGGTGCGGAGCGACGCCAGGTCGGTGCCCGCTTCCGGCTCGGTGTAGCCGATGGCGAAGTTCAGGTCACCGGAAAGGATGCGCGGAAGGTAGTCGGCCTTCTGCTCGTCGGTGCCGAAGCGCATGATGGTCGGCCCGACGGTGTTGATGGTGACGAACGGGAACGGCGCCGCCGCCCGCTGCACCTCGTCGAAGAAGATGAACTGGTCGGTGACCGGCCGGCCCTGGCCGCCGTACTCCTTGGGCCAGCCGATGCCGAGCCAGCCGTCGGCTCCCATCTTCCTGACCAGCTCCCGGAACAGCGGCCCACCCTCGCCCGGTGGTCCCATCCGGTCGCGCACGTCGTCGTTCAGCAGGTCGGCGAAATACGCACGGAGCTCCTTCCGGAGCGCATCCTGCTCCGGCGTGTAATCCAAGAACACGTTTCAAAAACTAGCCTGGGATGGCCCGGAACGGCACGTCCTTGTCGACCCGCGGCTCGCGCGGGAGGCCGAGCACCCGCTCGCCGATCACGTTCCGCTGGATCTGGTCGGTGCCCCCGCCGATGCGCGAGCTCCACTGGTTGAGGAAGTGCTGCTGCCACTGGCCGGCGTCCGGTGCGTCGTCGCCGTTCAGCATGCCGGCCGCGCCCTCGAGCGACAGCACCAGGTCGGCGAGCGCTGCCAGGTGCTGGGAGTACGCCAGCTTCATGACCGAGCTCTCCGGCCCGGGCGGCCGCCCCTGGCTCGCCGCGGTCTGCACGCGGTACCCGAGGAACTTCAGCACCTCGAAGCGGCCGTACGCGGTGGCCAGCGCCTGGCGGACGCGCCCGTCGTCGGTCCGGCCGCACGAGCGAGCCAGCCGCAGCACGTCGCGGAAGCCGAGGCCGACCCCGCCGCCGATGAGCGCCCGCTCGTGCGCCATCGTCGTGACGGCCACGCGCCACCCGCCGTTGGGCTCGCCGACCACGTTGTCGTTCGGCACCCGGACGTCGGTGAGGAACACCTCGTTGAAATGGGCGACGCCGGTGATCTGGCGCAGCGGGCGGACGTCGATGCCCGGCGTGGCCATGTCGACGACGAAGTACGTGATGCCCTCGTGTTTGGGCGCGTCGGGATCGGTGCGGGTCATGAGGATGCCGAAGGTGCTGTGCTGCGCGCCCGACGTCCACACCTTCTGGCCGTTGACGAGCCACTCGTCGCCGTCCCGGACCGCCTTCGTGCTCAAGCCGGCGAGGTCGGAGCCCGCGCCGGGCTCGCTGAAGAGCTGGCACCAGATCTCCTCGCCGCGCAGCATCGGGCCGAGGTAGCGCTCCTTCTGCGCGTCGGTGGCGTGCGCCATGAGCGTCGGGCCCACCATGCCGATGCCGACCGCGAACACGCCGTTGGAGACGTCGAACTTGGCCTGCTCCTGCGAGAAGATCCCGGCCTGCCGCCCGGTGCCGCCGCGGCCGCCGTACTCCTTCGGCCACGTGATGCCGGCCCAGCCACCGTCGTACAGGGTGCGTTGCCACTGCTGGCACTGGCGGACGTACTCGTCGCCGAAGCCGCCCATCGACGGCCGCGTCGTGTCGAGGTCGCGCGGCGCCGCGTGGGCCTCGAGCCACGCGAGCGCCTCGGCCCGGAACGCCGCTTCTTCCGGGGTGTCGTCGAAGTCCAAGCCGGTTACTGGGCGCCGATGACGCGGACCTGCTCGGTCTTCGCCAGCAGGTCCCGGATCACCGGCCCGAGCTCGGACGGCTGCCAGCGGTCGCCCTTGTCGCGGTCGGGGCCGGGCCGCCAGTTCTCGGCGACCGTCAGGTGGCCGCCGTTGATCTCGAACGTCTGGCCCGTCACCTCGGCGGCGTCGTCGCTGCCGAGCCAGACGACGAGGGGCGAGTTGTTCTCGGGCGCGCCGGCGTCGAACGCGCCGGCGTCGTCGGGCGCGGCGAGGTTGGCGAAGAGGCTCTCGGTCATGCGGGTGCGGGCGATCGGCGCGATCGCGTTGACGCTGATGCCGTACCGCTTCAGCTCGGCGCCGGCCACCCGGGCCATCGTCGCGATGCCCGATTTGGCGGCGGCGTAGTTGAGCTGGCCGACATTGCCGTAGAGGCCGGCGGCCGAGCTGGTGAAGACGACGCGACCGCGCACGGTCCGGCCCTCCTTCACCTGCTCCCGCCAGTAGGTCGCGGCGTGCCGCAACGGGCAGAAGTGGCCGCGCAAGTGGACGCGCATGACCGCGTCCCAATCGTCCTCGGTCATGTTCACGAGCATGCGGTCGCGCAGGATGCCGGCGTTGCACACCAGCGTGTCGATCGTGCCGAAGGTGTCGATCGCCGACTGGATGAGGCGACCGGCGCCGTCCCAATCGGCGATGTCGTCGCCGTTGGCGACGGCCTCGCCGCCCATGCCGCGGATCGCCTCGACCACCTCGCCGGCCGGCCCGCTCGACCCGCCGGTCCCGTCGAGCTCGGCCCCCAGGTCGTTGACCACGACCTTGGCGCCCTCCTCGGCGAACAGCAACGCGTGGGCCCGGCCGATGCCTCGGCCCGCGCCCGTCACGACCACAACCCGTCCTTCGCAGATGCCGCTCATGGCCGGAAAGTGAAACACGTTCCCGCGCCGGCCCGCCATCCGGGGAACGTCCGGCCGCCGCTAACCTCCGGCGACGATGCCGGGACCGTTGGACGGGGTGCGGGTCGTCGAGCTGGGGGTGTGGGTGGCCGGGCCGGCGGCCGGCGGCATCCTCGCCGACTGGGGCGCCGACGTGGTCAAGATCGAGCCGCCGGGCGTCGGCGACCCGGGCCGCCTGTTCGGAGCGATGCTGGGCGGCGACCTGCCCTTCAACCCGCCGTTCGAGCTGGACAACCGCGGGAAGCGCAGCATCGTCATCGATCTGGCGACCGACGACGGACGCGCGGTCGCGCTCGAGCTCGTCGACGGCGCCGACGTCTTCCTCACCAACGTGCGACTCGGCGGGCTGGAGCGCATCGGCTTCGACGGCGCGTCACTGACGGCCCGCAACCCGCGGCTGGTGTACTGCGCGCTCACCGGGTTCGGCCTGGTCGGGCCGGACCGCGACCGCGCCGCCTACGACATCGGCGCGTTCTGGGCCCGGTCGGGACTGGCCCACCTGCTGACGCAACCCGGCGGGACACCGCCGTTCCAGCGCGGCGGCATGGGCGACCACGGCGCCGGCATGGCGGCGGCCGCGGGCATCTGCGCCGCGCTGGTGTCACGCGCCACCACGGGCACCGGCCAGGTGGTGTCGACATCACTGCTGCGCCACGGCGCGTACACCATCGGCTTCGACATCAACACGGTGCTGCGGCTCGGCGTCGGCATCGGTGTCGCAACCCGCCGGCAGATGGGCAATCCGGCGATCAACTCCTACCAGGACCGCGACGGTCGGTGGTTCTGGCTGATCGGCCTCGAGGGCGATCGCCACTGGCCGGGCCTGGCCCGCGCCGCCGGGCATCCCGAGTGGATCGACGACGAGCGCTTCGCGACCGCGCTCGACCGCCGCCGCAACTGCGGTGAGCTGATCGACCTGCTCGACGCCGTCTTCGCGACCGAGACGCGCGAGGAGTGGGGTCGCCGCCTGGACGCCCACGACGTCTGGTGGGCGCCCGTGCAGACGCCCGACGAGGTGATCGTCGACCCGCAGTTCGTCGCCGGCGGCGGGATCGTCGACGTCCCTGACGGCGACGGCACCGCGGCGATGGTGGCGACGCCGGTCGACTTCGGCGGCACGCCCTGGGCGCCGACCGCCATGTCGCCGGACCTCGGCCAGCACACCGACGAGATCCTCAGCGAGCTCGGCCGCGACGACGCCACGATTGCCGCGCTCCGCGCCTCAGGCGCGGTCGCCTAGCCCAGCCCCCACCCCCCCCTGACCCGTTTTCCCCGCAGTGGGTGTCGCTATGCGACACCCGCGATGTCCAGAACGAGCGAGGCGGCGCGCGCGGTGTCCTCCTGGAGGAAGAAGTGGCCGCCGTCGACGAGGTGGAACGGGGCGCCGGCGCGGCGGGCCTGGTCCTCGAACCACTCGCGCGGCAGCCATGACTTCGCGCCGGCGAGGACGACGGCCGGGGCCGACAGCGACGAGAGGTGCTCCCACGCCAGCGGCGCGCCGCCCTCCCAAGCCGTCGCCTCGAACAACGTGGCCTCGACCTCGGGCGGACAGGCCAGCTCGACCTGGCCGTCGTCGTGCTCGACCGTCCCCCACCGGACGTACGCCGCGAGCGCTTCGGGCGCGAGCTCGTTCATCGGTTCGCGCGACCCGTACGAGGCGACCATCGCGGCGCGCGACGGCCACACCGGCTTCCGGCGGCGCGCGCCGGCGGACATCGGGTTCTCGCCGCCCGGCGCCGCCTCGGTGGGAACCGGCCGGGCCACCGCTTCGCACAACATCAGCTTCCGGAGCAGGCCGGGCCGCAGCAGGTCGACCACCGTGGCGACGCCGCCGCCCAGCGACTCGCCGACGACCGCGCACCGCTCGATGGCCAACGCGTCGACGACCGCCAGCACGTCCGACGCCAGCGCGGCGTAGCCGTACCCGCCGTCGGCGACCGGCGGCGCGTCGGTGCCGCCGTGGCCCCGCAGGTCGACGCCGACCGGCCGGAAGCGGCCCGACGACGCGAGCCGGCGCGCCACCGGGTCGAACAACCCGGCGCAGAACCCGTTGGGATGCAGCAACAGCAAGGGCTCGGCCGACGCGTCGCCGCCCCAATCGAGCGCCGCAATCTTCAGCCCGTCGTGCTCGACGACGAGCTGGCGCGGCTCGGTCAGACCGGGTCGGCGGCCAGCATCGCCCCGAGCTTCAGCAGGTTCGGCGTGGCGCCGCCCAACGTCAGCTCGAGGTGCTTGGCCCAGAGGAAGTACCGGTGCAGCGGGTAGTCGCGGTCGACGCCCATGCCGCCGTGCAGGTGCTGCGCGGCGTGCACGACCCGCTGGCCACCCTCGGCGGCCCAGTACTTGGCGATCGCGACCTCACCGGACGCCGGCAACCCCTCGGCGATCCGCCACGCGGCCTGCCACGCGGTGAGCCGGATGGCCTCGGTGTCGATGTACGCGTCGGCGGCCCGCTGGCCCACGGCCTGGAACGTCGCGATCGGCCGGTCGAACTGCTCGCGCGTCTTGGTGTACTCGGCGGTCAACCGCAACGCCTCCTCGCACACGCCGACCGCGATCGCGCACAGGCCGGCCTGGGCCCGCTCGACCATCCAGTCGACGATCGCGCCCCCACCGTCCGCCGTGCCGAGCACGTCGCCGGCGCCGACGACGACGCCGGACAGCTCGAGGCGCGCCTCGGGGATCTCGTTGGTCGTGTCCTGGCGAGCGAGCGTCACGCCGTTCGCGGTCGGGTCGACGATGAACACGCCGACGGTGCCCTCGCCGGTGGCCGCCGGTACGAGGATGCGGCCGGCCGACAATCCCGCGGGCACGCAGATCTTCACGCCGTCGAGCCGCCAGCCGTCGCCCTCGCGCCGCGCTGTCGTCGTCGGCTTCGACGGCTCGGTGCCGAGCTCGACGAGGGCCGCGGTGAGGATCAGATCGCCGCTGATGACCTGCGGGAGGAGCTCCTTGCGCTGCTCGGCGTTGCCGAACTCGGCGACCGGCAAGGCGCCGAGCACCAGCGCCGGCAGCACCGGCACGCGCGCCACGGTGCGGCCGACCTGCTCGAGGATCAGCGCCAGCGCGAGGAAGTCGTACCCGCCGCCACCGACGTCCTCTGGCAGGGCCACACCGAGCAGGTCCGCCTTGGCCAGCTCGGCCCACGCCTTGTCGTCGACCAGCGCGTCGTCGGCCTTCAACTGCTTGAGCCGGTCCTGCGTCTCCTGGCCTTCGAGGATCTGCTTGGCCAGATCCCGGATGGCCACCTGCTCTTCACTGAATGAGAAGTCCACGGCTTCGATGCCCCCTTATCGCGAAGCCATGGGCATGCCCAGGCCGAAGACGGAGATGAGATCGCGCTGCACTTCGTTCACGCCGCCGCCGAACGTCAGGATGATCAGGCCGCGGTACATCTTCTCCAGCCGAGCCTTGAACACCACGTCCGGTGAGCCTTCCTGCACGTACCCGCGCTGACCGACGATCTCGAACATCATGCGGAACGCCTCGAGGTAGAACTCCGTGCCGAACACCTTCGTGGCGCTGGCGGAGGCGACATCGGGCGGCCCGCCCTGCGTCGCGGTCCACGCGATCTTCCAGTTCATGAGGCGGAGGAACTCCAGTCGCGCCTTGATGCGCGCCAGGTGGACCTGGACCCACTCCTGGTCGATGACCCGCCGGCCGTCGGCCAGCTTGGTGTTCTGCGCGTAGTCGAGCACCTCGGCCAGCGCGCGATCGATGATGCCGGACGAGCACAGCGTGACCCGCTCGTGGTTCAGCTGGTTGGTGATCAGGCCCCACCCGTTGTTCTCGCCGCCGACCAGATTGGCGGCCGGCACCCGCACGTCCTCGTAGAACACCGCGCAGATGTTGTGGTCGCCCATCAGGTGCAGCTCCTGCTTCTCGATGCCGGGCGTGTCCATCGGCACGATGATCATCGAGATGCCCTTGTGCTTCTTGACCTCGGGGTTGGTGCGCACCGCGAGCCAGCAGTAGTCGGCGTCGCTGGCGAGGCTGGTCCACAGCTTCTGGCCGTTGATCACGTACTCGTCGCCGTCGCGCACGGCGCGGGTCTTCAGCGCCGCGAGGTCGGTGCCCGCGCCCGGCTCGCTGTAGCCGATGCAGAAGTGGATCTCGCCCTTGACGATCTTCGGCAGGAAGAAGTCCTTCTGCTCCTGCGTGCCGAAGTTCATGATCGTCGGGCCGACGGTGTTGATGGTGAGCATCGGCACCGGCGCGCCGGCCCGCATCGACTCGTCGAAGAACACGAACTGCTCGATGGCGGTGAAGCCGCGACCGCCGTACTCCTTCGGCCACCCGACGCCGAGCCAGCCGTCCTCGCCCATCTGCCGGACGACCTTGCGCATCACCGGCCCGATGCCGTGACTGTGGGCCAGCCCCTCCTCGATCTCCGGCGTCAACAGGTTGGCGTAGTACTCACGGAGCTCTTGGCGCAGCGCCTCCTGATCCTTCGTGTAGCCGATTTCCATGCGACGGCCCCTCCCCGAGGACAACGAGATGGAACACGTTACATTTAGAGCCCGAAGGCATCCAAGACGCCGTAGCGCCGGCCGGCGGTGTAGCCGCCGTCGACGACGAGGGCGTGGCCGGTGACGAAGCTGGCGTCGTCGGACGCGAGGAAGGCGACCGCGGCGGCGATCTCCTCCGGCCGCCCGAACCGGTTGAGCTTGTGCTCGGCCAGGACCTTGTCGCGGAATGCGGTCATCGCCTCGCCGCCGAGCACCGACTGGAACATCGGCGTGTCGATGAAGCCGGGGCATACGCAGTTCACGCGGATCCCGTGCGCGGCGTAGTCGATCGCCATGTTCTTGGTGAGGATCACGACGCCGCCCTTCGACGCGTTGTAGGCGCTGCCACCTTCGGTCCCCTCCAATCCCTCGACGCTCGCGATGTTGACGATGCTGCCGGAGCGCTCGCGCAGCATCACCGCGATCGCATGCTTGGCGACCAGGAAGGTGCCTTTGAGATTGATGTCGAGCACGCGGTCCCACTCGTCGCCCGGCAGGAGATGCACCGGTCCCCCACCGGCGACCCCGGCGGCGTTGACGACGATGTCGATGCGCCCGAACCGTTGCGCGACGGCGTCGATCGTCGCCGCGACCGCGGTCTCGTCACGCACGTCGACCGCGTAGGACGGCTCGCCGTCCTTCGCGAGGTCGATCCCGACGACGGTCGCGCCCTCCTCGCCGAGCCGGTGCGCCGAAGCCAGCCCGATCCCCGACGCCGCGCCGGTGATGACGGCGACCCTCCCTGCGAGACGTGTCATCCCTTAAGCTCCCTTGCCACCATGAAATTCGCGCTGTTCTACGAGATCCCCGTCGCCCGCCCGTGGGACCCGGAGAGTGAGTACCGGGCATACAAGAACACGATCGAGCAGGCGGTGCTCGGCGACAAGGTCGGCTTCCACAGCTTCTGGACGGTGGAGCACCACTTCCTCGAGGAGTACTCACACTGCTCCAACCCGGAGATCCTCTACGGCGCCATCGCGGCGCAGACGCAGAACCTCCGCATCGGGTACGGCGTGCGGCTGCTGCCGAAGCCCTACAACCACCCGATCCGCACCGCCGAGTCGGTCGCGGTGCTCGACCTCATCTCCGACGGCCGCGTCGAGTTCGGCACCGGCCGCTCGTCGACGCGCATGGAGCTCGAGGGGTTCGACGTCAGCCCGCACGAGACGCGCGCCATGTGGAGCGAGGCGCTCGACCACATCGTCGCCGCGTGGACCGAGGAGTACTACCAAGCGGACGGCGAGTACTGGAAGATGGGCGCGCCCCGTCGCGTGCAGCCCAAGCCCCGCCAGCAGCCGCACCCGCCGATCTGGGGCGCGACGAGCAGCCCCGACGGCCACTACGAGATGGGCAAGCACGGCGTCGGCCTCTGCTCGTTCACCGTCGGCGTGCCGCCGGAGGAGCTGGTGGGCCGCGTCGAGCTGTACCGCAAGGGACTGTCCGAGTGCACGAAGCCGGCCGGCAAGTTCGTCAACGACCAGGCGGCGACGTTCACGATGGTGCACTGCGCGCCCACGAAGGAAGAGGCCTACGAGGTCGGCCGGGAGAGCTTCGAGTGGTACCCGCAGCACGGCGCCGGCCTGATCGCGTCGGTCGCCGAGTGGATGGAGGAGACCGGCACCGAGCTCGAGACGTACGGGTACACCGGTGACGCGTTGAAGCACCAGCGCGAGGGCGCGTTCGCGCACATGAACTTCGACTACATCCACTCGAGTGGTTCGGGCGTCATCGGCGACCCGGACGAGTGCATCGCCGCGGCGAAGCGTTACGAGGCCTGCGGCGTCGACCTGCTGCTGTGCCTGGTGAACCCGTACAACATCCCGCACGACAAGGTGATGCAGTCGATCGAGCTCATGGGGAAGCACGTCATCCCCGAGTTCGCCTGAGGCTCAGGTCAGCTCGGCGTCCAGCAGCGCCGCCAGCTCGAGCGGCTTGTCGCCCTGAACGCTGTGGCCGGCGCCGTCGACCACCACCACGCGCCCGTCGGGCTTCCGGCGGCGCAGTTCGACCACGTCCTCGTCGCCGACCACCCCGGACGTCCCGCCGCGAACCAGCAGCAGCGGCACCTTCACCGCGTCCACCGCGTCCCAGAGCGAGGCGAAGTCGGGGTTGCCGCCAGCCTCGCCGCCCGCCATCTTCCAGTCGCGCACCGGGTCCCAGCGCCACGTCCACCGGCCCGACCCATCGCCGATCGGCCGGGCGTTGTGCAGCACGCCGCGCCGCAACGACGACTCGCTCCGGGTGGGGTTGTGCTCGATGGTGCGGGCCAGGATCTCGTCGAAGCTCGCGAACGATTCCGGGCCCGAGATGAAGGCCACGATGGGCTCGGCCTTGGCGTGATCGGTGCCCGGCGTGACGTCGATCACGACCAACCGCCGCACGAGGTCCGGCGACTGTTGCGCCAGGCAGAACGCCGTCAGTCCACCGAGAGACATGCCGCAGACCAGGCGGGCGTCGGGCGCCAGCTCCCGCACCGCGACGGCCACGTCGGCGGCGAGCGCCCGCGGCCAGTAGTCGTGGTCCTCGCGCCAGTCGGAATGGCCGTGGCCCGGGAGGTCGACGGCGAGCAGCGGGCGCCCGAGGGCGAGCGCGACGGTGTCCCAGGTGTGGGCGTTCTGCGCGCCGCCGTGGATCAGGACGAGCTCGGGCGACGCGCCGGGGCCGCCCCAGTGGAGCGCGCTCACCATCCGCCCGCCGCCGACGTCGACTTGGCGACGTTCGACCGCCGGTGGCCCCGACCAGGCCAGCCCGGCCTCGTCGGCGTTCTCGCGGAACAGGCCGAATTCGTCGTAGTCGCCCACCGGCACGGCAACTGACGATAGGTCAGAAAACTGAGTAGCGTCCGCGTCGATGGAACTGCGAGACGTCAACCTCGTCGACCGCGACCAGTACGTCGCGGCCGTCCCCCACGAGACCTTCGAACTGCTCCGCCGGGAGGCGCCGGTCTACTGGCACGCGATCGACGAGGTCGGAGGCTCCGGCTTCTGGGCGGTGACGCGCCACAAGGACGTCGTCGAGGTCAACCGCGACAACCTCCAGTGGTCGTCGCACCAGAAGACCGCGCTGATGATGGAGTCCGACCCGGATCAGCTGGCTCAGCAGCAGATGATGATGCTGAACATGGACCCGCCCATGCACACCCGCTACCGGCTCCTCGTCAACAAGGGGTTCACGCCGCGTCACGTCAACGCGCTCGAGGAGAACATCCGCCGGCTCACCAACGAGATCATCGACGAGGTCGCCGAGAAGGGTTCGAGCGACTTCGTGGTGGACATGGCGGCCGAGCTCCCGTTGCAGGTCATCGCCGAGGTCATGGGCGTTCCCCAGGAGGACCGGCACAAGGTCTTCGACTGGAGCAACCGCATGATCGGCTCGGAAGACCCCGAGTACGCGGTGTCGCCGGAGCACGTCATGGAAGCGTCGATGGAGCTGTACGCGTACGCCAACGCGCTGGCCGCGCAGAAGCGGGCCAAGCCCGGCGAGGACATCATGAGCGCGCTCCTCAACGCCGAGGTCGACGGCGAGCGCCTGACGGAGCTGGAGTTCGACCTGTTCTTCCTGCTGCTCGCGGTGGCCGGCAACGAGACGACCCGCAACCTCATCTCGCACGCCATGCTGGCGCTCATCGAGAATCCGGGCGAGCGCAAGAAGCTGGTCGACGATCCGTCGCTCATCCCGGCGGCGGTCGAGGAGATGTTGCGCTGGGGCACGCCGGTCATGCAGTTCCGGCGCACCGCGACCGCCGACACCGTCCTCGGTGGTCAGGAGATCAAGGAGGGCGACAAGGTCGTCATCTGGTACATCTCGGCGAACCGCGACGAGACGATGTTCACCAACCCCTACTCGTTCGACGTGACCCGCACGCCGAACGAGCACGTGGCCTTCGGCGGCGGCGGCCCGCACTTCTGCCTCGGCGCCAACCTGGCCCGGATGGAGATCCGCGTGATGTTCCAGGAGGTCCTGCGCCGCCTGCCGCAGATGGAGCTCGCCGGCCCGGTCGAGCGGCTGCGGTCGAACTTCATCAACGGCATCAAGCACATGCCCGTCGAGTTCGCCCCGAGCGGGCGCGAAACCTGAGCCTCCGCGTCAGACGCGCGGCGTCGCCAGCACCGCGGCGTGCGGCACGCCGGGACCGTTGGTGACGACCCGCTGCAACAGCGCGTTGGCGCGTTGGCGGCCGGTGGTCAGCGCCGGATGCGCGGGACCGTGCGGGATCGAGTACGGCCGAGTGGTGCGCTCGATGGCGAAGCCGGCGGAGAACACCATGCGCCGGTGGCCGGCGGCGTTCGGCACCCACCACTGGCACAGCTCGCCGCTGCCGTTGAGCTGCGCGACGGGGACGCGCGGCAGCAGCGTCGTCAGCGGCAGGTTGATCTGCTCAGCCGACAGGAACACGCCGGCACACACCGACCGCACCGCTTCGAGGGCCCGCAGCGGATCGCGCAGGTGGAGCAGCAGGCTGCCGCACACGACGACGTCGAACATCCCGACCGTCTCGGGCCGCAGCTCGTAGATCGTCGTTCCCACGCGCTGCACCTTCGACCCGAGCGCGGCGGCCGCGACCTCGAAGCCCCGCCCCTTCTCCCCTGCCAGGCGGGCCAGGTTCTCCGGTCCCGTCGCCCGCACGTCCGGCGGCCAGTCCCACTTGGCGTGATCGTCGATGTCGACCGCGACGACCTCGGACGCGCCCCGCCGCTCGAGCTCGAACGCGAGGAACCCGTCGTAGGTGCCGATGTCGAGGCAGCGCTTCCCCTGCACGTCGGGCCACGGCATGCGGTCGACGATCGGCCGGAGGTCGAACCAGCCGGGTGTCACCACGCCGGGCGCCACCTCGATGGTGTGGTACCAGAGCGTCGACGCGATGTCGTCGGCCAGCGCCATCAGCCCTCGCCCACCAGGCCGCGCAGCGCGTCCGCACCGAAGACCGGTTCGGCGAACGACGTGTAGTCCGGGCCGCGCCGCAACGTCTGGCCGCCGTCGACCGCGATGACCTGCCCGGTGACCCAGGTCGACTCGGGCCCGATGAGGTAGGCGGCGGCGCCGGCGATGTCGTCCACGGTGCCGACGCGCGCGATGGGCATCTGGGCGAGGTAGTCGTCGAGCACCGGCCCACCGGCGGTGATGCCGGCCACCAGCTCGGTGGCGATCAGCCCCGGCCGGATGCTGTTGACGCGGATGCCCGACGCGCCGAGCTCGTCGGCCGCCACCTTCACCAGCATGTCGATGCCGGCCTTCCCGACGCAGTAGGGGCCGAGGTAGCGGTGGGTGATGGCGCCGGCGATCGACGAGATCCCGACGAACGAGCCGCGACCGGCGCGCGCCATGACGGGCGCGGCGTGCTTCAACGTCAGGAACGTGCCGACGACGTTGACGTCGAGCACCGACCGGAACTTGTCGACGTCGGCCAGTGTCAATGGCCCCATGTGCTCCGACCCACCAGCCGATGCGACCACGCCGTCGAGCCGGCCGCCCGCGTTGTCGGTCGCGGCCGCGACCGCATCGCGCACCGCGTCCTCGTCGGTGACGTCGGCGGCCACCCAGTGCAGCCGGTCGTCGCCGACCTCGGCGGCCGCCGACTGCAACCGGTCCTTGCTCCGACCCGCGATCGTCACCGACGCCGCGCCGCCGGCGAGCAGCCGCCGGGCGCACCCCAAGCCGATGCCGCTGCCGCCGCCGGTGACCAGCACGCCGTACCCGTCGAGCGTCTCCATAGAATCCGTTCTACTTCGTTCAGCGTCGGCCTGAAGAGGAGAGGGAGACCGGTGAAGCTCGGACTGCAGCTCGGGTACTGGGGGGCGGCGCCGCCGCCGTTCGCCACCACGCAGATCGAGGAAGCCGAACGCCTCGGCTACGACTCGATCTGGACCGCCGAATCGTGGGGCTCGGACGCGCTGACGCCGCTCGCGTGGTGGGGCGCGAGGACCGAGCGGGTCCGGCTCGGCACCGCGCTCATCCAGCTGTCGGCCCGCACGCCGGCGGCCACCGCCATGGCGGCGCTCACGCTCGACCATCTGTCCGGCGGACGGTTCGTGCTGGGGCTCGGCGTGTCGGGCCCGCAGGTCGTCGAGGGCTGGTACGGCCAGTCGTTCTCCAAGCCCCTCGCCCGCACCCGCGAGTACGTCGACATCGTCCGCAAGATCCTCGCCCGCGACGAGCGCGTCACCAATGACGGGCCGCACTACCCGATGCCGTATCCCGGCGGCACCGGCCTCGGGAAGCCGCTGCGCTCGATCACCCACCCCCTCCGCGCCGACATCCCGATCATCCTCGGTGCCGAGGGACCGAAGAACGTCGCGCTGGCGGCGGAGATCGCCGACGGCTGGTTCCCCATCTACTTCTCGCCGACGCACTCGAAGTTCTACGACGAGGCGCTCGACGAGGGCTTCGCCCGACCGGGCGCGCGCCGCAGCCGCGAGGACTTCGAGGTGCTGGCCACCGTCCCGGTCGTCGTCGCCGACGACGTCGAGACCGCGGCCGACCAGATGCGCCCGACGCTCGCGCTCTATGTCGGCGGCATGGGCGCACGCGACATGAACTTCCACTTCGACGTGTTCTGCCGCATGGGGTACGAGGCCGAGGCGCACTCGATCCAGGACCTCTACCTCGAGGGGCGCAAGGACGAAGCCGCGGCCGCGGTGCCCACCGCGATGGTCGAGGAGATGGCGCTGATCGGGCCCAAGGCGAAGATCCGCGACGACTTGGCCGCGTGGGAGGAGTCGATGGTGACGACGCTCCTGGTCGGCGGCAGCCTCGACACCATACGCCTCATGGCCGAACTCGTCCTCTGACGATCAAGGGACGGACGAGGTGCGCTCGGCCAGCCCGCGAGCAACCGCGTACGCCGCGGGCTTCGGTCGGTAGGCCGCGTCGAAGGGCAGGGCCCGACTGATGAGGCCGTGCTTCCTCGAGTTCCACCAGCTGTAGCGATCGGTGATGCCCCAGGTGACGACGGTGTCGCACACCGGGCTCGCCATGCACGCGTCCACCACGTCGCGGTAGGCCTGCGTCTGGTGCCGGTCGTCGACGGCGGCCGCCGCCGGGTGGGCGTCGGAGGGCACGGGCACGTCGAGCTCGGTCGCGGCCCACCGCAGACCGAGCGGCCTCACCCAGCCGGTCAGCCGGCGGTAGTCGGCTGGTGCCTGGGTGGCCAGGTGGGCCTGGAACCCGACACCGGAGATCGGCACGTGCCGCGCCACCAGGCCGGCGACCAAGGCCCGGATCCCCCGGCACTTCGGAACCTGCGAGCAGTCGGAGGTGGCCCCGGCGGCCCCGCGATCGAGCGCGGTGGGCCCACCAGCGGTGCCCGGCGCACCCGCAGCACCATCGAGGTCGTCGTTGTAGAACAGCGCGGCCGACGGGTCGGCCTCGTGCGCGAACCGGAACGCCCAGTCAATGTAGTCGTCGCCGATCACCCGTTGCCAGATCGTCGGCCGCCGCGTTCCGTCGGCCGCGATCGCCTCGTTCACCACGTCCCACTGGATGACGACACCCGGATCGAGGTGCCGATAGCGGCCGACGACGGTGGCGATGTGGTCGTGGAGCACGGCCAGCAGCCCGGCTCGCGTCCAGGTGCCGCGGTTGATCCAGTCCGGTTGGTGGCTCTGCCACACCAGGTTGTGGCCCCGCACCTTCATGCCGTGGTTGGCCGCGAAGGCCACGATCAGATCAGCGTCGGCGAAGTCGTAGCGATGCGGCTCGGGATGGATCGGGCCGAACTTCATGGCGTCCTCGGGCGTGATCGTGTTGACGTTCTCGGCGAGGAGCCGACGGTAGGCGGCGTCGAAGCGAAGTGGGCCCGCGGCCACGGCGGCACCCAGGTGGACGCGGGCCCGATCGGCGAGCGGGCGCAGCGCGAAGGTGCGAGCGACCGTCCGCGCCGGCACCGCCGCGAGGACGACGATCACCACCACCACGCTCACCGACCAGACCACCGGCGAGTGCCTCCGGTCCCGCGGGGCGATCACCACGGGGCCCCGACGGGCCATGTCCGATCCACCTGGTGCGGATCTCTACCCATCCCACCTCGGGCGCCCACGTCACGCGTGGACCGGCGACCCCGGTGCTACTTGTAGGCGATGCCGGCGCTGGCCGGTCCGGCGAGTGGCAGCACCTCGACCTTCTTGAAGCCGATGTCCTCGCACCAGCCCCGGAAGTCGGCGCCGGTGAAGTCGAAGGCGTCGCCGAACTCGATGAGCATGTTGAGGCTCATCATCAGACCGAACACGTTCTCCCGGCGGTCGTCGTCGATGAGGTTCTCGATGACGACCAACGCACCATCGGGCGGCAGCGCCTCGAACGCCGCCCGGATCAACTGGAGCTTCCGGTCCAGGTTCCAGTCGTGGAGGATCATCCCCATCGTGATCACGTCGGCCTTCGGCAGCGGGTCGGCGAAGAAGTCGCCCGACGCGGTGCTGACCCGATCCTCGGCGCCCGCCTCTTTGATGGTGCGGGACGCGATGGGCTCCACCACCGGCAGGTCGTAGCTCGTGCAACGGAGGTGCGGGTGGCGCTCGGCGAGGGCGATCGACAGCTGCCCGGTCGCGCCGCCCACGTCGCAAACGGTCTGATAACGCCCGAAGTCGAACGTCTCGGCCAGGGCGTGGAAGTTGCCGGCGGAGATGCCGGACATCGCACCCATGAACTGCTCGAGACGGTCGGGGTCGCGGTAGAGCTCCTCGAACATCGAACGGCCGGTGTGCTTCACCTCGTTCTGCGGGCTGCCGGTGCGGAGGGCGTCGGTGAGCCCGCCCCAGAAGCCGTAGAGGCGGGCGTTGAACATCTCGAGGATCCCGCCGATGTAGGCCGGCTGGGTGGCGTCGAGGAAGAAGGCCGTGTCTGGTGTGTTGCGGTAGCGACCGGCCTCGCCCTGTCCGTCGCGCTCGAGGAGATGCAGCGCGACGAGCCCGTCGAGAAAGTCGTGGACGGCTCGGGATCGCAGGTCCAGACGTTCGGCGATCTGAGCGCCCGTCAGTGGCTCCGCACCGAGCGTCGTGAACAGCCCGAGCTCGACAGCCGTCAGGAGCGTCTTCGACGGCCAGAATCCGGCACCGACTTGCATGATGAGGCTGGGGTCGGGCGCGCCGACCCCAGCAACAGTCTCCGACATGACTTCTCCCCCCACGGACGGACGTCCGAGAGGAAGCATACGACCCCGGGGTCGGAGCAACCGCGGCGGCCACGGCGGCCCGCGCTCACCGGAGGGCCAGGCGGGCGTCCTCGTCGGCGAGCGATTCGTCGATCGGGGCCAGGCCCTTGAAGCACACGAGCGCGACGGCGGTGGTCGCGAACAGCAGCAGCCCGCAGCCGATCGTCGTTGGTCGGAGCCCGGCGGCGTCGGTGACCGCACCCAGGATCAACGCCCCGAGCGGGACGCCGGCGAGCAGTCCCATGAGGTAGATGGCGACCACCCGACCCCGGTACGCGTCGGCGACGCGGAGCTGCACCGACGTGTTCAGCGAGACGGTCACGTGCACGTAGCCGATGCCCATGAGGAACATGGACAGGAGCCCGACGGCGTACGACCGGGTCGTACCCAGGAGCACCACGCCGGAACTGATGAGCACGAGCCCGGCCATCGCGGTCCGCGAGCCGCGCACCCGGTCGCCGATCACGCTCATGTCGATGGCCGCCGCCACCGAGCCGGCGCCGAACAGCGCCACCAACACGCCCACCGCGCCGCGGTCGACGTGGAACTGCTTCGTGGCGAAGGCCGGCGCCAGTTGCAGCAGCGAGGTGCCGAACAGCGACACGATGGTGATCGTCGCCACCGCGAGCCACAGCGAGGTGCGGGCCAGCACGTACGCCACGCCTTCGCGGAAGCGCGTGTCGGATTGCGCACGGGTCGTGGCGTGCATCTCCCGCGGTCGCACGGTGAGCAAGGCGATCAGCACGAGCACGAACGACACCGTGTTCGCCATGTACGCGGTGCCCGGCCCGAAGAACTTGAGGACGAGGCCGCCGAGCGCCGGGCCGAACGCTCGGGCGCCGGTGAACTGCAACGAGTTGAGACGTACCGCGTCGGGCATGTCCTCACGGTCCACCAGCTGTGGCACGAACGACTGCCACGACGTGATGTTGATGCCGACGGTGATCCCGTAGATGAAGAGGTGGGCGAGAATGTTCAGCGGAGTGGCGATGCCGGTCACCCAGAACGCCCACAACGAGAACGCCACGACCATCTGGATGGTCTGCGTCACCAGCAACACCGTCTTGCGCGAGAAGCGGTCGGCCAGCCGGCCGGACACCGGGCCGACGAGCAGCGACGGGAAGAAGCCGACGAACGCCGCCAGCCCGAGCCACAAGTTCGACTGGTGCGTGAGGTCGTAGATCACGACCGGCACCGTGATCGTCTGCATCCAGCTGCCGGTGTTCGAGATCAGCGCCGCGATCCAGAAGGTGCGGAAGTCCCGGTTCCGGAAGCTGCGAAACGCCCTCGGCCCGTGCGGGGCCGCCTCGGCGACGGCCTCGCTGGCTTCGAACGGGTCCGTCAAGAGACCCCGCCGCCGTCGGCCGAGATCGTCGCACCGTCGATGGAGTCCGCCTGGCCCGACACGAGGAACACGCAGGTCTCCGCGATCCTCACCGCGGTGCCCGCGGCATGCCGAGCCCGGCCATCGAGACGATCTCGCGCTGGACCTCGTTCACGCCGCCGCCGAACGTGCCGACCGGCGCCTGCCGGTACGCCTGCTCCACCCGGCCGCGGAGGATCGCGCCCGGCGTCCCCGCCGGCAGGTAGCCCGACTGGCCCAGCACCTCGAGCATCACCCGGTACGCGTCGACGGCCAGCTCGGTGCCGAAGACCTTCATCGCCGACGCGTCGGCCGGGTTCAGCTCGCCACCCTCGAGCGCCGACGCCACCCGCCAGTTGAAGACCTTGAGGGCGTCGACCTTGGCCGCGATGCGGGCCAGGTTCACCTGCACCCACTCCTGGTCGATGACCCGGCGGCCGTCGGCGGTGACCGTCGCCCGGGCCCAGGCCAGCACCTCGTCCAGCGGCCCCGCGATCCGACCCGACGGCGACAGCGCGACGCGCTCGTGGTTGAGCTGGGTCGTGATCATCTTCCAGCCCTCGTTCTCCTGCCCGACGAGCATGTTCGCCGGCACCCGCACGTCGTCGTAGAACGTGGCGTTGGTGTGCCCGCCGCCGAGCACCCAGATCGGCGAGTGGCTGAAGCCGGGCGTCGTGGTGTCGACCAGCAGGATGGAGATGCCCTCGTGCTTCTTGGCGTCCGGGTCGGTGCGGCACGCCAGCCACACGAACTCGGCGTCGTGCCCGCCGGTGGTGAACACCTTCTGGCCGTTGACGACGTACTCGTCGCCGTCGCGCACGGCGCGGGTCCGCAGCGACGCCAGGTCGGTGCCCGCGCCGGGCTCGCTGTAGCCGATGGCGAGGTGCAGCTCGCCGGCGAGGATGCGCGGCAGGAAGTACGCCTTCTGCTCGTCCGAGCCGAACCGCATCAGGGTCGGCCCGACCGTGTTGAGCGTGACGAGCGGGATCGGGACGCTGGCCCGGTTGGCCTCGTCGAAGAAGATGAGCTGCTCGAGCGGCGTGCGGCCCTGCCCGCCGTATTCCTTCGGCCACCCGACACCGAGCCAGCCGTCCTTGCCCATCTGGCGGACGACTTCGCGGAACGCCGCGCCACCTGCCTCGCCGCCGGCGAGCACGGCCCGGCGCTCGGGGGTCATCAGCGCCGCGAAGTACGCCCGCAGCTCGTGCTGCAGGTCGCGTTGCGCGTCCGTCAGGTCGATGTGCATCAGGCCAACCTGGCCGCGACCGCCTCGGCCTGCTCGTCCTCGTTGCCCCACGCGGCGTCGAGCACCCACGCCCGTTTCAGCGCGAGGTGCATGTCGACCTCCCACGTGAAGCCCATGCCGCCGTGGATCTGCACACCGCCGGTGCTGTTCCGAGTGGCGGCCCGCGCCGCCAGGAGCTTGGCGCCGGCGACTGCCCGGCGCGGATCGCCGACGTCGGGATCGTCGAGTGTGACCGCGGCGGCGTACACCGCGGCCCGCGCCACCTCGGTGCGCACGAGCATGTCGGCGAGCATGTGCTTGACCGCCTGGAACGATCCGATGGGTCGGCCGAACTGCTGCCGCTCCTTGGCGAACGCCAGCGTGATGTCGAGCGCGGCCTGCGAGAGCCCGAGCAAGAGCGCCGCGGTGAGGCAGCTCGACTCGATCCGCCAGCGCGCCGCCGCCTCCGGACCGCCGAGCGCGTCACCGGCGTCGGGCAGGCGCGGGACATGGTGCACCGGCGTGAGCGGATCGGTGGCGGTCGTGGTGATGCCGGCGCCGGCGACGGCTTCGGGGTCGATCGCCCGGAGACCGTCGGCCGCGACCACGACGATGGCGTCGAGTGCGTCGAGGTGCTCGACGACGAGCGGTGATGCAATCACGTCGATGGCGCCGACCACCTCGCCGGCGACACCCGCCGACGACGCCAGGTGGGTGGCGACCAGCGGGCCGGGCACGAACGCCTGGCCCAGCACCTCGAACACCAGCGCGGCATCAGCCAGGCCGAGGCCGAGCCCATGCTCGGCTTCGGGGACGCGGAGTGCGAAGACCCCGAAGTCGGCCAGCTCGCGCCACAGATCCCGGTCGACCGCGCCGGGCGCGTCGGCCAACTCCCGCACGCGGCTGATCGGGAACCGGCCCTGGGTCAGCTTGCGGACACCGTCGACGAGGTCGACCTGGTCGGACGTCAGCTCGAAGCGCATCGGGCGCTCACTGTAGGAGCAGCGGGTAGCCTGACGCCGTCGTCAGCCCGAGGGGAGGTCCGATGCTCGACGTGCTCGTCACCGGCGGGACGGTGGTGGACGGCACCGGTGCGCCCGGCCGCCGGGCCGACATCGGCATTCGCGACGGACGAGTGGTCGCCATCGGCGACGTCGATGAGCCGGCGGCCCGCACCATCGACGCGACCGGCCAGGTGGTGACCCCCGGATTCATCGACATCCACACCCACTACGACGCGCAGCTGTTCTGGGACCCGGCGGCGACGCCGTCGCCGTTCCACGGCGTCACGACGGTCATCGGCGGCAACTGCGGGTTCACCATCGCGCCGGTCGAGCCCGATCAGGCCGACTACCTCATGCGCATGCTGGCCCGCGTCGAGGGCATGCCGCTCGAATCGCTGACCTCCGGGGTGCCGTGGGGCCAGTGGCGGTCGTTCGGCGAGTTGCTGGACAAGCTCGACGCCATCGGTCCGGCGGTCAACGCCGGGTTCCTCGTCGGCCACTCCGCCATCCGGCGCTGCGTGATGGGCGACGAGACCGACCGCGCCGCCAAAGCCGAGGAGGTCGACGCGATGACGCGGCTGCTCGGTGCCGCGCTGACGGAAGGCGGTCTCGGGTTCTCGTCGTCCAAGGCGCCCACCCACAACGACGCCGACGGCCACCCGGTGCCCTCGCGCGCCGCGGAGGTCGAGGAGATCCTGGCGCTGTGCCGCGTCGTGGCCGAGCACGAAGGCACGACGGTCGAGATGATCCCGGCCATTGCGCCGTTCAACGCCGACGCCATCGACCTGATGGCGCAGATGTCGATCGCGGCGCAGCGGCCGGTGAACTGGAACGTGCTCGGCATCGCGAGCGCCCGGCCCGAGGCCCACCTCCACCAGCTGGCGGCGTCCGACTACGCCGCCGAGCGCGGCGGCCGCGTCGTCGCCCTCACCGTTCCCGGGCCGATGCGGTTCCACCTCACGTTCAAGACCGGGTTCATCCTCGATGCGCTGCCGGATTGGGCGCCGGTGATGGCGCTGGCACCGGCCGAGAAGCTGGCCGCGCTGCGCGACCCGGCGGTGCGCGAGCGGCTTCGGGCCGGCGCCATGTCCGACGAGGCCGGCGGCCTGCGCACCATGGCCAACTGGCCGCAGGTCCTGATCGTCGAGACGTTCGCGCCCGAGAACACCGGTCTGGCCGGCCGCACGTTCGGCGACGTCGCCCGCGAGCGCGGCGGCGACGTGTTCGACGTGGTGTGCGACGTCGTCATCGCCGACGAGCTGCGCACCGTGATGCTGCCCCGCACGTATGCCGACGACGACGAGACGTGGAAGATGCGGGCCGAGCTCTGGCAGGACCCGCGCGTCGTGCTCGGCGCGTCCGACGCCGGCGCCCACCTCGACATGATCGACACCTTCAACTACACGACCACGATGCTCCAGGCCTGCCGCGACCGCGGCCTGCTCCCGATCGAGCACGCCGTCCGCCTGCTCACCGACGCCCCGGCGAGGCTCTACGGGATCAACGGCCGGGGCCGCATCGCCGACGGGTGGTTCGCCGACCTGGTGGTGCTCGACCCCGAACGCGTCGGGCCCGGGCCGCTGACCACCCGGTTCGACCTGCCGGGCGGCGCCGGCCGGCTCTACGGCGAGGCCGAGGGCATCACTCACGTGCTCGTCAACGGCACGCCGATCGTCACCGAGGGCAAGCTCACGGGCGATCGGCCGGGAACCGTCCTGCGATCCGGCCGCGACACCACCACCGTCCGCCCCGCCTGACGCCGACCGCCCGACTTCGCCCATGAGCGTGGTAGCGGGGTAGAACGGAGGGGCTCAAATCCGCCTGCTCGAGGAGCGCATCGCCATGCCCGAAGCCGTCATCGTCGCCACCGCCCGCAGCCCGATCGGCCGGGCCAACAAGGGCTCGCTCGTCGACATGCGGCCCGACGACCTGTCGGCCGAGATCATCAAGTCGGTGCTCGGCAAGGTGCCCGGCCTCGACCCCAACCAAGTCGAGGACGTCATCTGGGGCTGCGGCCAGCCGGCCGGCGAGGCCGGCACCAACGTCGCCCGCGTGGCCGCGCTGCTGGCCGGCGTCGACGTCCCGGGCGTCACCGTCAACCGGTACTGCTCCTCGTCGCTGCAGACCATCCGCATGGCCGGCCACGCCATCAAGGCGGGTGAGGGCGACATCTTCGTCGCCGGCGGGGTCGAGACCGTCAGCCGCTTCCAGTACGGCGCCGCCGACACCGGGCCGCACAACCCGAAGTTCGCAGCGGCCCACGAGCGGACGAAGGAGCGCGAGGCCGGCGGGTCGCCGCCGTGGGCGCCGCCGAGCGGGCTGCCCGACGTCTACATCGCGATGGGCCAGACCGCCGAGAACGTCGCGCAGTACGAGAAGGTCACCCGCCAGGAGATGGACGAGTTCGCGGCGCTGTCGCAGCAGCGGGCCGTGCGCAGCCAGGAGAACGGCTTCTTCGAGCGGGAGATCACGCCGATCACGCTGCCCGACGGCACCGTCGTCACCAAGGACGACGGCCCGCGCGCCGGCACCACCGTGGAGAAGCTGGCCGAGCTCAAGCCGGTGTTCCGGCCCGACGGCTCGGTCACGGCCGGCAACAGCTGCCCGCTCAACGACGGCGCCGCCGCGGTGATCGTCATGAGCGACACCCGCGCCGACGAGCTCGGCATCACGCCGCTGGCCCGCATCGTCGCCAGCGGGGTGTCGGCGCTGAACCCGGAGATCATGGGACTCGGGCCGATCGAGGCGTCACGGCAGGCGCTGAAGCGAGCCGGCATGACGATCGACGACATCGATCTCGTCGAGATCAACGAGGCGTTCGCGGCGCAGGTGGTGCCCTCGGCCAAGCACCTCGGCATCCCGTGGGACAAGCTGAACGTGAACGGCGGGTCGATCGCGCTGGGGCATCCGTTCGGGATGACGGGGGCCCGCATCATGACGACGCTGCTCAACGGCCTCGAGGACGCCGGCAAGAGCTACGGCCTCGAGACGATGTGCGTCGGGGGCGGCCAGGGCATGGCCATGATCGTGGAGCGCCTGAACTAGGACCTCCGCGTCAGCAGGTCATGCCGCCGTCGATCGTGAACAACGCACCGTTGATGTACCGCGCTTCGTCCGATCCGAGATACGCGAACAAGCCCGCGACCTCCTCCGGCTGGCACCAACCCATCGGCGAGGTGATCTTGTCGAACAGCTTGAGGTTCGCGCCCTCGGGGAAGCCGAAGTTCTGGATGAGTGGGGTCTGCACACCGCCCGGCGCCACTGCGTTGACGCGGATGCCGCGATCGACGAACTCCCAGGCCAGCGCCTGCGTCAGCAACCGCACGCCGCCCTTGGACGCGCAGTACGCCGCGCTGTACGGCTGTCCGATCACACCGGCGGTCGACGCGGTGTTGACGATGTTGCCGCCGGTCTCGAGCAGGTGCGGGATGCTCGCCCGGCACATCAAGAAGGTGCCGGTGAGGTTGACGGCGATGATGCGGTCCCATTCGTCCTTGCTGGCATCGACGGTGTGCGCGAACTTCCCGATGCCGGCGATGTTGCACGTCACGTCCAACCGGCCGAAGTCGCCCACCACCGCCGCGACCGCCGCCGTGACCGAGTCCTCGTCGGCGACGTTGCAGCCGTACGCCTTGGCCCGGCCGCCGATCTCGGCCGCCGTCTTCTCGGCGCCGTCCGCGGCAACGTCGAGGCACGCCACCGAGCCGCCTTCCTCGGCGACGCGGAGCGCGGTGGCGCGCCCGATCCCGGACGCGGCCCCGGTGACGAGCACGATCTTGTCGGCGTAACGCTGCGGCGTGGACATGCGGCGCAGCATATGACCCGATGTCAGATCAGTGCTCGGCCGCGATCCGCGACTCGGCGAGGGCGACGTACGCCGGGTCCATGTCGTAGCCGACGTACCGGCGGCCGGTGCGGACCGCGGCCACCGCGGTGGAGCCCGACCCCATGAACGGGTCGAGCACCACGTCGCCCTTGTAGGTGTACAGCTCGACGAGCCGCCGGGGCAGCTCCACCGGGAACGGGGCCGGGTGGCCGACCCGCTTGGCGCTCTCGGGCTGGATCCGCCACACGTCGAGGGTCGCCTCGCGGAACTCGCCGGTCGAGATGGTGTCCTCGTGCGGCAGCCCCTGGCGCTCGCGGTCGGCGCGCCGGTGGGCCCGGTCGAAGCGGCCCTTGCTGGCGACGACGACGCGCTCGCTGACGTCGCGCAGCACCGGGTTGGCCGCCGAGCCGTACGAGCCCCACGCGCACGAGCCGTTGGCGCCCTCGGCCTTGATCCACACGATCTCGCCGCGCAGCAACAGGCCGAGGTCGTCCTGCAGGATGGCGATCACGTCGGACGCCAACGACCGGTACGGCTTGCGACCGAGGTTGGCCACGTTGACCGCGATCCGGCCGCCCGGCTCGAGCACCCGCTGGCACTCGGCGAAGACGTCGCGCAACATCTCGAGGTACTCGACGTAGCTGCCAGGAATGTGCCCTTCGCCCAGCGCCAGCTCGTACGCCTTGCCGCTGTAATAGGGCGGCGACGTCGTCACCAGCGCGACGCAGGCATCGGGCAGGTCGGCCATCTTCCGGGCGTCGCCGCAGAACAGCCGGTCGGCGACCGGGCACGGGTTGACCTGGTTGTCCTTCGACACCTCGGGCGGGGTGAATCGCGAGTAGAAGCCGCGGGCGTCGTGGCTCTCGCGTTTGCCGACGCCGAACTTCGAGGTGGAGGTGGGCTTGCGGGGCACAGGTCCGACCAGTATCGCCCGGCCCGCGCGAGGCTGTCGCCGATGGTCGAGGCGATCACCACGGTCGACGAGCTGTTCGGCCTCCTGGCCCGGACCGCCGGCCTCGTCGACGACATGGTCGCCGGTGACGTCGACATCGACATCCTCCAGCACAGCCTCCAGTGCGCCGAGGAGCTCGCCGGCGCCCGGCCCGACGACGCCGAGCTGCAGGTCGCCGGCCTGGTGCACGACCTCGGCCACCTGCTCGCGCCCGGTGACCCCGAAGGCCACGGCCGGCACGGCGCCGGCGCGGTGCGGGACCTGCTCGGCGACCGCGTCGCCGCGCTGGTCGAGCTGCACGTCCCGGCCAAGCGCTACCTGGTGGCGACCGACGCGTCGTACGCGTCGCGGCTCTCCCCCGGCAGCACGACGTCGCTCGCGCACCAGGGCGGACCGCTCTCGGCGGCCGAGCGGGCCGAGCTCGACGCCGACCCGCACCTCGCCGACGCGCTCATCCTCCGCCGCGCCGACGACACCGCCAAGGACCCCGCCCGCATGGTCCCGGGCCTCGACCGCTGGCACCCAGTCGTCACCCGCGTCGCAACGCACTCGGTCCGCCGGTAGATGCCCCTTCGGTCACGCGGCCTGGCGGTAAACGGCCTCCATTGACCGCAGGAACCCATTGCGGCCTGACCGCATCGTTGCCGCGGTTGCCGTGAGCACCGTCCAGCCCTCGGCGGCGATGGCGTTCTCGCGGGCTCGGTCGCGCACCACCGTGCGCAGGCTGTGGCCGTCAGCGCCCTCGTACTCCACCGCCAACTTCGCGGCGCGGTCGCCCAGGTCGACGCGAGCGACGAGGCGCCCCGACGCGTCGAAGATCTCGACTTGCCGTTCGAGCGCCGGGAAGCCGGCGGCAATGATCATCCGCGCCAGCCGCATCTCGGCCACACTCCCCGGCAGCGGGCCCGGTGTCCACGCCTCGAGCACGTCGAGCAGCTCCTGGCGACCCTTGCGCGCCAAGCCGCCGGACAATTCGGCCACCGTACGGCGCACCTCCGTCGGCGTGGTGAGCCGGCGGATCAGCGCATCGTCGACGGCGACCGCCAACGCATCCACGCCCAACCCTGCCGCAATGTCTCCGAGCGTTCGGCTGACCGGCGTCACCGGTATGCCGTTGATGCGAACAGTCCTTGCTGGCCAGCTCGTCCGGTGCACCGTGGCCAGCGGGCTGGACCCGTGCCGGTCGGCCGGAACCGTGACGTGGATGCGACCCCGCCGGATGCCCGCGAGTCGGTGAAGCACCCCGGCCGTCATGTGTGATGCCGCCGCGCCAGGGCCGGCCAAGAGGCAGGCACCGAGCGCCCGCTGCTCGTACGTCACCGGCATTGCCGCGACGCGATAGAGGCGCCGCGCGACGCGAATCAACGCTCCGCTCGCGACCCGTGTATCGAGCACGCGGCGGGATGCGCCGACTCGTATTGCCTGGTCCAAGAGGATCAGCCCGTGCTGCCGGCGTGCGAGGGCGGCCAACTCCTGTTCGTGCATGGCCGCCATCCAACCAGCAGGGTGTGACACTCACGCGACACCGCCGTCTTGGACGAGAATGCACGTCTCCGGTGCGTTCCGGTCCAGGACGGCGCAAGCGACCATCGCGTCAGGGCGCCGAGAACTGCTCCCGGAGTTTGTGCTTCAGGATCTTGCCGCTGGGGTTGCGGGGGACGGCGTCGATCAGCTCGAGCTGCTCGGGGATGGCCTGGACGCGGAGCTGCTGGTCGCGCAGGAAGTCGGCCATCTCCTGGAACGTGATCGGATCGGTCGCGTCCTTCACCGCGATCACCGCGCAGGCCCGCTCCCCCGTCGCAGGGTCCGGCAGGCCGATGACCGCGACGTCGGCGACCTTCGGGTGGGTGTACAGCAGATCCTCGATCTCCTTGGCGCTGATGTTCTCGCCTTTGCGGATGATCACGTCCTTCAGGCGTCCGGTGATGGTGATGAAGCCCTCGGCGTCGAGGTTGCCGAGGTCACCGGTGCGAAAGTAGCCGTCCTCGTCGAAGGCGTCGGCGTCGAGCGACGAGTCGAGGTAGCCCCGGAAGAGCTGCGGGCCGGTGACGCGGATCTCGCCCTCCTCGCCCGGCCCGGCGGGCTTGCCCTCCAAGGTGACGACGCGGATGTCGACGCCGGGAGTGTGCGCGCCCTCGGTGCCGGCGAGCTTGTCGTCCGGGTCGGTGATCGTGTTCATGGCGAGGATCGGGCACTCGGTGAGGCCGTAGCCCGACACGATGCCGACGCCGCCCATCTCGGCCTTGATGTCGTAATGCAGCTGCGGCGGCTTGGGCGCGGCGCCACCGGGGAAGGCCCGGACGCTCGGGAACAGCGGCGTCCCCGGCTGCTCGCGCTGGGCGTTGAGGTACACCAGGTGGAAGGGTGTCCCGGCGCCGGCCAGAGTGATGTCGAAGTCCTGCATGAGCGGGATCGTGGTCTTCGGGTCGAACGCCTCGACGATGAGCTGCGACGCGCCGGTGATCAACCCGGTGAACAGCCACGTGATCCCACCGATGTGGGTGAACGGGAAGACGAGCGCACTGCGATCCTCGGACGTGATGGCGAGCGCGGCGTTCATCCCGGCGGACGACGCCTTCACCGTCGCGTCGGTGTGCTGCGCGCCTTTCGGGTCGGCGGTGGTGCCCGACGTGTAGAAGAGCCAGCGCACCGGCAGGTCGGCCGGATCGTCGGGAGTGGCCGGCGGGGGCGGCAACGTCGACGGGTCGCCGTCGGGGAGGTCGCGGTTGACGACCAGCACGTCCATGCGGTCGACCTGGGCGGCGACCTCGTCGGCCATCGCGCCGTAGTCGAACCCCCGCCACGCACCGGGGACGATCAGCAGCCGGGCGCCGGTCTGGGCCGCCATGAAGCCGACCTCGCGGGCCCGATAGATCGGGATCAGTGGGTTCTGGATCGCGCCGAGCCGGCTGAGCGCGCCGACCAGGACGATCGACTCGAACCACGTCGGCAGCTCCCAACTGACGTTGGTGCCCTCGCCGACACCCATCGCCGCGAACCCGGCAGCGGCCCGCTCGGCCGCGCCCCGGTACTCGCCGAACGTCATGGTGCGGCCGGCTTCGTCCTGCAACATGAGGACGTCGGGCGACGCCGCGGCCCGCTTGTCGACCAGCTCCCACAACGTGCGGCCGTCAAGGTCTGCCACGGGATCGCCTCCTACCAGAGCTGGTCGGTGTAGGTGTCGGTGCCGACGACCGTCGGGATGAACGGCCCGGCCCAGACGAGCTCGCCGGCGCCGCTCTTGGCCAGCGCGGCGCGGTGGCCGGCGAACGTGGCCGGCCACGAGGCCGCCGGGTTGCCGTCGAGGAACCAGAGCACCAGCAACCGATCGTCGGGCGCGGCGAGCTGGGGGACGTCGCCGGGCGCGTCGGCCAGCAGCGGCAGCGGCGTGAACCCGGCCACCAGCGCGACCGGCGATCCACCGGCCATCGCCTCGGGGATGGCGGTCTCCCGGTACCAGCGCACGAGGTCGTCACGCGACCCGTTGGCCTCGGCGACCGTCACGACCAGCCCCGGAAACGCGTGGTCGAGCGCCAGCTCGATCGACACACCGTCCTCGTCGCGCTGCTCGGAGAACGCCAGGTCGTAGAGGAGCGTGTGGATGTGGTCGCGCTCGGCGAACATCCGGTTGTTGGCGTGCAACCAGTTGACCTGGTCGACCGCCCACGCGTTCCACTCGTCGTGCTTGCCGGCGAGGATCCAGTAGATCGCCAGGAACGAGCCCACCATCGGATCGGGCGTGATCGCGCTCGGCTCCTGCGGGTCGCGCAGCTCCTTGTACGGGCGGGTGGCGACGAAGCGGCGGCCGGCGAAGTTCCACTCGCCGATCATGCAGCCGGCGTAGAAGTGGTCGCGCTCGTACCAGCGGTTGTACTCGACCTCGTGCCCGCGATGGGGCTCGACCATCGTGAAGAGCATCGAGCCGAGCTCGATCCCGTACTTCTTCATCACGCGCTCCTAGAAGGCGAGGACGCCGCGCGCCAGCTTGCCGTCGTGCAGATCGGCGAGGGCCTTGTCGAAGTCCTCGATCGGGTACGTCGCGCTGACCAACTCGTCGAGCATCAGCTGGCCGCGGCGGTACAGGTCGACGAGGATCGGGATGTCCTTGTGCGGACGGATGGACCCGTACCGGCTGCCCATCAGGCCCCGGTCGACGTGGGTGAACTGGCCGATGAGCGTCGACAGCTCGGCGGTGGGCGGCGGGACGCCGATGATCACGCAGTTGCCGCCCCAGTCGAGGCACGACATCGCGCCCTCGAGCACCTTCGGATGCCCCACGCACTCGAACGACCAGTCCACGCCACCGGCGCCCATCGGCCCGGTGACGTGCTTCGACGAGTACGGCAGCAGCTCGCGCACCGCGGCGGCGCCGTCGGTCTGCGACACGTCGACGAAGTCCGTCGCGCCGAACTGCAAGGCCAGCGGCTCCTTGGCGGCGATCATGTCGAGGGCGATGATGCGGGAAGCCCCGGCGATCCGGCACGCCTGGATGACGTTGAGCCCGATGCCGCCGACGCCGAACACCGCGACGTTCTGGCCGCGTTGCACGTTGGCCCGGTTGAACACCGCGCCGACACCGGTGACGACGCCGCAGCCGATCAGGCACGCCGAGGACAGCGGCACGTCGTCCTCGATCTTCACGCACTGGATCTCGCGCACGACGGTCTTCTCGGCGAACACCGACGTCGCCGCGAAGTTCCACGCCGGCTCGCCGTCGAGCGTGAAGGGCTGGCTCATGTTGCCCAGGCTCTTGCGGCACCACGTCGGCTTGCCGGCCGAGCAGTGCTCGCACAGCCCGCAGTTGGCCAACGTCGTCAGCACGACGTGGTCGCCGGGCTTCACGCTGCCGACCTCGCTGCCAATGGCGTCGACGATGCCCGCGCCCTCGTGGCCCAGCACCGACGGCGCCGGCCACGGGATGGTGCCGTTGATCACGCTGACGTCGCTGTGGCAGAGCCCGGCGTTGACGATCTTGACCCGCACCTCGGTGGGGCCGGGGTCGCGGACCTCGAGGCCGTTCACGACCTCGGCCTGCTTCCCGGTGAAGACGATGCCCTTCATGCTGCTGCCCCCTCGTGCGCTAGCTCGGCCAGATGATCGACTGCATCTCGGTGTACGCGTGCAGGCCGAAGTCGCCGCCGTCGCGCCCGATGCCGCTCTGCTTGAAGCCGCCGAACGGCGCCTCGTGGTTGCGCTGGGCGGTGTTGACGCCGACGTGGCCGCACCGGAGCTGCTTGGCCACGTTGAACCCGCGCGCGGTGTCGCCCGAGTACACGTAGTCGTACAGCCCGTAGTCGCTGTCGTTGGCGATGGCGATGCCCTCGTCCTCGTCGTCGAACGGCACCACGACGATCACCGGCCCGAAGATCTCCTCGCGCACCGCCTTCATCTGGTTGGTGCACTCGGCGAGGAGCGTCGGCGCGACGTAGTAGCCGGTGTCGAAGTCGGGCCGCGGCCCGCCCACCACCAGTTCGGCGCCCTCGTCCACGCCGCTCTTGACGTAGGCCTCGACCCGATCGCGGTGCGGGCCGGTGATCACCGGTCCGACGATCGTCGCCGGATCGGTCGGCGGGCCGACCTTGAGCTGCGGCGCCGCCTTGGCGAGCCGGTCGACGATCTCCTGGTAGACGCGGCGCTGCACGACCGCACGCGTCGGCGCGGTGCAGATCTGCCCGGAGTGGAAGCCCCAGGTGCTGACCAGCGCGGTGACCGCGGCGTCCAGGTCGGCGTCGTCGAACACCAGGCACGCCCCCTTGCCGCCGAGCTCGAACAGCAGGCGCTTCATCGTCGCCGCGCCGGCGCGGTAGATGGCCTGGCCGACGACGGTCGAACCGGTGAAGCTGACCATGTCGACGTCGGGCGACTCGACCAGCGCGGCGCCGACCTCCGGGCCGCTGCCCGTGACCACGTTGACCACACCGTCCGGGATCCCGACCTCGCGGCAGATGCGGGCCAGCTCGATGACGGCCAGCGGGTCCTGCGGCGCCGGCTTCATCACGACCGCGTTGCCGGTGGCGAGCGCCGGCGCGACCTTGCCGGCCATCGACGTCATCGGGAAGTTGTACGGCGCGATGCACGTGACGACACCGGCGGGTTGCCGGACGACCATCGCGCCCATGAGCCCGCCGGGCGCGAGCGGCGTGCCCTCCATCACCTGCGGGGCGATCGAGATGTCGATGTCCTGGCGGGCGCCGCGGGCGTACCGCTCGAAGCGGTTGGCCACCATCGGCACCTGGAGCGCCGACCCGACCGAGACGGTGGCGCCGGTCTCCGCCATGATCAACGGCAGGAGGGTGTCGGCCTCGGCCCGCACGCGGTCGGCGACCGCCTGGAGCAGCCGGGCCTTCTCCTCGGCGGGCACTGCGGCCCACTTCGGCTGGGCCGCCCGCGCCGCGGCCGCCGCGGCCTGCGCGTCGGCGACCGACGCCTCCGGAGCCTCGGCGACGACCTGCTCGGTGGCCGGGTTGACGATCGGGTAGGTGCCGTTCGAGCCGGGGGCCCACGCGCCGTCGATCAGCAGCTGGTACGAGGTTTCTGACACGATGTCAGCGGACTGTAACAAGTTCCTTTCCGGGAGGCGCATCGTGCCCACGCTCACCATCCGCTTCGATCTCCGCGTCCCGGACTTCGCCTCGACGACCCACGCCGCGCAGTACGCGGCGTGCCTCGAGATGTGCCAGTGGGCCGAGCAACACGGGTTCGGCGCGGTCAGCATCCCCGAGCACCACGGGCTCGACGACGGGTACCTGCCGGCCCCCCTGACGCTGGCCGGCGTCGTCCTCGGCCGGACGCAGCAGATCATGGTCAGCGTGGCCGCGAGCATCCTCCCGCTGCACGACCCGGTGCGCATCGCCGAGCAGGTCGCGGTCCTCGACAACGCCGCGCCCGGCCGCCTCGCCCTCATCACCGGGGTGGGCTACCGCGACGAGGAGTTCGCCATGGCCGGTGTCGCGCGGGCCGACCGGGGCCGGCTGATGGACGAGGGCCTCGAGACGCTCTTCAAGGCGTGGACCGGTGAGCCGTTCGACTACCGCGGCCGCACCGTCCGGGCGACGCCCCGCCCGGCGACCCGGCCCCACCCGATCGTGATGGTCGGCGGGTCCGGTCCGGCCGCGGCCCGGCGAGCCGCCCGATTCCGCGTCCCGCTGCTGGCGATGGCGGACGACCCGACCCTCGCCGAGGTGTACGACGCCGCGTGCGCCGAGCAGGGGTTCGCCGGCGGGTTCGCGATCATCCCGTCGAGGATCGGCATGGTCCACGTGTCGGACGATCCGGAACGCGACTGGGCCCGCATCGGGCC
Organism: Acidimicrobiales bacterium; assembly: GCA_025463925.1. Taxonomy (GTDB): domain Bacteria; phylum Actinomycetota; class Acidimicrobiia; order Acidimicrobiales; family AC-14; genus RYN-50. The sequence goes on along the minus strand of JAODBK010000014.1, from coordinate 104,798 downwards.
GCACGCGGTGTTCGACGCGTCGACGTACCACGCGTGGACGCGGCCCGATCAGCGGTCGGCGCTCGACGTGGCCGGCACGACGGTGGACGCGGTCCGCGCGACCGGCGTGTACCGCATCGTCACCCCGGACGAGTGCGTGGCGCTGGCCGAGGAGCTCGGCCCGACGGGGACGATCCTCTTCCACCCGTTGATGGGCGGGATGTCGCCCGAGATCGGTTGGGAGGGCCTCGACCTGTTCGCGTCGAAGGTCGCTCCCCGGCTGAGCTAACGCCCGGCGGCGGCCCGCTCGCGCAGCTCGTACTTCAGCACCTTGCCGCTGGCGTTCAGTGGCAGCGCGTCCACGACGACGACCCTGCGAGGCACCTTGTAGTTGGCCATCTGCTCACGCGCCCATGCGACCAGCTCGTCGGCGTCGACCGTCGCGGACGACCGCGGCACCACGAACGCCACGCCGACCTCGCCCATCCGGTCGTCGGGCACGCCGACGACCGCGACCTGCGCGATCGCCGGGTGTCGCAGGAGGATCCCCTCGATCTCCGCGGGATAGGCGTTGAACCCACCGACGATGTACATGTCCTTCTTGCGGTCGGTGATGCGGACGTATCCGCGCTCGTCCATGACACCGACGTCGCCGGTGTGGAGCCAGCCGTCGGCGTCGATCGCCGTCGCGGTCTCCTCGGGCTCGTCGTAGTAGCCGAGCATGACGTTGTACCCCCGCACGACCACCTCGCCCGGATCCCCCCGCGGCACCTCGTGGCCGTCGTCGTCGACGACCAGCACCTCGGTGTCGGGGATCGCCCGCCCGGAGAAGTTCGCGATGGTCTCCGGGTCGTCGTCGTGCCGGCACATCGCCGCGGTGCCGGTGGACTCGGTGAGGCCGTACCCGGTGATGATCGTGCGGAAGGTCAGCTCGTCGCGCATGCGCCGGATCAGCTCGACCGGCACCGCGGCGGCGCCGGTGACGGCCAGCCGCAGTGACGACAGGTCGTACTCGTCGCGCTTGGGGTGCTCGAGGATCGACTGGTACAGCGTCGGCGCCCCGGGGAGCATCGTGATCTTCTCGTTGGCGACCTGGCGCAGCACCTCGTCGACGTCGAACACCGCCTGCGGCACGATCGTCGCGCCCCGCATGAGCGCCGCCATCCATCCGGCCTTGTAGCCGAAGGTGTGGAAGAACGGCATGACGATGAGGTAGCGGTCGCCTTCGGCGAGCCCGGTGACGTCGGTCCAGGCCTCGTACACCTTGAGGCTCTGGCCGTGCGTGACCATCGCGCCCTTCGGCATCCCGGTGGTGCCCGACGTGAAGATGATGTCGGAGAGGTCGTCGGGCCCGACCGCGGCGGCCCGCCGGTCGGCCTCGGCCGGGTCGACCGACTCGCCGGCATCGAGCCAGTCGGCGAACGAGACCGTGTCGGTTGGTGCGTCGCCCCGCAGCACGACGATCGTCCGCAACGCCGCCAGCGGCGCGCCCGACCCCCGCAGCATGGCGACGTAATCCGTGTCGAGGAAGCCGTTCACCGTGAAGAGGACGCTGGCCCCGCTCTTGTCGAGGATGAAGGCGGCCTCGCTGCCCTTGAACCGGGTGTTCACCGGGACGAGGACGGCCCCGGCGGACAGCGCGCCCAGCGCGGCGACGATCCACTCCCAGATGTTGGGCGCCCAGATCGCCACCCGGTCACCCGGCTCGATGCCCGACGCGATCGCGGCGCGCGTCGCCCGTCGGACCTCGTCCCTGAGCTGCGGGTACGTCAGCCGGACGTCGCCGTCGACCAACGCTTCCCGCGTCGGGAACCGCTCGGCCGCCGCGGTCACCAATTCCGGAATGCTCCGCTCGTTCACCAGTCGATCACGCCCGGCTCATCGACGCCGAGCACTACCGGTCGAGGCCCAGCATCTTGATGGCGTTGCCGCGCACGATCATCTCGATCACGGCGTCGTCCAGGCCCTTCATCTGCTCTTCCGCGATCTGACGGGTGTTGGGCCACGTCGAATCGGAGTGCGGGTAGTCGCTCTCGTAGGTGATCCGGTCGGCACCGATGTCGTCGACCGACCGGAGCCCGTGGGCGTCGTCGAAGAAGCAGCCGTACACGTGCTTGCGGAACAGCTCGCTGGGCGGCTCGAGCACCTTGTCGGCCACGCCGCCCCATCCGCGGTTCTCGCGCCACACCACGTCGGCCCGCTCGAGCACGTACGGGATCCACCCGATCTGGCCCTCGCTGTACGCGATGGTGAGCTCGGGGAAGCGGGTGAACACGCCGGACATCAACCAGTCGACGAGGCTGTAGCAGGCGTTGGCGAATGTCAGCGTCGAGCCGACCGCCGGCGGCGCATCGACCGACGTCGACGGCATCTTCGAGCTCGACCCGATGTGCATGTTGATGACGACGTTGCCCGCTTCACACGCTGCGAAGAACGGGTCCCAGTAGTTGCGCTCGTCGTGGATCGACGGCAGGCCGAGGAACGGCGGGATCTCGCTGAAGCACACCGCGCGCACGCCGCGCTCGGAGTTGCGCCGCACTTCGGCCGCCGCCAGCTCCGCATCCCAGAGCGGGATCAGGGTCAGCGGGATGAGGCGGCCGTTCGACGGCTCGCACCATTCGTCGACCATCCAGTCGTTGTAGGCCTTGACGCAGAGCAGCGCGAGCTCCTTGTCGCTGGCCTCGGTGAACGTCTGGCCGCAGAAGCGCGGGAACGTCGGGAAGCAGAGTGAAGCCTCGATCCAGTTCTCGTCCATGTCGGCCAGCCGCGGCCCGACCTGCCAGGCGCCCGGGCGCATGTCCTGGTAGGTGACCGCCCGCAGGTCGATCTCGTCGCGGGGGTACCCGGCGGCGGCGTCGAGCCGGAGCAGGGGCCGGCGGAGATCCTCGTAGAACCACCAGTCGGCGACCGGGAGACCCTGGCCCTCGGCGCCGATCGTCGGCGTGAACTTGCCGCCGACGAACTCGATGTCGCCGACCGGCGCCCGGACGATGCGGGGCCCCACATCCCGGTACTTGGCGGGCAGCCGATCCGTCCAGACGGTGGCCGGCTCGACGACGTGGTCGTCGACCGAGATGATCTTGGGGAACTCGCGCATGCTTTGATGCTACCCATGCCTCAGAACGTGCCGGCCTTCGAGTGGACCGAGAATGCGTTGCAGGTCCGCCAATTCGTCTACGAGTTCTGGTGCGAGCACGGCGTCGGACCGACGCTGCTCGACGTCCACCAGGCCACGACCCTCAGCCGCCGGGAGATCATCCAGGCGTACAAGGAGCTGCAGCTCGGGATCATCTGCGTCGTCCAGGAGGACACCCAGAACTGCAACCTCGTCAAGTTCCAGCCGTTCTCCTCGTTCCCGAGCCAGGTGAAGGCGTTCGTCGATGGCCAGTTCCACAGCTTCATCGGGTGCGCCATGGAATCGATGGCGGTCAGCAAGATGCCGCCGTTCGCCGGCAAGGAGATCCGCCTCGAGTCGTGGTGCGCGTGCTGCTTCACGCCGATCACGCTGATCGCCAAGGACGGCGACATCACCTCGTGCAATCCGGAGGGCGTGATGATCCATGTCACCGCCAGCCCGTGGGACTGGAACAACGTCGACATCACGCTCATGTGCGACGCCATGAACTTCGCCATCGATGCTGAGCACGCGGCGCGCTACGAACGCCAGGTCGGCCGGCGCGGGGTGCTCGTCACCTTCGACCAGGCGAAGCTGTTCGTGTCGGTCGTCAGCGACAAGCGGATGTACGACTACCACTGGCCGCCCGGCCAGATGGCGCCGCGTCAGATCGTGAAGGGCCTCAAGGCGCTCGGCGTCGACCTGGCCGACATCGGCGAATGAAGGCGACTACGACATGATCGTGTCGATCTTCGGCGGCGGATTGTTGAACATCGGGAACTTGGGCCTGGCGTTCTCGCGGTAGCGCGTCGTCGAGTGCACCGGGTCCTTGTCGAACTCGGGGATCACGCCCTTGCCGAACGACTCCAGGCACTCCGTCACCTCGTCCTGGCTCACCGAGTCGGTCGGCATGCCGAAGACGAGCTGGTCGACGCCGACCTTGGCGTGGCCCTTCGCGATCTGCTCGCACACCTCGTCCGGGGTGCCGCAGAGGAGGTAGCCCGCGTCGATGGCCCAGTCGATGGCGTCGGCCGGCATCGCCACCGGCGGCTCCGGCCACGTCGGCGCGCCGGCCGGCTTCGGGAACGTGTCGTGGTACAGGCACACCAGCGAGTACAGGTACCCGCGACCGTGGCGGGTGACGATCTCGCGCGCGTGATCGCGGTCCTCCATGCACACGACGGCGTTGGTGATCATCACGTTGTCGTTGACGAACTCGCCGAGCGGTTCGTCGCAACCGGCGATGCCCTCCTTGTAGGCGTCGATCAGCGGCTTCATGTCGTGGATCGGCGAGAAGTTGAACCCCAGCGAGCCGATGCCGAGGGCGCCGGCCTTGCCGAAGGTGGCCGGGTTGCCACAGGCCACCCAGATCGCCGGGTGGCCCTTGCGGTAGGGCTTCGGGAGCACGTTGTGGGGCGTGTCCATCGCGAAGTGCTGGCCCTGGAAGGTGTAGTCCTTCTGCGCCCACATCCGCGGGATCTCGCGGACCACCTCGTCCCACTCACTCTTCGTCGAGTTGGCGTCGTGGATGTTGAACGTGGCGATCTCGTGCGACCCCGCGCCCCGGCCGGTGCCGAACTCGAATCGACCGTTGGTCAGGTGGTCGAGCATGGCGACTCGCTCGGCGTTGCGGACCGGGTGGTTGACCCGCGGGCTCAGGTTGAAGATGCCGGACCCGAGGTGGATCCGCTCGGTGGCGCGCGCCAGGTAGCCCATGAACACGTCGCTCGCCGAGATGTGGCTGTACTCGGCCAGCGCGTGATGCTCCGAGACCCAGACGTACTTCCAGCCGTTGCGGTCGGCACACTCGACGAGCGCGGCCTCGTGGAGCAGGGCGGCGTGCTCGGCCTCGGTCTCGTGGGCCTTCGGCCCCGGCACGTATCCCTGGATGAAGATGCCGAACTCCACTGTGTCTCTCCTTGTCAGCGCGAACGCGGAAGGCCGAGCCCGCGCTCGGCGATGATCGAACGTTGGATCTCACTGGTGCCGGCGTAGATCGTCATGACCTGCGAGTGCCGGAAGGCGTGCTCCACCCATCCGGCGGCCGCCGCGCCGGCGTCACCGTGCTGCAGCACGCCCTCGGGGCCGAGCAGGTCGAGCAGGTCGGCCGACGTGCGCCGGAACGACTCCGACGCCCACAACTTGGCCATCGATCCCTCGACCACCGGCATCCGGCCACTGCCGTGCAGCCACGACGAGCGCCGGCTCAACAGCTTGCCGACCTCGTTCTCGAGCGCGACGCGCGCCAGCCGCCGGCGGACGTCGGGCTGGTCGATCCGGCCGGTGCTGCGAGCCCACGACTCGGCCCGGGCCAACATGCGGCTGGCCTCGCCCTGCGCCGGGGCCTGGCGCTCGAACGCCAGCGCGACCTTCATGACGTCCCACGCGCCGTCCACCTCGCCGACGCGGCACGAGTCGGGGACGCGGACGTCGGAGTAGAAGGTGACGTTGGTGCGCTCGCCGCCGAGGGTGTGGATGGCGCGCACCTCGATGCCCGGCGTGGCCATCGGCACGAGGAACAACGTGAGGCCGCGGTGCTTCGGCACCGACGTGTTGGTCCGCGTCAGCAGGAACACGTAAGCCGACTCGTGCGCCAACGTGGTGAACATCTTCTGGCCGTCGATCGCCCACCAGCCCGGATCCTCGGGGTCGGCCACGGCCCGGGTCGCGACCGACGCGACGTCGGAGCCGGCGTCGGGCTCGCTGTAGCCGAGGCACACGAGGATCTCGCCGGCGAAGATGCGCGGCACCACCTCGGCTCGCTGCTGCTCGGTGCCGGCGAATTGCAGGGTGTGAGCGACGAGCTCGGACGTGCCCCAACCGTCGGCCGGCGCGCCGGCGCGGGCCAGCTCCTCCGACAGCACCGTCGCCTCGGCATGGTCGAGCGCCAGGCGGTCGAGCCAGCCGCGCTCTGCCAGCGCGGCGTGCAGGCCCCAGTCATGGACGGTGCCGGTGTCGTGGACGCGCGCGATCACCTCGTCGGTGAGGTGCTCGCCGAGAAAGGCGCGGACCTCGGCCCGGAACTTCTCGGCCCGCTCGTCGAAGCGGAAGTCCATCAGGCGACGGCCCCGTACCGGAGGTCGCCGAGCCGATCGAGCTCGCGTGCCGGGTCCCCGAGCGCGAGCGGCCACGCCTTGGCCCGGCGGAAGAACAGCTGCACGTCGTACTCGAGCATGAACCCGTAGCCGCCGTGGACGTGCAGCGACACGCCGGCGGCGGCCTGCGCGGTCTCGGCGGCGAACGCCAGCGCCATCGACGCCAGGTCCGCGGTCTCCTCGCACGCCGCCTCGTAGACGAGCAGGCGCGCCCCGTCGAGCGCGGTCGCGACGTCGGCCAGCGGCTGCTGCACCGCCTGGAACGAGCCGATCGGTGCGTCGAACTGGCGGCGGCTGCGGGCGTACGCGACGCCGAGTTCGAGCGCGGTCGCGCCGAGGCCGACCAGCGCGGCCGCGGTGAGCACCCGCCACTCGTCGACCGCCCGCTCGTACCGGGCACGAGCCGCGTCGCCCTCGGCGACGACCGACCGCGACGGGTCGCGCAGGTCGACGTCGGCGAGCGGCGAGCATCCGAGGTTGACCGGCGCCGCCATCGGCGGCTCGCGGTCGACGGTGACGAGCGCGCCGCCGTCGAAACCGGCGACGCGCCGCGCGACCGCGCCGGCCGGCACCAGCCGGGCGATCCCGTCGTCGCCTCCGGGACGGACGGCCAGCGCGACCAGCCCGTCGTCGCGGCCGAGCAGTCTCGTCGCGACCAGCGCGTCGACGATCGGCACTGGCGCGACGGTCGCGCCCGCCGCTTCGGCGATCAGCGCCAGGTCGAGCAGCGACCCGTCCAGAGCCAGGCCCGGCACCCCCGACTGCGCGAGCGTCGCCCACAGCGCGGCGTCGAAGCCGAGCGGCTCGGCGGCCCGCACCCGCTCCGGCGTGGCGTGGCGGGCGAACAGCTGGCGGAACGTGCGTTGGAGGAGCGACTGGTCGTCGTCGAGGTCGAGGTTCAACGCGGCCCCGGCGAATCCCGCTCGACGTGGGCCTGGATGGTCGCGCCGCCGTCGGCGAGCCAACCCTTCATACCGGCGAACTCCAGCATCGCGGCGAAGTCGGCGTCCCACCCGTCGGGCACGCGCCCTGGGGCCAGGCCGCGGACGGCGTCGACCGACACGAACGCGGTGTCGTGGTCGGCCAGTCGACCGGCGCCGGCGTGCTCGAGCGCCGCGGCCAGGTGGCCGTCGTCGCCGCTGCCTCGCACCAGCAGGTGGAAGCGGCGGCAGTCCTCCGGTTCGTCGAGCTCGACGGTGGCCGGCCTGGTGCCGAGGTCGACGACGACTACCACGGCCCGGTCACCACGGCATCGCCACGCCGCCGTTGGGCCGCAGGATCTGGCCGGTCATGAACGAGGAGGCGTCGCTGGCGAGGTAGAGGACGGCGTGACCGATGTCGTCGGGCTCGCCGACCCGGCCCAGCGGCGACATGCGGCCGAACCCCGTGCGGGTGGCCTGCTCGCGGTCGGGGTCGAGCGTGCCGTCGGCGTTCGTCCAGTGCCGGGCCGTCATGCCGGTGATGATGAAGCCCGGCGCCACGGCGTTGACCCGGACGCCCTGCTTGGCGACTTCCATGGCGAGCGTCTTGGTCAGCTGGGCGACGCCGGCCTTGGCGATGGCGTACGGGCCGATGCCCGGCGCCGGCACGTCCACCGCCCCGGACGCCATGTTGACGATGCTGCCGGAGCCCTGGCCGACCATGACGCGGGCGGCGGCCCGGCAGCCGTAGAAGACGCCCTTGAGGTTCACCGAGAGCACCCGCTCGAGCGTCTCGTCGGTGGTGTCCACGATCTCGGCGTTCTCGTGCATGATCCCGGCGATGTTGCACATGACGTCGAGCGCGCCGAAGGTGTCGACCGCGCTGGCGACCAAGCGGTCGACGTCCGACCGGTCGGTGACATCCACCATCGCGCTCACCGCCCGGCCGCCGGCATCGCCGATCGTCTCGGCGGTCGCCTTGGCGGCGGCGTCGTTCACGTCGGCGCAGAGCACCGACGCGCCGGCCTCGGCGAGCAACAACGCGCTCGATCGCCCGATGCCGCTGCCGGCACCGGTGACGACCGCGCTGCGACCCGTCAGGTCGTAGGCCTCTCTCACTGTCATCGCTCTCGTCCTCTCGTCCTCGTCGGGCCGTTGGGCTTTTCCGGTCAGCCGGTCGCCTCGTTGGGGAGGCGGCCGTGGATCGATCGGGTCACGGCCAGGGTGGCCTGCCGGAGGCGGGCGGCATGCTCGGGCACCTGGTCGGCCGAGAGTTGGTGCCGGAAGCCCATCAGCGTGAGCGCCAGCGCGACCCGCCCGTCGGCGCCGAACACCGGCGCCGCGATGTGCGACAGCCGGTACGACGCCGCGTTCTCGAGCTCCAGGAGGATGTACTCGTCGTGCGGGTGGTCCTCGACGACCTCGACCGCGGCGTCGCGCAGCATGCGCCGGCCGCGCGAGGCGCGCGGGCCCGGCGCCGGCGCCGGCTCGAGGCCGATCGAGTAGCCGCGGCGCCGCACGGTGGCGACGGCCTCGCGGTAGCGGGCCAGCGCGGCGTTGCCGGAACGGGGCCCGAGCCGGCGCAGCCAACGGTCGATCGCGTCCGGCGACTCCCATGCGAGGAACACCGTGCCGAGCGGCGGGACCAGCGGCAACCGCTGCCCGACCGGCACCGACAGGCTCAACGGCTCGGTCTCACCGCTCCGTGCCAGCAGGACGATCTCGTCGCCCATCTCGGCGCTGGCGACGCACTGCACCCGCAACTCCCGCGCCAGTTGGTCCATCTCGCGGCGCGCGTAGTCCACGACCTCGAACTGCCGGGCGCCGGCGGCGTTGCCGATCGCGATGAGCGCCGGGCCGAGCGAATAGGTCTTGTCGACCGGGTGCCGGAGCAGGTAGCCGGCGTCGGTGAGGGCCGCGACCATCGCGTGACCGGTCGCCTTGTTGATGTCGAGCCGGCGGGCCAGCTCCGACAGCGAGAACGCCTCGTTCGGGTGCACCGCGAGGAACTCGAGCAGCGCGACCGTCCGCTCGACCGCGGGCGCCGGCCGGGCCATCAGGCGATCCCGGCGGCGCGGGCGACGGCGCCGCCGAACGCGTCGGCCATGACCTCATGGCCCTCGTCGCCCGGGTGGATCCGGTCGGGCAGCTGGTCGGCGGTCAGCAGGCCGTCGCCGGACACCAGCGTGACGCCGAACTCGCGGGCGACGGTTTCGATGGCGCCGCGCAGGCCGGCCAACGTGGCGCCGAGCCGGTTGGGCGTCGCCTCGGCGTCGGGCCGCACGACCGGGCTGCACACCACGATGGGCGTGTCGGGGTGGCCCTGCCGCAGGACGTCGAGGAACGCCCGGGTGTTGGCCGTCATCTGGTCGACGGAGTGCGGGATGCGGGTCCAGCAGTTGGTGCCGTGACTCACGGAGACGACCGCCGGCGCGTCGAGCGACGCGATCTGCTCGGCGCTCACCAGCTCGCCGCGGGCCGAACCGGCGTACCCGAGGTTGACGTGGTCGAGCCCGTGGCGGCGACCGGCGATCGCCGGCCACGCGCCCGACGGGCCGGACGCGATCCAGCCCTCGGCCAGCGAGTCGCCGTAACAGAGCCATCGCGGCTGGCGCGGCGCCGGCTCGATGCTGCCGCCGACCGCCTCGATGCCGAGCACCGTCGGCTTCATCCCTTCCGGCAGGTAGACGACCACCCGGCCGTCGCCCGGTCCGAGCGACAGCTCGACCGCCCCCTTCCCCAGTGACGCCTTCTGCTCGTCGACCGGTGCGTCACCCCGCCACACTGCGAACGTCGTGCCGGCGCCCGGACCGCGGTAACCGAGGTCGTCGGTCTCGGTGCGGTAGGTGACGCGGATCGCGCCGGCGTCGCCGACGAGCTCGAGCCGGATGCCGACCGGCAACGAGGCGGTCGCCCACGTGTCGATCGGGAGGCGCGACATGTCGGCGGGATCGGCGCGGGGGTACGAGACGCCCGCGCCGGACGGCCAGGCCGCGCCGCGGACGTACGGCTCGACCGACTCCGGCCGCATCAGCCCGGCATCGGGTACGGGAACTTCGCCGCGACCCCGCCGTCGCACACGATGGTGTGCCCGCTGACGTACGACGAGAGGTCGGACGCGAGGAACAGCAGCACCGACGCGATGTCGGCCGGCAACGCGACCCGGCGGATCGGCGTGTTCTCCACGTTGCGCTGCTTGCCGGCCTCGTCCACGTACTGCGAGATCCGCGGCGTCCACACCATGCCCGGCGCCACCGCGTTCACGCGGATGTTCGACGGGCCCAGCTCGACCGCCGCGGTGCGCACCAGCGACATCAGCCCGGCCTTGGCGACGCCGTACGCGGCGTGCATCGGCGCCGACGTGATGCCCGAGACCGAGGCCACGAACGCCATCACCCCGCCGCCGGTCTCGCGCATCGCCCGGCCGGCAAGCTGCGCCGCGAGGTACGCGTGGCGGACGACGATGTCGTGGTGCCAGTCCCAGTTCTCGTCGTCGATCTCGAGGAACGGCGCGTACCGGGCCATGCCGATGATGTCGACCAGCCCGTCGATCCGGCCGAGCTCCGAGAGGGCGTCCGCGAACAGACGCTCGGCGTCGGGGCGCGCCGTCGCGTCGCCCGACCACGGGATCCCGCCGACCTCCTTGGCGACGTCCTCGGCGAGGCCCGGGTCGAGATCGACGCACAGCACCCTGGCGCCGGCCTGGGACAGCGCGTGGGCCGCCTGCCGGCCGATCCCCTGGCCGGCGCCGATCAGGACGAAGCTCTTGCCGTCCAGCCGCAGCAGCGAGGTGAAGTCCGGGACCTCGCTGTCGTCGGTCCTAGTCAATCGGACCGGTCATCTTGCTCGGGTCGAGGTTGCCGCCGGCCGAGACGCCCACCGACGTCTCGATCTCGAGCTTCTCGAGCCTCGGGATGATGTCCTTCCCGAGCAGCTCCAGCGTCTTCATGATCGACGCGTGCGGCAGGTGGCCGAACTGCACGTAGCAGATCAGCTGGTCCACGCCGAGCTCGTGGTACTTGACCATCTTCTCGTAGCACTGCTCGGGATCGCCGACGATGATCATGTCGGCGTCGCTGAACACCTTGGGCTCGAACTTGCCGCTCTTCTGCATGTCGAGCAGCGGGAAGATCTGGTCCTTCTGCTCCTGGGTGAAGTGCGGGAACTCCCACTCGAGGGTGAACTCGGCCAGGTTCTGGTACCACCACCACACCGCGTCCCAGATGCCGTCGGCCTCGCACTCGGCCATCGAGTCGGCGCAGTGGACCAGGGTGTAGGCCGCGACCTTGTTGGTGGTCACGCGCGTGATAGGTGTCGGGTTGGCAGCGGCGGCGCGGTACTGCTTGATCTGGCTGGCCATCTTCTGGATCGGCTGCATGATCGAGAACGACAGCAGCCCGAGGCCGAGGCTGCCGGCAACCGCGGCGCTGCCCTCGCTCGTCGCCGCCATCCACGCCGGCGGGTGCGGGTCCTGGAAGGGCTTCGGCGTCACCATGCGGCGCGGGAAGTCGAGGTACTTGCCGTGGAACTCGAAGTACTCCGACTCCCACATGCCGACGACCGCCTCGATCGCCTCCTGCCACTGGTCCCGGCTGTTGTCGCGGTCGACGCCGAACGCGATCTGCTCCATCGGCGTGGAACGCCCGGTGCCCCACTCGACGCGTCCGTTGGAGAGGATGTCGGCGGTCGCCACCTTCTCGGCGACGCGCATCGGCGGCGTGAAGGCGTGCGGCATCAGCGTGACCCCGAACCCGAGCCGCAGGTTCTGGGTGCACTGCGTGAGCGCGCCGATGATGACCTCGGGCGCCGGCGAGTGGCTGCGCCCCTCACGGAAGTGGTGCTCGACGTGCCAGGTGGTGTGGAAGCCGAGCGTGTCGGCCAGCTTGATCTGCTCGATGGCCTCCCGGTAGGCCTCCTGCTCGTGGTCACGCTGGCCGTAGGGATGAGGCTTCGGGCCCCACGGCTTCGGGACGTCGATCTCGTAGAGCAGGTCGAGCTTCATGCGGTGCCCTCCGGCCTGTGTTCGCGATCTCGAACGACCGATCGCTGGATCAAACGGGAACCTAGGACGGACCTGACGGGGTGTCAACGACGTCGACCGGCCGGCACCGCGAATGACGCGCCGAGCAGAGGGTTCGGCACCTGGGGCGTCGTATAAGATTTGACGTTCCGTCAGATCTTGGGAGCGAGCGTCCGTGGAACTGCCGAAGATCATCAGCGTCGACGACCACGTCGTGGAACCACCCCACCTGTGGCAGACCTGGCTGCCCGAGCGGTTCCGCGACCGCGGTCCGCGCAGCGAGCGGCGGGGCATCGGCTCGATGCGGCACGTCGGCGGTGGGACGTACGAGCAGACCTTCGATCCCGACGGCCCGCAAGCCGACTGCTGGATCTACGAGGACCTCGTCTACATCAACAAGCGCCACGTGGCCGCGGTCGGGTTCGACCGCGACGACATGTCGATGTCGCCGATCACCTACGACGAGATGCGGCCGGGCTGTTACGAGCCGAAGGCGCGCATCGAGGACATGGAGATGAACTGGGTCGAGGCGTCGCTCTCGTTCCCGACGTTCCCGCGGTTCTGCGGCCAGACGTTCCTCGAGGCGAAGGACCGCGAGCTCGCCGAGGCCTGCGTGTACGCGTACAACGACTGGATGGTCGACGAGTGGTGCGGTGATTTCGGCGGTCGCCTCATCCCGCTTCCCATCATCCCGCTCTGGGACGCGCGGCTCGCGGCCAAGGAGGTCGTCCGCAACGCCGAGCGCGGCTGCCGCGCCGTCTGCTTCAGCGAGATCCCGAGCCACCTCGGCCTCCCGACGATCCACTCCGGCGAGTGGGATCCGTTCTTCGCCACCTGCCAGGACACCCGGACAACGGTGTGCATGCACATCGGCTCGTCGTCGAAGATGCCGGCGACGTCGGTCGACGCGCCGGCGGCCGTCGCGGCGACGCTGTCGTTCAACAACGCCATGGCGTCGATGAGCGACTTCCTGTTCTCCGGCGTACTGGTGCGGTTCCCCGAGCTGAAGCTGGCGTACTCCGAGGGGCAGATCGGTTGGATCCCGTACGTGCTCGAGCGGGCCGACGACGTGTGGCGCGAGCACCGGGCCTGGGGTGGGGTCAAGGACATCGTCCCCGAGCCCCCGTCCACCTACTACTACCGCCAGATCTACGGCTGCTTCTTCCGCGACCGGCACGGCCTCGAGTCGCTCGAGCGGGTGGGCGTCGACAACATCACGTTCGAGACCGACTACCCCCACACCGACTCGACCTGGCCCGACACCAAGGCGGTGGCCGAGGACATGATGGCCGGCCTGCCGGACGAAGCGATTCGCAAGATCGTCCGCGGCAACGCCATCCGCATGCTCGAGCTCGACCTGCCGGCCTGACCACGTGACCCTCGACCGGTCGGCGGCGTCGCTCGACGGCCGCGTCGCGATCGTCACCGGTGCCGCGCAGGGGATCGGCGCCGGCATCGCGACGACGCTGGCCGCGTTCGGTGCCGACGTGGCGATCTGCGATCGCCGCGACCAATCGGCGACGGTCGCCGGCGTCGAGGCACGCGGCCGCCGCGCCTTCGCGGCCATGCTCGACGTGCGCGACGGCTCCGCGGTCGCGGCGTTCGTCGCCGACGTCGTCGACCAACTGGGGCCGGTGCACACGCTCGTCAACAACGCCGGCGGCGGTTTCTGGTCGGAGTTCATGGACGTGCGGGACAAGGGCCAACACGCGCTCGTCGACGAGAACTTCACCAGCGTGACCAACTTCGTGCGGGCGTGCGTGCCGGTGATCGTCGACGGCGGCTCGATCGTCAACGTCACGTCGATCGAAGCCTTCCGCGCCGCGCCCGGCTTCGGCGTGTACGCCGCCATGAAGGCCGCGGTCGAGAACCTGTCGCGCACGCTGGCCCTCGAGCTCGCCGGCCGGCGCATCCGGGTGAACTGCCTGGCCCCCGACGCCATCCCGACTCCCGGCGACGCGGGGCTGGCCGCGGCCACCGGCGTGGAAGGGAGCGATGGCGAGGGGTACGGGTGGAAGGTCCCGTTCGGCACCGGCACCCCCGACGACTGCGCCGGTGCGGTGGTGTTCCTCGCCAGCGCGCTCTCGCGCTTCGTCACCGGCACGACGATCCACGTCGACGGTGGCAGCCACGCGGCGTCCGGATGGCGGCGGCGCGGCGACGAAGGACCCTACGAGCCCTAGCGACTCGGTACCCTCGGGCCGGCATGGAGTTCGAGCCGTGGACCTGCCCGAAGTGCGGCCGGGAGAACGAGGGCTACCGCGGCTTCTGCGGGGCCTGCACCTACCAACGGCCGCTGGAGGAGCGCTTCGCGCCCGCGGGCGCGTGCGGCGCCCCGTCGGCCTCCGCGCCGGCGACCGGGCCGCCAAGTGAACCGGCGGCGCCCAGGGGCGCTGGGCCGTCGCTTCCGGCGCTCGCCGTGGCGTGGGTCGTCCTCGTCGTCGGCCTGAGCGTCGTCGCGGTGCTGGTCGGCAACCGCCACGCCGGTCCGAGCTACCCCAAGGCGTGGGACGTGCGGGTCCAAGGGATCGCGCAGTTCGTCGAGAACGAGCGGGCCCTCAAGTTCGACCACCCGGTCCGGGTCGACTTCGTGCCGGTCGCCGTCTTCAAGACGCGGGTCGGCGAAGGAAAGGCACCGACCAAGAAGGAGCAGCAGGACCTCGAGGACCAGGTGGCCGAGCTGCGGGCCGTCGGGCTCGTCAGCGGGAACTTCGACCTCCGGGCCCTCCAGCGGAAGCTCGTGCAGGGCGCGGTCGTCGGCTACTACGACCCCGACACGAAGCGGATCACGGTGCGCGGCGACCAGATGACGCCCGACGTGCGGGTCACGCTGGCCCACGAGCTCACCCACGCGCTGCAGGACCAGCACTACGACCTGCGACTGTTCCGCAACGACCGCACCGGGCAGGCGGACGCGTACCGCGCCCTCTACGAGGCGGACGCGGTGCGGATCGAGGACATCTACACCCACGACCAGTTGAGCGCGACCGACCTCCAGGAGTTGCAGACGGCCCGACAGCAGGACCAGAAGGACGCCGACCTCGGATCGATTCCCGCGATCCTGACCGACAGCTTCTCGTTCCCGTACGTCGTCGGCCCCTACTTCGTCAAAGCACTCACCGACGCCGGTGGCAACGCCCGGGTCGACCAGGCGTTTGCCCGGCCGCCGGCCAGTGACGCCGAGATCGTGTCACCCGAGGTGTACATCGACGGCTTCGCGCCCGACGAGGTCGCGCCACCGTCCCTCGGCGCGGGTGAGTCGGCGCTCGGCAAGCCGTCACCTTCCGGGCAGGTCGCGCTGCTCGAGGTGCTCGGCGCCCGGCTCGGCTACGTCCGCGGATGGGACGCGGTGCGCGGATGGAAGGGCGACTCCAGCATCAGCTACCGCAAGAGCGGCAAGGTCTGCGTCGTCGACGCCGTGGCCCTCGGCTCCGACGCCGATCGAGACCGCTTCGAGACCGGCGCGCGGGCATGGGCCGCCGGAATGCCGGCGGCCGAGATCACCCGCCGGGGCGACAACGTGGTGCTCCGGTCATGTGATCCGGGCGCGAGCTTCAAGGCGCCCACGCAGGACCCGAGCCCGTTCGACACGCTCGCGTTGCGGGCCGGCTTCGCGCAGGGCATACGCGAGGCCGGCCACTTCGACGGCGCGGTGGCGAGCTGCATCGCCGATCGGGTGATCGCGGTGCTCGGCCCGCCCGCCATCGCCAAGCTCAACGACAGCTCGCCGGACGCGCAGGTCCTCGCAGTCGCCCGGGTCGCGGTCGGCGCGGCCGCGGCGCCGTGCAAGGCCAACCCGGCCGACCGCGTCCCCTAACGCGGCAGGCGCGGCAGCACGGCGTCGGCGACGCGCCGGCGGTGCCAGGCGGCGTCGCCCCACGCCGCGCCCAGCGCCCACGCCTTCTTCATGAACAGGTGCAGGTCGTGCTCCCACGTGTAGCCGATGGCGCCGTGGACCTGGAGCGCAGCGCGAGCGGCGAGGTCGGCGGCCTCCGACGCGTATGCCTTCGCCATCGACACGTGCACCGCGCGGTCGGGGTCGTCGCGCGCGATCGAGAACGCGGCGCGGTGCACCACCGGCCGGGCGAAGTCGAGCTTCACCAGCGCGTCGGCCAGTTTGTGCTTCACCGCCTGGAACGACCCGATCGGCACGCCGAACTGGTGACGCTGCTTGGCGTACTCCGCCGCCAGCTCGAGCATGCGGTCGGCGAGACCGCACAGCACCGCCGAGCTGGCCCACGCGTACCGGTCGAATGCCAGCGCGACGGCGGCGCGCGCCTCGTCCCCCGCGGCGATCACGGTGGCCGCCGCCGGCGCGAAGTCGACGCGCGCGAGCCGGCGGCCGTGGTCCACCGATTCGACCGGCGTCAGGTCGACGTCGGGCGCGGCCACCGCGTGCAGCGCGCCGTCCCGCTCGAGGACGAGCAGGTCGGCGCCGGCGGCACCGCTGACGGCGGGACAATGCGACAGGCCGACCGTCACGACGGTGTCGCCGGACGCGACGCCGGCGAGCCGGTCGGGTGCGAGCGCCTGGAGGAGTGGGGCGCCGACCGCAGTCGTCTCGATCAGCGGCTCGGGCAGCGCCACCCGGCCGGCCTCCTCGAGCAGCAGCACCAACCCGGTCTCGTCGAGCCCGAGCCCGCCGTCGGCTTCGGCAATCGTCAGCCCGACGACACCCATCTCGGCCAACTGCTTCCAGCGCGCCGCCGAGAAACCGGCGTCGCTGTCCCACGCGGCCCGCACGTCGGCCGGGCCGCACTCCTTGTCGAGCAGGTCGCGGACCGCGGCCCGGAACGCCGACGCGTCCTCGTCGAAGACGAACCTCATCCCGCGCTCCGCGGCAGGCCGAGCACCCGTTCGGCGATGACGTTGCGCTGGACCTCGTTGGTGCCGGCGTAGATCGGGCCCGAGAGCGCGAACAGGAACCCGTCGAGCCAGCGGTTGCCGTCGACCTCGGCGTCCTGGCCGAGCAGCCGCAGCGCGGTCGACTGCAGGTGCAGGTCCATCTCGGACCAGAAGATCTTGTTGACGCTCGACTCGGCGCCGATCGTCCCGCCCGCCATCAACCGGCTGACGGTGGCGTAGTTGTGCAGCCGGTAGGCCTCGGCATCCATCCAGCCGGCGACCACGTCGTCGCGGAGGGTCTCGTCGGGCCGCTCGCGCCACTGGTCGATCAAGCGCGCCGCGGTCGCCATGAACCGGCCGGGGCTGCGGAGGCTGACGCCCCGCTCGAAGCCCGCGGTGGCCATCGCCACGTTCCACCCCTTGTGCTCCTCGCCGAGCCGCTGGTCGACCGGCACCCGCACGTCCTCGAGGAACACCTCGGCGAAACCGGTCTCGCCGTCGAGCTGCGCGATCGGGCGCACCGTGACGCCCGGCAGGTCGAGCGGAACGAGGATCATCGTCAGCCCGCGATGGCGCTCGGCCGCTGGATCGGTGCGGAACAGCCCGAACATCCAGTCGGCGAACGCGCCGCGCGAGCACCAGGTCTTCTGCCCGCTGAGCATGTAGTGGTCGCCGTCCAGCTGCGCCCGGCTGCGGATGCCGGCGAGGTCGCTTCCGGCGTCGGGCTCGGACCAGCCCTGGCACCAGATGTCGTCGGCCCGCGCCATGCGCGGCAGGAAACGCGCCTTCTGGTCCGGCGTCCCGAAGTCCATCAACGTCGGGCCGAGCAGGAAGAGCCCGTTCTGCCCGACGCGGCCGGGCGCGCCGGCCCGGTAGTACTCCTCCTCGAAGATCAGCCACTCGACGAGGTTGACGCCCCGGCCGCCGTACTCGACCGGCCACGACACCACCGCCCACCCGGCGTCGTGCAGCGTCCGCTCCCACGCCCGATGCTGCTCGAACCCCTCGCGGGTGTCGAAGCTGGCGAGCGGCTGGGCCGGCACATTGGCCTCGAGCCACACCCGCGCCTCGGCGCGAAACGCCTCTTCATCCTCGGTGAAGGTCAGGTCGAGCGCCACGACGGCCGGACGTTAGACGCGTCGAGGGTGGGCGTTAGTCTTGGCCGGTGAGTACCGGAAAGACTCGGGTGCCGGCGGTCGAGGGGTGGTTCGCGATGGCCGGCGAACCCCAGCTCCTCGGCACCCGTTGCACGTCGTGCGGCACCTTCTTCTTCCCTCCGTCCGACGGCTTCTGCCGCAACCCCGAGTGCCAAGGCACCGAGTTCGAGCCGGCGCCGCTGTCGCGCCGCGGCACCGTGTGGTCCTACACCGACAACCGCTACCAGCCGCCGCCGCCGTACATGTCGCCCGACCCGTTCGAGCCGTACACGATCGCCGCGGTCGAGCTGGCGGGCGAAGGGCTGGTGGTGCTGGGTCAGATGGTCGCCGGCGAGCTGGTGGCGATCGGCGACGAGGTCGAGGTGGTGCTCGACACCCTCTTCGAGGACGACAGCAACGAGTACGTCATGTGGAAGTGGAAGAAGGTTGGCGCGTGAGCACCAACGATCGCGACGTCGCCGTCCTCGGCGTCGGCATGCACCCGTGGGGCAAGTGGGGCCGCAACTTCGTCGAGTACGGCCTGACCGCGGCGCGCGGCGCGCTGGCCGACGCCGGCTTGGCATGGACCGACGTCGAGTTCGTGTCCGGCGCCGACACCATCCGCAACGGCTACCCGGGCTTCGTGTCCGGCGCGACGTTCGCGCAGGCCCTCGGCTGGACCGGCGCACGGGTGTCGAGCTGCTACGCCGCCTGCGCTTCGGGCGCGACCGCGATCGACATCGCGCGCGCCCGCATCCTCGCCGGGCTGTGCGACGTCGCGTTGGTCGTCGGTGCCGACACCACGCCCAAGGGCTTCTTCGCCCCGGTCGGCGGCGATCGGCCGGACGATCCCGACTGGTTGCGCTTCCGGCTGCTGGGCGCAACCAACCCGACGTACTTCGCGCTCTACGCCCGTCGCCGCATGGCGCTGTACGGCGCGACCGACGAGGACTTCGCGCAGGTGAAGGTCAAGAACGCGCGTCACGGCCTCGGCAACCCGAACGCGCGCTACCGCAAGGAGGTGACGCTCGAGGAGGTGCTGGAGTCGCCGATCGTCGCCGACCCGCTGCGGCTGCTCGAGATCTGCGCGACCAGCGACGGCGGCGCCGCGCTGGTGCTCACGTCGACCAAGTTCGCCGGGCGCCACGCCGGCTCGGCCGGCTCGCCGGTGCGGATCCGTGCCGTCTCGACGGTGACACCGCGATTCCCGAACACCGTCATCGAGATGCCGAACTTCGCGACCGACTCGGCGTCGGCGGCGGCGCCGCCGGCGCTCCCGTTCCGGGACTCGATCGCGGCCGCGGCGTACGAGGAGGCCGGCATCGGGCCCGAAGACCTCGACGTGGCCGAGGTCTACGACCTCTCGTCGGCGCTCGAGCTCGACTGGTACGAGCACATCGGTCTCTGCAAGCAGGGCGAAGCCGAGCGGCTGCTGCGCGACGGCGACACCACCATCGGCGGCCGCATCCCGGTCAACCCCTCGGGCGGCCTGTCGTGCTTCGGCGAGGCGATCCCGGCCCAGGCGATCGCGCAGGTGTGCGAGCTCGTCTGGCAACTGCGCGGCCAGGCGACCGGTCGCCAGGTCGAGGGCGCCAAGGTCGGCGTGACCGCGAACCAGGGGCTCTTCGGCCACGGATCGTCGGTGGTCGTCGCCCGGTGATCCCCGGCCGTCGGCCGGCGCGAGCTCGATTGGCTCCGAACCATCGGCTATCTGACACGATGGTCGGGTGACCGAGGCCTACATCATCGACGCGGTGCGCACGCCCGTCGGCAAGCGCGGCGGCGGGCTCGCCGCGGTGCATCCCGCGGATCTCGGCGCCCATGTGCTGCGGGCGCTGCTCGCGCGGACCGCCGTCGACCCGCTCGCGGTGGAGGACGTGTTCTTCGGCTGCGTCGACGCCATCGGCCCGCAAGCCGGCGACATCGCCCGGACGTGCTGGCTCGCCGCCGGGCTCCCGGAGGAGATCCCCGGCACGACGATCGACCGGCAGTGCGGTTCCAGCCAGCAGGCGCTGCACTTCGCCGCGCAAGCCGTGAAGTCGGGCACCAACGACCTGATCGTCGCCGGCGGCGTGCAGAACATGAGCATGATCCCAATCGCGTCGGCCATGACCGTCGCCGAGCAGTTCGGGTTCACCGACCCGTTCTCCGGTTCCGAAGGTTGGCGGGCGCGCTACGGCGATCAGGAGATCAGCCAGTTCCGCGGCGCCGAGATGATCGCCGAGAAGTGGGCGATCACCCGCGAGGAGATGGAGGCCTTCGCCGTCGAGTCGCATGTCCGGGCGCTGCGGGCCATCGACGAGGGCCGCTTCGACAACGAGATCGTCGCCCTGAACGGCGTCGCTCGCGACGAGGGGCCGCGCGAGCCGAACGTCGACAAGATCCGGTCGTTGCCGACGCTGGTCGAGGGCGGCCGGCTGACTGCTGCGCTGGCCAGCCAGATCAGCGACGCCGCGACGGCCGTCCTGGTCGCCAGCGAGCAGGCGGTGAAGGACCACGGGTTGAAGCCGCGAGCCCGCATCCACCACATCTCGTGCCGCGGAGACTCACCCGTCTACATGCTCACCGCGCCGATCCCCGCCACCGCGTACGCGCTCGGCAAGACCGGCATGAGCCTCGACGACATCGACCTCGTCGAGATCAACGAGGCGTTCGCATCGGTGGTGCTCGCCTGGCAGCGCGAGACCGGCGCCGACCTGGCCAAGGTCAACGTCAACGGCGGCGCCATCAGCCTGGGCCACCCGCTCGGCGCGACCGGCACCCGCCTGATGACGACGCTGCTCAACGAGCTCGAGCGCACCGGCGGGCGATGGGGCCTGCAGACGATGTGCGAGGGCGGCGGCCAGGCCAACGTCACGATCATCGAGCGCATCTGACCGTGCCGGTCCACGAAGGGCTGGTCCACGAAGGGCTGGTCGATGACGGCCGGCTCGTCGGCGGTCACTGCCGATCGTGCCAGCGGCCCCACTTCCCCGAGCTCTCGACCTGCCCGTACTGCTCCTCCGACGAGGTCGAGCGCCGGCTCCTCTCCGACACTGGTGTGTTGTGGGGCTGGACCGCGGTCACTGCCGCGCCACCCGGCTACCGCGGCGAGGTGCCGTTCGGTTTCGGCGTGGTCGAGCTGCCCGAGGGGTTGCGGATCATCACCCGGCTGACCGAGGCGGACCCGGCGGCGCTGCGATTCGGCCAGCCGATGCGACTGGCGATCGTCCCGCTGCACGTCGACGACGGCGGCGCCGGCGTGACGACGTACGCGTTCGAACCGGCGGACGAGCGATGACGGCCGTCGCGGTCGCCGGAGTGGGCATCCATCCGTTCGGCCGCTTCGACGCGACCGTCACCGAAATGGGCGGGCACGCCGTCAAGGCGGCGCTGACCGAGGCCGGCATCCGCAACGGTGGGTTCCAGGCGGCGTTCTGCGGCGCCGCGTACGCCGGGGTGGCCGCGGGCCACAAGGTGCTGGGCGCGCTCGGCCTCACGGGCATGCCGATCCTCGACGTCGAGGCCGGCTGCGCATCAGGCGCGGCCGCGCTGCTCCTCGGCGCGCAGGCGATCTGGGCCGGGCAGTACGACACCGTCCTCGCCTACGGGATCGAGAAGATGCCGAAGGGCATCATCCGCTCGTCCTTCTTCGAGCCGTGGCGCGAGGAGGCCGGCCTGGCCGCGACACCGAGCTACTTCGCGCTGCGCGCCCAGCGGCTGATGCGTGAGTCCGGCGTGACGAAGCAGCACCTCGCCGAGGTCGTCGTGAAGAACCGAGCCAACGGCGCGCACAACCCGGACGCCATGTTCCGCAAGCCGGTCACCGCCGAGGACGTGCTGGCGTCGCGCGTCGTGTGCGAGCCGCTGCACCTCTGGATGCTCTGCTCGCCGAACGAGGGCGCGGCCGCGGTGGTGCTGCGCCGGGCCGACCTGGCGGGACCGGGCGCGGTGCGCCTGACCGGCATCGCGTTGCGGTCGCACCTCCCGGGCGCGGTGCTCGGCGAGGCGACACCAATGGCGGGCCTGGTCGACGACGACTTCCCCTCCCCCACCGCGCTCGCCGCGACTGACGCGTACGAGCAGGCGGGTGTCGCGCCGGCCGACCTCGACGTCGTCGAGTGCCAGGACACCGACGCCGCGCGCGAGCTGCTCTCCTACGAGGAGCTCGGGCTCTGCCCGCGGGGCGACGCCGCCAAGTTGTTCGACGAGGGCGCCACCCAGATGGGTGGCCGAGTGCCGGTGAACCCGAGCGGTGGCCTCCTGTCCAAGGGCGAGCCGCTCGGCGCCTCGGCGCTCGGCCAGGTGGTCGAGCTGGTGCGGCAGCTGCGCGGTGACGCCGGGCCGCGTCAGGTCGATGGTCCGCGCGTCGCGCTGGCCCACGTCGTGGGCCGGGGCGCCAACGCAGCCGTCAGTATCCTGGCGCGCTAGGCGCCGGACCCGGCGCCGGCAGGTCGAGCATCGACGCCAGCAGACGGGTCACGATGTTGTTCGTCGCCATGTCGTTGCCGGGGGGCAGCAGCTCGAAGTCGATCGCCAGCTGGGCCAGCCGGATCATCACGACCGCGAAGCGGAAACCGGCGAACACCTCGTAGAAGAACAGGTGGTCGGCCGTGCGACCGGTGAGCGACTCCCACTGCGCGACCGTGTCGTCGTAGCTCGGGAACCCGGGCAGGCGCGGGAGGCTGATCCCCTCGGCCATGTGCTTGTCGAGGAAGATCCACCAGGCGAGGTCCTCCTGCGGGTCGCCGAGGGTGACCATCTCCCAGTCGAGCACGGCGACCGGCCGGAAGTCCCGGAACAGGATGTTGCCGATGCGGCTGTCGCCCCACACCAGCCCGACCGGCCGGCCGTCGTCGTCGGGCCGGTTGGCGAGGATCCAGTCGAGGGCCGCCTGCGCGACCGGCTGCTCGTTGCCCTGGCGCGCCCAGTCGTAGGACTCGAGGTAGTACGCCAACTGCTGGTCGAGACCCGTCTTGCCGCGCTCGGGCTTGTCGAGGAAGTCGAAGCCGAGGGCCCGCCAATCGGCGTTGTGCACCTTGGCCATGGCCTCGATCCCGGTGGTCCAGAGCGTCGCCTGCTGATCGGGCGTGCCGTCGTAGAGGAACCCCTGCATGGTGTAGGGCGGGCTGTCGGCCGGCGCGGCGCCGTCGAGCTTGCCCATGACGTAGAAGGGCGCGCCCAGCCACGAGTCGTCCTCTTCGAACCAGCGCATCGGCGGCAGCGGCACGTCGGTGTGCTCGCGCAGCGCCGACATCACCTTGAACTGCGCCTCGAACTCCGACTCCATGAACACGGTGTGCCGCGTGGGCTTGACGCGGATCACCAGCCCCTCGGTGCGGCGCCGCCCGCCCTCGATCCACGATGCGTCGAGCAGCAACGTCTCGTTGGAGAAGCCGCTCGACGACGGGCTCGCCATCTCGCCGACCTCGATGTCGGTCGCGCCGGGGAGGCGCGTCCCGAGCCACTTGGCGAAGACCTCACGAGCCTTCGTGAGGTCGCGCTGTTCCGGGATTCCCATCGGCTTACCCCCCAAACCGGGCGAGGACCTTCTCGGCCTCGGCCATGATCCGTTCGATCAGCTCGGCGCAGGAGGGCAAGTCCTCGATCATCCCGACGACCTGGCCACTGGCCATGACGCCGAGGTCGGGCCGCCCGTCCTGCATCGCCGCCTTCAGCAACATCGGGGTGTTCGCCGCCATCACCACCTGGCTCCACGACAGCTCCTGCTGCCGCCGCATGGCGAGCCCCTCCTTCACGATGTCGCGCCACCGCGTACCCGACACCTTCTTGAACGCGAACGCGTTGCCGACGGCTCGTGGCAACGACGTCACCGGTCCCGTCTTCTCGAGCTTCTCGACCAGCTCGGTGCGCAGCACGCGGTGAGGCACACCGTCGACCTGGGTGGTGACGACGGTGTCGTTCACCGTCTTCTCGAGGTAGAGCTGCTTCACGGCGTCGCCGACGGGGCTGTCGCTCGTCAGCAGGAAGCGCGTGCCCATCGCGATGCCCGCCGCCCCGTACGCCAGCGCCGCGACCAGGCCGCGTCCGTCGAAGAACCCGCCCGCCGCGATCACCGGGATGTCGACGGCGTCGACGACCTGCGGGAGCAGCAACGTCGTCGGCACCGAACCGGTGTGACCCCCGCCCTCGGCGCCTTGCACGATGACGGCATCGACTCCCCACGCCGCCACCTTCTCGGCGTGCCGCTTGGCGCCGATCGACGGGATCACGACGAGGCCGGCGTCCTTCAGCCTCTTGATGAGCGATTCCTTGGGCGCCATCGCGAAGCTCGCGACCTTGACCCGCTCCTTGATGAGGAGGTCGACGCGGGCGTCGGCGTCGGCGGCGTCGGACCGCAGGTTCACGCCGAACGGCCGGTCGGTGAGGTCCTTCATCCGGCCGATGGCAGCGCGCAGCTCGTCGAGGTCCATCGTCGCCGACGCGACGATCCCGAGGGCGCCGGCGTTCGACGTGGCCGCGGCCAGCTTCGGCCACGCGACGTAACCCATCCCGGTCTGCACGATGGGGACGCGGGCGCCGACCAGGTCGACCAGCGGGGTGTGCAGCGCCGGGTGCATGGCTACCGGATCACTGGTCCTTGACCTCGGTGAACCGGTCGCCGCCGGGGTCGGCCACGTCGTCGAGCAGGCGGAGCTCGTCGTTGGTCGGCAGCCGCGTCTCGGGCACGTCCCCGTTCGGCGCCAGGTCGAAGCCCGTGGCCTCGACGACCTCGTCGACCGTCACGCCCGGGTGCACCGATCGAAGCCGCATCCGGTGGTCGGGTGACTCGAAGTCGAGCACGCCCAGGTTGGTGACGACGAAGCGGAGCTGGTGGTAGCGCGTGGCCGCCGGCCCGGCAGCCCGGGCGCGGTCGTAGCCGACGCCGCTGACGACGTCGACCTTCTCCACGAAGACCCGCGGCGAGTGATTCGGGATCCAGTACGACGTCTTGTCGTTGACGGTGTTGCCGGGCGCGCCGCGCATGCCGAGGAGCTGTGCCTTGGGCCGCTTCATGTCGCCGATGCCGGCGAAGTTGTGGTTGCCGAACGGATCGAGCTGGCTGCCGCCCATCATCACGTGGCGCCGGCCCGACCACACCACGTCGAACATGGTGCGGTACGGGTTCCACGCCTCCACCACGCCATCGGCGTTGACCAGCATCGCCTCGCCGTCGGTCATCACCAGGTCGGGCTCGAAGGAGAGGCGAGCGAGGAGGCCGCCGACGCGCGGCAGCGTGCCGATGGGGTTGGCCATGATCTCGCCGTCGCCGCGGAAGCACTCGGCGATCGCAACCGCGCAGATGTCGGCTCGCCGCACGTCGCTCACCGGCCCAGCCCCGCGACCTTGCGCTGGTAGTCGTCCTCGCTGACGTCGAGCCACGCCGCCTTGAACTCGGCCCACGTTTCCGGCGACGCCGCGGCCTTGGCGTAGTCCCGCTGGAACGCCTCGTCGCGGTCGTAGTCGGGCACGCACGACGTGAAGTGAGCGCCGTTGGGCGTCTCGACCACGCCGTCGATCCACAACCGGCTGATGCGCAACGTGTGGTGGCTCCCCTCCTTCAGCAGGTCGGCGGTGTCGACGACGCGCTCGCAGCTGACGAACGCTCGATCGGCCGCTTGCACCATGAGGTCGTCGAAGTAGAGGTCGGGCCCGAGGAACTGGGCGTTGCCGGACGCGTCGGCCCGGTTCTGGTGGATGAGGGCGACGTCGAGCTTCAGCGCCGGCATGGCGGCGAGCTCTTCGCCGTCGTCGTACGGCGAGGTGACCATGCGGATCTCCGGCTGGCGCTCGACCACGTCGGATCCGAGACCCACGCGCGTCGGCAGGAACGGCACCCGCCAGGCCGCCGCTTGGAGGCCGAGCAGGAACATGCCCTCGTCCAGCTCGAGGGTGTCGACCTCGCCGGCCTGCTTGGCGTTGCGGAAGTGCGGCTCGAGCGCGATCGAGTCCAGTGACACGAACGCGAAGACGACCTTCGCGACCTTGCCGGCGGCGCACAGCAGGCCGACGTCGGGTCCGCCGTACGACACGACGGTGAGGTCGCGCACCGGCGATCGGAGGAGCTCGCGCACGAGGGCCATCGGCTTGCGCCGGCTTCCCCACCCGCCGACGCCGATGGTCATGCCGTCACGCAGCTCGCCGACCACCTCGGCCGCGGTCATGCGCTTATCGGCCATCGAAGTCGGCCTCCCGCTTCTCGACGAACGCGTCGCGGGCGACGTCGCTGACGCCGGTGAGGTTGAGCTCGAAGGTGAAGCCCTGCTCGAACCGGTAGGAGCGCTTCACGTCGACGGGATCGATGCCGTTCAGCGACTCCTTGGCGGCCCGGATGACGATGCCGCTCTTGGCCGCGATGTTCCGTGCGATCGCGAACGCCGCGGCCCGCAACTCCTCGACCGGGACGACCTGATGGATCGAGCCGAAGTGGTGCAGCTCCTGCGCGGTGGCCGACTCCGCGGTGAACACCATCGCCCGCATCTTGTGCTGCGGGACCAACCGCGCCAGGTGGGTCGCGGCGCCGAGCGCGCCCCGGTCGACCTCGGGCAGGCCGAAGGTCGCGTCGTCGGCGGCGACGATGATGTCGGCGTTGCCGACCAGGCCGATGCCGCCGCCCAAGCAGTAGCCGTTGACCGCGGCGATCACCGGCACCGCGCACTCGTAGACCGCGGCGAACGCTGCGTAGCAGCCGCGATTGGCACCGACCAGCGCGGTGAAGCCCTCGGTCGCCTGCATCTCCTTGATGTCGACGCCGGCGTTGAACCCCCGGCCCTCGGCCCGGAGCACCACGGCCCGCACCGCCTGGTCGTCGCCGGCCCGGCGGATCACGTCGGCCAACTCGAACCACCCGGCCACCGTCAACGCGTTCACCGGCGGGTTGTCCATCACGACTTCGGCGATGCCGTCGACGACGTGGCTGGTGATGCCCATGGGGCGATGAGGCTAGCCGCCACGGTTCTGCCTCCATTGGCCGGCCTCACCGGCCGGTCGCGGGAGGCAGAAACCGAGCGGCGCTACGTTGACGCCCGTGGCCGACGACCCGCTCGATCTCAGCGGACGCGCCGTCATCGTCACCGGTGGGACGAAGGGGGTCGGCCGCGGGATCGCCGAACGCTTCCGGGTGGCTGGCGCGTGGGTCGTGGTCTGCGCCCGCCACGAGCCCGAGGCGTCGCTGCCCGACCACATGTCGTTCGTGGCCGCCGACGTCCGTGACCCCGACGACGCCGAACGGGTCGTGGCCACCTGCGTCGAGCGCCACGGCCGGCTCGACGTGCTGGTCAACAACGCCGGCGGCTCACCGCCGGCCGACTCGGCAACCGTCTCGCCGAAGTTCTCGGCCGCGATCATCACGCTCAATCTGGTGGCGCCGCTCGTGATGGCGCAACGGGCAAATGCGGTGATGCAGGCGCAAACCGACGGCGGCAGCATCGTCAACATCGCCAGCGTCAGCGGCCGGCGGCCTTCGCCGAACTCGGCCGCCTACGGCGCGGCCAAGGCCGGGCTGCTCAACCTCACCCAGACCCTCGCGGTCGAGTGGGCGCCGAAGGTCCGCGTCAACGCGGTGACCGCCGGCATGGTCCGCACCGAGCAGTCGCACCTCTACTACGGCGACGAGGCGGGGATCGCAGCGGTCGGCGCCACGGTGCCGCTCGGCCGGCTGGCCGAGCCCGAGGACATCGGCGACGTGTGCCTCTTCCTCGCGTCGCCACTCGCGAGCTACGTGAGCGGCGCCGAGATCGTCGTCCACGGCGGCGGCGAGAAGCCGTCGTACCTCGACGCCGCCAACACCGGCGATCAGGCGACGTAGCGGCTCAGCGCCTCCACCACGCACGCCGGCTCGTCGCGGCCGTCGACCTCGACGGTGATGCGGACCGTCGCCTGCACGCCGCCCTTCACCTGCTCGCACGCCGCGATCACCGCCGCGGCCCGCACCCGCGATCCCGCGGTCACCGGCGCGCCTAGGGCGATGCGATTCGTGCCGTAGTTGACGCCCATCGCGACGCCGCGCACGTCGAGCAACTGCGGCATCAGCCCGTTGGTCAGCGCGACCGCGAAGAACGTCGCGTCACCGGCGGCGTCGCAGAACCGGTCGATGCTCGACTGGTCGACGTCGACCCAATCGGTGGCGCCGAGATCGGCGCCGACCGCGGCGGTCAGCTCGTCGAGCCCGTCGATGATCCTCACGGATGCTGGCTGGAGACCGAGACGACCTCGCCGGTCATGTACGACGAGTAGTCGCTGGCGAGGAACACGATGACGTTGGCGACCTCCCACGGCTCGGCGGCCCGGCCGAACGCCTCGCGCCGGGTCAGCTCGTCGAGCAGCTCGTCGGTCGTCACCTTCGACAGGAACGGGTGCATGGCGAGGCTGGGCGCGACCGCGTTGATGCGAACGCCGTGGGGCGCCGCCTCGATGGCGGCGCACCGCGTGAGCGCCATGACGCCGGCCTTCGCCGCGGCGTAGTGCGCCTGGCCGGCCTGGGCCCGCCACCCGATCACCGACGCGTTGTTGACGATCACACCCTTGCCGCGCGGCACCATGTGGCGCAGCCCGGCGCGGGTGCAGCGGAAGGTGCCGTTGAGGGTGACGTCGAGCACCGTGGACCACTGCTCGTCGGTCATGTCGACGACCTCGGCGGTGCCGCCGAGTCCGGCGTTGTTGACGAGCACGTCGATCGGGCCGTCGGCGGCGACCGACGCGAACAGCGACGACACGCTGGCCTCGTCGGTGACGTCGCATGGGATGCCCGGCACTCCCAGGCGGCTCGCCGATTCGGCGAGGCGCGTCTCGTGCTTGTCGCTGATGACGACGGACGCGCCCTCCTCGACGGCCCGCTGCGCGGTCGCGAAGCCGATCCCGGTTCCGGCGGCCGCGGTGACGAGCACCCGCTTGCCGGCCAGCAGCCCGTGGCCCGGCACGTACGCCGGCGGGCCCGGCGGGCCCGTCGGCCCCGCGGTCACGCCGGCTCCTTCGGCAGGCCGAGCACTCGCTCACCGATGACGTTGCGCTGGATCTGGTTCGACCCGCCGTAGATCGTGTCGGCACGCGAGAACAGGAAGATGGTGCGGAGGTCGTCGTGCTCCGGCCGGTCGATGTCGGCGCCGGCGACGTCGACCGCCAACTCGCCGAAGCTGCGGTGCCACGAGGCCCACTGCAGCTTGCCGATCGACGCCTCCGGTCCCGGCGTCTCGGTGCTCATCGTGCGCAGCGCGTTGAGCCGGATCAGGCGCAGCCCGATCCACGCGTCGGCCAACCGCTGGCGCAGCACCGGGTCGCGGGACTTCCCGGTGCGGCGGGCCAGCGCCAGCACGGTGGCGAACTCGGCCTCGTACCCGATCTGGTTGGCGAGCGTCGACACGCCGCGCTCGAACCCGAGTGTCCCCATGGCGACGCGCCACCCGTCGTCGACCTCGCCGACGACGTGCTCGCGCGCGGTGCGGGCGCCGTCGAAGAACACCTCGTTGAACTCCGAGCCGCCGGTCATCTGCTCGATCGGGCGGATCTCGATGCCGGGTTGGTCCATCGGCACCAGGAGATACGACAGGCCCTTGTGCTTCGCCGCGCCCGCGTTGGTGCGGCACACGACGAAGCACCACTGGGCCCACGGCGCCAGTGACGTCCACACCTTCTGCCCGGTGACCACCCACTCGTCGCCGTCCAGCACCGCCCGCGTCTTGACGTTGGCGAGGTCGGACCCGGCGTCGGGCTCCGAGTAGCCCTGGCACCACAGCTCCTCGGCCCGCACGATCGGCGGCAGGAACCGGCGCTGCTGCTGCGGCGTGCCGAACGCGATGATCGTCGGACCGAGCAACTGCTCGGCGATGTGGTTGACCCGGGCCGGCGCCTGCGCGCGGGTGTACTCCTCGGCCCAGATCACCTGCTCGGCGACGGTGGCGCCCCGGCCGCCGTGCCCGGCCGGCCAGCCGAGGCACGTCCACCCGGCCTTGCCCAGCAGCTGCTCCCACGCCAGCCGGACGTCGAAGCCCTCGTGCTCGCGCCCGAGGCCGCCCAGGCCGCGCGCGTCCGCGAACTCACCGACGAGGTGGTCGCCGAGCCATTCGCGGGCTTCGACCCGGAACGACTGCTCCTCGGCCGACTCCCGGAAGTCCAAGCGCGCTACTTCTTGTTGGGCTGGGCGTTCGCGTCCGCCGCCGCCTTCATCTGGTCGAGCCGCTCGATGAGGCCCATCTTCTCCTGGCCGACCTCGCCGTCGATGCGCGCCTCGATCTCCTCGGGCGTCCAACGCCCGTCCTTCGCCATCTCGCGGACCTCGACCGGCTGGTTCCACACCGCGATCTTGCCGCCGTTGGCGGTGTAGACCTGGCCGGTGATGTGCGTCGCCTGGTCGCTCAGCAGGAAGACGACGAGCGGCGCCACGTCCTCGGGCTCGCCCATGTCGAGCTCGGTCGGCACGTTCATCGACATGCGGGTGCGGGCGACCGGCGCGATCACGTTGGCCGTCACGCCGTAGCGGTGCATGCCGGCGGCGACGCTGCGAGCCAGCGAGACGATGCCGCCCTTGGCCGCCGAGTAGTTGGCCTGGGCGACGCTGCCGGCGTACGCGCCGGACGTGAACGCGACCATGGCCCCCGACTTCTGCTCCTTCATGAACGGCGCCGCGGCCCGCATGACGGTGAAGTGGCCCTTCAGGTGCGTCTCCACCACGGGATCGAACTCGTTCTCGGCCATGTTGAAGAACATCCGCTCGCGCAGGATGCCGGCGACGCAGACGACGCCGTCGATCTTCCCGAACTTGTCGACCGCGGCCTGCACCATGCGGGCGCCGCCCGCCATCGACGTGACGGTGTCGGCGACGGCGATCGCGGTGCCGCCGGCGCCGGTGATCTCCTCGACGACCGCGTCGGCCACCTCGCTCGTCGGATCCTCGCCGGCGATGCCCACGCCGTAGTCCGCCACCACGACACTGGCGCCCTCGGCCGCGCAGGCGATCGCCACGGCGCGGCCGATGCCGCTGCCCGCGCCCGTGACCACGATCGACTTGCCCTGCAGGTAGTTCCCCAACGACGTTGCTCCTCGTGCTCCCATCGAACGCCCGCTCTTCTGAAAGGGCGTCAGACGTTAGCATCCGCCCCGTGACCGGCCGCCTGGAGGGAGAGGTCGCGATCGTCACCGGATCGACCGCCGGCCTCGGCCGCGAGATCGCCCGGCTGATGGCGAGCGAGGGCGCGTCGGTGGTCGTCACCGGGCGGCACCGCGAGCGCGGCGAGGCGGTCGCGGCCAGCATCGACGGCAGCGCGTTCATCGCCGCCGACCTCACCGTCGAGCGGGAGTGCGACGCACTCGTCGACGCGGCCGCCGAGCGGTTCGGGCCGGTCACCGTGCTGGTGAACAACGCGGTCATCGGCGACGGCGTGCACGATGGCCCCGTCACCGACGTCACCGCGGCCGACTTCGAGGCGGTGCTGCGGCTGGACCTGGTGGCGGCGGCGACGATGTGCCGGCTGGTGATCCCCGACATGCTCGCCGCGGGCCACGGCGCGATCGTCAACGTGTCGTCGCGAGCCGCCGAGCGGGCCAGCCCCGGCCTGGCCGCGTACGCCGCCGCCAAGGCCGGGCTCAACGGCCTGTCGCGATCGATCACCATGGACTTCGCGCGGCAGGGCGTCCGCTGCAACACGGTCCAGCCCGGCTACATCCTCCACGAGCGGCGCGACGCCGGGTCCACGCCGGACCGCATGGCCCGGCTCGAAGCCCAGCACCTCACCCGCCTGACCACCGCGACCGACGTGGCGTACGCGGTGGTGTTCCTCGCGTCGCGCCAAGCAGAGACGATCAGCGGCGTCACCCTTCCGGTCGACGGCGGCTCCTCCGCGGTGCGAGCGCTCACCCTGGGATGAACGTCGTCATGGTGTCGGGCGCGCGACTGTCACCCGTCGCCGGCGCGCGGGCCTGGACGGACAACGAGCCGCTCGAGGAGGGCCCCTGGCTCACCATGGCCGAGGTCGACGACGACGCGGCGCGGCAACTCGACGGCGTCGTCCAGGCTTGGCACGTCGAGCCGACGCGGCAATGGGACTACGAGCGCACGTGGCCGGCCGGCGAGCCGTCGCCCGGCGTCAAGCGGATCTCCTTCATCCAGCGAGCCGAGGGCCTCGACCGAGCCGAGTTCGCGCGCCACTGGCGCGAGGTGCACGGGCCGCTGGCCAAGATCCACCATCCGGCCATCGTCCGCTACTGCCAGAACGTCATCGTCGAACCGCTGGTCGACACCGTCGGCGACGCCGGCGAGTTCGACGGCATCGCCGAGCTGTCGTTCTGGTCGATGGAGGACCTGAACGAGCGGATGTACGACTCCGAGGAGGGCCGTCGCATCGTCGGCGAGGACGTCCGGCGATTCATCAACCGGCCGAAGGGCTGGCGGGTGATCACCAGGGAGCACGTGGTGGTCGACCGGTACCATCGCCCGGGATGACGACGGGCCACCTGCTCGGCGAGCTGGTCACGGCGCAGGCGGCGGCCGCGCCGGAGACGGTCGCGGTCGAGATGGAGCGCGGCGAGCGGCTGACGTTCGGCACCCTCGACAAGCGCAGCAACCGGCTCGGGCGGGCGCTGGTCGCCATGGGCATCGAGCCCGGTCAGCGGGTCGCGCTGCTCTGTTGCGAGAACCACCCCGGTGACCTGATGGTCGCGTACGTCGGTGTGCAGAAGGCCGGCGCGATCTCGGTGGTGCTGCCACCGGCCGCCGCCACCGACGACCTGGCCGGTGTGTTGCGGCTCACCGCGCCGAAGCTCGTCATCGCGTGCAGCGAGGGACTGGAGGCGTGGAACGCGACGAAGGTCCCGGCGCGCGTCGTCGGCGACGCGCCCGACGTCGTGTGGTGGAAGGCGCTCGAGCTGAAGCACCCACCCGATCCGTTCCAGGTGCCCGGCCGGCCCGACGAGATCGCCGAGGTCATCGTGGAGCCGGGACCCGACGGCTCGTGGACGACCGAGGAGCTCACCCACACGCGGGTCCTCGAGCTGGTGGCGGCGTCGAAGGAGGGCGCGCCACCGCCGGGGTTCTGGGGGTGGAGCAAGCGGTTGTCGGTCGAGCAGACGCTCATCGACGTCGCCGCGTCCGGCCTCGAACGCGACTGACGTGCGGGTCCTCGTCACCGGCGCCACCGGCTTCGTCGGCTCGCACTCGACCGCGGCGATCGTCGGCGCCGGTCACGACGTCCGCCTGCTCGCGCGGGACGCCGACAAGGCGGCGCGCGTCCTGAGCAGGCTCGGCGTCGACGTGCCCGGCGAGCGGGTCGATGTCGCGATCGGCGACGTCACCGACGAGCGGGCGGTCGAGGCCGCGGTCGACGGCTGCGACGCCGCGGTGCACACCGCGGCGCTGGTCGCAATGGACCGCAAGCGCGCCGACGAGGCCTACGCGGTGAACGTCGGCGGCACGCAGGCGGTACTGGGCGCCGCGGTCGCGGCCGGGCTCGACCCGGTGGTCTACGTCTCGAGTGTGTCGGCGCTGTTCGTGCCGGGCGGCCCCACGCTCACGCCCGACTCCCCGGTCGCACCGGCGAACGTGGGCTACGCCAAGTCGAAGTCCGACGCCGAGACGTACGCGCGATCACTGCAAGCCGACGGCGCGCCGGTGACGATCACGTACCCCGGCGGCGTGTGGGGCCCCTACGACCCGTCGATGACCGACGGCGTGGCGTCGGTCGTGCTGTTCATGAAGGCCGGCGTGCTGCCCGGCACCTCCGGCGGCTTCCCGGCGGTCGACGTGCGTGACGTGGCCGACGTGCATGCGCGGGTGCTCGAGCCCGGCCGGGGCCCGCGCCGGTACCTGGTGGGCGGGCGGCTCCTGCCGCTTCGCGAGCTGGCCGACATCCTGCGGTCGCTGACCGGCCGGCGCTTCCCGCTGCCGCCGGCGCCGGTCGCCGTCATGCGGGGCATGGGCCTGGTCGGCGACGCGCTGGCCCGCATCGGCATCAACCAGCCGATCACCCACGAGGGCATGGTCACGCTCACCACCGGCGTGCGCTGTGACTCGTCCGCGACCGAGCGGGACCTCGGCGTCACCTTCCGCCCCACCAGGGACACCGTCGCCGACATGCTCCGCTGGCTCCACGCCGACGGCCACCTCACCGCCAAGCAGGTCGGCCCCCTCGCCCCCTCCCCCTCCTCCCCGTCCTGATTCTGGACATCGCTGCTGTCGCAGAGCGACAGCAGCTGCGGACAGAACCGGCGTGGTGGCGTGGTGGCGTGGCGGGATCAGAGTTGGAGCCGGTAGGCGGCGACCGCGTTGGCGCCGGCGACCCGAGCCTGGTCGGACTCCGGCAACGGCGCGATGCCCTTCATCAGCTCCTTGACCACGTCGGGGTGGAACTCGGGGTGCGGGTAGTCGCTGGCCCAGAGCACCCGGTCGGTGCCGAGGAACTCGGCCGATGCCGCGATGTTCCACTCCTCGGCCTCGAACCCGGCGTAGCACTGGCGTGCGAAGTACTCCGACGGCAGGTGCGACAGCCAGCGGCGCTCGAGCGGGAACGCCTTGACCTGCTCGTCCATGCGCTCGACCTGCGTCGGGATCCACCCGCCCCCGGCCTCGAGGAACAGGAAGCGCAGCCGCGGGAAGCGCTCGCAGACCCCGCCCATCACGACGCGGCCCATCGTCACGATCATGTCGACGGTGTTGCCGACCGCCTGACCGAGCGCGGCCCCGCCGTGGATCTCGTCCATCGCCATCGACGACGCCATGATGTTCGGGCTGTCGGAGACGAGCCGGAAGAACTTGCACGCGCCCGGCGTGTCGGCGTACGTGCCAGGGTGGAACGCCACCGCGGCGTCGAGGTCCTGGCAGGCCGCCCAGAACGGGTCGTACACCGGGTGGTTCAGCGGCAGCTCGTCGATGTACGCCGAGGGCCGCACGAACACGCCTTTGTGGCCCAGCTCGCTGACGCAGTGCGTCACCTCGGCGACCGCGCGGTCGACGTCCTGCAACGGGACCGCGCCCATGGCGAACAACCGGCGGGGATCGGCCGAGCAGTACTCGGCGATCCACTCGTTGTACGCCCGCTGGCACGCGTGCACGAACTCGACGTCGCGCAGCGACGCGATCGGGCTGACCGGGCCGAAGAACAACGCCTGGCTCGCGTAGAGGACCGCAGCGTCGATGCCGTCGCGGTCCATGTCGGCCAGCCGGGCGACCGGGTCGTGGCCGCCGGCGACGCGCAGCCCGGCCAACATCTCGTGGTACTGCTCGGGCGTGATGCCCGTCTTCGCGCAGACCTCCTCGATGAACGCCCGACCGCCGCCCCGCACCTCGCCGCCGACGAACGTCGTCTCGTACTTCCCGTCGACCATGGCGCGGTACGGGATCCAGTCGCCCCACCGCTGCTTGTCCATGCGGTCGAGCCAGAGATTGTCCGGCTCCATCACATGGCCATCGCCGTCGACGATCGGGAAGTCAGCCAGCGCGCTCATGCGCCGGAGCCTATGACCGCGGCGTCAGCTCGTCAGAACTCGATGACGGTGCGGATGACCTCGCCGGACTTCATGGCCCGGAACGCCTCGTTGATGCCGTCGAGCCCCGAGCGCACGGAGATCATGCCCTCGAGATCCAGCCGGCCGGTGCGCCACAGGCGCAACAGCCGGTGGAAGTCGGTGCGGACGTCGGCCGATCCGTACATCGAGCCGCGGAAGTTCTTCTCGGCGTAGAAGAGCTCGAACGCGTTGAACTCGATCGTCTCGTCGAAGCGACCGACGCCGACGATGGTCGTCGTGCCGCCGCGGCGGGTGGCGTCGAACGCGGCGCGCATCGTGACCGGCTTGCCGATCGCCTCGAAGCCGTAGTCGAAGCCCTGGCCGCCGGTGATCTCCATCATCACGTCGCCGAGCTGGTCGGGGGTGACCGCGTGCGTCGCGCCGAAGCGCTTGGCCAGGTCGTGCTTGGCCGGCGCGAGGTCGACGGCGACGATCTCGGCCGCGCCGGCGATGCGGGCGCCCTGGATCACGCTGATGCCGACGCCGCCGGCGCCGAACACGACGACGGAGGAGCCGGGCCGGACCTGCGCGGTGTTGATGGCCGCGCCGACGCCGGTGGTGACGCCGCAGCCGATCAGCGACGCCACGTCCCACGGCACGTCGTCGGGGATCTTCACCGCCGCCTGGTGGCTGACGACGATCTCCTCGGCGAACGTGCCGGTGCCGGCGAACGCGAACAGCCGCTCGTCGCCGCACGTGAACTTGTGGTTGGCGCTGCTGATGAAGCCGAGGCTGCAGAGCTGGGGCTGACCGCGCAGGCAGTCGGCGCACGTGCCGCACGGCGGCATCCAGCTGATGATCACGTGGTCGCCCGGCGCCACGCTGGTGACGCCCTCGCCGACGCCCACCACCTCGCCGGCGCCCTCGTGGCCGAGGACGGCGGGGATCCCGACCGGGATCGTGCCGTTCATCCCGGACAGGTCGGAGTGGCAGACGCCACTGGCCATGATGCGGACGCGGACCTCACCGGGGCCGGGGCCGATCGGGTCGATGTCCTTGACGATCTCGAGCTCTTCGTCGCCGACGGCGCGCAGGACTGCAGCTTGCATGTTTCCCCCTTCTGGGCTCGCCGCGTATGAGAACACGTTCTCGTATGGCCTCGCAACCACGGATAGGCTCCGCCGCCATGGATCTCGGCTTCTGGGCACTGGCACAGGCAGACCCCGACTCCCTCGCGCTGGTGACGCCGGACGGGAAGGAGGTCGACGCCGGCAGCTTGCTGGCCGAGTCCAACAAGCTCGTGCACGGCCTCCGGGCCCTCGGGCTGGAGCAGGGCGACGTCGTGGCCTGCGTCCTGCCGAACGACGCCGAGTACGTCGAGCTCTACCTCGCCGTCCTCCAGGCCGGTTGGTACCTGGTGCCCATCAACCATCATCTCGTCGGTCCCGAGATCGCGTACATCGTGCACGACTCGGAGGCCAAGGTCCTCGTCGGGCACGAGCGGTTCGCCGACGTCTGCGCGGCCGCGGCCGACGAGCTGGACTTCCCCAAGGAGGCGCGGTTCGCGGTCGGCACCGTTCCGGGCTTCCGCTCGTTCGACGAGCTCAAGGACGGCCAGCCCGACTCGATGCCCGAGGATCGCACCGTCGGGCTGGTGATGAACTACACCTCGGGGACCACCGGTCAGCCCAAGGGCGTGCGGCGCCCCCTGCCCGGCATCGAGCCCGAGCAGATGGGCGCCGGCCTCGGCGGCATGCTGCTGATGTTCCGGCTGCAGCCGCTCGACGGCAACGTGCACATCTGCGGCTCGCCGCTGTACCACACCGCGGTCACCGTCTTCGCGGGTGGCGCGCTGGCGCTCGGGCACACGCTCGTCCTCATGGACAAGTGGACGCCCGAGGAGATGCTCGCGCTGATCGAGAAGTACGGGGTCACGTCGAGCCACATGGTGCCGACGCAGTTCCACCGGCTGCTGGCGCTGCCCGACGAGGTGAAGGCGAAGTACGACGTCTCGTCGCTGCGCCACATGGTCCACGCCGCCGCGCCGTGCCCGCCCGAGGTGAAGCGCCGGATGATCGAGTGGTGGGGCAACGTCATCGACGAGTACTACGCGGCGTCGGAAGGCGGCGGAACCATCGTGTTCGCCGAGGACTGGCTGAAGAAGCCCGGCACCGTCGGCACCGCGTGGGCCATCTCCGAGATCGCGATCTTCGACGACGCGGGCAACCAGATCGACGAGCCCGGCGAGATCGGCACCGTCTACATGTCCATGCAGACCGGCAACTTCGAGTACTACAAGGACAAGGAGAAGACGGAGAAGAACCGCATCGGCAAGTTCTTCACCGTCGGCGACATCGGCTACATCGACGAGGACGGCTACCTCTTCCTCTGCGACCGCAAGGCCGACATGATCATCTCGGGCGGCGCCAACATCTACCCGGCCGAGATCGAGAGCGTGCTGCTCACCCATCCGAAGGTCGGCGACGCCGCGGCGTTCGGCATCCCCCACGACGACTGGGGCGAAGAGGTGAAGGCGGTGATCGAGCCGGCCGCCGGCGTCGAAGCGACGCCCGCGCTGGCCGACGAGATCCTTCGGTTCTGCGCCGACAAGCTGGCGAAGTTCAAGACGCCGAAGTCCATCGACTTCATCGCCGAGATGCCGCGAGACCCGAACGGCAAGCTGTACAAGCGGAAGCTGCGCGATCCGTACTGGGAGGGGCGCGAGCGCGCCATCTAGTGGCCGAGCTCCCGAGGAACGCGCACGAGGTCTACACCACTGGCGATCCGCCGGAAGACGGCCCCCGCGCCCGGAAGCACCGCCTCACCAAGGAGGTGAAGCGGATGATCGAGTCCGTCGCGCTGCTCGACGTGCACCGGATGGACGACGACGAACTGGCCTCGATCGGTGCGCAGGCGGCGGCGCTGGCCGACCGACTCGCGGCCCATCCGTCGCTGAAGGAGAAGGGCGGGTTGGCGTTGGCCGGCGGCGACGATGCCGCGCTGCTCGAGCGCAGCGGCATCACCGGGCGGTCCAACCCGCTGGCCGCGCCGCTGCAGATGTGGTTCGAGGGCCAGGAGGTGCGCGGCTCGGCCGTCTACACCGACGCCTACGAGGGGCCGCCCGGATGCCTGCACGGCGGGTTCGTCGCCGCCGCGTTCGACGACCTGCTCGGCTTCGCCCAGACACTGTCGGGCACCGCCGGCTACACCGGAACGTTCACCATCCGGTACATCAAGCCGACGCCGCTCAACCGGACGCTCGACTACCGCGCCGGCGTCACCAAGGCCGAGGGCCGCAAGATCTGGTGCTGGGGGACGTGCCACGACGGAGCCGACCTGCTGGCCGAAGCCGAGATCGTCTTCATCACGCCGAAGTTCGGGATCCCGATCCCCAGACCATGATCGAGCGGCCGCCGGCGCGGGCCTGGGTGCTGGTGCTCACCGGCATGGCGACCTATGGCGTCATCGCCTACGTCGACCCGGTATGGGCGCGATGGCGCCGCGTCGACCGGTGGCTGCCGCGCCCCGTCTACCGGGCCGGCTTCCTGCTGGCGGCCGGGACGCACGTCTACAAGGCCGGCATCGCGTCGGGCATCTGCGCGGAGGCCGGCCGGCCGAAGGGCGAGCGCCGGGCGTGGACCGCGCAGACCCTCGCCCTCGGATTCCCGTCCCTCCGGCTGCTCCGCGGCGCGCAGCATCACTGACGATCGCCGACCAGCACCGTCCGCCGTCAGACGAGGGCGACCGACTCGAGGATCACCACGGTGACGATGTAGGTGGACAGGAAGATGTCGGCGCCCACGACGGCCAAGCGGTCCCGGGCGTCGGCACCGAGCGACTCGGTCGACTTCTCGCAGTGCGCGGCGAAGAGGTAGCCCACGAGCAGGTAGGGCCCGG
The DNA here is from genome assembly GCA_025463925.1 of Acidimicrobiales bacterium. Lineage (GTDB taxonomy): Bacteria > Actinomycetota > Acidimicrobiia > Acidimicrobiales > AC-14 > RYN-50. The sequence goes on along the minus strand of JAODBK010000014.1, from coordinate 65,382 downwards.
TCGGGGATTCGCCGCAGATCCGTGCCGTGACGTACGAGCCCACCCGTTGCTTCAGGTCGGCGGAGCGCCGGTGCCAGCCCTCGACGCGTCGCTTGGTCAGGTAGTCGGCGGTCGCCCCGGTCAGGATGGCGGCGGTCTTGGAGCCCGGCCCGTACGTCTCCTCCACCGCGGCCTTGGCGGCGGCATACGTGATCGCAAGTGCCTCGCGCCGGAACTCCGGGTAGGGCAGGCCGTCGGCGTCGCCGACCTGCTCCCAGCCGCGGGGAACGGCGTCCTCGATCGTCGCCGCCAACTCGGTCGTGAGCCACCGCGCGAGGGTCGGGGCCTTCGCCCGGGTGCTTCGGGCGGTTTGGCTCAGCACGCGGCGGCCGTTCTCGAAGAGCCGAACCTCGGCGGACCGGATCTCGTCCTCGACGCTCATCATCGTGCCCGTTCACCAACCATCGCCCAGAGGGACCCTCGGGGCATCCATCGGCACGATCGCGGGGCGACTTTCGGAGAAATTGGGGTCAGATGGGCCGAAAGAACGGGACGCCGATGCCCTCGGCGGCCACCTCGAAGTAGACCTCGACCGGCAACCCGATGCTGACCTCGTCCGCCGGGACCCCGGTGACGTTGCTCATGAGCCGCGGTCCCTCCTCGAGCTCGACGATCGCCACCACGTACGGCAGCTCGTCGCGGAACGGCTTGGCGTAGTTCTGCCGGATGATCGTGAAGGTGTGGACGGTGCCGCGACCCGACGCCTGAACCCACTCGGGCGTCTCCCCGCACGCGGTGCACAGCGCCCGCGGGTAGAGCTGCCGGTTGCCGCACGCCGGGCACTGCTGGAAGAGCAACTCGCCCCGCGCGCCCGCCTCCCAGTAGGTGCTCGACACGCCGTCGGCCCCAGGGATGGGGCGGGCCCATTCGCGGCTCACGGATGCTCCTTGCCGAGGATCACGGTGCCGATGGCCGAGAGCCAGCCGCCCGAGCCGCAGGCCAGCGCGATCCGGGCGTCGGGCACCTGGGCCTCGCCGGCCTCGCCCCGGAGCTGCCGCACCGACTCGATCAGCAGGAAGATGCCGCGCATGCCGGGGTGACAGGACGACAGGCCACCGCCGTCGGTGTTCATCGGAAGATCGCCGCCGCGCCGCAAATGGCCCTCCTCGACGAACCGGCCGCCTTCCCCCCTGCCGCAGAACCCGAGACCCTCGAGGAGCATCAGGACCGTGATGGTGAACGAGTCGTAGAACTGGATGGTGTCGATGTCGGCCGGCGTGAGCCCGGCCCGCTCGAACGCGATCGGCCCGCATCGCGCCGCGGCGCACTCCGTGTAGTCCGGCATCTGGCTGATGTTCCAGTGGGTCTGGGCCCCGGCCGCGCCCAGCACATACGCCGGCGGCTTGGCCAGGTCGCGCGCCCGCTCGGCGGTCGTGATGATGAGGGCGCCGCCGCCGTCGGAGATCACGCAGCAGTCGAGCTTGTGCAGCGGGTCGGCGATCATCCGGGAGTCGAGGACGTCGTCGACCGTGATCGGGTCGCGGTACATCGCGTCCGGGTTGAGCGCTGCGAACTCCCGCACCCCGACCGCGATCTCGGCCAACTGCGCCGAGGTCGTCCCGTACTCGTGCATGTGCCGCTGGGCGACCATCGCGTACGCGCCGACCAGCGAGTTGCCGTACGGCGCCTCGTACTGGATGGGGCCCCCGATCCGCTGGCCCGCTCGATGGAAGCCACCGGTGCCGAGGGTGCGGCCCATCCGGCTCAACTGGTCCGAGCCGTACGTGACGAGGACGGTGTCGCACAGCCCGTCCTTGATGGCCGCGGCGGCGTGCTGGACGTGGAACTCGAAGCTCGACCCACCGGTCATCGTCGAGTCGATGTAGGTGTGGTCGACGCGGAGGTACTCGGCCATCGTCACCGGGTCGTCGATCATCACGCCGCTGCCGCCGGCGCCGACGTAGCCGTCGATGTCGGCCTTCGCGACGCCGCAATCGGCGAGCGCGCGCTGCATCGCCAGCACGTGGTGCTGCACGCCGTCGAGGTCGGGGGCCTTGGGATAGTCGGAGAGGCCGATGCCGGCGATCACCGGCGTTCGGTCGACAGCCACGTCGCGAGCCCCTTACTTCCGCGTGAACTGCGGCGGACGCTTCTCGGCGAAGGCCTTGGTGCCTTCCTTGGCGTCCTCGGTCGAGAAGATCGGCCAACCGATCTCCAGCTCGATCTTCAGCGCCTCGTCCTCGGGCAGGGCCTCGGTCGCCCGCACCGACCTCTTGATGGCCTCGACCGCCAGCGGCCCGTTGGCCGCGATCACCGCCGCTATCTCGAGCGCCTTGTCGAGCGCGGTGCCGTCGGGCACCACGTGGCCGATGAGCCCGATCTCCTTGGCCTCCTGCGCCGGGACCGCGCGAGCGGTGAGCAGCAGCTCCATCGCGACCGTGAACGGGATCTGGCGGGGCAACCGCACCGTGGATCCGCCCTGGGGGAACAGGCCCCGCTTGGCCTCGAAGATGCCGAAGATGGCCGACTCGCCGGCAACCCGGATGTCGGTGGCCTGCAGGATCTCGCTGCCACCGGCGACCGCGTACCCCTCGACCGCCGCGATGAGCGGCTTCCTGACGTGGTGGTGACGCAACAGCGCCTTCCAGTGGAGGTCGGGATCGGCCTTCATGCGGTCGGCGAACTTCGGGTCGGCGCCACCACCGGCGGCGAACGCCTTGAGGTCCATGCCCGTGCAGAAGTCGCCGCCGGCGCCGGTGAGGATGGCGCACCGGACGTCGTCGTCGGCGTCGATCTCGACCCACGCGTCGGCCATGCCGACGAGCATCGCCGGGCTCAACGCGTTCTTGGCCTCGGGCCGGTTCATCGTGACGATCACGGTGTGCCCGTCGCGCTCGACGGTCAGGTTTTCGGTGCCAGCCACGCGCTACCCCTCTCCTTGGCGGGCGGGATCGTAACGTGTTCTACTACGCGCCATGGAGTTCAACCTCGCCGATCTGTTCGAGCGGGCGGCGGACGAGTACCCCGATCGCGTGTACGTCGTCGCCGACGGCGACCGGCGAACGTACGGTGAGATGGAGGCCCGCGCCAACGCGCTGGCCCACCATCTGGCCGCCGAAGGCGTCGGGCCGGGCGACCACGTCGGGATCTACGCGTACAACTCGGTCGAGTGGGTCGAGATCCTGTGGGCCACGTTCAAGCTGCGGGCCACGTGGATCAACATCAACTACCGGTACGTCGAGGACGAGCTGCGGTACCTGTTCGACAACGCCGACCTCAAGGCGCTCGTCTACCAGGAGGAGTTCACCGACCGGGTGAAGTCGGTGCGCGACACCCTCCCCGAGTTGAAGCACGCGCTGGTGATCGGCCCCGAATACGAATCGGCGATCGCGGCGCAGTCGTCGGCGCGCGACTTCGGCCCCCGCTCCCCCGACGACATCTACATCCTCTACACCGGCGGCACGACCGGCATGCCGAAGGGCGTCGTGTGGCGGCACGAAGACGTGTTCTTCGCGCTGGGCGGCGGGATCGACCCCATGACGAACACCCGGGTGACGAAGCCGGAAGAGATGGTCGAGAAGGGCCGGGCCGGCGGCATCTCGATGATGCCGATCGCGCCGTTGATGCACGGCGCCAGCCAGTGGTCGGTCATGGGCGGCGCGTTCCAGGGCAACAAGCTCGTCCTGATGGCCAAGTTCGACCCCAGCCGGGTGTGGCAGTACGTCCAGGACGAGAAGGTCATGTCGGTGATGATGACCGGCGACGCCATGGGCCGGCCGATGATCGAGGCGCTCGAAGCGTCCGGCGACCAGTGGGACCTGTCGTCGCTGTTCGCGATCTCGAGCACCGCGGCGGTGTTCTCGCCGTCGGTGAAGGACCAGTTCTTCAAGTACTTCCCGAACATCATCATGACCGACGCCATCGGGTCGTCCGAGACCGGCAGCAACGGCATGACGCGCGTGGAAGCCGGCCACACCGCGATGAAGGGCGGTCCCACCGTCACCGGCATCCTCGACACCGTCGTGCTCGACGACGACGGCAATCTCGTCCAACCCGGATCTGGCGTCGTCGGCAAGGTCGCGAGGCGCGGCAACATCCCGCTCGGGTACTACAAGGACGAGCAGAAGACGGCCGAGACGTTCCCCGTCATCAACGGCGTGCGGTACGCGATCCCCGGTGACTTCGCCACCGTCGAAGCCGACGGCCGCATCACCTTGCTGGGCCGCGGCTCGGTGTCGATCAACTCCGGCGGCGAGAAGATCTTCCCCGAGGAGGTCGAGGCCGCGGTGAAGAGCCATCCCGAGGTCTACGACTGCACCGTTGTCGGCGTGCCCGACGAGCGGTGGGGCCAGCGGGTCGTCGCAGTGGTGCAGCTCCGGCCCGGCGCGTCGACGACGCTCGAAGGCATCCAACAGCACTGCCGCACGAAGATCGCCGGTTACAAGGTCCCGCGTGAGCTGAAGGTGGTCGACGACTTCGTCCGCTCACCGAGCGGCAAGCCCGACTACCGCTGGGCCAAGGAGCAGGCCGAGGCGTAGCGCCGTGCGAGCCTGGCGTGTTCACCGATTCGGCCGACCGTCGGACGCCCTCGAGCTCGACGAGGTGGCCGACCCGGTTGCGGGCCCCGGCGAGGTGCTGGTGCGCACCACCGCCAGCGTCCTGAACTACAACGAGGTCGACGGTTGCCACGGCCGCTACCTCACCGTCAATCCGCCGGTGCCCTACACGCTGGGCATGGAGCTCACCGGCATGGTCGAGGCCGCCGGGCCGGGCGGGGAGTCCTGGCTCGGCCGCCGCGTCGTCGCGACCGCGACCGGTGCCTTTGGAGCCCACGCCGAGCTCGTCTCGTGCATGGCCGACATGACCTTCGACGCTCCGGCGGCGCTGCCGGGCGCCGACGCCGCGGCGTTCTTCTTTCCCTTCCACCTGGCGTGGCTCGGGCTGCACGAACGGGGCCGTGTGCAGCCCGGCGAGACCGTGCTGGTGCAGGCGGCGGCCGGCGGAGTCGGCTCGGCGGCCGTCCAGTTGGCGGTGGCGGCGGGGGCCCGCGTGATTGCCGTCGCCGGTGGCGCGCGAAAGGCGGCCCTCTGCCAGGAGCTCGGCGCCGATGTCGCGGTGGACCACACCAGCGCCGACGTGCTCGAGGCGGTGAACGAGGCCACCGGTGGCCAAGGGGTCGACCTCGTCTTCGACGGCGTGGGCGGTGACACGTTTCCGACATCGATCCGCTGCCTGGCCCGCAACGGCCGCCACCTCATGATCGGCTTCGCGGGTGGCATCGAGACCGAGGATCAGGCGGTGATCGTGCCCCGCGCGCTCATGTTCGGGAACGTGTCGGTGCTCGGAGTGCTCCTCGGCTACTCGAGCGACACCGCCGCCGTGCGAGCGGCCTCCGGGTTCAACCTCGTTCCTCGCGCCGTCGGCGAGCGGATCCATCTCGCGCTCACCGACCTGCTCGACCGGGGCGCCATCCGGCCGGTCATCGGCGCCCGGGTGCCGTTCGAGGCGCTGCCGGCCGCGCTCGACGAGATGGACGGCCGCACGACGGTGGGCCGCACCCTGGTCGAGCTCCGCTGAGGCTTCTCCCCGGTCAGGCGGCCAGGCGGACCGGCAGCGACTTGAGCGCGTTGTTGAGGTTCGACCGCGTGCGCTTGGCCGGATCCGTCTGCTCGATGGTGCCGAACGCCGACAGCAGCTCCTCGAAGAACACCCGGCCTTCGAGTCGGGCCAGGTGGGCGCCGAGGCAGAAGTGCTCGGCGATGCCGAAGCTCACATGGGGGTTCGGGTCGCGGCGGATGTCGAACGCGTGCGGGTCGTCGAACACCGCCTCGTCGCGGTTGGCCGAGGTGTAGAACATCGCCACCTTCTGGCCGGTCTCGATCGGCACGCCGTGCAGCTCGACCGGCGCGGTCGTGGTGCGCCGGAAGTAGTGCAGCGGGTTCGCCCAGCGGAGGATCTCCTCGACCGCGCCGCCGATCAGCGAAGGATCGGACCGCACCGCCTTCAACTGCTCGGGATGATCGAGCAGCGCCTCGAGCCCGGACGACAGCATCGTCTTGGTGGTGTCGTTGCCGGCGGTGACGAGTTGGACGAAGAAGCTGCCGAAGTCGAGGTCCGACATCTCCTTGCCGCCGAAGTCCGACCCGAGGATGAGCGACGTCAGGTCCTCCCGCACCGGCTGCTGGCGGCGGTCGGCCGCGAACTGGATGGCGTACATCGCCATGTCCATGGAGGCATTGCGCAACTCGCGGTCGTCGGCGACGTCGTATCCGGAGATGTCCGGGTCCTGCCCGCTGGTGTTGCGCTCGGCCATCTCGTGGATGCGCGGCCAGTCTTCGCGCGGGAGGCCCATGAGCTCGCCGATCACCTGCGACGGGAGGAGCGCGCACACCTCGTGCACGAACTCCACCTCGCGACGCTCGCGCGCGGTGTCCATGATCTCGCGGCAGATCGTCCGGACCCGATCCTCCATCCCGCCGATGACCTTGCGGGTGAAGCTCGGTGCCAGCGGGCGGCGGTAGTCCTGGTGGCGCGGTGGGTCCATCGCCAGCAACATGTTGCGCATCATCGCCAGCTGGTCCGGCGCCAGGTCCTCGACGACCACCCCGCCCTCCTCGGCCGAGAACAGGCGCGCCTCCCGGGCCACGTGCACCAGGTCGGCATGGCGCAGCACCGCCCAGCAACCGTCGCCCTCCTCGTAGAGCGGCTGCCACGACACCGGTTCCTCGCGGCGCAGGCGCTCGAGCTCCTCATGGGGCGGACCGTCGACGTAGATGTCGGGGTCGAAGATGGGGATCGCCATGGACCGCAGTGTAGGAACTCGTTCTAGTCTTGGCTCATGACGATGCTCCATGAGGTCCCGACCGCGGTCCACATCGGCAAGGACGACCTGCCCTTCGTCGACATCGGGGACGGCTCGAAGCTCAAGGTGATCCACGTCGACGTGAACGCCGGGCTCTGGATCGTCGAGAACATCTTCCAGGCCGGCTACGACGTGCAGAAGCACAAGCACACCGGGCCGGTGTACGCCTACACCGTGTCGGGCGCGTGGAAGTACAAGGAGTACGAGTACGTGAACCGCGCCGGCTCCTTCCTGTACGAGCCCGCGGGGTCGGTCCACTCGCTGACCGCGGTCGAGGACGCCACCCAGGTCTGGTTCCAGATCTACGGCGCCAACCTCAACCTCGACGCCGAGGGCAACGTCGAGAGCATCACCGACGCCGCTGGTGTGCTCGCCGCCTACCACCTGCTCTGCGAGGCGGCCGGCCTGCCCCGGCCCAATGTCCTCGTCGGGTAAGCCCCTGCGGTACGACCAGCGCCCGGTCGACGACACCCCGGTCCACACCGACGACCTGCCGGCCACCCCGCAGCGCGACCGCACGATCCCGGCGACCGCATGGGTCGAAGCGCCGCCCGAACTGCTCGCGCTGGGCGACGACATCGGAGGGCCGGTCGCCGCGTACAAGCGGCGCATCGGTCGATGGCTGCTCTGGCGCGCCGGGCCGGCCACCGACGCGGACGCGCGCTACTTCGCGGTGGCGGCCGGCGACCTGTCCGACCAGTGGACGTTCCGCCTGTACGCCGACGGTCGCGGCGAGGGCATCGGACCGGACGGCGCCCGGCACGAGCGGTTCCGGGCGTGGAAGGAAGCGCTCCGGGATGCGCGCGACGCGCGCTAGTTCATGCTGGAGCCGATGGTCGAGTACTTCGCCGACGTGCGACTGCCGAAGAAGCTGACCGCGCCGACGCACACGATGGCGATGAGGCCCACGAGGAGGGCGTACTCGACCAGGCTCGCCCCTCGCTCGGTCCGGGCGAATCGGGCCTGCAGATAGGCACAGATCTCACGCGCGGACTCGATCACGACATCTCATCGACCGCTCCGTGATCCGGATTGAGGTCATTGGGCCGTGCGGCCCAGTCACACGTCAGATGCGTTCGATGATCGTCCCGGTGGCCAGCGCCCCACCACAGCACATGGCGACGAGGCCCAGCGTCTGGTCGGACCGCTCGAGCTCGTGCAGGATGGTGGTGATCAGCCGGCTGCCGGTCGCGCCGACCGGGTGGCCGAGGGCAATGGCGCCGCCGTTGACGTTCACCTTGTCCATGTCGGGCTCGTGCACCTGGGCCCACGACAACACCACCGAGGCGAACGCCTCGTTGACCTCGAACAGGTCGATGTCCGCCATGGTCATGCCCGCCTTCTCGAGCACGCGGCGCGTCGCGTCCACCGGACCGTCGAGGTGGTAGTAGGGGTCGGACCCGACGAGCACCTGGGCGACGATGCGCGCCCGCGGCCGCAGCCCGCGGGCCTTGGCGGCGTCCTCGCTCATCCAGAGCACCGCGGCGGCGCCGTCGGAGATCTGGCTCGAGTTGCCCGCGGTGTGGATGCCGTCGGGCATCACCGGCTTCAGGTTGGCCAACCCTTCGGCAGTGGTGTCGCGCAAGCCGCCGTCCCGGTTGACGACCTGACGCTCCCCCGTCGGTCCGTCGGCACCCACGACCGGAGCCTCCACCGGCGCGATCTCGCGCTCGAAGCGACCCTCGGCCCAGGCGCGGGCGGCGTGCTGCTGACTGGCGAGGCCGAAGGCGTCGACGTCGGCGCGGGTGATGCCGCGCTTCTGCGCGATCCGCTCGGCGGCGCCGAACTGATCGGGCATGTCCCAGGGGAAGTCGTCCGGCCGCGACTTGCCGGGACCGTTCATGGCGTTGGCGCCGAGGCCGACGCGGCTCATCGCCTCGATGCCGCAGGCGATGCCGACGTCGATCGCGCCGGCGTGCACCAGGTTGGCGATCATGTTGTTGGCCTGCTGGCTCGATCCACACTGGCAGTCGATCGTCGTCGCGCCCACCTCGTACGGGAGCCCGAGCGACAGCCACGCGGTGCGGGTGACGTTCGATGCCTGCTCGCCGGCCTGGGTGACGCATCCGCCGACGATCTGCTCGACCTCACTTGCGTCGATGCCAGCCCGCTTGACGACCTCGATCTGCGCCGCGCCGAGGAGCTCGGTCGGGTGCAGCCCGGCCAGCTGGCCGTTGCGCTTCCCGATCGGCGTGCGGACGGCCTCGACGATCACCGGCTGTGCCATGGGTTCTCCTCTGCAAGAGCGGCCCCGAAGGGCGCGGCAGCCGCCAGTTTAGAATCTGTTCCAGTGAGCGCGTCCATCGAGTCGACCCGTCGCGCCGCCGCCGCGACCCGCCGGCTGATCGAGACGCTGGTCAACACCGCGGCCGACGACCACGAGCTCCGGTCGGTGGCCGGCGAGATCGACGACATCGTCGACCGGATCGCGAAGGGCGCCCGCCGGTCGCGCTACGAGGGCACCGACGGGCTGAGCCCGGGGGGCGAGGGCAACGCCGCGGTGATGGAGTCCCACACCGTGGTCGGCCCGTCGAATCCCATCGCGCCGTTCATGATCATCGATGGCGGCGGCGACCGCGTCGTCGCCACGGTGACGTATGGCCATCAGTACGAAGGGCCGCCCGGATGCGTGCACGGCGGGATGCTGGCAGCGGCGTTCGACCTCGTGCTGGCCTTGGGAGCCGCCAAGTGCGGCCGCATGCTCGTCACCGGCACGCTGTCGGTGCGCTACCGCCGGCCGACGCCGCTCGGGATCGAGCTCCGGTTCGACGGCGGATTGGACGGCATCGACGGCCGCAAGGTCCGGTCGTCGGCGACGGTCAGCGGCCCGGACGGCGAGATCACCGCCGAGGCGGAGGGCATATTCGTCGTCGTGGACGACGACCGGTACCGGCCGGGCGCTACCCCTCGATCGTGATGGCCTGCTTGGGGCAGACGCGCACCGCCTCCTCGACCTTCGCCCGCAGCGATTCCGGCGGGTTCTCGTCGAGGATGTACAGGAAGTCGTCGTCGCGCACCTCGAACACCTCCGGGGCGACACCCATGCAGAGTGCGTTGCTCTCGCACACGTTGAAGTCCACGACCACGCGCATGGCGGCAGGTTAGATGGGTCCGCTCGCCGGTGTGAAAGTCGTCGAGCTGGTCGGCCTCGGCCCCGGCCCGTTCGCCGGGATGCTGCTCGCCGACATGGGCGCCGAGGTTCTGCGCGTCGACCGCGTGGACGAGGTCGCCAAGATCGATCACTCGCTCCCGGCGACCAGCGCCATGAACCGCGGCAAGCAATCGATCGCCATCGACCTCAAGCAACCCGAAGGCCTCGAGACGCTGCTCCGGCTCACCGATCGGGCCGACGCCTTCTTCGAGGTCTTCCGGCCGGGCGTCGCCGAGCGTTTGGGCTTCGGCCCGGACGCCTGCCTGGCCCGGAACCCGCGGCTCGTCTACGGCCGGCTGACCGGGTGGGGCCAGGACGGCCCCTACGCGCAGGCCGCCGGGCACGACATCGACTACATCGCGCTGGCCGGCGCGCTCGAGCCGCTGGGCCGGGCCGGCCAGCCACCGACACCGCCGATCAACGTGCTCGGCGACTTCGCCGGCGGCGGCATGCTGCTCGCCTGGGGGATGGCCTGCGCGCTGGTGGAACGGGCGTCGTCAGGATTGGGCCAGGTCGTGGATGCCGCGATGGTGGACGGCGCGGCGACGATGCTGGCGCCGTTCTACGCCGCTCGGGCCAGCGGCTTCTGGGGCCCGCGCGGCACCAACTTCCTCGACAGCGGCGCGCCGTTCTACGACACCTACGAGACGGCCGACCGGCACTGGATCGCGATCGGCGCGGTCGAGCCGCACTTCTACGCCGAGCTGCTCCGGCGGATCGGCGCCGACGACCTCGACGTCGCCGACCAGTACGACCGGTCGACGTGGCCCGCGACGCGCGCGCGGCTGAAGGACATCTTCGAGTCGCGCACCCGGGCGCAATGGTGCGCGGACCTCGAGATGACCGATGCGTGCTTCTCACCGGTGCTCTCGCCGACCGAGGCACCGATGCACCCGCACGCCGTCGCGCGCCACGCGTTCCTGGAGATCAACGGCGCGCCACAACCGGCCCCGGCGCCCCGGTTCAGCCGCACGCCCGCGGAGGTGGCCGGGCCGCCGACCCATGTCGGCGACGACACGGACACCGCCCTCGCGGCGTGGGGCTTCGCGCCCGACGAGATCGCGGCGCGGCGCGCGTCGGGCGCCATCGGGTGATGCCCGAGGGAATCGGGATCGTCGACCTGATGGTCGGCCTCCCGAAGGGACCCGATGACACCGCGTGGCGTGCGGCGCTCACACCGCTGCTCCGCGACGCCGAGACACTGACGACGTACCGGGGACCGGCGGAGCACCTGTTCAAGGACCGGCCGTCGGCGCGGCTCGGCGACGACCCGCTCGCGGCAGTGATCGCCGAGATGGACCGCTGGGGCGTGGCCCGGGCGATGGTGGGCGTCGGCCTCGCCCCTGGCGACCCCGGCGCCGCCGCGGTGCGCGATCACCCCGACCGGTTCTTCGGCGCGTTCGACGTGGACCCGAACGGCGGCGCGTCGGCGCTGCGGGCGTTGCGGCGAGCGGTCGCCGAACTCGGCGCGAAGGCGGCGACAGTGTTCCCGGCCGGCACCTTCCCGCAGGTCGCAGTCGACGACGCCGCCATGTACCTCGTCTACGCGACGTGCGTCGACCTCGGCATTCCCGTCTGCGTGAACGCCGGGGTGCCCGGGCCGCGGCTCCCGGCAGCGACGCAGGACGTGATGCGCTTCGACGCCGTCTGCTACGACTTCCCCGACCTGCGGATCGTGATGCGCCACGGCGCCGAGCCGTGGGCCGCGCTGGCGGTGAAGCTCATGCTGAAGTGGCCGAACCTCTCGTACTCGACCAGCGCGTTCGCGCCGCGCTACTACCCGGCCGACGTCGTGCAGTTCGCCAACACCCGCGGCACCGACCAGGTGATGTACGCCGGCTACTTCCCGATGGGGCTGAGCCTCGAGCGGATCATGACCGAGCTTCCGTCGGTGCCCTTCCGCGACCACGTGTGGCCCAGGTTCCTCCGCGACAACGCGGTGCGGGTGTTCGACCTCGACTCGCAGCCGCTTGGTCGGAGTTAGAGGCCGGTGAAGCTCCCGCCGTCGCACACCACGGTCTGCCCGGTGACGTACCCGGCGGCGTCGGACGCGAGGAACGCGACGACCGATCCGATGTCGTGCTCGGGGTCGCCGACGCGGCCCAGCGGGGTGCGGGCGGTGAGCCGCTCCTTCAGCACCGGGTTGAGCGCGAACGCGCCCATCAGCGCCGGTGTCTCCGCGACCGGCGCGATGCAGTTGACGGTGATCCCGTGCTCGCCCCACTCGCGGGCGAGACTCTTGGCCATCGCCCGCTGCGCGGCTTTCACCGGCGAGTAGACCGGCATGTTGACGCTGCCCTCCACGCCCGACGGCGAGGTCACGAGCACGAGCCGGCCGGACCTGCCGGCGGCGCGCAGGTGCGGGAACGCGGCGCGGGCGCAGAAGTACGAGCCCCAAACCGCGGTCCCCGAGTAGTTCGACCACAGCTTCAGGTCGACGTCCTCCAGCCGGTGGTTCGCGCTGCCACGGAAGGCGTTGTGCACCATGATCTCGAGCGCGCCGAAACGGTCGAGCGTGGCGGCGACGCAGGCCGTGACCGAGTGCTCGTCCGTCACGTCGGTGACGACGCACTCGGCGACGTGGCCGCGCTCGCGGATGACCTCGGCGACCGGCTCACCCGTCTCGGCCCGCCGGGCCGCGATCACCACGTTGGCGCCGGCCGAGGCCAGCGCTTTGGCGATGCCCTCGCCGACGCCTTGGCCGGCGCCGGTGACGACCGCGGTGCGGCCGGCGAGCGGACCGGCAGTCACGGCGCCATCCACGTGCCGCCGTCGGCGCAGACCGTCACGCCGGTGACGAATCCCGAGTCGGGGCCGACGAGCCAGGCCGCGACCGGGCCGAGGTCGACCTCCGGGTCGCCGGGCCGCCCGAGGGCCGGCGGCGCCAGCGACACCGCGGCTCCCGCGACCGCGTCGCCGAACGCCACCTCCGGCGCGGGCGCCAGGCAGTTCACGGTGATGCCGTCGGCGCCCCACTGGCGGGCCGCCGACTTGGCCAGGAGGCGGAGGCCCTCGATCGCCATCGTGGCCGCGACCAGGCCAGGCTCCCCGGACATCGACGACGTCGGCGTCACCACGAGGATGCGCCCGCCGCGCCCGCGCATCTGGCCGAAGGCCGCCTGCAACGCGAAGAGCGCCGCCTGCATCGTGCCTTCCCACGCGGCCTCGAAGGCCGACGGGTCCACGTCCGCGAACGGGCCCGGCACCATCGCGGCCGGGTCGACAAAGGCGTGGATCAATGCGTCGATCGGCGCGCCGGCGCCGGTCGAGATCTCCGCGAACGCCGCCTCGGCGTCATCGCGTGAGCGCAGCCGGCGGCCGTCGACGACGCCCACCGACGCGCCGGCCGCCCGCAGCCCGGCGGCCAGGCCGTCGGCCAGCGCCGAGCCGCCGCCCGTCACCACCGCCACCCGACCGGTCAGCACCATAGAGGCGCGGGAATCTAACCTCGCCGTCGATGCCGCTTCCGCCCGAGTTCCACGAGCTGGCCCGTCAGGTGAACAACTGGGGCCGCTGGGGACCCGACGACGAGATCGGCACCATCAACCTCATCACGCCCGAGGTGGTGCGTCGAGGCGCGGCGTGCATCGAGACCGGCGCGGTGTTCGCGCTCGGCCTCCCGCTCTCCGACGACGGCCCGCAGATCGGCGCGATCAAGGGCCGGGTGAACCCGCTGAAGACGATGGTCGCCATCAACGCTCCGCTCACCGGCGACCCGAGCGAGTTCTGCACCAGCGACGACGTCGTCGTCATGGGCTTGCAAGCCGCGACCCACTGGGACTCGCTGGCCCACGTCACCTACGACGGTCGCCTCTACAACGGCCACCCCGTCGAATCCATCACCACCGACGGCGCCGGTCGCTGCGGCATCGACAAGATCACCGCGATCGCCGGGCGCGGCATCCTGCTCGACGTGGCCCGGGCCAAGGGCGTCGACCGGTTGGCGGGCGGCTATGCCATCAGCGCCGAGGACCTCGACGCCGCGGTGGCGCTGGCCGGGGTCGACGTGCTGCCCGGCGACGTCATCCTGCTGCGCACCGGTCAGATCCAGATCCTGAAGGCCGGCGACAAGATCGGTTACACCTTCCCGACGTCCGGACCCTCCACCAAGACGGTGACGTGGTTCCACGACCACGACGTCGCCGCGGTGGCCACCGACACGCTGACCTACGAGGTCTATCCGTGCGAGCGCGACGACATGCAGCTGCCGGTGCACCTGCTGCACCTCGTCGAGATGGGCATGACCCAGGGCCAGAATTTCGACCTCGAGGCGCTGGCCGCCGACTGCGCGGCCGACGGCCGCTACGCGTTCTTCCTCGACGCCACGCCGCAGCCGTTCGTCGGCGGCCTCGGCACTCCCGTGAACCCGGTTGCGATCAAGTGAGGTGCAGGTCGTGAAGTTCTGGCTGGCAGTGGCATTCCTCGACACCAACGACATGGTCGACGTGGCGCGCGTGGCCGACGGCCTCGGCTACCACGGCATCATGGTCTCCGACCACGTGCTCTACCCGCAGGACATCGAGTCGCCGTACCCGTACTCGCCCGACGGTTCGCCGATCTGGTCGCCCGACACCGCGTGGCCCGATCCGTGGGTCCTCATCGGCGCCATGGCCGCGGTCACCACCGAGCTTCGCTTCGCCACCAACATCTACATCGCGCCGGCCCGCAACCCGTTCGTCGTGGCGAAGGCCGTGGGCACCGCGGCGGTGATCTCGCGCGATCGCGTCGCCTTGGGGCTGGCCGCCGGGTGGATGCGCGAGGAGTTCGAGCTGCTCGGGCAGGACTACACCAACCGCGGCAAGCGGCTCGACGAGATGATCGAGGTCCTCCGGACGCTTTGGCGCGGTGGCATGCAGGAGTTCCACGGCACGTACTTCGACTTCGCCCCCGTGCAGCTGTCGCCGGCGCCGGCCAAGCCGATCCCGATCCTGGTCGGCGGCCACTCCGAGCCTGCGCTGCGCCGGGCCGCCAAGGCCGACGGCTGGATCGGCAACGCCTACGAGCCGGACGAGGCGTTCGCCATCGTCGGCCGGCTCAACGAGCTGCGCAAGGCCGAAGGCACCCGCGACCGCGAGGACTACGAGATCGTCGTCAGCTTCATGGCGATGCCGAGCGCCGAGCTGTACGAGCGGGCCGCGGCGGCGGGCGTCACGTCGACCTTGTGCGCGCCGTGGATGATGGGCGGCGGCAAGGCGCACGCCGACAAGGTCGACAACCGGTCCGACGCCCGCCGGGCCGCCATGGAGCAGTTCGCGGAGACGATCGTGTCCGTCTATCGCTGATGAGCGACCGCGTCTTCAACCTGGCCGACCTGTTCGAGGTCATGGCGGACGCCTGCCCCGACCGCACCGCGCTCGTCGCCGGCGACGTGCGGCTGACGTACCGCCAGCTGGACGAGCGGACCAACCGCGTGGCCCATCACCTTCTCGACAACGGCATCGGCCCGGGCGACCACGTCGGCATCTACTCGTGGAACCGGGCCGAGTGGGTCGAGTCGATGTTCGGCGCGTGGAAGGCGCGGGCGGTGCCGATCAACATCAACTACCGCTACGTCACCGACGAGCTGCGCTACCTCTTCACCAACGCCGACCTGGTGGCGCTGATCGTCGAGTCCGAGTTCGCGGCCAACGTGACCGAGGTTCGCCCCGACGTCCCGACGCTGCGCCACGTCGTCTCGATCGACGGCCCGATCGACGGCGCGGTCGGATACGAGGAGGCGCTGGCGTCGGCGTCCGGTGACCGCGGCTTCGGCCCGCGCTCGCCCGACGATCTCTATGTCCTCTACACGGGCGGGACGACGGGCATGCCCAAGGGCGTGATGTGGCGCAGCGAGGACATCTTCTTCGGCGCCATGGGCGGCGGGAACTTCGGCGGCCCGCCGATCACCACGCCGGACCAGCTCGCCGAGAACGCCGACAAGCCGTCGATGGTGGCGATCGGCAACGCGCCGCTGATGCACGGCGGTGGCCAGTGGTCGTGCTGCATCGGCTTCTACAACGGCCACACCTACGTCATGTACACCGGCCGCCGGTTCGACCCGGTGGCAGTGTGGACGATCGCCGAGCGCGAGCGCGCCACATCGCTGATGGTGGTCGGCGACGCGATGGCGCGGCCGCTGGCGGAAGCGCTGGCCACCGAACCGGGCCGGTGGGACCTGTCGACGGTCGCCACGATCGGCAGCGGCGGGTCGATCCTCTCGAAGGCGGTCAAGACGCAGCTGCGCGAGCAGCTTCCCGGCGTCGTCGTGATGGACAGCTTCGGCGCATCGGAGACCGGGGCCAACGGCTCGGTGCTCGACATCGCCGGACCGGCCGCCGGGCCGCGCTTCACGATGGGCCCGCACACCACGGTGCTCGACGACGACCTGCGCCCGGTGACGCCGGGCAGTGGCGTCGTGGGCCGCCTGGCGCGCAAGGGTCACATCCCGCTCGGCTACTACAAGGACGAGGAGAAGACCGCGGCCACCTTCTTCGTCGACGCCGACGGCGAGCGCTGGGTGCTGCCCGGCGACTTCGCCACCGTCGAGGCCGACGGCTCGATCATGCTGCTCGGGCGCGGCTCGGTGTCGATCAACACCGGTGGCGAGAAGGTCTTCCCCGAGGAGGTCGAGGCCGCGCTCAAGTCGCATCCCGCCGTGTTCGACGCCGTCGTCGTCGGCGTCCCCGACGCGCGCTTCGTCGAGCGGGTTGCCGCGATCGTCGTCCCGCGGCCGGGCGGCGCGCCGACGCTCGAGGATCTCGCCGCGCACTGCCGCACCTTGATCGCCAGC
The DNA here is from genome assembly GCA_025463925.1 of Acidimicrobiales bacterium. Lineage (GTDB taxonomy): Bacteria > Actinomycetota > Acidimicrobiia > Acidimicrobiales > AC-14 > RYN-50. The sequence goes on along the minus strand of JAODBK010000014.1, from coordinate 48,621 downwards.
TACAAGGTGCCCCGCCAGCTCCACCTGGTCGGCGAGATCGTCCGCACGCCGGCCGCCAAGCCCGACTACCGCTGGGCCAAGGCCCGGGCCCTCGAAGGCGAGTGACGGCTGCGGCGCGGTCTGATGTGCTGTCAGGTCCGCCCGTAGACTGAGCCCGACGCCGGAACTCGCCGAAGGAGCTTGACGATGGATCTCGCCGCACTCTCCGCGATGACGCTCCCCGGAGCCGACGGGGCCGACCACCGGTTGGGCGATCTTTGGGCCGAGCGGCCGGTGATCCTCGTCTTCCTGCGGCACTTCGGTTGACTGCACTGCCGCGAGCACGCGTCGCAGTTGCGACGCTCCTATGACGACATTCGCAGCCGGGGCGCCGAGCTCGTCGCCATCGGCACCGGCAACCTCGACTACGCCCGGAACTTCATGGCCGAGGAGGACATCCCGTTCCCGGTTCTCGTCGACGACGACGGCGCTGCCGCCCGGGCGGCATCACTCCCCCGCGTCGGCGTCCGGATCATGACGCCGCGGACGTGGCGGGCGACGATGGCGACGCGCAAGCGCGGGTTCCACACCAAGAAGCCCGGAAAGCGCGTCGACCAGCTCGGTGGCACCTTCGTCGTCGGCCCGGGCGACGTCGTGCACTACGACCACGTCGACCGTACGTCGGCCGACCACGCCCCCATCGCCGACGTCCTGGCGGCGCTCCCCTGAGGCCATCTCCCCGGCCCAATCGGCGGATTCCGCCGGTCAGTCCGGGGTCAGGCCACGTTGGTGGTAGAGGTCGGCGTCGGCGCGGGCGATGAGGGCCTCCAGCGTGTCGTCGGCGCGCAGCTCGGCGAAGCCGGCGCTGACCGAGTCGCCGTGGGACGCCATCAGCGACGCCCGCATCGCCTCGAACCGGCCGCGGGCGGCGCCGATGTCGGCGCCGGCCAGCGAGTAGACGAACTCGTCGCCCCCGAACCGGACGACGATGTCGTACGAGCGCAAGGACCCGATGAGCTCCGACACGACCGCCTTCAGGAGCAGATCACCGGACTGATGGCCACGGGTGTCGTTGACCCGCTTCAGCCCGTCGACGTCGACGAAGCCGATCACCAGGCGATCGCCCGTGCGGCGGCATCGGTCGATCTCGAGTCGAATCGCGCCGAAGCCGCGGTCCCGGCGGAGCGCGCCGGTGAGGTCGTCGACGCCCGCCGCCGCCCGGTCGAGCGCGGCCTGCCGGTAGAGCAGCGCCGCCTTCTCGCGGTCGGCGGCCGCGGCCCGCCGCTCCATCAACGCCTCCCGGAGGAGCTGCGCCGCGGCCGCCGCCGGATCGTCGCCGGCGTCGAACCCGGCTCCATCGAGATCACCGACTGACTCCACCAAATCGCTGACGCCGCATTCGGCGAGCACCCGCTGCACCGGCTCCGAGGCGAACCGGACGACGAGCGAGCGCCCGTGCGAGTGGAGGTAGTCACGGCCCCGAGCGAGCTTGGCCACCGCGGCGACACCCATGGTCCGCACCTTGGCGAAGTCGACGACCACGTCGGCGTCGTCGCGACCGATGACCGTCGCCAGGGCGTCGACGAAGGCGGCGGTGCCGGCAATGTCGAGGTCGCCACGGAGGATCACCACCGAGCAACCGGGCTCCCGCGAGACGATCGGGAGCGCCCGCGGTGCGCGCTCGGTCCCGGATTGCAGACCCAAGGCCCGTTCAGACACTGCGGCCCCCTGGCGCTTCCGCTCGATGATCGATGATCGATGCGCTGCCGGGGTCAGGAGCTCCGCACCCATCAACGGTACACCCCGACTTGCGCGGCTGCGACGGCAGATCAGCGCGCGCCGGCGTGGTCGGGCCGCCGGACGTCGGTCGCCCAACCCAGGCGCTCGCACCAGTCGATCACCACGGCCGACGAATCGTGCTGCCCGGGGCCGAGTCCATGGCGCGCCGAGGTCGGGAAGGCGTGATGGTTGTTGTGCCAGGACTCCCCCATGGCGAGCAGCGCCAGCGCCCCGACGTTCGTGCTGCGGTCCTTGGTCGCATGGTCACGCCGGCCGAAGGTGTGGCAGACCGAGTTGATGCTCCAGGTGACGTGGTGCAGCACGCACACCCGCACGGCACCGGCCCAGATCAGTGCGCCGACCGCGGCCGCGAGGGTGCCGCCGACGAGCCAACCGGCCGCGAACGGCAACCCCAACGACAGGACGCACCACACGGGGAACAGCCGATCGATGGCGACCAAGTCGAGGTCGGCAGTCAGGTCCCGGGTGTAGCGCTCGCGACAGGTGGGGTCGTGCGCGAACAACCAGCCCATGTGGGCGTGCCAGAGGCCGCGGCCCAGGGCCGCCGAGCCGGCACCGAAGGCGTGCGGTGAGTGCGGGTCACCGGCGCGATCGCTGTGGGCATGATGGCGGCGATGATCGGCGACCCAACCGATCAGCGGGCCTTGGAAGGCCATCGAGCCACTCACCGCCAGCACGATCTTCAGCGTTCGGGACGCCCGGAAGCTCCGGTGGGCGAACAGGCGATGGAAGCCCACGGTCACGCCGTGGCCGGCGACGACGTAGAACAGCACCGCCAGCACCAGGTCGCGGACGGTCATGGCCCGACCCATCAGACCGACGATGGCGGCCAGCGTCACGACGAGCGGGCCGAACGCGATCACTCCGGTGAGCACCTGCTCGCGGCGCCGCCCGCCCACCGGTCCGACGGGCCCGCGCTCCGGAGGATCCGGCGCGACCTCACGGTCCAAAAGCGCGGTAGCCGACATCTCGGCCTCCTCGACCTCGTCAGTGGGTGCACGACCGAGGGCTTGGGCCGAGTGACTCGCGCTTGCGAGCCCGCGCCACCCTACAAGCCCAAAGGGCTACCGCAGCAGCAGGCGGGCGGCGCGCTCGAGCTCTTCGCTCATCTGCGCCGCGGTGTTCTGGCCGTTGAGCCAGACCACCAGCGCGCCCTGCCAGACGTACCCGAGCACGCGGATGATGCCGGCGGTGTCGCCGACGTCGTCGTCGCCCAGTGCGAATCCGATCGTCGCCTCGACGATCGCCGCGACCTCACGTTGGCGCTCGGAGACCGCCGGGTCGGTCGACGACGCCGCGGTGACGAACGCCGCGCTGAGGAGCGGTTGCCGCTCCATCGCCCGGGTCGCCCGGCGCAGCACCTCGACGACCCGGTCCGCGGCGGGCGCCTCGGGACGCGGCCGCTGCGTGACCCGTCGCTGCAGCGTGAGCGCCCATTCGACCTGGGCGGCGGACAGCAGGTGGTCCTTCGACGTGAAGTAGCGGTAGATCGTGCCCATCGCCACCCGGGCGCGGGTCGCGACATCGCGCATCTGCACCGCGTCGTACCCGCCTTCGGTGGCGAGCTCGATGGCCGCTTGGATCACGCGCTGGCGTCGGGCTTCCTGGCTGCGGCTCAGCGAAGAGGCGGTCGGCCGCTCCAGCTCGGTCATGCGGTCGGCCACGGCGAAATGAGAACACATTCCAGTTTTCGCGGCAACCGCCGGGCGTCACGTGGTCGGGCGCTTCTCCAGGAAGCTCTCGAGCGCGGCGCGGTTGTCGGGCGCGCCGGTGAGGCGCGCGAACACCGCTTCCTCGCGGGCCCGCGCCGCCCGCGCCGCGTCGATGCGGCCGGCCGACAACAGCTTCTTGCTCTCGACCAGCGAGACGAGCGGCATGGCCGCCATCTCGGCGGCCACCGCCATCGCGTCGTCGACCAGCCGGTCCGCCGCGACCACCTTCCAGGCCAGCCCGCTCGCCACCGCCTGCTCGGCGTCGATCCACGCCGAGGTGAAGATGGCGTGCGCCGCCGGCTGGCGGCCCATCAGCTCGGGCAACGTCACGCTGCCGCCCGCCTCGGGCACCAGCCCGAGGCTCGTGAACGGCGCCCGCAGCCGGGCGTCCTCCGACATCAGCACGAGATCGCAGTACCCGAGCATGGTGAGCCCGACGCCCACGCCGACGCCGTTCACCGCGGCGATCACCGGCTTGGGGAAGTCCATCAGCGCGTCCATGAACACGCCGAACCCGTGACCGGACCCGGCCGTCGACGTCGGGCGCTCCCGTTCGTCGGCCAACGCCAGCATCTCGGCGAGGTCCTGGCCGGCGGAGAAGGCGCGGCCCTCGCCGGTGAGCACCACGACGGACACACCGTCGTCGGACGCGGCGTCGCCCAACGCGTGGCCGGTCGCCTCGTACAGCGCGGTGTCGAACGCGTTCAGGACCTCGGGTCGGTTGAACGCGATGAGGCGGACGCCAGCGCGGTCCTCGATGCGGAGCATGTTCCTCTCCATCTACTCTGCCGCCGTGGTCGGCGCCGGGAACGACAAGGTCTACATCCACGAGTTCATCGACATCATCGGACAGAACCGCGCCAAGTACATGGAGCACATGACCGCCGGTTGGGGTGAGACCGCCCGGGTCGAGCGCAACATGCTGTGCGCCGGCGTGTGGGGAACCGTGGGCAGCACCGGCCGGTGGCCCGAGACGGTGAACCTGTGGGAGCTCGACGGCTGGCCCGGCCTGGCCGACAACTTCGGCTACGAGGTCAAGCACCCCGGCATGCAGGACCCGGCGCTCGCCGCGTGGTGGGCCAAGGCGGCGCCGCTCCGGCGCGGCGGCATCGACCGCATCCTCCGGCCGGCGCCGTACTCGCCGACGATCGAAGGTGTGATCGAGGCCGGCTTGGTGGGCGCCGAGGTGTACATGCACGAGGTGGTGCGACTCGTGCCCGGCACGGTGCACCGCTATCTGGACCTGCTCGAGCAGGAGTTCCTGCCGATCGCCAAAGGCGTCGGGCTGCAACTGTTCGGCGCGTACCGGAACGCGATGATCAACGGGTCGGAGGCCATCGTCATCTGGGCCATCGACACCTGGGACCGATGGGGCGCGATCGAAGCGGCCTACGAGGACGACGCCGACGTCGCGCGATGGCGCCGCGCGAGCGACGAGATCGTGGTCGACTGGGAGCGCAACCTGATGGTCGATTCGCCGCTGAACCCGACCAGGACGGGCCGGCTGCTGTAGGCCGAAAGCCGAAGGAGGGGCATGGCACCGCGCATCACGATCGTCGGCGGCGGCAGCACGCACTGGACACCGCGTCTGCTGCTCGACTTCGCAAACACACCGTCGCTGCGCGACGCCGGCGTCACCTTGGTGGACATCGACGCCGCGTCGTTGCCGCCGATGGTCGACTTCTGCGCTCGCATCGCCAAGCTGCGGGACATCGGCATCGCCGCGACCGCGACCACCGACCTGGCCGAGGGGCTCGACGGTGCCGAGTTCGTCATCACCGCGCTGTCGGTGGGCGGTTTCACGAGCATGCGGCACGACCTCGAGATCCCGGCCCGGTACGGCCTCCGCCAGCCGGTCGGCGACAGCGTCGGCCCCGGTGGCATCGCCCGCTCACTGCGCACCATCCCGGTGATGCTCGGCATCGCGCGCGAGATGGAGCGGCGTTGCCCGGACGCATTGCTCGTCAACGTCAGCAACCCGCTGACCGCGCTCGTCCGGGCGGTGACGCGCGAGACGTCGATCACCGCGGTCGGCCTCTGCAACGAGCTCGTCGGGTTGATGTTCGTCACCAGCCTGTTGCTCGACGCCGACATGCGGGCGGTGGACCCGGTCGTCGGCGGCGTCAACCACCTGCCGCTCGTCACCGAGCTGCGGGTCGACGGCAGAGCCGACGGCTTCGACCGGCTCCGCGACCTGCTGGCCGACGACGAACGGCAGGCCACCGGGCTCTGGTTGCCGACGTTGCCCGATGCCATGCACTACCGCAAGGTGTCGCCGGGCCCGACGTGGACCAAGGCGGACGTCGTCGCCGGCAACCGGTTGAAGCTCGAGCTGTTCACGCGGTTCGGCGTCCTGCCCGGATCGTCGGACACCCACGTCGGCGAGTTCTTCCCCGGGTTCGTCACCGAGGCCTCCGACTTCGGGCGCGACTGGGCGGTCCACCACTACGGCCTCACCGGCCACATGGCCGACAAGCGCGACGACGAGGCCAACGCCGCCGAGCTCTTCGGGGCCGACGAGATCCCCGAGTTCCCCTCGGGCGAGCTCGTCGCGCCGTTGCTCGACGGGCTCGTGTCCGGCGTCGAGCGCCACCTGCCGGTGAACCTGCCCAACACCGGCCAGGTCACCAACCTCGCCGACGGCGCGGTGGTCGAGTGCATCGGGCTCTCCGGCGCGGCAGGCGTCCGACCCCGCGACACGGTGACCGTGCCGTCGGTGCTCGGCGAGTACCTGCGGCGGATCGTCGTCTCGCAGGAGCTCACCGTCGACGCCGCGGTCACCGGCGATCCCACCACCGTGCTCGAGGCCATGCTCACCGACCAGATGACCGGGCGCCTTCCGCACGAGCACGTCGTCGCGATGACGAGCGAGCTGTTGGCCGCGACCAAGGACTGGCTGCCGCAGTTCGCGCGGTAGGTCAGTGGCGCGCCGCGAGCCGGGCCAGGCGGTCGCGCTGCTGGACGCTGGAGCGCCGCTCGATTAGAACACGTTCTCGTGACGATGCTGGATGGGCAGGTGGCGGTCGTTTCCGGTGTCGGCCCGGGCCTCGGTCGCGCCATCGCGCTCCGGCTGGCCGACGCCGGCGCCGACGTGGCCATCGGCGCCCGCCGGGCCGCCCAGCTCGAGCTGGTCGGCAAGGAGATCGAGACGCGGGGCCGCCGCGCCGTCACCCGCCCGACCGACGTGACCGACGCCGACCAGTGCCGGGCGCTGGTCGACCAGGCCGCGGCGGAGCTGGGCCGGGTCGACATCCTCGTCAACAACGCCTTCGCCGAGGAGGACTGGCGCGAGCCGTTCACCGGCTTCGACCCGAAGCGGTGGCGCACCCCCGTCGACGTCAACCTCTTCGGCACGCTGAACATGATCGACGCCGCCGTCCCCCACCTGCGACGCGCCGGCGGCGGCTCGATCGTCAACATCACGTCGTTGTCGATCAAGACGGTGAACCCGGTGCTCGGCGGGTACGCGGCGTCGAAGGCGGCGCTGACGACCGCGTCGCACGTCCTGGCCAAGGAGCTGGGCCCGGACGGCATCCGGGTCAACTGCGTGGCCCCCGGCCACATCATGGGCGACTCGCTGCGGAACTACTTCTCCCACCTCGGCGAGCGTCGGGGCGTCGACGCGCAGACGGTGCACGACGAGATCGCGGCCGGCAACTCCCTCAACCGCATCACCACCGCCGAAGAGGTCGCCGACGTCGTGTTGTTCTTCGCGTCGCCGCGGTCCCGTGTCATCACCGGGCAGAGCCTCGCCGTCAACTGCGGCCGGACCACGGAGTAGGACGGATGCGCATCGTCCCCGACGGGCAGCTCGTCTACGGCATGCAACTGCCGATCCAGGCGCAGAGCACCGTCTTCGTCGAGGAATGGGAACGGGACTGCGGACCCGACGAGCTCGCCCGCTTGGCCCGCAAGGCCGACCGCTCGGGGTTCTTCTACGTCGCGGTCTGCGACCACGTCGCCATCCCCGAGCGCCTGGCACCGGCGATGGGGACCACCTGGTACGACACCATCGCGACCCTCGGCTTCCTCGCGGCCGAGACCGATCACATCCGACTGATGTCGCACGTCTGGGTCATGGGCTACCGCCATCCGCTGCAGTCGGCCAAGTCGTTCGCCACGCTCGACCACCTGTCGAAGGGCCGGATCATCGTCGGCGTCGGCGCCGGCCACGTGGAGGACGAGTTCGCCGTGCTCGGCGCCGAGTTCGAGCACCGCGGGGGTGTGCTCGACGAGTCCATCGACGCGCTCAAGGTCGCGCTGACCGACGAGTTCCCGGTGCACCACGGCGCCCGGTGGGACTTCGCCGGCTTCGGCATCGCGCCCCGCCCGGTGCAGCGGCCGCGCCCGCCGATCTGGGTCGGCGGGTCGTCGCCGGCGGCGCAGCGGCGCGCCGGTCGCAAGGGTGACGGCTGGTTGCCGCAGGGCACCCCCCGGGCGCAGATGCCCGAGCAGATCGCGGCGGTGCGGCAGGCTCGGGCCGACGCGGGCGTCGACGACCCCATCGACATCGGCACGATCAGCGAGTTCTTCTACGTCGGCGACCCGCCGTTCGACGTCGGCAAGTTCACGATCAGCGGCGCCCCCGAGCGCATCGCCGAGTCGCTGGTGGAGTTCAAGGAGATGGGCGTGAACCACGCGCAGGTCCGGTTCAAGTCGCGCTCGGTGGACGAGCTCGAGGAGCAGATCGACGCGTTCGCGTCCGACGTCATCCCACTGGTGGACAAGGCATGACCGGCCTGCTCCAGGACAAGGTCGTGATCGTGTCGGGCATCGGCCCCGGCCTCGGCCAGGAGATCGCGATCGCGTGTGCCCGCGAGGGCGCGTCGGTGATCATGGGCGCCCGCACCGAGCAGTACCTGCAGAAGGTCGCCGACGAGATCCGGGCTGCGGGCGGCGTGGTCGCCTTCGTGCCGACCGACATCACCGACCGGGATCAATGCGCCCGGCTCGTCGCCGCCGCGGTCGACGGGTACGGCCGCGTCGACGCGTTGGTCAACAACGCGTTCAAGGCCGACGTCTTCCAGCCGTTCGAGTCGGTGGACCTGGACCAGTGGCGGAGCATCACGGATGTCAACGTGTTCGGCACGCTGCAGCTCTGCCAGGCGGTCGTGCCGACGATGAAGGCGCAGGGCGGCGGCAGCATCGTGTTCGTCAACTCGATGATCCGGCGCAAGCCGCTGCCGTTGCAGGGCGGCTACGCCACGTCGAAGGGCGGGCTGGCGACGGCCGCCCACCAGCTGTCGATCGAACTCGGCCCGTACGGGATCCGCGTGAACTCGGTGGTCCCCGGGTGGATGTGGGGCCCGCCGGTCGAGGGCTACGTCAACTACCAGGCCCAGGTCGGCGGGACCACGGTCGACGAGGAGATCGCGAAGCTCACGCGCGACATCCCGCTCGGGATCATCCCGCCCGACGAGGACGTGGCCGAGGCCGTCGTCTTCTTCGCGTCCGACCTGTCGAGCGCGGTCAGCGGCCAGTCACTCGACGCCAACGGCGGCGAGGTCTTCGCGTAACGCTCAGGGCCGCTCGCATCGCTCCGGTGCGAACGGCTCGCTCGGCCACGGGTCTCGCACCGGTCGCGCCCCGAACAGGATTCCCACCAGCCAAGGCAACATGGCCGGGGGTTTGCCCGGCCGAGAAATGCGGGAAACGCCCTGCGACCGATGTCACTCGACGGCGTCGACCAGGCCCCACGCCAGGGCGCGGGCGGCGTCGATGCGCGCGCCGGTCAACGCCAGCCACGCGGCGCGTTGCCGGCCGATCCGCCGCGGGATGCTCACCGTCCCGCCGGCGCCGGGAACCAGGCCCATCGCGACCTCGGGGAGCGCGAACCACGCGTCGGCGGCCGCGGTGACGCGTCCGCAGAACGCGCTGAGCTCGGCGCCCGCGCCCACGCACGCGCCATGCACATGCGCATCGACGCGCTCGGCGTGGGTCGCCAACCACCACGCCGGGCTTCGCGTCGTCCGGATCACATGGGCGGACGCCGGATCACGGAACGACCCGAACTCGGTGAGGTCGCCGCCACTCGAGAACGACGGACCGTCTCCGAGGAGGATCACGCGCGTGCCGGCATCGGCCAGCGCGCCCCGCAGGGCCTCGACGAGGTGGTCCCGCATCGCGGCGCTGAACGCGTTGTGAACGTCGGGCCGGTCGAGCACGACCCGTCGCACGTCACCGTCGCTCTCCACCCGGACCGGCGGGCGCGTCGCCGGCTTGGGCGGCGCGATGGGGCGCGACGCGAGCCACGCGCGGAACTCGGGCCCACCCTGGAGCGTCGAATAGGCCAGCGATTCGGCCACCAGCCCGCTGACCGGGTCCCGCGTCTCACCCGCCCTCAGCACCTGCGCGAGGACGACCGCCGCCTGCGGCGAGCGCTGGGCGGCGGTGGTGACCGCGTCGAGGCCGGCCCGGTCCACGACGACGTCGAACGCCGCCGACCCCGATGGCGGGCGGTCGGTGTCCTCGACCACCGCCACCGTCACCGCGGCCAATGACCGCAGGACGACGACATCGGCGGACGTCGGCTCCTCGTCGGTATGGACGTCGGCGACGAACGGCGGACCGGCGAGGTCGTCGAGCGCGAAGGGTGAGCGCAGGAGCTCGAGCCAACCCACCTCGCGAAACTAGCGATCGGAGCGCGGGTAGACCGGTGCCATGACCGACGTCACGGATTGGAACCGCTCGATCATCGAGGAGTTCCGCACCAACGACGGCAAGGTCGGCGGCCCGTTCGCCGGCGTGCCCGTCCTGCTCCTCCACCACACCGGCGCCAAGACGGGTACCGAGCGGGTCAACCCGCTCGCGTACCAGGCGGTGGGCGACGACCTCGCCGTCTTCGCGTCCAAGGGCGGATCGCCGACCAACCCGGACTGGTACCACAACCTCCGCGCCAACCCGCGGGCCAAGGTCGAGGTCGGCACCGAGTCCTACGACGTCGTGGCGCACGTCGCCGAGGGAGACGAGCGCGAGCGCATCTGGTCGACGCAGAAGGAGCGGCACTCCGGCTTCGCCGAGTACGAGGAGAAGACGAAGGGCGTGCGGGACATTCCCGTCATCATCCTGCGCCGCGCGTAGTCACTCCATCTGCGCGAGCTCGAGCTCACGCAGATGATGGAACCGGGCGCGCGTCTCCTTGCGACGGGCGCGGTCGTTGGCGAGGTTGTCGAGCTCGTGGGGATCCTCGCCGAGGTCGTACAGCTCGTGGTCCTGGTCCTCGTAGGGCGCGTCGGAATCCACCCGCTTCGGGTGCCGCGTCGGGGTGCCGTACTGGTCGGTGCTGCCGCCGACGCCGTAGTAGCGGCCGTACTTCACCGCGCCGTCGAAGAAGCCGCGGATCGCGTAGCGGGTGCCGACGGTCGAGCCGTACCACGCCATGTCCTGGCAGAACAGCACCTCGTCGCGCACGGACGCGCCGGGATCGGCCAGCACTGGGCCCAGGTCGCGGCCCTTGATGCCGACGGCGTCATCGCGTGCGGACGCGCCGGCCATCGCGACGACGGTGGCGGCCAGGTCGACGTGGGTCGCGAGCGAGTCGGTGACGGTGCCGGCCGACGTCGTCCCCGGCGCGACGACGTACAGCGGGACGTTCATGTTCTCCTGGTAGATGAACGGTCCCTTGCTGCGCAGGCCGTGCGACCCGCACATCTCGCCGTGGTCGGACGTGAAGATGACGATCGTCTCGTCGGCCTGACCGGTGGCGTCGAGCGCGTCGAGGACCTTGCCGAGGTTGGCGTCACTCTGCTGGTGCTGCCACCAGTAGTAGTCGAGCATCCGCAGCCACGCCTTGGTGTCGTCCCGCGACACCGAGCCGTAGTAAGTGGAGTTCTGGGCGTCGAGCCACGAGCGGTGCACGTCCGGCTTGGTGAAGAGATCGTCGTCGAAGTTGGGCGGGAGCTGCTCGAAGACCTCGTCGTACTCGAACGGGAACGGCGGGATGGGATCGTCGCCGCGCCACGCGCCGGCCCGCAGGAAGTCCTTGACCTTCCCGACCTCCTCGGCGTGCGCCCGCTGGTACCAGGGCTGGTCGATCGGGAACCACATGACGTCGTGCGGGTTCACCAGCGCGACGGTGAGGAACCACGGGTCGGGCGACGCCGATGCGTTGGCCGCGAGCCAGCGGGTCGCCTGCCCGGCGATGTCGGGATCGAACTCGAGCGCGGTGCCCGAGAGGCCCATGTAGAGCCGGTCGTCACCGGTCCAGTCGCTGAAGCCGTAGGCCTCCATGTCCGGCGTGTTGCTGTGCGACAGGTGCCACTTGCCGACGTAGGACGTGCGGTAACCGGCGCCGCGGAGGATCGACCCGAGCGTCGGGATCGAGGTCGCCAGCTCGGTGTGGTTCGGTGACAGGACGTTCTCGGTGACGCCGTGCTGGAAGATGTACTGACCGGTGAAGAGACACGCGCGCGACGGCGAGCACGGGACCGAGTTCGTGTAGAAGTTCGTGAACTCGATGCCGGTGTCGAGCAGGCGCTGGCGGTGCGGCAGCTCGAGGTGCGGCGGGATCCAGCTGCGCTGCCGCTCCTGGTCGGTGAGGACGAGGAGGATGTTCGGTCGTTTCGCCGGCTCGGCCATCAGCAGTGGATGATGGCAGACATGTCGGCCGGCTCGCCGCAAGTCCTCATGCTCTGCACCGGCAACGCCGCCCGCTCGGTGATGGCCGGCGCCGCTTTGTCACGACTGGCACCGCACGTCGAGGTCACCACCGCCGGAACCCACGTGATCGAGGGCCAGCCGATGAGCTGGCGGACGCGCGACGCGCTGAAGGACATCGAGGTCGACGTCCCGAACCATCGCAGCCGGCAGCTGCGGGCGTCCGACCTGGCCGATGTCGACGTGGTGGTGTGCGCCGCCATCGAGCACGTCCGCTATGTCCGGCGGACCCACCCGGAAGCGGCGGCCCGCACCGCGACGCTCAAGCGACTGGCTCGCGACCTGCCGGCGACGTCCGGCGACCTGTCCGAGCGGATCGCCTCGCTCGCGCTCGACGGGGTCGAGCTCGACGGATGGGAGGACATCGACGATCCCGCCGGCGGCGACGCCCCCGTCTTCGTCCTCTGCGCCCGCGAGGTGCTCTCACTCATCGAGCAACTCGCCGCGCACCTCTAACGCCCCGGTGTGAATCGTACGAGGGTCAGCATCTCGTCGATGGGGTCGAAGGTCGCGACCACCGGAAGGTCGAGCGCCAGACCGGACGGCTCGAGCCCGGCCAGGCCGCCGATCATGCGCACCCCTTCGTCCATCTCGACCACGAGCACCGCGTACGGGACGTCGGCGAACGCCGGGTGGATCGGCTGGTGAACCGTGGTCCAGCTGAAGACCCGGCCGCGGCCCGTCGACGTCTCCCACTGCCACTGTTCCGAGCCGCACGACCGGCAGCGCGCCCGCGGTGGGTGCCGCCACTCGCCACAGGCCGAGCAGCGCTGGAACCGCAGCTCCCTTCGCCGGAGGTGGCCGTAGAACGCTGCGGTGAGGCCCTCGAGCACCGGCATCGGGCGAGGGACGCTGCTCATCGATCGCGCCCGAGGATGGCGATCGAGCCGTCGCCCATGTCGCCCCAGCCGGTGACCAGGCCGAGCTCGCACCCGTCGACCTGTGCCGCGCCGGCTTCGTGGCGAAGCTGCCGGGTCGCCTCGACGACGTGGTTCATGCCCCACATGTGGCCCTGCGACAAGAGGCCGCCGTGGGTGTTCATCGGGCGCTTCCCGCCGAGCTCGAGCGCGCCGTCGGCCACCAGGCCGGCGGCCTCCCCGGGCCCGCACAGACCCAGCGCCTCGAGCTCGAGCAGCACCACGTAGGTGAAGCAGTCGTAGATCTCGAGGAAGTCGACGTCGGTCGCGGTGACACCGGCCATCGCGTATGCGGCGGGCGCCGCGAACGACAACCCGAGATGGAAGAGGTCGCGCCGGCTGGCGATGTCGTCGGCCGGGTCGGGATGCCCCTCGGCGACGCCGAGGATGGCGACCGGCGCGTGCGCGAGATCACGCGCCCGCTCGGTGGTGGTGACGACGACCGCGGCGGCGCAGTCCGTCTCGAGGCAGCAGTCGAGCAAGCGGAACGGCTCGGCGACCCAGCGCGACCCGAGGTAGTCGTCGAGCGTCATCTCCCGGCCCCGCATGAGCGCCTTGTCGTTCAGCTGCGCGTGCTTCCGGCACGCCAGCGCCACCGCGCCGGCCGCCTCGTCGGGAACCCGGTAGAGCTGCTTGTACCGCGTGGCGATCCAGCCGTAGAAGTGGGCCGCCGCCATTGCTCCGTACGGCCGGGCGTAGTCCACGATCACGTCGGTAACCGACGTCGGGAGGAAGCCATGACGCGGTCGTGGCGCACCGGGCTTCGGCCGGAAGGCCGAGTACCCGTTCCACCCGACGACGACGAGCACCGCATTGGCGACGCCCGCCGCGACCGCCATCGCCGCGCTCTGGAGTGATGCGACCGGAGAGGCGCCGCCCATCATCACCGTGACGGCGAACCGCAGGTCCTCGATGCCGAGATTGGCGGCGAGCTCTTCCGCGCTGGTGAAGCCCGACGGCGGGATGATGCCGTCGATGTCGGCGCGATCGAGGCCGGCGTCGGCGATCGCGGCCAGCGACGCGTCGAGCATCAACTCGACCGGCAGCCGGTCGCTGCCGCGCACGTAGTCGGTCTCGCCGATGCCCGCGATCGCGGCCCGTCCCGAGAGCGTCACGGCTGCGTATCCTGCCATCCATGTTCGATCTGTCGGGGCGGGTCGCGTTGGTCACCGGCGCCGGGCAGGGCGTCGGCCGCGGCATCGCCATGGCGCTCGCCGGGCAAGGCGCCGCGGTCGCGGTCAACGACCTGCACCGTGAGCGGGCCGACGCCGTCGCGGCCGAGCTCGGTGGCAAGGCGATCGCCGTCGCGTGCGACGTCCGCGATCTCGACGGCTGGCGGGCCATGGTCGCCGACGTGGAAGGCCGGCTCGGTCCGGTCGACATCCTCGTCAACAACGCCGGCATCCCAGTCGAAGGCATGGCGCTGACGAAGTTCCTCGACATCGCACCGGAGGAATGGAAGCGGTTCGTCGACCTCAACCTCTACGGGGTGCTGAACGGCGCGTATGCGGTCGCCGGAGGGATGTGCGAGCGGGGGTTCGGTCGGATCATCACGATCTCGTCCGACGCCGGCCGGATCGGCGTGGGCTTCGGGGTCTCGGTCTACGGCGCCGCCAAGGCCGGGGCCGTCGGCCTCTCGCGTCACCTCGCGGTCGAGCTCGGGCCCAGTGGCGTCACCGTCAACACGCTGTCGCTCGGGACGATCCAGCGCGATGGCATGACGCTGTCGGCGCGCGCCATCCCGCGCGGCCGCCACGGCCGGCCCGAGGACGTCGCCGCGGCGGTGGTGTGGCTGGCGTCCGACGAGGCCGACTGGATCACCGGCCAGACGATCCCCGTGAACGGCGGCGTCGCGACCAACTGACGGACCGCGTCAGACCGCGGTCACGCCCGGCAGGACGTCGGCCCCGTAGCGCTCGATGTTGGCGAGCAACTCGGCCCGGCTCTCCCCCGGCACGCCGGTGACGAGGTACGTGACGCCGGCGTCCTGGAGCTCGCGGGCGCTCTTCTCGACCGCGCCGGCCGGCGGGACGGCGAAGCTCGACATGTCCAGGCCCATCGGCATGAAGGCGATGTCGAAGCCCGCGAGATCGCGACCGACCGACGCCGCGTGCGAGTGCGCGTACTCGATGCCGGCCCGCAGGTCGTCGACGGTTTCGAGCGGCGGGCTGTGCCGGCGCTTCGAGAACTTGGCCGGGTTGGGCATCGGTGACCAGCCGTCGGCCAGCTCGACGGCGCGGCGAATCGCCCGCCGGCTGTTGCCGCCGATCCAGATCGGCGGTCCCGACGCGGCCGCCGGGCGGGGCCACGTGGTGTTGCCGATGGCGTCGAAGTGCCGGCCCCGCGTCGCGACGCTGTCGCCGGTCCAGACCGCCTTCATCGTCACGATGGCCTCGTCGGTGAGATCGTTGCGCTCGTCGAAGTCGACGCCGAGCGCCGCGAACTCGGGTTCGAGGTAGCCGGCGCCGACACCGAGGATCACCCGGCCGCCGGACGCGGCATCGAGGGTGGCGACGGCCTTGGCCGACAGGAACGGGTTGCGGTACGCCAGCACGAGCAGGTTGGTGTGCAGTCGCAGCGTGGTGGTCGCGGCGGCCGCGAACGCCAGCGCCACGAACGGGTCCAGGGTGTGGTGGCCGCCGTGCTGCAGCCACGCGTCACCGGGCGCCGGGTGGTCGGTGACGAACACCGCGTCGAAGCCGGCCGCCTCGGCCGCGGCCGCCAGCTCGCCGATGGCGGGGCCGGTGCAGAACTCGTCGAACCGGTCGACCCGGTGCGTCGGCAACCCCAACGAGACTCGCATCGGGAACACGGTCTAGCCCACGGGTCACCTGCGAGTGGCGAGTTGCGCACACTCATGGTGCGCAGATCGTCGTCCGGGCTCGCGTGGTCGGTTGACAACTAGTGTCCGGCGATGCGTGATGTGCCGGCGGTGCCCGCAGCCTTCCGGGGCATGCGCCACTCGCTGATGGGCTACGTGGTGAAGGAGTTCGGCGAGGGGCGCGGGCTGCTCGAGTGGACACCCACTGACGAGCTCAGCAACCCGGTCGGCATGGTGCACGGTGGCTTCGTGGCCACGATGGTCGACGACTCCTGCGGCATCGCCGTCCAGTCGCTGCTGGCGGCGGTCCGCGCCTTCCCGACGGTCAACATGAACGTCGACTTCCTGCGGGGCATCAGGATCGGCAACTCGTTCGCGGTGGAGAGCCTCGTCGTTCGGGTCGGCCGCCGCGTGACGGTCGCCGACAGCTTGATCCGCGACGACACCGGCCAGCTGATGGCCCGCGGCACGTGCACGTTCGCGGTCGACATGACCGACACCGACGTCGTGGGGTTCTCGGCCGTCTGATCCGTCAAACATCGGCAACGACAAGAAGGGGGAAGCATGGCATTCACCCGTGAGGAGATGGAGCGGGCGTTCGCGCACTACCAGGAGGTGGCGGCCGAGTCGGCCCGCACCAACGACTGGAAGGCCTGGAGCGAGCTCTTCACCGACGACGTGCACTACATCGAGCACCACTACGGCGAGTTCCACGGCCGCCAGGCGATCTACGACTGGATCATGGAGACCATGCACCAGTCGCCCAACGACGAGATGACGTCGTTCCCGATCGAGTGGTACGTCATCGACGAAGGCAAGGGCTGGGTCGTCTGCTGCATCCAGAACGTGATGAACGACCCGGGCGACGGCCAGGTCCATCAAGCCCCGAACTGGACCCTCCTCAAGTACGCCGGCGACGACACGTGGTCGTACGAGGAGGACATCTACAGCCCGGTCGAGTTCGGCAAGATGATCGGGAAGTGGGCCAAGGCCAAGGGAGCCAACGCCAACTGACGCCGGGCGGCGTGCGACTTACGTGTCGATGTGGCTCATGTCCGTGTAGCGCGGGCCTGACGCCGCGCCGACGGGCAGCGCGCCCTCGAGCTCTTGGATCTCGCCCGGCGTGAGCGCGACATCGGCTGCGCCCACGTTCTGGTCCAGCCAGGTGCGGCGCTTGGTGCCGGGGATCGGCACGACGTCGGGGCCCTTGTGCAGGAGCCACGCCAGCGCGAGCTGCGCGGGCGGGCAGCCCTTCTGCTGGGCGAGGGCCCGCACGCGGTCGACGAGCTCGAGGTTCCGATCGAAGTTCTCGCCCATGTACCGCGGCGACGAGCGCCGGAAGTCGTCGGGCGCGAAGTCGTCGTAGGCCCGGATCTCACCGGTGAGGAAGCCGCGCCCCAACGGGCTGAACGGCACGATCCCGACACCGAGCTCGCGGCAGGCCGGCACGACGTCGCGTTCGAGGCCGCGCTCGAACAGCGACCACTCGCTCTGCAGCGCGCTGATCGGATGGACGGCGTCGGCCCGGCGGATGGTCGCGGCGCTCGCCTCTGACAGGCCGAGGTAGCGCACCTTGCCCTGCGCGACCAGCTCGGCCATCGCACCGACGGTGTCCTCGATCGGCACGGTCTTGTCGACCCGGTGCTGGTAGTAGAGGTCGATGTGGTCGATGCCGAGCCGCCGCAGCGAGGCCTCGCAGCACTCGTGCACGTACTCGGGCCGGCCGTCGGCCAGCGGCGCGCCCAGCTCGTTGCGACCGGCGATGCCGAACTTCGTCGCGATGATCACGTCCTCGCGGAAGCCGGCGAGCGCCCGGCCGACCAGGGTCTCGTTGTGGCCCATCCCGTAGACGTTGGCGGTGTCGAACAGGGTGACGCCCAGCTCGACCGCTCGGTGGATCGTCGCGATCGACTCGGCCTCGTCGGCCGGGCCGTAGGTGTCCGACATCGGCATGCAGCCGAGGCCGATCTCCCCCACCTCCAGGCCCCGCCGGCCCAATGCTCGCTTTTGCAACATGTTCTATTTTCCTTTACCGTGCCCGGCCATGGAGTTCGGCATCTTCAACAGCCTCTACCTTCCTTACCACCTCCGTGAACGTGATCCGGACGGGGCCGAGCACAACCGGCTGATGGACGAGGTGGCGTGGACGGTCGCCGCCGACAAGGCCGGCTTCAAGTACACGTGGGCCACCGAGCACCACTTCCTCGACGAGTACTCCCACCTGTCGGCCAACGAGTCGTTCCTCGCGTACGTCGCCGCCCTCACCACCAACATCCACCTGGGCAGCGGCATCTTCAACGTCACCCCGCCGGTCAATCACCCGGCGCGGGTCGCCGAGCGGGTCGCGGTCCTCGACCACCTGTCGGGCGGGCGGTTCGAGTTCGGCATGGGGCGGGGTTCGTCGACTACCGAGCAGCGGGGCTTCGGCATCGACGACCCCGAGCTCACGCGCGAGATGTTCGACGAGGTGGTGCCGCAGTTCCGGCGCATGTGGTCGGAGACGAACTACTCGTTCGACGGCAAGTTCTTCTCGATGCCCGAGCGCAACGTGCTGCCCAAGCCGTTCACCAAGCCGCACCCGCCGATGTGGGTCGCGGCCGGCAGCCCGTCGACGTTCGAGAAGGCGGCCCGCATGGGCCTCGGCGTGCTGTGCTTCACCACCGGCACCCCGGCGACGCTGGCCCCGCTGGTCGAGAAGTACAAGAAGGAGATCGAGCACGCCGAGCCGGTCGGCGACTACGTGAACAACAACATCATGGTGACGAGCCAGATGCTGTGCCTCGAGGACGGGCAGAAGGCCCGCGACATCGCGTGCAACATGACGAGCGGCTACCAGAACAGCCTGGTCTTCCGGTACCTCGACACCTTCCCCCGGCCTCCGGGGCTGCCCGAGTGGCCGAACCTCATCCCGGAGCCGACGCCCGAGACGCTGGAAGCCGCGATCCAATCCGGGCTCGTCTGCATCGGCACGCCCGACGAGGTCGAGAAGGGCGTGAAAGGGTTCGCCGACATCGGCGCCGACCAGCTGGTGTTCGGGATGCTGTCGACGACGATGCCGCGCGACATCGCGCTGGAGGCGGTCGCGACCTTCGGGAAGCACGTGTTGCCGAAGTTCGACAAGGACCCCGTCCACTCGACCACCCGGCAACGGGAGGCGCAGGTCGGCACCGCACTGTCGGCGTAGGCCAAACTGATCGCCGTGTTGTCGGGGGTCCGCGTCGCCGAGTGCGCCACCGGCATCGCCGGCCCGTATGCCGGGAAGCTGTTCGCCGACGCCGGGGCCGACGTCGTCAAGGTCGAACCGGCTGGCGGCGACCCGTTGCGGCGCTGGGTCGCGTCCGGCCATGCGCTGGCCGAGGGCGACGACGGGCCCCTGTTCCGCTTCCTCAACCAGTCGAAGCGCTCACTGGTCGACGGCGACGAGGGTGAGCGCGTCGTGGCGGCGGCCGACATCGTGCTGGTCGACGGCGCGCCCCGCCATGCGCCGCCGCCCGGTCAGGTCGTCGTCTCGATCTCACCGTTCGGGCTCGACGGACCGTGGGCCGGGCGCCCGGCGACCGAGTTCACGCTGCAGGCGTGGTGCGGTTCGACCGGCAACCGCGGGATGCCGGCCGACCCGCCCCTCTCGGCCGGCGGCCGCCTCGGCGAGTACATCGGCGGGAGCTACGCCGCGGTCGCGGCGCTGGCCGCGCTCCGGGTGGCCCGGGCCACCGGAACCGGTGAGCACGTCGACCTCGCGCTGCTCGACTGCATGTGCCTCACGATGAACACGTACACCACGTTGTTCGCGCAGTTCCTCGGCTGGAAGCCCATGCCGCCCGGCCCGGCCCGCACCATCGAGACGCCGTCGATCGAGCCGACCATCGACGGGTACGTCGGGTTCTGCACCATCACCGCGCAGCAGTTCCAGGACTTCCTCGTGCTCATCGAGCGGCCGGACCTGCTCGACGACGCCGAGCTGGCGACCGCGATCGGGCGGAGCAAGCGGCTGCACGAGGTGCTCGACATCATCCACACCTGGACGACGAAGCACACCACCGCCGAGTGCATCGAGCTGGCCAGCCTCTTGCGCATCCCGGTCGCGCTGATCGGCAACGGGCAGTCGCTGCTGGCGATGGACCACTTCGCCGATCGGGGCACCTTCGTGCCGTCAGCCGACGGTGCCTTCCGCCAGCCGCGCGTCCCGTACCGGATCGCCGGCGCCGCGTCCCGGCCGTTCGCGCCCGCCCCCGCGTTGGCGGCCGACGCCGGTCGGGTCGACTGGGAGGCGGAACCGCGAGCGGCGCCGGCCGCCGGCCGCGCCCGACCGAGCCTGCCGTTGGCGGGGGTCAGGATCGTCGACTTCACCGCGTTCTGGGCCGGCCCGGCGGCGTCGATGATGCTCGCCAGCCTGGGCGCGGACGTGGTGAAGATCGAGTCCGCCCAGCGGCCCGACGGCATGCGGTTCGCGACGACATCCAACCCGAAGGTGCCGCAGTGGTGGGAGTACGGGCCGGTGTACCACGGCGCCAACCTCAACAAGCGCGCCGTCACCATCGATCTGTCGCGACCGCAGGGCATCGACCTCGCCAAGCGCCTGATCGCCGGCGCCGACGTCGTCATCGAGAACTTCAGCCCGCGGGTGATGGAGAACTTCGGGCTCGACTGGGACGAGGTCCACCGCGTCAACCCGCGGGCGATCATGGTCCGCATGCCGGCGTTCGGTCTCGACGGTCCGTGGCGCGACCGCACGGGCTTCGCGCAGACGATGGAGCAGATCAGCGGCATGGCGTGGGTCACCGGGCGCCGGGACGGGCCTCCGCTGATCCCCCGTGGCGCGTGCGACCCGCTCGCCGGCATGCACGCGGTGTTCGCGCTGATGGTCGCGCTGGAACAGCGCGACGCCGACGGCGAGGGCCGGCTGATCGAGGTGACGCTGGTCGAAGCGGCGCTCAACGCCGCCGCCGAGCAGGTCGTCGAATGGACCGCGTTGGGCGAGCTGCTCTCGCGCGACACCAACCGCGGCCCGTTCGCCCGGCCGCAGGGCGTCTACCCGTGCGCCGGCGAGGAACAGTGGCTGGCGCTGGCGGTGGCGACCGACGAGCAGTGGGCCGCGTGCTGTCGCGTGATGGGTCTCCATCCGGAGCTCCGGGCCGACCACGACGCCGCCGACGCCGCCATCGGCGACTGGTGCGCGATCAGCGAGGTGGAGTCGGCGGTCGACGAGCTGCTCGCCGCCGGGGTACCCGCCGCGGTGGTCGTCGTGGCGCGCGACATCGCGTTCAACCCGCAGCTCGCGACCCGCCGGTTCTTCGAGCCGGTGGAGCACCCCGTGCTCGGCCGCATCGACGTGCCGTCGCTGCCGTTCCGGTTCGCGTCGAGGGTGGCCGCCGGCGAGCCGTGGATGCACCGGGCCGCGCCCGTGCTCGGACAGCACAACGACGAGGTGCTGTCCGGCGAGCTCGGCCTGACGGCCGAGGAGATGCAGGCGCTGCGAGACCAGGCGATCATCGGCGACACGATGATGAGCCGATGACGAGTGATTGGGGCTTCGCCCACGACTTGGACGACATCTCCGGCCAGGTCGCGATCGCGGGCGTCGGCGAGGCCGATCACACCAAGGCGTCGGGCCGAACTGCCGCCGAGATCGCCGGCCAGGCGGTCGAGCGGGCCCTCGCCGACGCCGGGCTCGAGCCGGGCGACGTCGACGGCATCATGCACGTCCCGATGCTCGCCGATCGCTTCGACGCCGCCGCCTTCCGCGACCACTTCGGAACATCGCACGAGATGTGGGAGTCCGACCGCGGCGGCGGCATGGTGTGGGCCGGCACCGCGCCCTACGAGGCCGCGCAGGCGTTGCGCGACGGCAAGGCGACGTGCATCGTCAACGCGTTCGCCGTTGCGTGGGCGACCCAGCGCGGCAGCATGGTCGGCGGCCCGGGCCAGTCGCACGCGCAGGAGCTGGCCAAGCAGAACCTCGAGGTCCCGTTCGGCTGGTTCCCGCAGCCGGTGTACTTCGCGACGATCGCCCGCCGGCACATGCACCAGTACGGCACCACGCAGGAGCAGCTCGGCGCGGTCGCGGTGACCCTGCGCCGCCACGCCAACCTCACGCCGGCGGCCGTCATGCGCGACCGACCGCTCTCGCTCGAGCAGTACCTGGCGTCGCCGACGATCGTCGACCCGTTCCGCAAGGAGGACTGCTGCCTGATCTCCGACGGCGGCGGCGCCTACGTGATGACGAGCGCCGATCGGGCGCGCGACCTGCGATCCCAGCCGATCGACGTCGCCGGCGTCGGGCTCGGCAGCTCGCGCACCGGGACGTACTGGGCCCAGCAAGGGGCGTTCTGCTCGACGCCGCAGGCGTTCGCCGCGCCCGGCGGATTCGCGATGGCCGGCATCTCGCCGGCTGATGTCGACGTGCTGGCGTGCTACGACCCGTTCACGATCCATTCGATCATGCAGGTCGAGGACATGGGGTTCTGCCAGAAGGGCGACGGCGGCCCGTTCGCCGAAGCGGGCTCACTGGCGTTCGACTCCGGGGTGCTGCCGTACAACACCCACGGCGGCCTCCTCTCCCATGCCTACGTCCTCGGCATCGCGCACGTGGTCGAGGTCGTCCGCCAGCTGCGAGGCGAGTGCGGCGATCGCCAGGTGCCCGACGCCGAGATCGGTGTCTACGGCGGGTACACCGGCCCGCAGGCCTCGACGCTCGTGCTGCGGAAGGGTTGAAGGTGCGCGACGACTTCCCCCTGCCCGACACCGACTGGGAGCCGGCGCGCGAGTTCTGGGCCGGCGCCGCCCGCCACGAGCTGCTGATCCCGCGATGCGACACCTGCGCGGCGTACTGCTGGTACCCCCGACCGACCTGCCGGCAGTGCAAAGGCGAGTCGTTCACCTGGACGCCGATGAGCGGCCGGGCGACGTTGTTCTCCTGGACGGTCGTCCGCCACGCGTTCCTGAAGCAGTTCGCCGACGAGGTGCCCTACGCCACCGGCCTGGCCGCGCTCGACGAGGACCCGTCGGTGCGGTTGGCCACGCGGCTCGTCGACTGCGACCTTTCGGCGTTGACCTTCGAGCAGCCGCTCGAAGTCGCGTATCGCGACCTCGCCTTCCCCGGCATCGAACGGACGGTGACCGCGCCGTTCTTCCGCCCGCGGTAGCCGCGATGCCGCGCGGTCGGCACGTGGTGCTCGTGGGTTTGATGGGTGCGGGCAAGACCACCGTCGGCCGGCTGCTCGCCAAGCGGCTCGGCCGGCCCTATGTCGACAACGACGAGCTGGTCGAGGCGACCACCGGCCGCACCGCGAGGGAGCTGGCGACCGAGGCCGGCGCGGACGCGCTGCACCGGATCGAGGCCGAGGCATTGTTGCAGGGTCTCTCCCGCGAGACGCCGTCGGTGATCAGTGCGGCCGCGGCGACGGTGATGGACCCGGCGTCGCGAGCAGCCTTGCTGCCGCACCACGTCGTGTGGCTGAGGGCGTCGCCGGCGTTGCTGGCCGAGCGGGCGGCGCGAGGACCGCACCGGCCCTTCCTGACGCACGACGCGGCCGGCGCGCTGGCGAAGATGGCCGCGGCGCGCGACCCGCGCTATCGCGCCGTCGCCGACGTCATCGTCGACGTCGAGGGCCACTCGGCCGGGGACATCGCCGACGGCATCGCGCGCGGCTTCGCGGCCGCCGCCGATTAGCTTCCGACTCGATGGGCACCGTGGCCGACCTCGTGCGGGCCCTCGCCGGCGTCGACCGGGCCGGCCTCCTGTTCGAGGACCAGCGCTGGACGCACGCCGAGGTGGTGGACGCCGCCGCCCGGCGGGCCGGCTGGCTGCTCGAGCACCGCGACCGCGAGCGGCCGTTCCACGTCGGCGTCCTCCTCGAGAACGTGCCCGAGTTCCCCATGTGGCTGATGGCGGCGGCGGTGAGCGGCGCGGTCGTCGTCGGCATCAACCCCACGCGCCGGGGCGCCGAGCTGGCGCGGGACATCACCCACACCGACTGCCAGTTCCTCGTCACCGAGACCGCGTACCTGCCGCTGGTCGACGGCCTGGACCTCGGCATCGAGGCGGCGCGGCGGATCGTCACCGACGAGCGCGGCGACGCCTACCCGGCGGCCGCGCTGCCGGACGTCGAGGTGCAGTCGGACGACCTGTACCTGCTGCTGTTCACGTCCGGCACCACCGGCGCGCCCAAGGCGGTGCGCTGCACACAGGGCCGGTTGGCGTACATCGGTGGCCGGGTGCGGGACATGTTCCAACTCGGGCCCGACGACGTGTGCTACCTCGCGATGCCGATGTTCCACTCCAACGCGCTGATGGCCGGATGGGCGCCGTCGCTCGCGGCCGGGGCCACGAGCGCGCTGCGCCGGCGATTCACCGCGTCGGGCTTCCTGCCGGACGTCCGCCGGTTCGGCGCCACGTTCTTCAACTACGTCGGCAAGCCGCTCACGTACGTGCTGGCCACCCCCGAGCGGCCCGACGACGCCGACAACCCGTTGCGGCAGGTGTTCGGCAACGAGGGCGACGAGCGCGACGTGGCCCGGTTCGGCGAACGATTCGGTTGCACGGTGTTCGACAGCTACGGGTCGACCGAAGGCGGCGCCGCGGTGAGCCGTGTGCCCGGCACCCCCAAGGGCGCGCTCGGGCCCGCCGTCGACGGGATCTGCATCATCGACGCCGAGACCGGCGAGGAGTGCCCGCCGGCGCGGTTCGACGAGGCCGGTCGGCTGCTCAACGCCGAGGAGGCGATCGGCGAGATCGTCAACCGGCTCGGCGCGGCCGGGTTCGAGGGGTACTGGAACAACGACGAGGCGGACCGGGCGCGCGTGCGCGACGGGGTCTACTGGACCGGTGACCTCGGGTACCGCGACGCCGACGGCTTCGTGTACTTCGCCGGCCGCGACCACGACTGGCTGCGCGTCGACGGCGAGAACTTCGCGGCCGCGCCAGTGGAGCGCATCCTCGGCCGGCACCCGGACGTCGTCCTCGCCGCGGTGTACGCGGTGCCGGACCCCGACGTCGGCGATCGGGTCATGGCCGCGATGCAGCTGCGCGCCGGCGCGTCGTTCGACCCCGACGGGTTCGCGGCGTTCCTCGCCGCACAGGCCGACCTCGGCACCAAGTGGGCGCCGCGGTTCGTGCGGGTGACGCCCGAGCTGCCGATCACGCAGACGAGCAAGGTCCTCAAGCGCGAGCTCCGCCGGGAGCACTGGGAGTGCGCCGAGCCGGTGTGGTGGCAGGCGGACAAGGACGGCCGCTACACCCGCATGACGCCGGCCGACACCGCCACCCTGCGCGCCCAGTTCGAGGCCCGCGGCCGCGGCCACGTGCTCACCGTCTGAGCCCACGCCGGGGCGCGGACACTACGGTTCCCGCGGTGAGTGAGCCGGCGATCAGCACGCGGGTGACCGACCTGCTCGGCGTCGACTACCCGATCGTGCAGGCACCGATGGGCTACATCGCCCGGGCCCAGCTGGCATCGGCGGTGTCCAACGCCGGCGGGCTCGGCATCATCGAGACGTCGTCGGGCCAGCTCGACCAGGTGCGCGACGAGATCCGCAAGATGCGCGACCTCACCGACAAGCCGTTCGGCGTGAACATCGCCCAGCTCTTCGTGCGCGACCCCACGGAGATCGTCGAGTTCGTCGCCGAGCAGGGCGTGAAGTTCGTGACGACGTCGGCCGGCGACCCGGCGGTGCTCACCGAGCGCCTCCACGCGGTCGCGATCACCGTGTTCCACGTCGTGCCCCACCTGCGGGGCGCGCTGAAGGCCGTGGCCGCCGGGGTCGACGGCCTGGTCGTCGAGGGCGGCGAAGGCGGCGGGTTCAAGCAGTCGCGCGACGTCGCCACCATGGTGCTGCTCCCGCTGGTGTGCGGTGCGGTCGACGTCCCCGTGATCGCGGCCGGTGGCATCGTCGACGGGCGGTCGATGGCGGCGGCGTTCGTGCTCGGCGCCGAAGGGGTGCAGATGGGAACGCGGATGGTGTCGGCCGAGGAATCGCCGGTGCACACCAACTGGAAGGAACTCATCGTCCGGTCGGCCGAGACCGACAGCGTGATGCTCAACCGGTGGGGCAAGCCCGCCTTTCGGGTGCTGGCCACGCCCTACTCCGAAGCCCGCGAGCGCGACGAGCGGGTCGCGTTCCCGGCGCTCGACCAGCTCCTGAAGGTGTACTTCGAGGGCGACCTCGACGCCGGCTTCGCGTTCGGCGGCCAGGTCGCGGGCCGCATCGACAAGATCGAGCCGGTGGCCACGATCATCCAGCGCACCGTGGCCGAATTCCGCGGCGCGATGCGCGACGCGGCCGGCCGCTGGTCCTAGTCGAGACGCGCCAGCACGGCGGGCAGGTCGCGCTCGATCTCGCGCGTCTGCCCGCCCAGCGCGAGGAATCGCTCGATGCGCGGCCGGCCCGACCCGGTCGACCACGCTCGGTTGAACAGGTCGGCCTCGGCGCGCAGGCCCGGCACCGGATCGCCGAGGGCGACGTCCACCGCCTCCTTCGCCGCGGCGACGGCCTCCGGCGGGAACGACGCGATCCGCGACGCCAGATCCAGCACGAACGGGATGAGCTCGGCGTCGGGCAGCACCCGGTTCACCAGGCCCCACCGCTCGGCCTGCTCCGCGACGACGTCGTCACACCCCAGGATCATCTCGAGGGCCCGGCCGCGGCCGACGAGCGACGGGAGGCGTTGGGTGCCGCTGCCACCGGGGATGATCCCGATGGCGACTTCGGGCTGGCCGAAGACGGCGCGCCCGGCAGCCGCGAATCGAAGGTCCATCGACCACACCAGCTCGGCCCCGCCGCCCCGCGCTCGCCCGGCGACCGCTGCGATCGTGACCTTCGGCAAGGTGCGCACCCGTTCGACGAGCTCGTGGAACCGGTGCAGCCGGTCGCGCCGCGGATGGCGCTCGACCGGCATCGCAAGGATGGCCTGGACGTCGGCGTGCGCGATGAAGAAGTCGGGATCGGCGCTGTCGAACACCAGCACGCGCACCGCCGGGTCGGCGGCGGCGTGCTCGACGACCGCGGCCAGATCCGCGATGAGCGGGCCGTCGAGCAGGTTGATCGGTGGGTGGTCGACGGTGAGGTGCAGCACGCCCCCGTCGGACCGCACCCGGATCGTCTCGTACTGCTGGTCCATCAGCGCTCCAGTTCTCTAAACAAGTCAAGTAAGATGCCGTTGTGACCAGCTTTGCCAGCTCGGCCCGGCACGTCCGGCCGGCGAAGACCGCGGTGCT
The DNA here is from genome assembly GCA_025463925.1 of Acidimicrobiales bacterium. Taxonomy (GTDB): domain Bacteria; phylum Actinomycetota; class Acidimicrobiia; order Acidimicrobiales; family AC-14; genus RYN-50. Next base: position 21,524 of record JAODBK010000014.1, on the reverse strand, counting down.
CGTCGCGGCCGCCGTCCGCGACCGGATCGTGCGCGGTGAGCTGCGGGAGGGCGACGCCCTCCCGCCGGAAGCCGAGCTGTCCGAGCAGTTCTCGATCTCGCGGCCGACCGTGCGAGAAGCGCTCCGGATCCTGGAGTCGGAGTCGTTGATCAGCATCGGCCGCGGCGTGCGGTCGGGCGCGCGGGTGCACCTGCCCAGTCGCGAGGTGGCGTCCCGGCACACCGGGCTGGTGCTCCAGGTCGCCGGCACCACGTTGGCCGAGGTCTACGAGGCGCGCGCGTGCCTGTTCTCGGCCGCGGCGCGCCTGCTGGCCGAGCGCCGCACCAAGAGCGATCTGCGCGACCTGCGCGCCGCGGTGGCCGGCCTGCGGGAGCTGGTCGACCAGCCGGCGGAGTTCCTCGCGGCCGCCGCCAGCTTCAACCTGCTGGTGCTCGAGCTGGCCGGCAACCGCGCCGTCGCCGGCCTGGCCCGCATGCTCACCGACATCGTCGAGCTGCACCTCGAGTCCGTCGTGCGCGACTGGGAGGTCCGGCCGCACACCCGCGAGGCCGAGCACGTGTGCGAGGCGACGGAACGGCTGGTCGCGTTGATCGACGCCCGCGACAGCGACGGCGCCGAGCGCTTCTGGCGGGAGCAGATGGAGGAGTCGGCCCGGTACACGCTGTCGCGCCACGGCGCTCGCACGGTGCTCGACCTCCTGCAATAGCTCAGCCCGGCCGCAGCGCGGCGTTCGAGATCTCCGGGTTGTGGTACTCGCGCCAGGCAGCGATCTTCCCGTCCCGGAAGCCGAACACGCCGATGTACCGGTTGCGGTACGGGCCGCCGGACGCCTTGACCACGCAGTCGCTCCGGTACTCGGCGACGAGCCCGTCGGGGTCGGCGAGGTGGTGCACGTCGACCAGCTCGAGGTGGAACGAGCTGAACAGTGCGAACGTGGCCCGCTGCATCTGCGTGAACGTCGGCTTGTCGAACGACGGCGGGTATCCGGCCGGGCCGTAAGGCAGCTCGAACACGAGATCGTCGTGGAGCAGCTCCAGGATGTCGTCGTACCTCCCGGCAGAGATCAGCGCGATGACCTGCCGCACCTGCTCCTCGTTGCGCTGGCGCACGTCAGCTTCGGGCGATGTCACCGAGCACCTCCAAGGTCTTCTCGCCGCCGCCGTACGGGGACAGCACCACTTCGTCGCATCCGGCGTCGAGGTACGCCTGCACCCGCGCCGCCAGCGCGTCGCCATCGCCCCACGGGACGACGGCGTCGATCATGGCGTCCGACCACCCCTCGGTCTGGCACACGTCGGCGCCGGGAATGCCTGCCTTCGCCAGGACGTCGGCGTAGAAGGCGGCGCGCGGGTAGATCGCGAGGTCGCGCTGGGCGACCTCGCGGACGTGATCGCGGTCCGTCGACAGGATGCACGGAAGCTCGGCGATCACCGGCGGCGCCGGCCGGCCGGCCTCGGCGGCGCCGGCCCGCACGTTGGGGATGATCACGTCGGCGACCCACGAGAGCGGCGCCAACCACGGCAGCACGCCGTCGGCCAACCGGCCGGCCAGCCGGCTCATCTGCTCGTGCAGCGCCGACAGCATGACCGGCGGCCGGCCGCCACCCTCGACGTCGAGGAACGCAGTCACCTGGTACTGCGCACCCGCGAACTTCACCCGGCCGTCGTCGAGGAGCGCCCGCAGGACGGTGAGGTACTCGGTGAGATGCCGGATCGGCTTGTCGAACGGGATCCCGTACATGCCCATCACCGGCACGTGGCTCGGGCCGACACCCAACCGGAACCGTCCGCCGGCGGCGGCGTTGGCGGTGGCCGCCTGCTGCGCCATGACGATCGGGTGGCGCGGCCAGGTCGGCACCACGGCGGTGCCGAGCAGGATCCGCTCGGTGCGAGTGCCGGCGATGGCCAGCGCCATCACCGGGTCGAACCCGAACGCCGAGCCGAGGAACATGCCGTGGAAGCCGAGGTCCTCGGACTGCTGGGCCAACTCGGTGACCCGACCGACGTCGCGGGTCTCGGGGAACAGGACGGACAGCTTCACGTGGATCCTCCCAGTGACGCCGGGCCCAGCAGCCCGAGCGTGTTGTCGCGCATGACCATCCGCACCTGGCGGTCGTCGAGACCGGGCAAGCCGGCGAGGTAGTCCGCCGGTTCGGCCAGTCCCTCGGGGTGCGGGAAGTCGGAGCCGAAGAGCACCTGCGACTCGCCCAAGGTCCGGACGAGCGCCGGGATGTCCTCCTCGTGATACGGCGACACGAAGACGTGGCGCTTGATGATCTCGCTCGGCCGGCCGTCGACCTTCCCGCCGAGCCACGGCCCGTTGCGGCCCATGCCCTTCATCTTGTCGAGCACCGCCAGCAGGTACGCCACCCACAGCGAGCCGTTCTCGACCGACGCCACCCGCACGTTCGGGAACCGACCGAACAGGTTGTGCAGGACGAGCGCGGCGACGGTGTCCATGATCGGCCGGTCGCCGTAGAAGCAGCTCCACTGGAACGCCGATTGCTCGTGCGACGGCGGGTTGGCGTCCTCGCCCCACGCGGTCGAGAAGCGCTCGTTGTACCCGGACTCGCCGATGTGCAGGCCGACCAGCACGCCGGCCTCGTCGACGCGCGCCCAGAACGGGTCGAAGCGCGGGTCGGCGGGTGACGCGCCGTACGCCGGGCCGGGCCGGAGCGCGATCACCCGCGCACCGAGGGCCAGCACGCGGTCGAGCTCGGCCACGGCGCGATCGAGGTCGCGCAGCGAGACCAGCGGCGCGGCGTAGATGCGGTCGCGCCACCCGTAGCCCCAGTCGTCCTCCAGCCACCGGTTGAACGCCTCGAAGTTGGCGTACAGCTGCACCGGATCGTCCTGCATGAAGTGTTCGACGCACACTGCCAGCGTCGGGAACAGCAGGACCTTCTCGACGCCCTGCTCGTCCATCAGCGCCAGGCGCGCGTCGCGGTCGATGTATGCCGGCTGCACCGCCTCCTCGACGCTGCCGCCGCCGGCACCGACGCCGCCGGACTTCAACGTCCGCAGCAGCTCGCGCAACGCGCCCGGCCGCACCACCCGGTCGTAGTTCTGGCGCAGGAACGTGAACGGCCGGTCGCCGACGAACACCTTCTCGCCCTCCACCCGCACCGCCAGGCTCGCGTGCCGCGCCGGCATGTGGCGGGTGAAGGCGTCGCGAGGCTCGTAGTAGTGGTTGTCGGCGTCGACCAACAAGTAGGGCGTCACGACAGCACCTCCTGCCAGTAGCGGTCGCGGAGCGCCCGCTTGTAGAGCTTCCCGGTGTCGAGGCGCGGGAGTTGGTCCAGGAAGTCGCAGCTGACCGGGCACTTGTAGTGCGCGAGCCGCTCACGGCAGAACGCGATCAGCTCGCGTTCGAGGTCCGGCCCGGCAACCGCGCCGGCCGCCGGCTGCACCACCGCCTTCACCTGCTCCCCCATCTCGGGATCGGGCACGCCGAAGACCGCCACGTCGGTCACCGCCGGGTGCAGCACCAGCACATCCTCGGCTTCCTGCGGGTAGACGTTCACGCCGCCCGAGATGATCGTGTACGCCTTGCGGTCGGTGAGGTAGAGGTACCCGTCGTCGTCGACGTACCCGACGTCGCCGATGGTGGTCGCGCCGCTCGCGTGCTTGGCGCCGGCGGTTTTGGCGTCGTCGTTGTGATAGGCGAACGCGGCGCCGTCGGCGAAGTACACGTTGCCGATCTCGCCGGTCGGCAGCTCCCGCCCGTCGTCGTCGAGGATGACCGGACGCCCGAGGATCCCGCGCCCGACGGAACCCTTGTGCGCCAGCCACTCCTCGGCGGTGATGAAGGTGATGCCGTTGGCCTCGCTGCCGCCGTAGTACTCGCACACGATCGGCCCCCACCAGTCGATGATCCGCTCCTTCACCTCCACCGGGCACGGCGCGGCGGCGTGCACCACGGCGCGCAGGCTCGACACGTCGGCCGCGGCGCGATCGTGGTCGGGCAGCTTCAGCATTCGCACGAAGTGCGTGGGCACCCACTGGGCGAACGTCACCCGGTGCTGCTCGATCAGGCGGAGCGCCGCGGCGGCGTCGAAACGCTCCATCACGACGATCGTCGCGCCGAGCCGCAGCAGGATCATGCAGAAGCCCAGCGGGGCGGTGTGGTACAGCGGCGCCGGCGACAGATACACATCGCCGTCGCGGCAGCCGTACAGGTCGCGGAACGTCGACTCCATCGGCAAGTCGGCGTCGAACGGCAGCTGCGGCAGTGGCCGCTTGACGCCCTTCGGCTGACCGGTGGTGCCGGAGCTGTACACCATCGTCACGCCGAGCGACTCGTCGGCGAGCGGCGTCGACGGCTGCCGCGCCACCGCGTCGGCGTAACGCTCGAAGCCGTCGAGGACGTCGGCCGTCCCGCCGTCGGGGTCGAGCACGAGGACCCGCTCCACCGACGGGCAGCGCGCCACCGCCGCCGCGGCGACCGGCTGGCGCGCCTCCGTCGTCACCAGGACGCGCGCCCCGGAGTCGGTGAGGATGTACGCCAGCTCGTCGGCGGTCAGGTGCGAGTTGATCGGCGTGCAGTACAGGCCCGAGCGGTCGCCGGCGGCGACGACCTCGAGGTACCTGGGGTGGTTCTCGGCGAACACCGCGTAGTGGTCGCCGCGCGCCAGCCCGGCAGCGCGAAGGAGGTGGGCCAGCCGGTTGCTGGCCCGGTCGAGCTCGGCGTAGGTGACCACCGTCCCGGTGTCGCCCATCACGACCGCCGCTCGGTCGGGGGCGCGCGCCGCGACATCGCGCAGGTGGGCCATCTCAGTCACCACCCGGCCAGGCGGCGTGGGCCCCGAGGCCCTCCAGGGCGAGGCCGTGGCTGAGCTGACCCAGGAGCTGGTTGCGGAGGTGCTCGGTCAGCGCGACCCGCGTGTAGCGCAGGGTGGTGTCGGGCTGCTGGCCGAGCTGCGCCGCCAGCTCCCACGCCCGGTCGGACAACTGATCGCGCGGCAGCACCTCGGCGACGACACCGAGCGCGTGCGCTTCCGCCGCCGAGAGGCGCTGGCCGGTGAGGAGGAAGTAGCGGCCGCGGTTGGGCCCGAGGAGGAGCGGCCACACCTGGTGCACGCCGTCGCCCGGCACCGTGCCGAACCGGAAGTGCGGCGCGTCGGCGAACCACGCGTCGTCGGCGGCCAGCACGATGTCGGCCAGCACCGCCAGCTCGGCATGCACCGACGCCCGCCCGTTGACGGCCGCGATCACCGGCACCTCGATGTCGAGCAACCGCTGCAGCAGCCGCTTGCCGTTCGAATAGATGCGGTTCCAGAGCGCCGGCGTCATCTCGCCGACCCAGCTGTCGTCGAGCCGGCCGATGAACTCGTCCCCGGTGCCGGTGATGATCACGACGCGGTTCTCCGGATCGGCGCCCACGTCGGCGAAGCAGTGACCGAGCTCGCTGTGCGGACCGTCCCCCCACACGAGCGGCCCGTCGCCGGTGTGCAGCCGGAGCTCGATGATGCCGTCTCGGCGCGTCATGGCGACGTGCCGGTACGCCGTCGAGTACCGGTCGAAGTCGGGCCCGGGCATCAGGATCAGATCGCCCCGTAGAGCGCGTCGAAGATCGCCGGCCACCGGGGGTCGTCGCGCGTCGGCCCCCACACCATGCGGTTCATCACGTAGCCGAGGCTGACGCGCGCATCCGGGTCGACGACCCCGAGCGATCCGCCCGATCCGTTGTGGCCGTAGGTGTTCGCGTTCGGTCCGAACCGCCACTCCGGGATGGTGCGCTCGAAGCCGAGGCCGAACGCCGTCGGCAGATCCATCACGAGGTCCTGGCCGCGCACGTGCTCGCGGCCGCCCTCGGCGACGAGGCCGGCGCTGAGGTGGCGGACGCCGTCGAGCGTGCCCCGGCCGGCCAACATCGCGTACATGCGGTCGAGGGCGCGGGCGGTGCCGAACCCGTTGGCCGCCGGGATCTCGGCGGCGCGGAACGGGCGGGTGTTGGTGTAGCCCACGTCGCTGCAGTCCGGCGGGTTGCGGAAGGACTTGGGCCCGAGCCCGTCGGGCTGCCAATGGTCGAAGAACGTCGGGCCGCCCATCGGCCCAAGGACCATCTCGGCGGTGCGGGCCTCCTCCTCGGCCGGCAGCCCGAGCATCAGGTCGACGTCCATCGGCCGGGCGATCGCCTCGTCGAGCGCGACGCGCACGGTCGAACCGGTCACCCGGCGGATGACCTCCCCGACCAGGTGCCCGTACGTCACGCCGTGGTACCCGTGACCGGACCCCGGTTCCCACCACGGCTCCTGCTCGGCGAGGGCCGTGACCATCGCGTCCCAATCGCTCAACGACCCGAACGGCATTTGGCGCGACAGCGCCGGCAATCCGGCCTCGTGGGTCAGGAGGTGACGCACCGGCAGGTGGGACTTGCCGGCCTGGGCGAACTCCGGCCAGTACGCCGCGACCGGCGCGTCCAGGTCGAGCCGGCCCTGCTCCACGAGGAGGAGCGCGAGGACGGCGACGATCCCCTTGGTGCAGGAGAAGACGCACGCCAGGGTGTCGCGCTCCCACCGCCGGCTCATCGCGCCATCGGCCCACCCGCCCCAGAGGTCGACGACGTTGCGGCCGTCGATGCTGATCGACAACGACGCGCCGAGCTCGAGCCCGTCGGCGAAGTTCGCGGCGAAGCCGTCGCGTACCGCCTTGAACGCCGGGTCGCACGTGCCCTGGACATCGGTGGCCATCGCGTTCCCCCTACAAGTTCCGGGTCGGGCGTTCGAGCAACGATCGCACAGTGGCGACGAAACGGGCGGCCGCCGCGCCCGACGTCGCTCGGTGGTCGAAGGCGAACGACAACGTCGCCATCGTCCGGACCGCGGGCGCGCCGCCGACGGCCACGACGCGGTCCTCCACCGCGCCGACGAACAAGAGCACCGTCTCCGGCGGGTTGAGCACCGGCGTCCCGGCGCGGATGCCGAGCGCGCCGAGGTTCGACACCGTCGCGGTGCTGGCCACCGGGGCGCCGGCGTCACCGTCGGCCAGCGCGGCGATGGCCGCCGACAGCTCAGCCAGTGACAACCGGTCGGCGCCCGCTACGACCGGCACCGTGAGGCCGGCCACACCGTCGACGGCGACGCCGACGTTGACCTCGTCGAAGAGCACCAGCGCGTCGCCGTCGAACGCGGCATTCATCTCCGGATGTCGGGCCAGCGCGCGCGCCAAGGCCGCCACGGCGAGGTCGGTCCACGTCACCGCGGCCAGCGACGAGGCCCGTTCCCGCCATTGCTGCCGCAGCGACGCCGCTTCGGTGAGGTCGACGTCGACCATCTGCACGAAGTGCGGCGCCGTCCGCCAGGACTCGGCGAGCCGGCGGGCGGTCGCCCGCTCGACCGTCGACAGCGTGCGCCGCGAGGCCACCCGCCGGCCCTGCCAGGTCGATCCATCACCGGCAGTCGCCACCGCCACCTCGACGTCGGCGACTGTGACCAGGCCGTCCGGACCGCTCCCGCGCAGCGCGCTGGTGTCGACGCCGAGCTCACCGGCCCGGCGGCGGGCCTTCGGCGAGATGCCCGGCGCGGTCGGCCCGTCGGCCTCGCCGGCGGTGACGATGCGCACCAGGACGGCGCCGACCGGGCAGCTGTCGCCCTCGTCTGCCTGGTGCGGGCCGAGCACGCCGTCGACCGGAGCTTCGACGTCGATGTCACTCTTGTCGGACTCGACCCGAGCCACGACGTCGCCGGCGCGCACCGCCGAGCCGGGCTGCGCGCACCACGCGACCAGCACCACGTCGCTGACCGACTGGCCCATGCGCGGGACCCGCACCTCGGCCGCCATCAGGCCACCAGCCGGCGGACCGCGGCCTCGACGCGGTCGACGCTCGGGACGACCGCGTCGACCAGGTGCGGAGCGGTGGGCACGGGGACGTCGGGAATGGCCAACCGGACGAGCGGCCGATCGAGGTGGCCGAATGCGTGCTCCATCAGCAACGCGCCGATCTCGGCCCCGACACCGAGGGTCAACGGCGCCTCTTCCACGACGATGCACGCGCCCGTCTTCTCGACCGATCGCACCAGCGACTCGACGTCGAACGGGTTGAGCGTCACCGGGTCGAGCACCTCGACCTCGATGCCGTCGGCGGCCAGACGCTCGGCGGCGGCGAGTGATCGTCGCAACATGTCCTGCCACGCGACGATCGTCACCGCGTCGCCGGTGCGCCGGACGACGGCCTGGCCGAACGCGACGATGTGCTCGCCTTCCGGCACCGGCCCGGTCATCGGGTACAGCAGCTTGTGCTCGAGCACGAACACCGGATCGTCTGATCGGATCGCCGCCGTCATCAGCCCCTTGGCGTCGGCCGGGGTCGACGGCACCGCCACCCGGATGCCGGGCGTGTGCATGAGGTACGCCTCGGTGCACTGCGAGTGTTCCGGACCGAAGCCGCTGCCGCCGGAGGCCATGCGCACCACGAGCGGGAGGTCGACGCCGCCCCCGTGGGCGTAGCGCCAGGTCGCCGCCTTCAGGAACACCTCGTCGCCGGCGCAGAACACGAAGTCGCTGTACTGGAGCTCGGCGACGGGTCGCAGGCCGCGCATCGCCATGCCGACTGCCATGCCCACGATGAGGTTCTCGGCGATCGGCGTGTCGAAGACGCGGTCGCCGAACTCCTCGTGCAAGCCGCGCAGCGCGCCCCACACGCCACCGTTCACACCGACGTCCTCGCCGAACACCATCACCCGCTCGTCACGTGCCAGCTCGAGCGCCAACGCCTCGCGGATCGCGTGCGCGTACTTCAACTGGCGCGTCACGCGTACACACCGGTGCGGGCGTTCGTCGGGTCGACGGCCGGTTGGGCCCGCATGTGCTCGACCGCGGCGTCGATCGTCGCCGTCAGCTCCTTCTCGAGGTCGTCGCGTCCACTCGGGTCGAGCAGGCCCCGGCGGATCACATCGGCTTCGAGCCGCACGAGCGGATCACGATCGTGCAACGACGCCCGGGCGTCGGCCGATCGATACGGCTCGCGGTCCCCGAGCCAGTGACCCTCGAGCCGGTCGACCTTGGCCTCGATGAGCGTCGGGCCCTCGCCGCTCCGGGCCCGCTCGGCGGCGGCGCCCACGGCGTCGTGGACGGCGTCGGGCTCGCGCCCGTCGACCACGACGCCGGGCATCCCGTAGCCGGCGGCCCGGTCGGCGATGTCCGCCACCGACGTGGACGCCGACACCGGAACCGACAGGCCCCAGCCGTTGTTCTCGCAGATGAGCAGCAACGGCAATCGCCTGAGCGCCGCGAAGTTGGCCGCCTCGTGGAACTGCCCGCGGTTGCTGGTGCCGTCGCCGAAGAAGACGACGGTCACCGACCCGGTGCCCAACCGTTGCTCGGCGAAGGCCACGCCGGCACCGATCACGAAGTTGCCGCCGAGGGTGCCGCTCTCGCCGAGGATGCCCCGCCCGGGGTCGATGACGTGCATCACGCCACCGCGGCCGCCGTTGGTGCCGCCGTCCTTGTACGCGATGTCACACAGGATGCGCTCGAGCGGGACGCCGCGGGCGATCCAGTACGCGGTCCCGCGGTGGCCGTACAGGACTGGGTCACTCGGGCGGGTCGCGGCCAGCGCCGCGACCTGCAGGACCTCGTGGCCGGCGCCGAGATGGAGCGCCGCCGGGACCTCGCCGGCGCGCGCCAGATGCGCCACCCGTTCCTCGAAGCGCCTGGCCAACAGCGCCTTCCGGAAGATCTCGAGCCGGACGTCCCCCTGAATGCCCACTAGACTAACATCTCTAAGTTTCTTATGGTAGAGAGACTTCTGGGGGACACCCCGTTCTGGGGAGGAGCGGCGCGTGCGGCTGACGCGAGGCACTGAGCGAGACCGAGGGCGCCGGTTCGTGGCGCTCGCCGGCCTGGTGATCATCACCGCCGGCTGCGGCACCCGGCTCACGCCGCGCCAGGTCGCGGCCCAGCGGGCCACGATCACCGGCGCGCCCACGGCCGGCCAGGCGGCCGGTTCGGCGACTGCCGGATCGGTCGGCGGTGACGTCGGGGCCGCCAGCGGCGCCGCCGGTCCGTCCGCCGCGGCCGGTTCCGGCGTGACGGGTGCTTCCGGCGCCATCGCCGGCAATGGCGGGATTGGCGGGTCGACCGGTGCCGGCGCTCCGGGCAACACCGCGTCCGACATCGGGGTCACGCCCGACGCCATCACCCTCGGCAACGTCTCCACCCTCACCGGCCCGGTGCCCGGGCTGTTCAAGGGCGGCGCCGTCGGGGCCCAGGCCTTCTTCGCGTACCAGAACAGTCTCGGCGGGGTGCACGGCCGCAAGCTCAACCTCATCGTCGCCGACGACCGCCTCGACGCCGGCGCCAACCGGGCGGCGACCCTCGACCTGCTGCCGAAGGTGTTCGGGTTCGTCGGCTCGTTCTCGACGAGCGACGACGGCATGGCCGAGGCGCTGAAAGGCAAGGCGGTGCCCGACGCCGGCTACGCGCTGAGCCGGGCGCGGTACCAGTCCCCCGTCAACTTCTCGCCCCAACCACTGCCGCCCGGCTGGCGGACCGGACCGTTCCGCTACTTCAAGGAGAAGCTCGGCGACCCGGTCGTGACCAAGATGGCGATCTTCTACACGGACGTGCAGGTGTCACGCGACGCGGCGCGCTACATCCAGACGGCGGCTGCGACCGTCGGGTGGAAGTTCATCTACACACGCGCGGTCGAACCCAACGAGGCCAACTTCACCGCCGACGTCGTCCGGATGCGCAACCAGGGTGTGCAGGGGGTGATGTCGCTCAACGACCCGGGGACGCAGGCGCGCATCGCCACCGCGATGCAACAGCAGCAGTTCTCGGTGAAGCTCGCCGACTGGGGCGTGACCTCGTACGACCAGAAGTTCCTCGGTCAGGCCGGCTCGGCGGCCGAGGGCTCGTTGGTGGACACCCAGCTCGCGATGTACGGCGGCGAGGACGCCCCCTCCGTGCCGGAGGTCGCGTTGCTGCAGAAGTGGATGAAGGTGGTCGCGCCGGGATTCACCGCCGACCCCTACGTCGCGTACAGCTGGGCCGCGGCCCGGCTGTTCGCGCAGGCGCTCGAGGCCGCCGGCCAGAACCCGACGAGGGCAACCGTGCTCGCGGCGCTCCAGAAGATCGACGACTTCGACAGCAACGGACTCGTGCCACCGGCCGGCCCGGCCAGCAAGCGAGCGCCGTCGTGCTTCATGGTGTTCGGTGTCCGCAACGGTGCGTTCGTCCGCGCCGATCCACCGACGCGCGGGTTCATCTGCGACAAAGGACCCTTCTACCAGATGGCCTCCTGAGCGGTGACCAGCTTCCTCGCCTTCACCGTCGTCGGCATCGTCACCGGCTCGATCTACGCGCTGGCGGCCAGCGGCCTGGTGGTGACGTACGTGACGTCGGGCGTCTTCAACTTCGCGCACGGTGCCATGGGGATGGTGCTGGCGTTCGTCTACTGGGAGCTCCGCTACCACCACCACTGGCCGGCGCCGATCGCCCTCGTCGTCGTGCTGCTCGTGCTGGCGCCGCTGCTGGGCGCGACCGTCGAGCGCGTCCTCATGCGGCGCCTCTCCGGGGCACCGGTCGAGACGACGCTCGTCGTCAGCCTGGGCCTCCTGCTGATCCTGCTCGGTGGCGCGACCGTCATCTGGGACCCGACGAAGTCGCGGCCCTTCCCCGAGATGTTCGCCGGCCACACGATCAAGGTCGCCGGCGTGGTCGTCAGCTGGCAGCAGTTGATCGTCGTGCTGACCGCGGTGGCCGTGGCCGCGCTCCTCCGTCTGCTGTTCCGCCGGACGACGTTGGGCGTCGCCATGCGGGCGGTGGTCGACAACCGCGACCTCGCCGACCTCACCGGCATGTCGGCGGCGACGGTGAGCCAGCTCAGTTGGGCCTTGGGAACGATGCTGGCCGCGCTGGCCGGGATCCTGCTGGCGTCGCAAGTGTCACTCGACCCGTTCGTGCTGACGTTCCTCGTCGTCAACGGGTACGCCAGCGCGATGGTGGGCCGGCTCCGCAGCCTGCCGCTCACCTTCGTGGGCGGCCTGGCCCTCGGACTCCTCGAGTCGTACGCCATCGGCTACCTGAGCAGCGGCGGCGCGTCGTGGCTCACCCGGCTCAAGCCGTCGTTGCCCACGGTGTTCCTCATCGGGACCCTGCTGCTGGTGCCCGAAGCCCGGCTCCGCACGGCGCAGGCCATCACCGCCCGCACGCCGCGGATACCGTCGGCCCGCGCCGCGCTGGGCGCGGCCGCGCTGTTCGTGCTCGGCGCGTGGGTGCTGTCGGGCCAGCTCTCACCCGGCAACCTGGCCAACGCCGGCAACGGTGTCGCGTTGGCGCTGCTGATGCTTTCGATCGTGCTGCTCACGGGCTACAGCGGGCAGATCTCCCTCTGCCAGTTCACCTTCGCCGGGCTGGGCGCGTTCGCCATGGGCAAGGTCGCGGGTGGCGGCTCGCCGCTGGGCCTGGTCGTCGCGGTGCTGATCACCGCACCGCTGGGCGTGCTGGTCGCGCTCCCGGCGTTGCGCCTGCGAGGGCTCTACTTCGCGCTGTTCACCTTGAGCTTCGCCCTGTTCGCCGACAACGTCATCTTCCAGGACCGGCACGTCTTCGACTTCGGCGGTCGCCTTCTCGTGCCGCGCCTGCGGTTGTTCGGATTCTCGTTCGCCGGGGAGCGGGCCACGTTCATGCTGCTGGTGTTCGTGTTCGCGGCGGCGTCGCTCGCGCTGCTCGCCGTCCGGCGCGGGAGCCTCGGCCGGCGGCTGGCGGCGATGCGGGACAGTCAAGCGGCGTGCGCGACCCTGGGCCTCAACCTCACCGTCACCCGACTCGCCGTCTTCACCACCGCGTCGGCGATGGCGGGCGTCGCCGGCGCGCTGTACGGCAGCATGCGATCGAGCGTGGGCGCCGGCGACTTCGTGATGCTCAACAGCCTCGTCCTGCTGCTGCTGGCGACCGTCGGCGGCATCGCGACGGTGTCCGGCGCGCTGCTCGGCGGCGCGGCGTTCGCGCTGTTCCCAGTGATCCAGGAGCACGTGCCGTGGCTGCGCGCGCTGTCGTTCCTCGGCGCCGGGCTCGGCGTGCTGTCGCTGGGCCGCAACCCCAACGGGGCGATCGGTGCGCTCGCCGATTCCGTCGACCGGTTCCGCTCCCGGCTCCCGGGCGAGCGACGGCCGGCACCAGTCGCTCCGGCGGCGCTCGCTCCGACCGCGGAGGTGGAGCTTGCCCGCTGACGACCGGCCGGCGCCGGCCGCGATCGAGCTCATCGGCCTGCGCGCCGGCTACGGCCGCATCGAGGTGCTGCACGGTGTCGACCTGAGCGTCGCCGCCGGCTCGGTGTTCGCCCTCCTGGGTGCCAACGGCGCCGGGAAGACCACCACGCTCGGCGTGCTCGCCGGCCGGATCCCCCCGACCGCGGGCTGCGTCCACATCGCCGGCGTCCACATGAACGACGCCGCACCCCACGTCCTGGCCCGCAGCGGTGTGTGCACCATCCCGGAAGGGCGCGCCGTCTTCCCCAACCTCACGGTCACCGAGAACCTGGCGCTGTTCGGACTCCGGCGCTGGCGCCGCGACCGCGACGCCGAGGGGCGGGCCTACGCGCAGTTCCCCGCGCTGGCGACGCGCCGCGGGCAGCTCGCCGGGACGCTGTCCGGCGGGGAGCAGCAGATGCTCGCGATGGCCCGCGCCCTCGCGGTCGAGCCGTCGGTGCTGTTGCTGGACGAGTTGTCGATGGGGCTCGGTCCCCAAATCGTGGACGACCTCTACGCCGCGGTGCGTCGCCTCACCGAGACCGGCATCACCGTCTTGTTGGTCGAGCAGTTCGCGAAGACCGCGCTGGCGTTCGCCGACGGCGCCGCGATCATGCGCAGCGGCGTGATCCACGCCGCCGGCCGGCCCGACGAGATCGCCGCGGCACTGTCCGACGCGTACCTGGGAACGGTCGCGTGAGGTTCCGCCTCGCGACCGCGCTCACCTTGATGGCTGTCGCGCTCGCAGCCGCCACCGTCGCGTCGGCCGCGGCCGGAAGCACCAGCCTGGTGCCCGCCGGCTTCGAGCTCTTCGCCGAAGGCGGCACCGTGCAGATCGTCCAGGACTCGGTGTCGTCGGCGATCCACCCGCAGGCGGAGGGGACCCTCGGCAAGGCGGTGGCGACGATGGGAACCGGGCCGGTCGGCTACGCGCTGGCCGCGTCGGCGTGGCCCGGCCCGACGGCCGCCGACGCCGGAACGCTGGCGGTGTTCGCGGGCGCGCCGTCGCAGGCGACGGCGGTGAACGACCCGGTGCGCGCCGAGGCCCGCACCGGCAGCGGCTCGCCGGATGCGACCTACGCGTCGGGGCCGATGCAGATGCACGCCCACGCCGAAGGCGCCGCGGCGCAGGCCGAGGCACTCGTGCAGGACGAGTCGGCCCCGGGCACCTTCTCGGTCGGCAACCAGCAGGCGACCGCGCTCAGCCGCGTCGACGGCGCCAAGGCGGCGTCGACCGCGACCACGCGCGTCGACGACATCACCATCGGCGTCGTCCACATCGGCGCGGTGGTCAGCGAGGCCGTCGCCACCGTCGACGGCACGACGGTCGCCGCGACCGGGGGCACCACCGTGACCGGCATGACGGTCGGCAGCGTCAAGACGGCCGTCGACGAGACCGGCGTGCATGTCGTCGGGACCGACGCCGCCAACCCGGCAGCCGCGTCGGCGGTGCAGCAGGTGCTGCGGCAGGCCGGCATCACGATGGCGGTGTCGGAGCCGGTGCGGCAGGTCGGCGCGTCCACCGCGTCGTACACCGCAGGGAGCCTGATCGTCACGCAGAAGGCGAGCGACAGCGTCCTGGTGTTCGCGATCGGCGGTGCGGTGGCCCGCACCGCGCTGGTCCTCGCCGACGCCGGTCCCCTGCCGGTGCCGGACGCGCCGGCCCTTCCGGGGTCGGCCGGCGGGGCGCCGGCGGCGCAGGCCCCGTCGCCCACCGATGTCGGAAGCGCGGTGCCGCCAACGCCGAGCGCGCCCGCCTCGTCGTCGACCGCGCCGGTGACCGCAACGGGCCGGCTGGCCCCGGCCGCGGTGACTCGGCCCTTCCGGCCGGTGCGGATCCCGACCGGCCTGCTGTTGCTGGCGACGACCGCCGTCGCGATCGCCGCCGCCAAGACCTACGGCGGGTTCGGCCGGATCCTCACCGAGGACCCGGCCGCCTGTCGGCGCGAGAGGAGCGAGCTGCCGTGACCGATGTGGCACCGACCGGCGATGCCGGACTGCGGCCGAACGACGCCGTGGCCCGCGTGAGCCGCCTGACCGAGGTCATGCGGGCCGCCCGCCCGCGTCGCCTGAGCCACGACCGAAAGCTGGCGCTCGCCGGTTCCGTGCTGGCGCCGACCGGCGTCGTCCTGGTGCTGCTGGGATGGTGGGGCGCCGCCGGGAGCGCGCGCGAGTACGAGCAGATCCCGTTCCTGATCTCGGGCGGGATCCTCGGCCTGGCCCTGCTCGTCGCCGGCACCGGGCTGTTGGTCGGCGCGTGGCTCACGCGGCTCGTCACCGCGGCCCGCACGACGGCGGCGCACGCCGAGGACACCGCGGCCGATGTCCGCCGCATCGCGGTTGCGATCGAACGACTGGAAGCGACCATGACCGCCAACACGACCGCCGCGGCACCGCGCCGGGCGAGGAGAGCAAATGCCTGAGCGCCTGTTCCATGACGTCGCGTCGATCGACTACCCGGTGATCGACGCCGATGCCCACGTCAACGAGCCGCCCGACACCTGGACGAGCCGGGTGCCGGCCCACGTGCGCGATCGGGCGCCGAAGGTGGTCCACACCGACGAGGGCGACGTCTGGTCGTTCGACGACGGCAAACGGACGCGACCGGTCGGCCTCACCGCGTCCGCCGGCCTGAGCTACCTCCAGTACAAGCCGGCCGGCCACACGTACGAGGACATGCGCCCCGGCAGCTTCGACACCAAGGCGCGGCTGGCCGACCTCGACGCCGACGGGATCTTCGCCCAGGTGCTGTACCCGAGCGTCACGCTGGCCGGGGCCAAGGCCTACGGCCAGGATCGCGAGCTGCAGCTGGCGTGCGTGCGGGCATACAACGACTGGCTCGCCGAGTTCTGCGACGGGTCCGACGGCCGGCTCATCGGCCAGAGCGTCCTGCCCACCACCGGGGTCGACGACGCCATCGAGGAGATGGAGCGCGGCATGGGGCTCGGCCATCGCGGCGCGGTGATCTCCACCTTCCCGAACGGCGGCCTCGATCCGCAGCCCGAGGATCACCAGTTCTGGTCGCTGGCCGAGGAGGCGCAGCACCCGATCGCGGTGCACATCGGGAGCTTCCTGCGATCGGTGCCGCCCGCGGTCAACGACCTGCGGTCGCGCGCGTTCCTCGCGACCGCTGGCGCGAGCAAGGCAGGCGCGTACACCATCCCGGTCGCCAGCGACCTGGTGTTCTCGGGCATCTTCGAGCGCCATCCGGATCTCCGGGTGCTCCTCGTCGAGGCCAACATCGGCTGGATCCCCACGATGTGCGAGCAGCTCGACGACATGTTCATGCGCTATCGCTGGTTCACCGGAGCGGCCGAGCAGATGCACGAGCTGCCGAGCCGGATCGTCTACCGCAACATCTGGTCGACCTTCATCGTCGACACCGTCGGGATCCAACTCCGCGACCGCATGAACATCAAGCACCTGCTCTGGTCGACCGACTACCCGCACACCGCGAGCGACTGGCCGAACAACCGTGTCACCATCGAGCGGAACTTCCGCGGGCTCCCGTGGGACGAGGTGAAGCTCATGCTGCACACCAACGCCAAGGAGTTGTACGGCCTCGACTGGATCCCGAGCGAGCGCTCATGAGCGGCCGGCTCGACGGCAAGGTCGCGCTGATCACCGGTGCCGCGCAGGGGCAGGGTGAGGCCGAAGCGCGGTTGTTCGCGGCCGAGGGCGCCCACGTCGTCCTCGGCGACGTCAACGACGAGGTCGGCGGGAAGCTCGCCGCCGAGATCGGCGGCACCTGGATCCACCTCGACGTGACGTCCGAGGACGACTGGGCCGCGGCCGAGTCGGTCGTCGCCGGGCTGGGCGGGCTCGACGCGCTGGTGAGCAATGCCGGCATCGCCCGGCCGCCGCTCCCGATCGCCAACACCCCACTCGACGCCTACCGGCAGGTGATCGACGTCAACCAGATCGGCACCTTCCTCGCGCTCCGGTCCGGCATCCGCGCCATGACGGCCGGCGGACGACCGGGCTCGATCGTCCTCATCTCCTCGGTCAACGGCATCCAGGGCGCGGCCGGCATCGCCAGCTACGTGTCGTCGAAGTTCGCCATCCGCGGCCTGGCCAAGGTGGCCGCGCTGGAGGTGGGCCCATCGGGGATCCGCGTCAACTCGGTGCACCCCGGACCCATCGACACGCCGATGATCCAGCCGGCCGAACCCGGCGGTTGGGACATGCGGCCGGCGCTGGCGCAGATGATGCCGCTGCGGCGGATCGGCCAGCCCGCCGACGTCGCCGAGCTGGTGTGCTGGCTGGCGTCGGACGCCAGCTCGTTCTGCACGGGCAGCGAGTTCGTGATCGACGGCGGCTACCTGGCCGGGCCGTCGCACGGCGTGCACACCGAGTACGCCGACAGTTGATCGTCGCGGATCGCTGATCGCGTCGCGTCAGCCGGCCGGGATCGCGGTGTGGTTGGGATCGGGCGCGTCCCACGCGGTGCCGCCGGTCCGCCCTCCGAGCTCGGGGCACTCGGGCGCGAAGATCCCCCACGAGCACTCGAAGCCCGGCACGACCCAGTCGTGCAGCATCCACACGTCGGTGAGCGGGATCTTGCTCCCTCCCCGCGCCGCGCACTCCGCCGGGCTGGTGGCTTCGGCGCCGACGACGATGCCCGTCGAGAGGTTGATGCACAATCCGCCGTTGAAGTTGTGCTGGTGCCACGCGTCGTTGGGACCGGCGAAGCCGTCGGGTGGTCCGCTCGGATGCCACACGAGGTAGCTCAGCCCGACGATGCGCGCCGCCGGCGTGGTCCCGTCGTACAGCAGTTCCGAGGGGGTGGCCGCGTTGAACGAGATCGCCAGCGCCACGTTGGTGTAGTGCGCGCCGATGCACGGAACGTACGGCGTGGACTGGCGATAGCCGGCGCGCTCGGCGTCGGCCACCGTCGGGTACCTGGCGGCGACCTGCCGCGCGACCACCTGCTGGCGTTGCAACTCCAGCCGCGTCGTCTCGTCGATCGGCTGCTGGACGCTCGGGCCGCGGTGGAAGTGGCCTGCGCCGTCGAACACCTGGCCCTGTGACGCCGGCGGCCCCGCCTTCTCGCACGGCGTGGACCCCGTGAGGCCGGCGGCGCCGGCGTGGGTGTGGCTCGCGGCGTGGGCGGCCGCGAAGCGCGGCGAGAGCCCGTAGCTCGCCGCCGAGCCGATCACCACGACACTCGCCGCGGCCACCAATGCCGTCGGCCAGCGGTGCCGCAACCCGCGCCCGAGGAACCGGCGCGCCGCGAGCGCGCCGACGGCACCGGCGACGACCACGGCCTCGAGCGCGGTCGCGAGGATGTCGGGAAATGACGCCGCCTCCTTGACGTCGGCGTGCGGGCCGACCCAGACCCCGCGCGTGCGCGACAGCACCCACACCGCGATCACGAGCGCATTGGCGACGATCCCGAGCGCGAGGAGCCATCGCCGCGGCCGCACCACCGCGCCGACCGCCCACAAGAGCTGGAACCAGGCGAGGACGATGAAGAAGACGCCGTACACCCAGTACTCGGCGAGGTGCGACGGCGCGTAGCCGAAGTGCAGCGCCGCCGCCCCGAGCGAGCACGCCGCCAGCACCCACCACACCGGTGTCGCCAAGGTCGTGGCCGGCGCGTCGGGGTCACCTGGCTCGAGATCGGCGAGAACCTGCTCCGGTGCGACGACCGACATGTGTCCGCCAATCGTACGGCTCCCGCCGCCCACCGGCCGGCAGCGCTAGAACTCAGCCATGGCGACCCACCCGCGCGAGGAGATCGAGGCCACCGTTGCCCGCTACGTGAAGGTGCGGGCCCAGATCGACGCCAAGGAGGCGACCTGGGACGCGCTGCTGCCGTTCTTCACCGACGATGTGGTGTTCAACGACCCGGCGTGGGGCCGCGTCGAGGGCATCGACGCGTTCCGGACGTTCCTCGAGGACTCGATGGCCGGGCTCGACGACTGGACCTTCCCGGTCGAGTTCACCGCCGTCGAAGGCGACAACGTCATCGTCAAGTGGACCGAGGTGATCCCCGGCACGCGGCCCGACGGTCGTCCGGCCGTGCAGTCGGGTTGGTCCCGGCTCGTCTATGCCGGCGGTGGCAAGTTCCGCTACGAGGAGGACGTGCTCAACATGGCGCACGTGCTCGAGGACCTGGCGGTCAGCGGCTGGCAACCCACGGGGCCCATGAACATGCCGCCCGAGAAGCCCGACCGCGACTTCTCGGTCCCCGCCGCCTAGTCGTCGTCCGACTCGCGGGTGTAACGCACGGCAAGGATCGACGCCACCGGTCCGCTGAGCCGCCGAATCTCGCCCGCGGTGTCCTTCTCGCTGAAGCCGAAGCCGGTGCCGCCGTCGAACAGCACCGCGTGCTTCCCGCCGGCCGGATGGATGAACGAGTAGACGCCGAGGTCGAAGGTCTGCGGGAAGACGAAGTGCCATCCGTCGGAGAGCAGGACGGCGTCGACGCGATCGATGTCGATCGGATGACTCACCCGCCCAGGTTGCCAGAACCGCTTACCCTGAGGTCATGGCCTCGAAATCGACACCTTCCAGCCAACCGAAGAAACCGAGTCGGACCCTCAAGGAGAAGCGCGCCGCCAAGCAGTCCAAGCAGGAGGCGCAGAAGCAGACCCGCAAGGCCTGGGACACCAAATAACCGGTCAGTGATGGTGGTGGTGGTCGGGTGAGCCCGAACCGGGCCCGTCAGCCTTGCGTCAACAGCCGGGCTGGCCGTGGTTGCCGCAGCAGTCCTGCCGGGTGCGGGCCTTCTTCAGGTTGTTGCTGATCGCCATCCGTACCTTGGTCGCGAACGGCGCGTCGTAGGTGCGGAAGTTCTCGATCGTCGTCCTCAGCTGCTCGCGCATGTCGCGAGGCTATCGGCTCGCACGATCGTGGGCGCCGGCCCGCACGACGGCCAGGAACCGCTCGGCCGCCTGCACCACGTGGGCGGTCCGAATCGACTTGAAGATCTCGAAGGCGTGCTGCGCGCCCGGAATCTCGGCGTACGCGACGGTCGACCGTGACGCGTCGCGGAGGAGCTTCACGAACAGCCGGGCCTGCTTGACCGGGACCAGGGTGTCGTTGCGGCCGTGCACGACGAAGAACGGCGGCGCGTCGGGCCCGACGCGGTACATGGGCGACGCCGCCTCGAACGCGTCGCGATCACGGTTCAGCTTCTTCTTCAGCACCGATCGCTCGAGGAATCGGCGCATGCCGCGGTGGCCGAGGCCATCGCGATTGGTGAAGTCGTAGACGCCATAGAACGGCACCGCGGCCGACACCGACGTGTCGGCGTCCTCGAAGCCCGGCTGCCATTCAGGCTCGTTCGGGGTCAGCGCCGCCAGGGCCGCGAGATGTCCGCCGGCCGAGCCGCCGCTGATCGCGACGAACCCGGGATCGCCGCCGTATTCGGCGGCGTGCTCCTTGACCCACGCGATGGCCCGCTTGGCGTCGATGATCTGCGCCGGGAACGGCGATCGCGGTGCCAAGCGGTAGTTGGCAGTGACGCACAGCCACCCGTGGGAGGCCAGGTAGGTCATCATCGGGATGCCCTGCTCGCGCTTGTCCCCGAACACCCACGCGCCGCCGTGGAGGTAGAGCAGCACCGGCGCGCCGACCGGATGGGCCCGGTTGCGGTAGACGTCGAGCTTCAGCTTCAGCTTGCCGTCGTGGTGGAAGACGACGTTGCGGGTGACCTCGACCTCGGGATCCTTCATCGAGAACGGCAGCACGAGCCGCCGCCAGTCGACCCCGGGCTGCGCCGCCTCCATCAGTTCGGCGGGGATCCGGCTGCGGTAATCCGATCCGAGCACCTCCACCAGCGACTGTTCCGTGACCTCCTCCGACATCGACGCCAGTCGGGCCAGCTGCACCAGCCCGACCCACGACAGCAGCGTCAGCCCGAGCGCGACCCAACCCGGCCAGTCCGAGAGCGCGCCGAGCGCGATGAAGACCGCCGACGCGACCGCCTGCCAGACGATGTGGTGGATCGGCAGCTCGGACGTCAGCCAGCCGGCGAAGAAGCTCGGCACCGTGAAGGCGGCCGGGAAATGCGCCGGGCGGAAGGCGTTGACCGTGAACAGGACGCCCACCACCGCCGCGATGAGATAGAGGACGGGGAGGCTGGGCACCGCCACAGTGTTACCCGACTGCTAACCGACGGGCACTTCGAGCGGGTCGCAGATCTTGCAGGGTTTGAACGCGGGATCGTCGGCCGCCACTGCCCGCAGCGCCGACTGCGGCTTGCCGGCCACCACCGGGCAGTCGGGCCGGTGGAGCATCGTGCCCGTCATCGTGGCGACCAGCATGCCGTTCGGCGACGGCGCGCCGGCGCGCCGGCCCGTCGCTTCGGGCCCGGCCGCGACGT